>JAZONE010000001.1:0-36721 GCA_045654325.1 Akkermansia sp.
TCCGCAGTGATGCGGAGCTAACCTTTACACAACACATCATTATGTCCAAGCACTCCACACTCAAGGCTACTGGTACCGTCGGCGGCAAGCGTTCTGTTCTCAAGCGTTTCGAGCGCGTGAAGCTCATGAAGGAACGCGGTCAGTGGAAGGAAGGTCAGAGCCCCATCGGCCTGCCCAAGACCAAGTTCGAAGCCTGATTCGCCCCTCACGAGAGGGTACTCACATTTTCTGGAGCCCCCGGTTGTGGCGACCGTGGGGCTTCTTTTGTCACCTTAATTTTACATAGAGAAATCTATCATGTCTGAAGATAACGGCTACCCCGCAGCCCCGGAGGGCAGCGTGCGCCTGAATAAGTTTCTGGCATCGTGCGGCTACGAAAGCCGCCGCGCCGCGGACCGCCTCATTGCCGAAGGCCGCGTGGAAGTGAACGGCAAGGCCGTGGATACTCCCGGTCTGCGCGTAATGCCGACTGACTTTGTGAGAGTGGACGGCCGCCGCGCCGTGCCTCAGGAAGAAGTGGTGATTCTGCTGAACAAGCCGCGTGGCTATGTGTGCAGCCGCGATGCGCAGGGTGCCATCGGCACTGTATATGACCTGCTGCCCGCCAAGTACCGCTACGCAAACTACGTAGGCCGCCTCGATGCCGACAGTGAAGGTCTCATCATCTTTACGAACAACGGCAGCATGGGCCAGAGCCTGGCTCACCCCAGCGGTGGGATTGAGAAAGAATACTGGGTCACGCTTGACCAGGCTTTCGACAGCAGCGTGCTCATCCAGCTGCTCAAGGGTGTCCGCATCCCGGAGGGGCAGGCCAAGGCCAAGTACGTATCCCGTTTGTCTGCGCGCCGCGCCTGCGTGGTGCTGGAGCAAGGTCTGAAGCGCCAGGTGCGCCAGATGTTCGCCTGCCTCGGCCTGCGCGTCAAGAAGCTGGTGCGTGTCCGCATCGGTTCCCTGTGGGGCGGTGACCTGGAACCCGGCCACTGCGAACTGATGACTGCCGAGCAGATTGCCCAGGCCGGCACCAATCCGCGTCGCCGCAAGGGGCTCGTAGGTGCCAAGCAGGTATTCAAGCCGCGTCCTGCTCCCGCCGCCGGTAAGCCTGCAGAAGATGATGAGGACGAGGGCTATGTATTCAACCCCGCCGACTTCGAGACTGAGGAAGAAGCCCTGGGTATTGCCACCAAGTTCACGGATGGTGAAGCCTATGAGCCCGAGCGAGAGGATTCCCGCCGTCCCTTTGGCCGCGCACCCCGCAACCGCCGCGAAGACACCCGTTCTTTCAACGACCGCAAGTCCTTCGGCGAGCGCCGCAGCTTTGGTGAACGCAAGTCCTTCGGCGACCGTAAGCCTTTCAGTGAGCGCCGCTCCTTCGATGGCGAGCGTAAGTCCTTCGGTGATCGCAAGCCTTTCGGTGAGCGCCACTCCTTCGATGGCGAGCGTAAGTCCTTCGGTGATCGCAAGCCTTTCGGTGAGCGCCGCTCCTTCGATGGCGAGCGTAAGTCCTTCGGAGACCGCAAGTCTTTCGGTGAGCGCCGCTCCTTCAATGGTGAGCGCAAATCCTTCGGCGACCGCAAGCCCGGCTTCGGAGGCCGCAAACCTTTCAACCGCAATGGAGGCGGCCACCGTTCCGGTGGTTTCCGCCGCGGTGAGTAAAGAGCACCGTCACTAAATTTACTCTCACCGGTGCTGATAGATTATTGTCAGCACCGGTTTTTCTTTCAACAATCGCCCCCGTGGCCTTATCTTCCCTCTTCAGACGCATGAAACACTCCTGGATTCTCGCAGCCCTGCTCGCCCTGCCCCTGCTGGCAAACGACACCGCCCCCACCGATGCGCTCACCTGCCCGGATGAACGGATGGAACAGAGCGTGGCCGACCTGAAGGCAGATGCCGAAAAGGGAGATGCCTACTCCCAGCGCCAGCTCTACCTGCGCTATGCGCTCAAGGGGCACAGCATCCAGGCCGCAGCCTGGGCTGATAAGCTCATTGCCAACCTCACCGAAAAAGCCCGGAGTGGCGACCAGAAAGCCATGTGGATGCTGGCACGTCTTTTCCTGAAGGGCGATGACGTAGTGCCTGCAGATATAGCCCGGAGCGTGGAGTGGTTCAACCGACTTTCTGCCGCGGGTGAGCCGTCTGCCGCATTCATCCTGGGTGATTTGTACACCAGACAGAACAGCCCCGAAGCTGCTAAATCTGCCTATGAGAAATCTTACGCCATCTACAGCGACCTCGCAGCCAAGGGCGACAATGAAGCACTCTACTGGCAGGGCTACATGGAGCTGAACGGGCTTGGTGTAGCCCCGGCTGCCGCACCGGGTATCGCCAAGCTGGAGAAGGCAGCCGAAGCAGGCGAAACACGCGCTGCCTACCAGCTTTTCAAAATCTACACGCAGGGGCTCGGCACTACCGCTGATGAAGCCAGGGCCCTGCACTACGCCACCCAGCTTGCCGACCAGGGGAAAGACCACCAGATGGCCTATGTCGTGGCAGATGCCTACCTGAAAGGCAAAGGTGTGCCCAAAGATGAGGCCAAAGGCCAGCAGTACCTTGACAAGGCTGTGGCCGCCCAGGTGCCTGCGGCTCTCTACCACAAGGCATGGCTGCTTCAGGAGCAGGGTAAACACCAGGAAGCACTGAACGCCTACCTCGCAGCAGCCCAGCAGGGACATGCAGATGCTGCCGTGAAAGCCGGCTCCATGCTCATTTTCGGCGAAGGCGTGCCTGCCGACCAGGCAGAGGGGCTCAAGATTCTCCAGTATGCGGATTCCGGGCTCGGAAGCCCCTTTGCTCCCTACGAACTGGGCCGCTACTACGACAGCGTAGGCGAAGCCTCGCTGGCGGATGAATACTACGTAACCGCCAGTAACCGTGGTTATCCTGCTGCCATGGCCCGCCGCGGGCTCCTCCACCTGGATCCCTCCTCGCCCGTGGTCTGGAATCCCCCCGCCACCTACCACTGGTGGAAAATCGGCGCCGATGCCGGCGATGCGACCTGTACCCTCTACCTCCGCCTCTATCTCTACCTTTTCACCCCCCTGCTCCTTATTCTTATCTTCGGGCTGCCGCTCTATTTTGTTCACAACCTCGCAAAGCGCCGCAAGGAACAGAACTAGGACGAGGTACGAAGTACAAAGTGAGCTGCGCCCGGAGAGCGCAGGGAGTTTTCACCAATTGCACATTGTCATTTGGGACCTCGTTTAATTAAATTCTGAAAAAAATTCAATTTAAAGCTTGACCATACTCTAGATTTTAAGTATAGTCCGGGTAGACCTTACTCTAGCTTTCGGCTATAGAGGGCAGAAACCAACCAAACCAATAGAAACACACACAATCATGAAAAAACTTCTGCTTACTGCAACTGTGGGACTTTGCGCGCTGATTGCGCAGGCCACAGCCAACGTGACCGGCTACTGGACCACCATAGACGACGAGACCGGTGAAGCCAAGAGCGTGGTGCAGGTGTACAAGCACAACGGCAAGGTGTACGGCCGTGTCGTAGAGCTGCTGCAGAATCCCGGAGCCAAGGCCAAGATCAAGGGCAGCCCTGCCGTGAAGGGTCTGACCATCATCTGGGACCTGGAAAAGGATGGCGATACATACAGCGGCGGCGAGATTCTTGACCCGACGAAGGGCAAGGTGTACGGCTGCGAAATGTGGCGCGAGGGTGAAAAGCTCATCGTGCGCGGCAAGATTGCCTTCCTGGGACGCAACCAGACCTGGCTGCCGAACAAGACTTTCAAGGGAACGGGTGACAAGCCCACCCCGAAGAAACCCGCTCTGTAAAGAGCAACAAAAAGAGAGACGAAATGAGCGCACCCGGGAAACCGGGTGCGCTTATTGTATAACGCGAATCAGAGGGCTAGCTCGAACATGAGGAAAAGCTGCCAGCCCACTTCCTCATAGTAAAGCTCAATTTCCGCACATTTAGTGAACCCCAGTTTGAAATATACTTTTTCCGTGGGGCGGTTCAGATCAATAAGGTCCAGACGAATCGCCTTGTCACCCGCTTCACGGCAGAGGCGGATGACATGGTGCATCATGGCCGAACCGAGGCCCCTGCCCTGGTGCGAAGTGGCCACCCCGAAAGCATGAACAATCGCCACCTGCTCCGGCTCTACCTGCACCCGCCAGGGGACTTGTTTGTAGCCATCGTTGGCGGCGTGGTTGAGAATCAAGGCACCGGCCACCTCACAAGCTCCGGTCTCAGCCACCCAGAGTTCTCCACCAGCCAGCGCAGAGCGGATATAGGCATCGGACGGATGCCCCTCCTTATCCCACATCGGGTGGTGCGGCAGCTGCGCCAGATCATCAATGAGCTGGTCATAGAAGGCGCGGATGGAAGAGAAGTCCGACTCTGCCGCAAGGCGCAGGAAATATCCGTCAGGCAATGTGTTCATATCTGTCGAAAAAAGGATTATGAAGGAACCAGCACAAGCAGGTAGTGAGATGCCGCGGCCAGCAGCCAGGATACCACCAGCATGAGCACCGGGGTGGTAAGATAGCAGAAAGCATTGCGCGCCATAGGGGCATCCGGGCGTTCTAATTCATATACAGGGGAGCGCCGCGCCTGCAGCGCTTCTTCTTCCGTCTCGTATTCCTCGCTGCCCAGAATATCAACTTCCTTCCCCTGGGTACAGACATAACTGAACACCGGCACATAGCCACGGCCACGCTGCAACACGCTGGCAGCGTGCAACCCGGTATGCAACACATACGCGCGACGCACCAGCTGCACCAGCCCGCGGTAAAACAGCGCTACTGCCACACAAAGGCAGGCCAGCGCCGCGAGCGGTAGTACCATCGTAAAAAACACTTTATATGCAGGAGTTGCCAGTAACATCTGCCCCGCATTATAGAAAAAATCCCCCCCGGGGTCAAGCCGGCTGGCCGACATGTTTATCCATGACGAAGAGAACAGCGGCAGGCCCGGCTGACACGCAGCCGCCATGGCGAGGAACAAGCCCAATAAAGCAAAGCGCCTGAGTCGGGCTCAGGCGCTGACATCTCGCAAAATACCATGCGGGACTGCTTTACAGGAAACCGGCGGCGGCGCAGGCACCAATAATGGCACCGGCAATGAGCTTAGCCCAGGATTCCTTGATACCCCAACCGGTCAGCAGACCGGTCAGCCAGTGGTGTTGTGTTTCTTTTGTATTCATGGGGAAATGGTTACATGCGTGCACGGCGGGAACGGTGGCGGAGCTGCACCGGGCATACCATGCCGTGAGTGAGCGCCTCGGCAAACATGCGGGCGGCATCTGCACTGTGGGAACAGGCATCGTGCACGGGCATTTCGCGGCAGGCACCACTCGCGCCGGCCGGGGCGGTGCGGTACATCTCCAGGCAGGAGAGCCCGGATGGTTCTTTCTCACCCCGCAGGTTCAGGCGCTGGTGCAGCGTGTCGCGGTGGAACCAGCTGTGCACCAGAATACCCCGCAGCGAGTTAATGCCGCGCCAGATATCCGGAGTGCGGGGCACCACACGCACTGCGTGAATACCCTCGCGAGCCAGGCTTTCCACGTATGACTGGCCGTGCGGGTCTCGGTGAGCAGCATCATGCGGCAGAAAGTGAGCCGCTATGGGAGCGTAACGCGCCTCCCACTCGCGGATTTTTCCGGCAAAATGCTCCAGCGGCAGCTGATTGGCAGCGTAGTGGTTGAGCCAGTAGACCGCGCCACCGTAGTTCTGCACCAGCCATATGGCTGTGTGGTCGCTCAAGCCGAGGTCCCAGGCAGTGTACAGCGGTTCCTGGGGGTTGAAGCCCCCGGGTATACCAATACGCCCCTGCTCACGCAGGCAGGCAATCTGGGTGCCGTAGATAGCGCCGTCGTTACCGGTGGCAAAAGCTTCATCCGGTGTGGAGGGATATTCCTGGCGCATGGCTGCCCCCATGGTACGTTCCATGCGGGAATACCAGAGTTTCTGCGCGTGGCTGAGCTGCACGCCGTGTTCTCCCTCGAGTTTCTCAAAATAGGCAGCCTGCGTATCAGACCACCGTGCGGCTCCGGCGAGCGCATATTCCGGGTTATCAAACCAGCTCATGAAGAAGAAGCGGAAATCGAGTGGCGAGAGCTCACCGCGGGCGGAGTTCTCCATAGCCTGCGCGGTAAGTTCGTAATTCACCCCATAGCGGCCGCCCTCGTGGGTGCTTTCCAGAATGATGGTCCCCTCTGCGGACACCGTGTTGATAGCGCCACTGCGTATTTCGCGTGCACGCCAGGGTGCATGCACTGAAACATGGGCCAGCTCGCTCACATGCAACAGCTGCAGAGTACCGCCGCGCAGCGTGGTTCCCAGCCGCACATCGCTGCCATTGGCAAAGGCGAGTCGCCCGCGTGCATCGGCAGCGGGGTGCCAACCGCCCTTACGTGTGGCACCGCTCTGCTGCTTGATGAGGTAGCCCAGGCAGGCCAGTGCCTGGTCAGTCCCGTCGGGGTGCGGCGGAAGATAATCAAGATGCTCCCATGCAAAGCGGATTTTCTCCAGCTTCTGCTCAGCATCCGGCAGAGTTTTATCAATGATGCCGGCATGAAAGTTCGGGGTGAACAGGCAGTGGTCGAGCATGAGCATGGCCACATAAGTGGAGATACCCAGCTGGCGGGCCTTGAGCACCACATTGCGATGCCACAGGTTGCGGTGCAGTCTCAGCTGCGCGGCATTGGGGGTAAAACGCTGCATGTGGCCAGTCTTGTTCTGAATCCAGTACAGGTTGCAAAGACGCCAGAGGGGGTCCTGCAGCCGGCGGCGGTAGATGGGGTCAATTGCGTCCAGCATCGGTGGCATCGGGGTTAAGTTCTTCTTCGGTATACTGATTCGGGAACGGCGAGACCAGGCGGCGGAGCGTGAGCCTCAGCTGCTTCATATCAGACTCGCTTTCACGCAAGCCAGCCGCAAATTGCACCAATGCCTCGACATGCGGTGCCGGATCAGTCCCACATTCCGCCAGCAGGCAGAGACGCGCCAGCTCGGCGGTGAGTGCCTCGCCGCGGGTAAGGCGGGCGGGGTCCTTGCCCAGCAGGTTATACGGCAGGCGGCCATCCTGAAACACCTGCATGATAAGTTCCAGATTACTCAGGTTACTCCCATTGGCTGCTTCCCAGCTCTCCGCACTGGCAGTGCGCTGCTCCAGCAGATCAGCCAGTAGTGTATCCAGACGCGTTTCGCGAACCTCCGAGGTGATTTCGTAGTCGTACCAGCGGTTTCTTCCCCGCTTGTATTCGTTGAGCCCGTGCAGTGCCCGCGGGAACATCTCCGGATTACGGGCCATCATCGTGCGGAACAGCGGCACGCCATCGGACGTGTGCACCACGTAGGGCACACGCTCCCGGGGATTCGCCGCCCCGGGCTTGCCGGGCATGAGCCGCACCAACTGGTCAGGCTGCTCCCTGTTGTGGTAAATAGTGATGTGCTGCAGAGCCCCCGGGCGAAGCTCCTCCGGTCGGATTCCGCCCAGCGGTACCCCGCAGACCTCCAGACGGCCATTACTCCCCTGAGACTCAGCAGCCATAGCGATATCCCGGTAGTAGTTCAGCAGAATCAGCATACCTTTTTCCGGCTTCCAGCTGTCCGAAAGACCACCGGGACGCTGCCCCTTGCGACCACCATAGAGTTCTCCCCGCCACCATATACCCCGGGAATCTGCATAGGGGGCATCCACCGTCAGCCGCCGCAGTGCACAGAGCAATTCCAGCGCCGGCTGCACGCGGGCATCGTCTCGCAGGTGCGGCGGCAGTCCGTCTGCCGGCTCCAGGTGAAAATCCTCGTGCGGCTGCACCAGGCGGACCAGATGAGTGCTGGGCATGCGCGAGTAGTGCAGAGGTGTTTCCGCGGTATCCGGCATGGGGTCAGGCACCAGACGGTGCAGCGCGCTGCTACTGCGGTCCAGCTGTCCATAGTTGTGCAATTCCGGGTACCGGCGGAGCACTTCGCTGAGTTCGCGCAGAGCCTCTGCAGGCTCGCGCCCACCGCAGAGGGGGCGCAGCGCGTCATCCAGTTCTTCACGGGCCTCGGGCGGGAACAGGCTGCGGCCACGCTCCGGGTCCTGCAGCAGGTTCCAGTATGACTGCCCCGCCCCGCGGAACGCGCCCTCGCCCCCCACAGCGTAGCACCATCCGCGCTCGCAACGCGTAGCAGCATCCGGCCGGTAAGCACCACGCATCAGCTCCGCCAGCGGCAGCTGTTCACCACTCGCACGCATCCCTCGCAGCCGGTTCACCAGCGGCAGCAGGCGAGCTATCTCCAGGCTTGTAGCAGAGCTCATACGCCGCGGCAGAGGCGGCGCAGCAGGAGCATCGGCTCCGTCATAGTAATGGCAGAACGGCATCATGCAGAACCACTGCTGCACCGACCTCGGCATGCCGGACTCCGGGAGTTCGGTCAGCATCCAGGCCAGGTTCAGATCTGCCAGACGACGAGCCAGCACGTGATTCCTCGCTATAGTATCACCCGGCCGGAAGCCACCAGGATACTGTCTCTTGAGCCTGATACGTTGCGCCCGTTTCTTCCCCTGCATGTCCACCGCTTCCGGTGTTGCCAGCTGCTGCAGGCCCTGCATCTCCTCCTGGCTCAGCAGCCCCAGGCGAACCAAAGTCTCGGCCGCTTCCTCCGGCGGGACCCAGCCGGAGTTCAGCAGGCGGTTCCAGTACACGCAGAAACGCGTCTGCGCCAGATGCAGTGGCGTATACTGATGCGCACGCCGCGCGATAAACCGGTCATCTGCCGTACCACTCCCCATGAGCCGCTGGTCAAGCTTCGTTCCGCGGTGCATGAACCAGTGGTACATATCCGGGGCAAACTCCAGCCCGAGGCCGAACTGGGTGACTCTGCCATGCCAGAGGGCACATAAATCATCCACAGCGGCATAACCCAGGTTATCGAAACCGGTCAGGCGGTCAGTCGCACGTGGCAGTCCCCGGCGGGTACGGTAGGAGATAAGCGGTCCGTCGGGCTTGTTTTCATACAGCTGCTGAATCTGGCCTGCCAGGTCAGGTTTACCCAGTGGCAGGAACATGAGCTGCGTATGCCCCACCAGCTCGTTCACCGCATGCTGAGGGTCAGCATACCAGTAAGTGAACTGACCATCCGGGCGCATGATGCGCCAGAGCGTATTACCCTTGCCATCCGGGCTGCTCTGCAGTTCATGCCCGCAGAGCTCGCGATACTGGCGCAGAATCTCCTCATTGCGCTGGCGGCGGTTTTCCGGGGTCGGGCCGGGGGCTGCCGGCCCGGGCTTCCAGATATCCGGGTCACAGCGTTCCTGCATCTCGCGCTGCACGAGTCGCACATAGGCATCTCCCGGGCTCAGGCCATTGCTGAGCTGCGCCTGAAACGCATTGGAATGCGGCAGCAACCCCACGAGAGATTCCGCACAGCGGCGCATACCCAGCATAATCCGGCTGCATTCCAGCAGCATCGGGTTCATCTTTGCCCGCTCACGAACAGCGGTGGTATTGATTAAATCATGCATTCCCCGGAAATCGCCGGGAGTCAGCCGCCGCATCCAGTACGGCCGGTGACTTGCCGCCTTGTTCCGCTTCATGAATATCTCCGCAAACCGGCGGTCGAACTCCGCGTAGGCTTCCGCCGCGGGCTTTTTCCCCGTAACCGATTGCGAAAAGGCATCCAGCAGGTATGAAACGATGCGGAGTCGCACTTTTTCCGCAGCCTGACGCGCATCATCGGCATTCCTGTACGAGTTTTTCAGGCTGTCCAGTGGGTTCAGCACCATGAGCGCACGATAGGAAAGAGCCTCAATCTCGCTGAAGCGGTCAGCCATGAGGGTGCGCACCATCTGTTCGCGACCGGGGTGGAAGAAATCCATGCGGTTCACCTCTTCAGGCACCACCAGTGACTGGTTACGGTTCAGCTCACGGTAATATTGTTCGCGCCGCGCCTGCTCCTGCGGCGTGGTGCGTGACAAGCCGCCGGAGCGTTGAGACCACTCCTCCAGCAACAGGGCGAAAGGCAGGCTCCGCTCCGCATTCGGCGGCAGAGCCCGGCGACCGGTCGCGTGCTCATACACATCCAGCATCTGCTCCGGGGTTTCAGGCGTTTTGCTGCGGGAAACAGGCCGCTGCACCGCGGCTTCCGGTGGCAGATTCAGGAACTCTGCTACCTTCGCAGGCTGACGGAACAATGGCAGCTGCTCCGTGTTGAGAAGATTGAGTGACAAAGCCAGGTCCTGCAGCGAACCGGGAGCACTCCACCGCTTGCTGCTGCTCAGCGCCTGCTGCAGCAGGCGGCTGCGGGTGTGCAGGTCGGGTTCATCCAGTATGCGGTTGCGGGTAGCTTCATCCACCCCCCATTCGGCCAGGCGGCTTCCATCGCCCACCACGGTGTCGGGTGCGCGAAAATGATGCAGCGCTGCCCGCCCGGCAGCAATGAGGACAAACGGCAGATTCATGGCGGCTTCCCGCATATTTGCTTCAATATCTGTGAAGGAAGAACCAAAGGCTTCCCAGTCGATGTTAGAGGCCACCCGGTCGATTCGGGCAGCCAGTTCCTGCAAGCCCAGCCCGGTTGCCTGCGCGGCTTTTCCCGCAAGCAGGAGCTTGGCGTTCTCTGCGGTGAGAGTCCCCAGTCCCTGTAGCGCCGCCAGTGAATAAGCACGGGCGCCACCCCCGCCGGCCTGAGCAAAGGCATTGATACTGCGGTCGAGCATGCGGGCGCCGATGCGGCTCATGCCCATGTAGATTCCCGCCTGCAGCGCCCCACCCAGTATACCGGCTGCTGTCTGCAGCTCCTGCCGCCCTTCGGGGGCGCGCTTGCGGGCCTCGGCCACGGCACCACCGGTGCCGGCCAGGGTAAGCGCCCCGAACCCGGCAGCTCCCATGAAAGCGAGCGCCGCTCCGGGAAGCGCCCCGGCGGCATCCACCGCCATCTGCCCCGCAAGACCGCACTCCTCGTCCAGACGGATGGGGAATACCCCCTCCTGTGCCACCTGCCGCAGCTCATGCAGCACCTGCAGGCGTTTATCAGCCGCCACAGATGCCCCGCGCAGGGTGTCGGAGTCCAGCGTCTCGGCCGCAGCGCGAGTGAGTGCCGTGACAATATGCCCCGCCCCCTGCAGAGCATTGTGCTGCAGCTCATGCATACCGCGCCGGGCGCTGCGCAACATTGCCGGCAACACTCCGGTGGATTCACTTTCCAGCACTTTCACTGGCTCAAGAGAGCGCGCCACAGCATACACCCGGGCACGGTCGTCATCATCCAGCTCCGCCAGCGCATCCACCGCCTGCCAGAGCACAGGTGCCCCCTGCACCAGTTCCGGCAGAGAAATACTCTCGTGCTCCAGCGCATGGAGGGACTCCCAGCCTTCGGCCAGAGTCCGGGCCAGCGGCAGGAGCTGCTCGCGGCTGCGCTCTCCCAGCGCACGCGCCCCGGCAGCTATTTCTGCATCATCCGGTTCTGTTTCTGACGGCGGTTCACCACGAAGTGCTGCGAGATACTGCTGGTGGAATGCCCGCGCGGCCTGCTCACGGCGCGGGGCATCCGCCTGCTGTACTGAAAGTGCGGTGAACAGCTCATGCTCATCATCGGGCACATCGAGCTCCTGCGCCACCCTGCGCCGCAGCACCGGCCATTCGCTACGCACCTGCTCACGGCTCAACCCCTTGTGGTCGACCACCCAGGAGCGGTTGATAGCGGACACAAGGCGGTAATCCCGTTCCTCTGCTGGTAGAGAGGGAGCATCCACCCCGGCTTTTTGCCGGGCCTCCGCCGGTACCGTGGCGGGGTCCCCCGTGAGCAGGCGGTTCCAGTACTGCCCCTTTTCCCACTGTCTCCCGGTATCCGGAGCCGGTGAAAGAGGTGCCAGTGATTCCAGCGGCAACGGCGCAGCCACAGGCAGGGGCAAAGGCGTTTTGTTCTGTTCTTCGGTATTCATAAAAGCATCATTCGGGTTGGAAGCAAAGCCAGTTTTCACCGCTGCTGCGCAGCGATTCCAGCCAGCGGTTCAATTCTTTCGCATCGGGCGATTTCTGCTGCCGCTGCAGCGCTTCATCCTGCAAGCGCCCGAGACTACGCAGGGCACTTGTATCCCCCGGGCAGCCGAAACAGCCATCGTGGTACAGCGACCAGAGCACGCGGCTGGCTTCTGCCCGCTGTGACGGCGGCAGCGCCGCTGTAGCCTGCACACGCTGCAGCAGCATGCGCCGCTCCGAAAGAGGAATAGGTGCCAGCGCAATTTCCGTGACCAGGCGTGAATCATCCCCCGCCTCGCGCTCATCGATACGGCGCAACCAGCGGCAGGCGGCGTCCACCGCCAGCGGGTGTTGCGCCTGCGGCGGAGCCCCAGCCAGCTCCGGTGGCAGCACCCCGGCCACAGCCGCCTGCTGCAGCAGCTCAGGCCCGGGCTCATTTCCCTGCTCCACCGCTGCGGCCAGCTGCACCGCCAGCTCTGAGGCCAGACGGTTGCGGGCTTCATCCATACCGGACTGCACGCGGAGCAAATCCTCCGGGTCGGACGGGCGCTCGGCATCCGGAGCCTGCCAGGCCACCAGCGCCGCAGCGGGATTCTGCAAAACCTGCTGCTGCCAGCCCGCACAGAGACTGCGGCTCTGCACGCGTTCGAGCTGCTGCGGCAGCTCCGATTCGGGCACAAACACCTGACTGCCCTGCTCCACCCAGTGGCGCGCAGCAGCTGCATCGCCCCGCTGCACGGCAGACTCCACCTGTTCGCTCCATTTCTTCCGTGCGCGGCGAATGTGCTCCACCTCGTACGCACGGCGAGACTGCAGCGATTGCTGCCGGCTGTAGTGCGCCCCCATCTGCCGGGCCTGCTCGCGGGCATCGGGCTCCAGCTCACTAAGCAATTGCTGCAGCCGCGGTGTATAGGCCTGCTGCCAGCTGTAGTCCCAGTCGCGCACAGGTTTATCGCTCAGCTCCTCAGCCGTCTCACGGCCTATCTCCACCAGCCGGGCGGATATATCAGCCTCATTTCCTGCGCGATTGACCCGCTGCATCGCCTCTGCCAGCTCCGCAGCAGCATGCCCTGCAGCGGCTACTCCCTGCCCCAGCGAAGCGCCACTCCGCCCCCAGTCATTCAATGAATTCACGGTGAGATGCACGCTCTGCCGGGGATACGAGAGCATGCCCCACTCTTTCATACGTATCGCCATGCCCCGCAGCATGGCATGCCTCCCCCGGCTGCGTCAACCTCGCGCCTTTTTCAGGTGCCGTATTCCGCTCAGGACAAGGCTCCGACACCCCGGATAACGGGCGCCTCACCCTGCGCCCCGGACTGCAGCCGCATATCATCATCGAACACCAGGCGGATGGGCTGCGCGGTGGGGATTTCCAACTGCTCAACCTGCTGCGGAGTGAGGCCCCGCAAGTGCATAAGCAGCGCACGCAGGCTGTTGCCATGAGCCACAACCAGCACAGCTCCGGTGGTGTACACCAGCGGGCGCAGCAGTTCCTCCCAGCAGCCCCGGACCCGGGCATGCGTATCCCGCAGGGATTCGGTGGTAAGCTGCTGCGCCGCAGCTACGCCGGCATAACGTGGGTCAAGCGCTGGCAGACGCGTATCCCCCGGTAAAAGAGCCGGCGCCGGGCAATCGAACGCCCGCCGCCAGCGCTGTACCAGGTCAGCCCCGGCTTCAAGCTCCACCTCGTGTTTATTGCGCCCCTGCAGACTACCGTAGTGTTTTTCATTGAGTCTCCAGTCCTTATGCAGCGGCACCCAGGCACAATCCAGCGCAGCAAGCACGATATTCATGGTATGTATAGCCCGCATGAGCAGCGAAGTACAGGCCACCCGGCAGCTAAAGCCGCTCTCCTGCAGACGCCGACCTGCCAGCTCAGATTCACGACGGCCGCGTACTGAAAGCGGCACATCCGCCCACCCGGTAAAGCGGTTCTCGGCATTCCACTGCGACTCACCATGCCTGAGCAATACTAATTCTTTCATGCATAAAATGACACTGCCGCACAATCGATGATTGCATAACGGGCAGAATATGCTAGAATGCAGTCGGATATGACTCGTACCCGCCTGATTTTTCTCATCGTGTTCCTTTCTGTGCTGGCTGCACTGGCGCTCATGCTGCCCGGCTGGTTTGAAGACCCGCGCAAACTCGCCATCGGCGAGTGGCAGGAGCAGAACAAACTGGGCTTTGTTGAAGTTGATGAAACCAGCGCACGCTGGCGCGGCAGCAATTTCAAAGGTACCTTCCACTACACCTGGCTGCAGTACGAAAACGAACCCTACTCCGTCGAAATCTCCCGAAAAGGCGAAAAATACCTCGCCAGCGTCACTTTCGAGGATGATGACCACGCGCTGGTCAATTTCCACGTCTACGACAGGCTTCCCGCCGAGGCCCGCAAGTTCATCAGCCAGAAAAACAAGGCAAAAAACCGCCCCGAAGACGAGATTCTGCTGCGTTTCCGCCGCGTGAAGGCGGAAAAATAAGCACATTTTCGCCCGGCAGACAGATTCTACTTGCAAAATCGCAGTATTTTCGCTAAAACTATCACAGGGCTGGATTTTTCCAGTCACACGATATTATCTCCCCAAACAACGAAACTCAATTATGGAAACTTCTTTCAAGATCCATGGTCTGTGTGCTGCTACGCACACCCCGATGAATGCCGATGGCAGCTGCAACCCGAATGCAGTGGACGCTCAGGCCAAGTTCCTGGCCAGCCAGGGCATCAAGTCCGTTTTCATCACCGGTTCCACCGGTGAATCCGCCCACATGCAGCTCACAGAGCGCAAGGAAAACATGGCTGCCTGGGGTGAAGCCGGCAAGAAGTACGGTATCGACGTAATCGTGCACACCGGCGGCAACTGCGTATACGACGGCCGCGAGCTGGCTGCATACGCCGTCGAGTGCGGTGCCACCGCTACTGCCAGCAACGCTCCCTGCTATTTCAAGCCCGGCAGCATCGACCTGCTGGTGGACAGCCTTGCCGTGGCCGCTTCCGGCGCCCCCGAGCTGCCCTTCTACTTCTACGACATCCCCGTGCTGACCCACGTGGGCTTCAACCCCTGCAAGGTGATGGAAGCCTGCGCCAAGAAGATTCCGACCTTTGTGGGTGTGAAGTTCACCAACCCCGACCTGGCTCTGTACATGGACGCCCTGAACTACGAGGGTGGTAAGTACGACATTCCCTGGGGTGTGGACGAATGGTTCCTGGGTGCATATGCCACGGGTGCCAAGGGTGGCGTAGGTTCCTCCTTCAACTATGCTCCCAAGCTGTACGATGACATCATGAAGGCCGTGGACGCCGGCGACCTGGCTGAAGCCCGCCGCCTGCAGCAGCTTTCCGTGACCATGATCAACATCATCGCCGGCAAGGGCTACATGGGCTGCTGCAAGTACCTCATGAGCGAATGGACCGGCGTGGACTTCGGACCGGCCCGCCTGCCCATGGGCAAGCAGGACAAGGCTACCCTCGAGGCGCTGAAGAGCGAGCTCAAGGCTATCGGCTTCTACGATTGGGCTATCTACAAGTAAAAACATTACTACCGACTCCTCATGGATACCAAAGCACTTGGCGAGTTTTACAAAGACAAGCTGCTCAATGAGGTAGTTCCGTTCTGGTTCCCCCGTTCACTGGACACAGTGAACGGGGGGCTCTACCATTGCTACGCAGCCGATGGTGAGCTGGTGGACACCGACAAGAACGTGTGGGCACAGGGTCGCATGGCCTGGATGCTCCTGACCTGCTACAACAGCATTGAGAAGAACCCCGACTGGCTTAAATACGCCGAAAGCGCCCTTAACTTCCTGGAAGAAAAGTGCGCCAACCACGAACTTAACCGCCTGTATTTCCACGTAACGGCAGATGGTACCCCCATCCGCATGCGCCGCTATGCCTACAGCGAATGCTTCGCCGCCATCGCCTGGGCTGCTCACTATGGCGCCACCGGCGACCCCCGCAGCGCCGAACGTGCCCGCAACTGGTTCGGCGTGTATGCTGATATCTTCTTCACCCCCGGCCGCATGGTGCCCAAGGGCACCGGCAACCGCCCCGGCGAAAACCTGGGCTGCCGCATGATTATGCTGGTCACCGCGCAGGAAATGCGCCGTTACCTGGGCGATGAAGGCGGCATCTACACAGCCTGGATTGACCGCTGCATTGACGACCTGCAGCGCCTTTTCCTGCACGATGACATCAAGGCTGTGCTGGAAAACGTGGCACCGGACGGCTCTGTCATCGACCACTTCGATGAACGCGTGCTGAACCCCGGCCACGACATTGAGGGCGGCTGGTTCGTGCTCGAGGAAGCCCGCTACCGCGGCGGCGACAAGAAGCTCATTGAGATTGGCTGCAAGATGATTGACTGGGCGCTGGAACGCGGCTGGGACAAGAAGTACGGCGGCCTGCTCTACTACACCGATGTGTACAACAAACCGGTGCAGGAGTACTGGCACAACATGAAGTTCTGGTGGCCGCACGATGAGGCCCTCATCGGCACCTGCCTCGCCTATGTGATGACGGGTGACGAGAAGTATGCCGAGTGGCACCAGCGCATCCATGACTGGTCATTCGAGCACCTGCAGGACAAGGAGCACGGCGAGTGGTTCGGCTACTGCAACCAGGACGGCACCACCACCAACGGCCTCAAGGGCACCATGTGGAAGAGCTTCTTCCACCACCCGCGCGCTCTGTGGTGCTGCGCTCACTATTTCGGGGCTATCTCCGCCCCCACTACTCAATCTTAATTACACACAAAACTCCATGATTATCGGTATTCTCAACTCCGGCGGCGACTGTCCCGGTATCAATGCGGTGATTGAAGGCTACGTTTCTGCAGCCTATCGTCGCGGTTGGCGAGTTATCGGTTTCCATGACGGTTTCGAAGGCCTCCTGCCCGTGGCAGGTGGCCGCCGTTATGAAACGCTGACCCCCAACAAGGTACACAAAATCCGCGCCTATGGCGGCACCATTCTCGGTACCACCAGCACCGGCAACTTCAAAGTGGTCACCAACAAAGTGGGCCGCCGCCAGGTGGACCGCGAGGTGATGGCCAAGGCCAAGAAGACCATTAACGCACTCGGTCTGGAGGCTCTGGCCGTCATCGGCGGCAGTGGTTCTGCCCGCACCGCCAAGCTGCTCTCCGAGGAAGGCCTGCCTGTTATCTCCATTCCCAAGACCATCAACAACGACCTCTGCGCCGACTCCGACTACACCTTCGGTTTCCACAGCGCCGTGAGCGTGGTTACGGAATCCATCGACCGCATCCGCACCACCGCCAATGCGCACCAGCGCATGATGGTGATTGAGGTGATGGGCGATATGTCCGGCTGGATTGGTCTTTACGGCGGCATCGCAGCCGCGGCAGACGTAGTGCTCATCCCCGAAATCGAGTATGACCTGGAGAAGGTTATTGAATGCATCAATGCCCGCAAGGCTACCGGCCAGCGCGAAATCATCGTGGTGGTGGCAGAAGGCTCCCGCCTGAACGGTCAGCTGGTCACCGTGCACAACAAGGACAACGGTGATGAACGCCTGGGCGGCATCGGCAACAAGCTCAGCCACATCCTGCAGGACCGCACCGGCATCGAGACCCGCTACTGTGTGCTGGGCCACACCCAGCGCGGCGGTTCCCCCTGCGCATTCGACCGCATTCTGGGCGTTCGCTTCGGTGTGGAAGCCGTGAAGCTCATTGAGAAGCGCGACTTCGGCAAGACCGTGGTGCTCAACGGCCTCAATATTGACAACGTGCCGATTGAGGAAGCCGTGGCTCACCACCGCTTTGTGCTCCCCGAGAGCCAGATTGTCAGCACCGCGCGCGATCTGGGCATCATCTTCGGTGACCGCAACCCGGAGGAAATGCACTGCGACCGAGTTCAGGCCTGCACCAAGGGGACTAAGCCTGCCCGCAAGTGCGCCAAATCCAAGTCGGCTGATGCTAAATGAATAAAGCATTCACATATCTCTGTACGTTAGGGGCCGCGGTGAGCAGCCTGCTCACCTCGTGTACCTTTGATAACATCGTAACCCCGGAGAAGACCACCCCCAGCTATGTGGCAATGGAGGTGAACTCCGGGCGTGTGCTCTATTCGTCCAACTCCAATATCAAACGACCCATCGGCATGCTGGCCAACCTGGCCACTGCCGTGGTCGTCATGGACTGGATCAAGGCACACCAGGTGGACATGAACCGCCTGATTACGACCCCGGCACAAGCCACAGTGTGGCAGCGCACCAACCTGCTCAACCTGCGGGCGGGTGACTACATCTCCGTGCGAGATGCTCTGTATTCTGCCCTCATGTGGGATGACAGCGCCTGCGCCACTGCTCTGGCCTATGCCTGCGGCGAAACGCTCAGCTCCGGCAACCCGGAAGGCGCTTTCATTGCGCAGATGAACAACCTGGCTCGCCGACTGGGCATGACCTCCACCGTGTTCAAGGGAACAAACGGTGCGGTCATCACCCAGTCCTCTGCACGCGACATGGCGCTGCTGGGTATGTACGCCATCAATGACCCCGACCTTCTGGCCATCACGGCTCAGACCGGCTGCGTAGTCACCATTCACACCCCGCAGGGGCCCCGCCAGCAGAAAATCAAAAACAACAACAAACTGTTGAGCGGCTCAGGGCATGTGGACGGGCTCAAGGTAGGCCAGTCTCGCAGCGCAGGCAACTGCCTCATGGTGACGGCCCGCCGCGCCTCGGTCAAACGCGTGAACCCGGCCACCGGCAAGGAGGCCACTTTCGCCCAGCGTCTGCTTGTTGTCATGCTCGGCATGCCCTCGTCCCGCTCCCGCTACCAGGAAACGGCACGTTTCCTGCGCGACGGCTGGAACGCCTGGGATGCCTGGTTGCCCTCTAACGATTATCAGGATAAATCCAAATTCATCATACTCCCCAATTAACATCTCATGAACATAGGTATTCTCAACGCCGGTGGCGACTGCCCCGGTCTCAACGCCGTGATTGAAGGTGCCGTGGCGGCTGCTTCCGCTCGCGGCTGGACAATCTACGGTTTCTACGATGGCTTTGAAGGTCTGCTCTCCACGCCCGAAAACGAGCGCTGGCGCATCCTGACCCCGGAAAACTGCCTCAACATCCGCTCCACCGGCGGCACCATTCTGGGCACGGTGAACAAGGGCAACTTCACCGTGAAGAGCGGTGTGGGTGGCCGCATGCAGATTGCCGAGGAAGTGCTCGAGCGCAGCAAGGCCACGGTGGAACGCCTCGGCCTCTCCGCCCTCATCGTGGTGGGTGGCGACGGCTCCCAGACCATCGGTCAGGAGCTCCGCCAGATTGGCCTCCCCATCGTCGGCGTGCCCAAGACCATCGACAACGACCTGGGCGCCACCGACTACACCTTCGGTTTCTGGACCGCCGTTTCCGTGGTGAGCAAGCAGCTCGACCGCCTGCGCACCACCGCTTACTCCCACCAGCGCATGATGGTGGTGGAAGTGATGGGCCGCCACGCCGGCTGGATTGCCCTGTACGGCGGTATCTCCGGCGGTGCAGACGTGATTCTCATCCCCGAGATTCCCTTCACCCTGGAAGACGTGGTGCGCAAGGTAGAGCTGACCAAGGCTCTCGGCCAGCGCGAAATCATCATCGTGGTGAGCGAAGGCGCCACCATCGGCGGCAAGCTCCTCACGCTGGATGAAGAGACCAAGGGCGAGGTGCGTCTCGGCGGTATCGCTGCCTTCCTCTCCACCAAGCTCGAAACCATCACCGGCATCGAAACCCGCTACTGCGTGCTGGGCCACACCCAGCGCGGTGGTTCCCCCATACCCTTCGACCGCGTGCTCGGCGTGCGCTGCGGCGCCAAGGCCATCGACCTCATCGAGGACGGCAAGTTCGGCGAAACCGTGGCCCTGCACCGCACCGACATGGTCTCCATGCCCATCGAGGAAGCCGTGCGCACCCTGCACCTGGTGGACAGCAAGAGCCAGCTCATCGACGCCGCCCGCGAAATCGGCATCTCCTTCGGCGATGCCAGCGACCTGGGCAACTTCTAAGCCTGCTCGTTCCCCCCGCATTTCCAGCCGCCGCAGATTTACTCTGCGGCGGTTGTTATTTTTCATTCTTCGGGCTTGCTATTTGCTGATGAAAAAATTATAATGTCCGCCCCCCAATCTTATGAAGACGCATACCGATATTCATACCGGTCTCACCTCTGCGCAGGTGGAGGAAAGCCGCAAGCTGCATGGCAGCAACGAAATGACCCCGCCCAGCCGCGACCCGTGGTGGGTGCAGCTGGCCCGTAAGTTCGCGGACCCGCTCATCGTCATCCTCATTGCCGCCGCTGTCATCTCCTTCATTCCTGTGCTGCTCTCTCCGGGCGAGCACAGCCCCATCGAAAGCATCGGCATCATGTGCGCCGTGCTGCTGGCCACCACGGTGGGCTTTGTGAATGAGTACCGCGCCAACAAGGAGTTCGATATCCTTAACAAGGTGAACGATGTGACCCCCGTGCGCGTGCTGCGCGACGGCAAGCACACCATGGTGCCCAAGAACGAGCTGGTGGTGGGCGATGTCGTGACCCTGGAAACCGGCGTGGAAGTACCGGCAGACGGCATCGTGCTCGAGTCCTCTTCCCTGCGCATCAACCAGTCCTCCCTTACCGGCGAATCCGAGCCGGTGCTCAAGCTGCCGCTGGAGGGTGAGGAAACCCTGCCCGGCGCCTACCCGCGCAATGTGGTGCTGCGCAGCACCCTGGTGACAGATGGCCACGGCGTCATCTGCGTGACCAAGGTGGGCGACCACACCGAAATCGGCAAGGTAGCCGAGGCTGCCACCAAGGAAACCGGCGCCAAGTCTCCGCTGAACCTGCAGCTGGAGGGGCTCTCCCAGGCCATCAACGTGCTGGGCACCTCCATCGCCATGCTTCTCTTCATCTCGCTGGTGGCGCATGATGCGCTGCTGGGCAAGTTCGTGCTCAGCACCAGCCAGTGGTACTTCTTCGCCGCGCTCATCGCCGGCATCGCCGCCATCACGCTTAAAATCTGGTATCCCGTGCTGCGCGACCTACTGGGCTACATGAAGGTACGCATCCCCTCCCCCGCCTGGGTGAAGCAGGAAGGCTTCTGCCCCTGGCTCAAGTGCCTTATCACCGGCGCTGTCATCTTCGGCGTGGCGCTGGCAGGCCTTATCTACGGCGGCATCCTGCCCGCCGACCCCGCCACCTGGATGCCCCAGGACGCTGCGGATAAGATTCTGACCTACTTCATGATTGCCATCACCCTCATCGTGGTATCCGTGCCGGAAGGCCTGCCCATGAGCGTGACCCTCAGCCTGGCCTACAGCATGCGCAAGATGGCCAAGCAGAACAACCTGGTGCGCGAGATGGATGCCTGCGAAACCATCGGTGCTGCCACCGTGGTCTGCTCCGACAAGACCGGCACCCTCACCATGAACCTCATGACCGTGCGCGAGGCCAACTTCCCCGGCGTGAACGAACAGGGCACCGCTGCCCCCATCTTCCCCCTGCTCACCGAAGCCGTGGCCGCCAACTCCACCGCCGACCTCGATGAAGCCGGCAAGGTGCTCGGCAACGTGACCGAGGGCGCCATGCTCATGTACCTGAACGACAAGGGCGTTTCCTACTCTGCCGCCCGCAGCAAGTTCAGCGTCATCTCACAGCTGCCCTTCCACACGCAGAACAAGTTCATGGCCACCTGCGGCAAGTCTGCCGTGCTCGGCAAAGATGTCATCTACCTGAAGGGTGCTCCCGAGGTGGTGCTCTCCAAGTGCTCCACCGCCTACGCCGGCGAACTCACCGAAGCCGCCCGCGAGGAAGTGCTCACCATCATCCGCACCGCTCAGCGCAAGGCCATGCGCGTGCTCGGTCTGGCCTACAAGGAAGGCTCTGCCGATACCGCCGAGGGCGTGAAGGATGCCTGCACCGGCCTCACCTGGCTCGGCTGCTTCGTCATCCAGGACCCCGTGCGCCCGGACGTGCCCGCCGCTGTGGCCTCCTGCCACCAGGCCGGCGTGGGTATCAAGATTGTGACCGGCGATAACTTCGAGACCGCCTGCCAGATTGGCCGAGAAATCGGCCTGCTGCCGGAGGGCGAGCTGCCCCAGGGCGCAGTGCTTACCGGTGACCAGTTCGGCCAGCTCACCGACCAGCAGCTGCTCGACGGCGTGAACGACCTCCGCGTGCTTTCCCGAGCCAAGCCTATGGACAAGCTGCGCCTCGTGAACGCCCTGCAGGAGAAGGGCCATGTCGTAGCCGTGACCGGCGACGGCACCAATGATGCCCCCGCCCTGAACCACGCCGACGTGGGCCTCTCCATGGGCATCACCGGTACCTCCGTGGCCAAGGAGGCCTCCGATATCATCCTACTCGATGACTCCTTCGCCTCCATCATCCGCGCCATCAAGTGGGGCCGCTCCCTCTACCGCAACATCCAGAAGTTCATCGTCTTCCAGCTCACGGTGAACGTGGCCGCCTGCGGTATCGCCGCCATGGGTCCCTTCATCGGCTGCGAGCTGCCCCTCACCGTCACGCAGATGCTCTGGGTGAACCTCATCATGGACACCTTCGCCGCCCTGGCACTGGCCTCCGAGCCCCCCAGCGATGACGTGATGGAGCAGAAGCCCCGCAACAAGTTTGCCTTCATCATCACCCCCACCATGTGGCGCTGGATTCTCTGCCTCGGCATCGGCTTCATCATCGCTCTGGTGAGCTATGTGAAGTGCATGCCCTCTCAGGAGCTTGAGCCGGAGGCCTTCCGCCACTCCGTCACCCTGCTCTTCACCGGCTTCGTGATGCTGCAGTTCTGGAACCTGTTCAACGCCCGCGTCTACGGCACCAACAACAGCTTCGTGAACGGCATCTTTGCCAACCGCAGCTTCCTCTTCATCCTGGCCATCATCCTCTTCGGTCAGGTGCTGGCCACCCAGTTCGGTGGTGATATCTTCCGCACCGTGCCCCTCACCGTCTGCGAATGGCTCACCATCGCAGCCGTGACCAGCCCGGTACTCATCATCGGCGAAATCGTCCGCCTCATCGGCCGCATCCGCGCCAAATAAGCAATCTCATGCCGCCTCCATCCCACCCGGGGTGGAGGCGGTTTTGTTTTCCCGATTCCATACACAAATGAACACACAACTCTCCTGGGCCGAACGCCTCACACTAAGAATCGAACACAAATTATCCCTCAGTCGCACCGGCTGGCTGGTAGTATATGGTATTACCCTGCTGGCGCTGCTCCCCACCCTCATGAGTCTCGGGATGAGCACCGGGCTGATGTTCTGCGCCTACGCCACCGAAGGGTTCTACTCCCTGAATGAATTATCCCCGGTGCAAACTCTCCTCTGGAACCTGAGCTGCTGCCTGCTGTGCTGGTTCTTATGCAGCTGTGTCATCCTGCTCTGCCGCTGCCTGCGCAGCCACTGGTACAGCTACGAATACGAGGCCCCCTGTCCGCTGTGGATTTCCGGCTGCGTACTACAGGCCCAGCTGGCGCTGCTGGCGGTAGCGCTCTACCTCACCGGCAAAGGCGGTCTCTGGTCCATCCTGCCCGTGCTGCTCATCGTGCTGCTCGTGTACCTCCGCCGCCGCATCAGCCAATAAGCATCTCATGAGCCCCGACTCTGACTGGATAGGTCTTCATTTCGTCCTGGCAGGGGTGGGTATTCTCCTCACCCTGCTGGGACTTTTTCTCTCCCTTGGCAACTGGTACGCCATCATCGAGTGGGTGCTCACCATCCGCAATAATCCGCGCTATAACCGGTGCGATGCCTCCGTTCCCCTGTTCGGCGGCCTCCTTCTCTCTGTCGGTCTCTTCTTTATGCGAACTGGGTTCGGTGACGTCATCCCCCTGTGGTGCATTGGACTGGGGCTGGTCATCGACTTCGGCTGCCTGCCCGGTCTGATACTGCAGCCCTTTCTCTACCGCTGGTCCGAACGCCGCAAATCCGCCCTCAAGCACTCACGCAAACGAGCAAAATAAGCCTTTGCACCGCCATCACCGGCGGCATCTTTCCAGCTGATGCATATAGAAAGGACGGCAGCTGAAGTACGAGCTATCCGTCCTTATAACACGGAAGGGAAACCGATTGCCCTATTACTACAAACCGCCTGACGACAAGGTAGCATAGGCTTGTATGCAAATCAAGATTGTTAGAGCAAAGAGGATGAGAAACCCTGCTGCTTCACCACACAAGGAATTCTACGCACTAGCCGAATTGGGCAGCGTCCAACTAGAGGAGCCTCTTCACCCCCGCTCGGCGGTAACTTAGACGAACTTGGACATCTTAGAAACGAGCCAGGCACAATCCCACACCGAGCGCCCACCGTGTCTCACGAAATCATCCGCAAATGAGCATGGCTGATTGCGCCGCCTGGTTCTCTCCCTTTGCTGCGCTCCACGGGACTCAATACCGCTATTGTCAAGGCTGTAAGGCTCCCAGACGAACACCCGAAGCAGGACTAGTCTATGAAGCTGGAAATATCCCATCTACTGCAGGAAGCGGTATCGTCCGCTGGCTTGGTTCATGAACCGACCTCTTCCCCAGCTCATTTTTTTAAAAATGTGAAAAACGACATTAAAAAAGTACAAAAAATGTGAAAATCCACATCACAAAAATCTCGAAAAATGTGAAAATAATTGACAATCCATTAAAAAAACATTATCTTACGTAAAAAACACAAACGTATGCAGCCCGAGGTGTATTTGAGACGTAAAATAGATACTTTTCTGGATACCTGGAAATCAGCACCGGAGCGTAAGCCTCTCGTTGTCCGGGGGGCCAGACAGGTCGGCAAAACAGAAGCAATCACGCAATTCGCCACGCGGCAGTACAAGCACGTAGTGTATGTAAATTTTGTGGAATCCCCCCATTACAAGGGCATTACTGCCGATGGTTACGCGGTGGATGATATTGTGCGCCTGTTGTCGAGAATGAATCCGGATTTCCGCTTTGATAAGGGGAAGACTCTTATCTTTTTTGATGAGGTTCAGGAGTTTCCGGAAATCACGACCGCGCTCAAGTTCTTCCATATCGATGCCCGATACGATGTGATATGCAGTGGATCGCTCCTTGGGGTGCAGTATTCCCGCATCGAAAGCCATAGCGTTGGATACAAGCAGGATTATGAGATGCGCTCCTTTGATTTTGAGGAGTACCTGTGGGCACGTGGATACCGGGCTGATGCAGTGGATGACATGCTGGGGCATCTCCTGCGCGAGGAACCATTCAGTGATGCCGAATTGGAACGGTATTTTTCTCTGTTTCTGGATTATGTTATTCTGGGCGGAATGCCGGCGGTCATCAGTGCATTTGTGCGGAGTGGGACTTTTGAAGAAACAGCAGAGCTCCAGAAGCAGTTGCTTCGGGATTATCGCGAGGATATCCGCAAATATGCCTCCGGGCTGGACAAAGCCAAAATCCTTGCCGTGTTCAACCAGGTGCCACCTCAGCTGGCAAAGGAAAACAAGAAGTTCCAGCTCACCAAAGTTGCAAAACACGCCCGCTCTCGTGATTACTTCGGTTGCGTGGAGTGGCTGCTGGATTCCGGACTACTGTCGATTTGCTATTGCCTGCATTATCCGGAGCTACCCTTGAAAGGAAATTTTGCTCCGGATAAATATAAGCTTTACGTGGCAGACACCGGGTTGCTGCTTGCCATGCTCGATGAAGAATCGCGCGAAGATTTGCTGCGCAACAAGAACCTGGGCATCTATAAGGGCGCCCTGTATGAAAATTTTGTGGCAGAGGCCTTATCCAAAAGCGGCTATGATTTGTTCTACTACCGCAAGGACGATTCAACCCTTGAAATGGATTTCTTTGTCCGCACCGCAGATGATCTGATACCTGTCGAGGTCAAGGCTGGTAACACGGTGTCGAAATCGTTACGCAAGCTGGTGGAATCAGAAAAATATGATGCTATTCGCTCCGGCATCAAACTGGCACGTGCCAATATCGGTCGTTCAGACGCATTCCTCACCATCCCCTATTTCTGCGCTTTCCTGCTCAAACGATATCTGAAAGCACGACAGGAAAGCGCCATACGCTGCGAATAGCCCGCAAGGAAGGAAGGCGATAATTCTAACACATCCCGTTATTTTTCAAGTAAGTTAGGCTGTTTTATTGCAAAAGAAGCAATAAAAGTAGCAAATAAAGAATCGCAGCGGTTAATTTTCTTGCAGAGTGAGAAGATTCTGAGCTTTACCATCGCGGCAAGCGATTAGCGTTCGGTCGCCGCTGAATCTTCAGCAAGTGGTTTCTGTATACCCCTCCGGGGTCGTGCGCAGCACGGGCATGGGGGTGGAGATTCGCCCCTGCTCCATCAAGTGGCGATAGATATCATACGGGGACCATTCTCCGCGATTGTCATCATGGAGCAGGAAACCGGCCTCGCGCAGGATTTGGAAGGCATCTTCCACCCGCCAGGCAAATACGCCGTGTATGGAGGTGTCATATGGCTCCACCTTCATGCGGAAGTGGTGGCGCGTACCCTCCCCTGCCCAGCGGCTCAGAAGCCGCAGCAGTTTCTCGCCCGGAGATTCGGCGCAATACCGGCGCATGAAATCCGGCGGGAGGGCCGCCCGATTGCCCAGATGCAGGCGGAAATGGACCAGCCCACCGGAGGAGGCGAACAGCTCCAGAACCACATTCTTGCGCACCTTATTCATCATTGCAGCTGCTGGTGAGCCCTCTGCTCATCGTACTGCAGGCGGCTGTTATCGTTGATGGCTGAGAGGTACTTGCCCTGCGGGTTCAGCGAATGGGCCTTGCGGAAATGGGCATCGGAAGCGGTATAATTCCGGGCATTGCGCTCGATGAGCCCCAGCACATAATACGCCTCGGCCTCGTTCGGGTTCTGCGCCAGCGCCTGCCGGGCCAGGGAGCGACCGCCCTCC
Source organism: Akkermansia sp. (assembly GCA_045654325.1). Lineage (GTDB taxonomy): Bacteria > Verrucomicrobiota > Verrucomicrobiia > Verrucomicrobiales > Akkermansiaceae > Akkermansia. Next base: position 26,793 of record JAZONE010000001.1, read on the forward strand.
CAGTTGCCGGCAGCGCAGGCCCGGGCAGCCTGCTCCACGGCAGGATTGGTCTCCACCCCGTCCACCGTCTCACTGTAGCGCACCTGGTGCGGTGTCAGATCCCGCATCACCTCCTCTGCAATTTCCTCCGCCGCATCCTCCCAATCCGGGCGGTATTCATAATCTGTGCTCACGTACTGCGAGCAATTCCTGCGGTAAATGCGCTGGTAGTTGCACACCACATCGGCGGTCAGGTCCACGCGGTTCGGATACGGGCGTTTGCGGTGTTTATCATCCTTGGGCGGGTCGGTCATGTTCACATGCACATGGTGCAGGCGAATCTCTGCACTGGGCCCGGCTCCCCCGGCGCGGTAAAAACCATCGCGCTCAATCTGCTGAGCAAAAGCCCGCCGCAACTCATGGCGCAGCGGCCCGCGGGTCTCCGGATGCACAAGCAGCACCGTGCCCCGCGGCAAATCCACCTGCGCCGGATGCCACTTATTCAGATACACCTGCGTGCCGCATGAACTGCACACCCACGCTACGACCACCAGCCCCACTGACTTCCATAGAGAACGCATAACCCAGCCAGTATAACAAGCACACCCCGGTTTTCAAGAATAAAAAAGCTCAGTTCCTTTCAGAACTGAGCTTTCTTTGAGTTGCGGGAGCAGGATTTGAACCTGCGGCCTTCAGGTTATGAGCCTGACGAGCTACCTGGCTGCTCCATCCCGCGATTTTATTTAAGCTACCCTGGTGGGTTCGGCAGGAATATACCACCAGCAGGGCGCGACGTCAAGACTTTTTTGAAAAAAATCACTTTTTCTTATTTTTCGCCTGTTCGAGGAGACCGACAGCGGTCTGGTTGCCGGCCTCGGCGGCGTTGACGAGCCAACCCATCATGAGCTCATCGTTGCGGGGTACGCCTTTACCGGTGGCGTAGCAGGTGCTGAGCATGAGGCAGGCCTCGCCGTTGCCCTGCATGGCGGCATAACGCAGGTAGCGTATGCCCTCCTCAGCGCTGGCGTTTCTGGTGGTACCATTCAGGTGCATGTGCGCCAGCATGAGCTGGGCGGGGATGGAATCGTCATCGGCCATGCGCTCCAGCCAATGCAGCGCACCGCTCAGGTTGCCGGCACGGGCTTCCATCTGCACCAGGGTCTGGCAGGCGTTGTCGTTCCCCTCATCCACAGCGGCGGCGTACCACTTGCGAGCCTTGGTCAGCGAGCGCGGCACACCGAGGCCACGCTCATAGCAGAGTCCCAGAGCAGCCATGGCCCGGGGTTCGCGGCTTTCCGCAGCTTTGGCAAACCACTGGAAAGCGCGTTTGGAAGACCGGATAGCGCCTTTCTGCCCGGTGAGCAGGCGGCGGCCGTATTCATACTGCGCCACCGGGTCGCCCTGCACCGCAGCGCGGCGAAGGCCGATGATATCGTGGCAAGCGGTGAGCAGCATCACCACACAGGCTATGGCCAGAACGCGCTTCATCGGAAATACCCCCTTTGTTTTTCGGTGATGGGCATCTGCAGATGCTCCATGACAGCCAGCATGTCCTCCCACAGCGCGCGACGGGCGGAAAGCGCCTCGTTGCGCAGCAGGTAACTGGGGTGGTAGGTCACGCGCACGGGAATGCCCTGGCACTCCATCCACTGCCCGCGCAGGGCGTTCACCCCCTGCTGCACGCCCAGCAGTCCCTTGGCGGAGCTGCCACCCAGGCACACGATGCAGGCGGGAGCAATGGCGCGGATTTCAGCCATGATAAGCGGTTTGCAGGCGGCCAGCTCTTCAGGACTCGGGGCGCGGTTCGCCGTGCCCTGGTTCTCGCCCATGGACGGGCGGAACTTGCACACGTTGGAAATATACACATCGCTGCGCTGCAGCCCCATGGCACCCAGAATCTTAGTAAGCAACTGCCCCGCCGGTCCCACAAAGGGCTCACGCTGCCGTTCTTCCTCATACCCGGGAGCCTCGCCCACCAGCATGATACGCGCGCGGGGATTGCCCACGGCAAAAACCATAGTCTCCCGCAGGGTGCCGAGCTGCCGCGCCGGTTTCCAATCCGCAGCACGGCGGCGCAGGTAATCCAGCTTTTCTTCCACACTCATTTCCGGCTCGGCCGATGCTGCAGATGCAACAGGCGCAGGAGCAGGCTGAGGAGTAGAAGCAGGTACCACGCCGCGTTTTGCATCAAGCATCCACTGGCGGAGGATTCCGCGGGCTTCATCATCCACGGCCACACGCTGCTGCCCGCCCTCGGCCATGTGGGTGAGGGTCTCGACTGCCAGCTGTTTAAGAGTGGGCATAGTGGCATTCTAGCACAAAAGCACGGGATATCAAGGAAAAGTCGATTTATTTACGCTTGACGTGGCTTCATTTTCAGCTTATTCTATGAATCTCCTCCATCTTATCAGACACAACTCATCTACTTAATCATGAAACGTCTCCATCTGCACCACTATAGTCTGCTGCTGCTTGCCGCCGCCATCCTCTGCCAGCCGCTCTGCTACGCCGCCGATGACAAGAAGGATAAGGCCGCTGCCGAAGAAGCCGCCGCCCTGCCCGAAGAAGGCACCAAGGAATGGAAGCAGAAGCGCACTGTGGCCGTCCAGAAGCACACCGGCCAGGAGTTCAAGGATTTCAAGGCCGTGGTCAACCTGTACAAGAAAGCCAAGTCCGAGCGCGACATCGAAAGGCTTAACAAGATGTCTGCAGAGGTGGTCAAGAAATACTCCGGCCTGTACGGTGGCGGCACGGTCAAGGTCAACGGTTTTACCCTCACGACGGATGATCTGGAAAAGGCCCACATCAAGCTGGGTTCCCAGCGCCGCAAGATGTACAAGGATATTCTGGTTGCCACCCAGCGTCGGGATGCCAAGAACAACTCCGCCATGGGCATGGCCAAGGACGAAGATGCCGGTCCCAGCATCAATATGGGCAATATCGACAAAATCAAGAGCTTCATCCGCCTGCACCAGGAGGATTTTGCCGATAAGGAAGACGCCAAATACGATAAATCGGGAATCTGACAAAGCCCGCATTCATCCCGGCTTCACCGCTGATTTCAAGCCTGCAGTGCTCTGCGCTGCAGGCTTTCGCATGAAATCTGCCTGCTGCCCCGCATTTCCCTTGTCGAAGCAGGCGGGGTATGGTAATCTGTTGGTCTGATGGCCAAACTCTTCATTCTGGACGGCATGGCGCTCATCTACCGCGCCTTCTACGCCTTTATCAACAACCCCATGCGCAATTCCTCGGGGCTCAACACCTCTGCCATGTTCGGGTTCATCAACACCGTGGTGCACCTCATCGACAAGGAGAAGCCCACCCACATCGTGGCCTGTCTGGACCCCAGCGGTCCCACCTTCCGCCACGAGCGGTTCCCAGAATACAAGGCGAACCGCCAGGCCATGCCGCAGGAGCTGCGCGATTCCATTCCCTGGATTGTGGATATTCTGGCCGCCATGCGCATCAAGACGCTGCGCATGCCCGGCTACGAGGCCGACGACCTCATCGGCACCATCACCCGCATGAGCGATGAAGCGGGCGACATGCATGCCTACATGGTTTCCAAGGACAAGGACCTGGGCCAGCTTCTCTCGCCCACCTGTTCCTTCTGGCGGCCGGGCAAGAAGGGCAGCGAGTTCGAGACAGTGGGCGTGGACGAGTTCCTGGAGGAATGGGGCATTGAAAACCCGCGGCAGATCATCGATATTCTCGCGCTCATGGGCGATGCTTCCGATAATATTCCCGGCGTGCCCGGGGTGGGTGCGGTGTCGGCCAGAAAGCTCATCACGCAGTTCGGCAGCATCGAGCAGATGCTGGCCCGCAGCGCCGAAATCAAAGGCAAGATGCGCGAAAAGATTGAGCAGAACTCCGAAGCCGCCCGCCTTTCCTACGAGCTGGTCACCATCCGCCGCGATGTGCCGGTGGAAATCAAGCTGGCCGATTGCAAGATTCAGGAGTTCGATACCAAGGCGCTGGCCGAAATTCTCAAGAAGCTGGAGTTCAAGGAACTGTCAAAGAAGCTCTGCGGTACCCAGCCGAGCGATGCCGACTTGGGCGAGCTGTTTGCCGCCGCGGCAGCCCCTGCCGATGCCCCCGCTGGCGAGGGCGAGGTACAGCTCGACCTCTTTGCCCTGCCCCAGCTCACCGATATCAACTCCACCCCGCACCAGTACCACCTGGTGAACACCCCCGAAGCCCGCGCCGCACTGGCCGCCCGCATGGAGCAGGCCGAACGCTGGGCCTTCGACACCGAAACCACGGGACTCGACCCGCTCACCGACAAGCTGCTGGGCTTCTCCGTGGCCATCGATGAGCACGAGGCCTACTACATTCCTGCGGCGGAGGACGGCTGGCTGGATTGCTTCCGCGCTGCCTTTGCCTGCAATGCCGAGAAAATCGGTCTGAACGCCAAGTTCGATATCCAGGTGCTGCACCAGGCCGGTCTGGTGGTGAACGGACCCTTCTTCGACTGCATGCTGGCGCACAGCGCACTGTACCCCGAGCTGCGCCACGGCATGGATGAAATGGCCGAGGCCCTGCTGCAGTACAAGACCATTCATCTGGAAGACATTGCCGGCAAGGGTAAGGACATGAACACCGCCGCCGTGCCCGTGGAAACCATGGCCGAATATGCTGCGGAAGATGCGGATGTGACGCTGCGCCTTTACCATGTGCTGCAGCCCCAGCTGGTGGAAGCCGGGCAGGATGAGCTCATGCGCAGCATCGAGTTCCCGCTGGTACCTGTGCTGGCCGGAATCGAGGAGGAAGGCATGCGCGTGGAACCCGACCTGCTGCAGAAAAGCTCTGATGAACTCGGCGCACAGATTGAGGCCATCCGCGCCCGCATCGACGAGCAGGTAGGCCGCCCCATCAACCTGAACTCTCCCAAGCAGCTCGGCGAGCTCCTCTTCGATGAGATGAAGCTGCTCGCCAAGCCGAAGAAGACCAAGACCGGGCAGTACGTGACCGATGAGGAGACGCTCCGCAAACTGGTGCCCATTTCCCCGCTGGTGGCAGATATTCTGGAATACCGCGAAATGAGCAAACTGAAGGGCACCTACCTGGATGCCCTGCCCCGCTACATTTCCCCGAAGGACGGCCGCATCCACTCCACCCTGCTGCAGATGGTGACGGCCACCGGCCGACTGGCCTCCCAGAACCCGAACCTTCAGAACATCCCTGTGCGTTCGGATGCCGGCAAGCTCATCCGCCGAGCTTTCGTGGCCCGCGATGCGCAGCACAGCATCCTCTCTGCCGACTACTCGCAGGTGGAGCTGAGACTCATGGCCGCCCTCTCCGGCGACCCGGGCATGATTGCCGCTTTCACCTCCGGTCGCGATATCCACGCCGAGACCGCCGCCCGCATCTACGGAATTCCCCACGAGGAAGTGACCGCTGACATGCGCCGCAAGGCAAAGACGGTGAACTTCGGCATCATTTACGGCATTTCGGCTTTCGGGCTCTCGCAGCGTCTGGATTGCCCTCGCGGCGAAGCCGCCGCCCTCATCGAGAGCTACTTCACCCAGTTCCCCGGCGTGAAGGAATGCATGGACAAGCTGGTGACCGAAGCCCGCGAGCGTGGCTACGCCGAAACCCTCTGCGGCCGCCGCCGCAAGCTGCCCGACCTGAACAGCGCCAACTTCAACCTGCGCGCAGCCGCCGAGCGCACCGCCATCAACACCCCCATCCAGGGTACTGCGGCAGATATGATCAAGATTGCCATGGTACGCGTGGCCGAGCTGCTGAAAGGTAAGCGCAGCCGCCTCATCATGCAGATTCACGACGAACTCCTCATCGACCTGCACGAGGACGAGCACGACCTCATTCCCCGGATAACTGAAGCCATGCGCGCCGCCCTCCCCCTGCCGCACGGCGTGCCGCTGGAGGTAGAAGCCAACACCGCCCCGAACTGGCTGGAAGCGCATTAACGCCACGCAAAAAATCATGAATAATATTCAACCATACCGCGAAGCGGTCAGCTCCATCAAGCAGGCTATTCTGCACAGCCAGTATCGTGCAGCGAAGCTTGTTACCGGTGAGCTGCTTTCTCTTTACTTCGGGATTGGCTGTTATATTTCCAGGAATTCACGAAAAGAATCATGGGGAACTGGTGCCATCGACCGCATCAGCGAACAATTGCGCAAAGAACTACCAGGATTGCGTGGATTTTCTGCCACCAATCTCAAAAACATGCGCACTTTTTTTGAGTTCTGGCACCAATTCATAAATCGTCAGCCCACGGCTGACGATTTACCCCACAGCCCGGCCATCAATATCGAATCGCTTGAGCAGCAACTGTTCACCCCCCATTCAGGAGAACTGCATCGCGAGGAATTTCTGGGTATCAGCTTCTCCCACCACATCGAAATTCTCAGGAAGTCAACAAATCTACAGGAAGTTCTCTTCTACATCAGGCAGACATACCGGCACAAATGGGACAAATACGAGCTAAGGGACAGGCTGAAAGCCAATCTATATCAAACGCAAGGTGCCGCTGCCAACAATTTTCTGCAAACGCTTCCCTCGTACCAGGCGAGCAAAGCTGTCGCCATGTTCAAGGATGAGTACCTGCTTGACTACATCAACGTGGAAGAAATTGATGTAGACAAAGCAGATGATGTCAATGAAAGAGTTGTAGAACAAGCCATTGTACGCAACATCAAGAAGTTCATCATGACCTTCGGACGTGACTTCGCCTTCATCGGCAACCAGTACCACTTGGAAATTTTTAATGAAGAACTGTTCCCCGACCTGCTGTTTTTCAACCGCGAACTCAACTGCATGGTAGTCGTGGAATTAAAAAAAGGAGGATTCAAACCTGGATACATCGGACAGTTGCAAACCTACATGCGAGTGCTGGATGATAAGGTACGCAAGCCCCACGAAAACCCCACCATAGGCATATTGCTTTGCAAAAGTGCCAACAAAGCATTTGTGGAATATGTGATACGTGACTATAACAGCCCCATGGGTGTCGCCACCTACAAAACTGCGGCAGACATGGATACAAAACTCCGCAACTCGCTTCCTGATATGGAGGAGATGCGGAAGCTGCTGATTGAATCCACGGATAATGAATAACACCATGGAAACCAGGATGATGAAGCTAGTGAAGGGACTCATGTGGAGCATGGGTATCCTCTTTGCTATCATCATGGTTCTGGGGATAAGCCGCGCCTTTTATAGCTCATTCCTCGAATCCGGAAGCAGCCCGACAGAAACAGCTACGAGCCCGCTGGAAGAAGCCCGGGACTGGGAAATAGCAGCAGAAAACGCCGAATCTCCGCAACAAGAGATAGAATACCGGCTGCGCGCCAGCCAGGCCTATGTGGAAGCCGGCATCAGGCAACCGTTCAACACCTTCGACCTGGCCGCCGCTATGGCACCCCGCATCCGCGAGCTTCAGCAGGAGCACAAGCTGCCGAAAGCGGCACCGAACCGTGGACTCTGTCTCATGTTCGACGAAGCGAAGGGGGATTTCAGTTGTCTGGCAGCCCACGTGCAAAGCGGCATCTACGATTTTTCTGCCGATTCCGACCGAGACGCCCGAGACTACGCAAGCACCCTGCTCTGTGATATGCTGGAGTTCATCGACTGGCACCGCTACGGCTCCGAAGTGCAGCAGCTCAAGCCCCTCATCATTTCCCTGCTCCAGCAGGGAGCCCGCACCACCTGGCCCGACCAGTGGAACACGCATAAATCCACCGATGCCGTGCTCACCGCTGTGCGCACCCGCGATGCCGAATTCCTCCGCGCTGTGCTGGATTGCGGCCTGCCCGCCAGCGGTATCAATGGCGACAAAAAGCCGGAATGCGAAGCGCTCTGGCAGAACTCCCCCGACCTCGTCGAAATCCTCCAATCCTACGCCAAATAACATGAAAAAGCTCTGGAAAGCCCTGCGTCTGCTGGCGAAAATAATAAGCGTGCTGCTGGTAATAGCCGCCATCCTCATCCTCTGGATCTTCAGCAAGTTCTTCTTCGGTCGGAAGGAATACGATGTCTGGCAGGAGGATGCCATTGCCGCTATTCAAGAGGCAGATGCCGCAGCAGACCCGGTCAAGCAGCTGCAGATGCTGCACTGTGCAGTAGAAACCTACCTGCATTGCACTGATATGGATAAGACGACGGCCACGCAGGAAGCCCTAAAGTTGCTGCCCCGCATGCAGGAACTCCAGCAGAAACACCAGCTGCCGCCGCAGTGCCCAGCTCATTATCTGCACACCCTGAGCACCGACTCCAGGGAGGAAGTGGAGCTACTCGGCACATTTATCAGAAGCGGCTTATACGATATCTCTGACAAGTCGCAGTGGTCCGGACAATACGCCTCGTGCCTTCTCAACAATCTGCTCGAGGATATCAATGCGAAACGCCACGGCGAAACAGTAGACGCGATGAAGCCCCTCGTCCTCTTCCTGCTGCAGCAGGGTGTCCGCACCACGTGGATGGATGCCCCGGAAACCTATACCGACCCGGTTCTGAGCGCCGTCTATACCCGCGATGCCGATTTCCTCCGCGCTGTGCTGGATTGCGGACTGCCCGCCCGGGGCATCAGCAACGACGGCACCCCCGAGGCCGAAGCACGCTGGCAAAACTCTCCCGACCTCGTCGAAATTCTTCAATCCCATTAATCACTAATCATTAATTACTCATGATAACTCTTGTAGGACTAGGTTACGATATTCACCGCTTCTCCGAGACAGAGCGTCCGCTCTGGCTGGGCGGTGTACAGGTGCACCCCACCAAGGGGCTTGCCGGTCACAGCGATGCCGATGTGCTCTGCCACGCGCTGGCAGATGCCATTCTGGGCGCCATCGGCGAGCCGGACATCGGCTACTGGTTCCCCCCGGGCGATGACAGCTGCAAGAACATCTGCTCCCTCCGCATCGTGGAGAAGGCGGTCGAGCTGCTGCAGACCCAGGGTGGCCGCGTGGTGAACGTGGACTGCGCCCTCATTGCCGAAGCGCCGAAGATTATGCCCTTTGTGCAGCAGATGAAGGAGACGCTGGCGCCCATTCTGGGTGTGGCGCCCCGCCGCGTGGGGGTGAAAGCCACCACGAATGAAAAGCTCGGCGCTCTTGGCCGTCGCGAGGGTATGGCCGCCTTTGCCACCGTTGCTGTACAAGTTCCCGACGAAGCCTGATACCGCCATGAATCCTGAAATTGATTTGCTCGCCTTTGCCGCGGTGGAGAATCTGAAAGCCGCCGGGCTCACCGTCTGCACGGCAGAGAGCTGCACCGGCGGCATGATTTCCGCCGCTCTCACTGAAGTACCCGGAGCTTCCGCTGTATTCCGCTATGGCTGGGTAACCTACTGCAACGAAGCCAAGGAACGCCTGCTCAATGTACCCTCCGAACTCATCGAGGAGCACACCGTAGTGAGCGAGCCCGTGGTGGCCGCCATGGCTCAGGCCGCCATGCGCCAGAGCGGCGCGGATATCGCCGTGGCCGTCTCCGGCAACGCCGGGCCCACCGCCGACGAAGGAGAACCGCCTGTGGGTACGGTCTGCCTCGCGCTGGCCCGCCGCGGAGCCGCCCGCCCGCTGCACACCGAAACCCTGCACCTGCCCGGCCTCAACCGCCGCCAGATTCGCCAGCGAGTGGTAGCCAAAGCCCTCCAGCTCATCGCCGGAGCAGCCGGTTAAGACAAGAAGGGACTTATAACAAGTCAGCACCGCTCGACAAATTGGACTTTGGCGAGCCAACGGCGAGCGGAATTTTGAGCCCGTTAGGGCGGCATATCAATAGCGAGGGGTAGAGCCCGTCACGCGTAGCGTTGGCGGGCGGAACCCCTCGTATGCAAAAAAATAATCCGGAACCCGTGGAACGGGTGACAGGAGCCGTGGAAATGTTGAATGCCAAAGTCCTATGTCACCCGTTTCACGGGTTTTATTTGTTTATTTATCAAACGAGGGGTTCCGCGAGGCTCGCTGGCGCGCCCTCGCTCTACC
>JAZONE010000002.1:0-15203 GCA_045654325.1 Akkermansia sp.
TTCACGGGTTTTATTTGTTTATTTATCAAACGAGGGGTTGCGAGAGGCACGCTTACGCGCGCCCCTCTTCACCCCTCGCTATTGATATGTCGCCCGCTGACGCGGGCTTTTAAGTTCGTTCGCTTCGCTCACCTCAACAAATTCCAATCGCGCTGCAGGGTAATTTTCGGACTTATCAGATGATGTCTCCAATCTTGATAATCTTTATTCGTTAATCACGTTAGCTGGTTCTAGTGCATACATATATACCGGCAAATTTGAAACAGGCCCGTTTTTTTATCTTTGCAGGAGTCGTATAAATTGCTTGAGCACTGGGGCAGCTGGTAATATAATGACGGCATGAGTGAAAAACTGGCCATTGCGGTTGATTTCGGCGGAACCAGTATCAAAATCGGCGTGACGCGAGGTGCTGAACTTGTGGACAAGGCAGAGCCTCTGCCTACTCCGGAGTTTGATAGTCCCGCGTCGATTATGGCTGCAATGTGCTGCACCATGAAGGCGCTGCAGCGCCGGTATCCCGAGGTGGTTGCCGTGGGATTGGGTATGCCCGGCTGGGTGGATTTCCACAAAGGTGTGCTTTACCAGCTGACCAATGTTCCGGTCTGGAACCATCAGGTGCCTGTTCGTGAGGTAATGGAGCGTGAGCTGCAGTTGCCGGTGGTTCTGGATAATGATGCTAACTGCATGGGCTACGCGGAGTGGAAACTCGGTGCGGGCAGGGGGCTGGATAGTCTGCTTTGCCTTACCCTGGGTACGGGAATTGGCGGCTGCATCGTGGTGCATGACCGCATTTTGCGAGGTCGCAATGTGTCCGCTGCAGAGCTGGGGCAGACCAGCGTGGACTTCAAGGGGCGGGTCGGCCCCTTCGGCAATAGAGGTGCTGTGGAGGAATACATTGGCCACAACGAGTTCACGGCAGATGCCGTGGCCCGATATGCCTCAGCCGGAATCTGTAAATCGGTGGCAGAATGCTCACCGTATCAGCTGGAGCTGGCGGCCCGGGCCGGAGACGCCATTGCTCAGCAGCTTTATCGTGATTTTGCGGAGAAACTCGGTTGCCTCATCATGAATATGATGTATGCTTTCGTTCCCTCGGCCTGCATCATCGGCGGCGGTGTAGCCAAGGCTGGTGATTTATTGTTTGACCCGCTGCAGGCCTGCCTGAAGGAGCAGCTTTTCCCGGTACATTTTGAGAATCTGCGCCTCCTGCCGGCTCATTTCGGTGCAGATGCCGGCATCATCGGTGCTGGTCTCATGGCGGCCGATTATGCTGCCGGGGTGCTGCAGTGATATTTCAGAAACAACACGAGCGGCATTCGTGGAATGCCGCTCGCTTTGTTTTGTTTCTGAATCTTATTTGCTCAGCCCCTGGGTCTGGAGCAGGGCATCGGGGTTGGGATCGCGCCCCATGAAGTTGCGGTAAAGCTCAGCAGCGGACTTACTGTCGCCCTGGGAGAGGATTTCGTTGCGGAAGTCCATACCCGTCTGGCGGTTCAGTACGCCTTCCTGGCTGAAACGGCTGTAGGCATCGGCTGCCAGCACTTCAGCCCACTTGTAGGAGTAGTACCCGGCGCTGTAACCGCCGGTGATGCAGTGACGCAGGCGGCGCATGATGGAGTTGCCCGGCGTGGTGGAGCGAATCTGCCAGGGAGAGAGGAGCTCACGGCTGGAGGCGTCCAGAGATTTACCCTTGAACTTCTCGTCGTAGTTCATGTGCATTTCCAGGTCAAGCTTGGCAATGCAGAGCTGCCCCATGTTGTCGGTGGCCGGCAGGAAGTAGCGGCTGGCGCGGAGCTTGTTAATCAGCTCATCGGGAAGCATATCACCAGTTTCGTAGTGGAATGCAAAGGTGGCAATGCCTTCCGGCTCCCAGGCCCAGTTCTCGTTAATCTGGCTGGGAAGCTCCACGAAGTCCCAGGCCACGCTGGTGCCGGAGTGGGTTTCCAGTTCGGTATTGCTGAGCATCACGTGCATCATGTGCCCGAACTCGTGGAAAATCACCACAGCGTCGCGGTGGCTAAGCAGGGCGGGTTTGTCCGCCGTGGCCGGAGTCACATTGCCCACCAGGCATGCCAGGTGCGGACCGTGGGGGACTTTGCCTTCGGCTGGCTTGCCGTAGCTCAGGGGCATGACCCATGCTCCCTCGCGCTTGGTGCTGCGGGGGTAGAGGTCGAGATAGAAGGAACCGAGGTGGTGACCGGTGCGGTCATCGGTCACGGCAAAGACCTTCACTTCCGGATGCCAGGTTTCGATGACGGCGGCAGAGACCTGCTCACCGGGAGTGAGGCACTTGGCGGGAAGTTCGGTGAAGGATACACCGTACAGGTTCGAGAAGATGCTGAAGATACCGTTTACCAGCTGGTCGCAGGAAAGGTAGGGGCGCAGACTCTCTGCATCGAAATTGTAGAGTTCCTCGCTCATCTCACGCAGGTAGAATGAGCGGTCCCAGGGGTTCAGCGCCGTAGTCACACGTCCGGTGCGCTTGGTGACGAAATCCAGCACCTGGGCGCACTCTGCATCAAAGGCGGGTTTTACCTTCTGCATCATGTCGTCCACAAACTTGAGCGCGTTCTTTCCGCTGCCCACCATGCGGCGGTGCGTGGTCAGGTCAGCGTAGGTCTCAAAGCCCAGCAGTTCGGCAAGTTCGCGGCGCAGCTCCATGATGCGTGCCACAATGGGCTCATTATCATATTCTCCCGTGCCGATGGTCAGCGAGCCTTCCCAGCAGGCTTTGCGGGTGGCCTCCACGGTGCAGTGGCGCAGCACTTCGGTGTAGCTGCCGGACTGAAGGGTGATGCGCCAGGCGGGGGCTGCGCCGCAGCCGTGCACTTGCCTGGCGGCATCTGCCTTGGCCTTGTCCATCCAGTCGGCACTCATGCCAGCCAGTTGTTCAGGGTCAGTGATGATAAGTTCCCAGGCATTCGTGGAATCTTGCACATTCTTGCCGAATTTCAGCTCGAGCAGCGACATCTCATCCTCAATTTCCTTTTTCCGGGCCTTGGCTTCGGGGCTCAGCTCGGCGCCCATGTCGTGGAAGTTCTGGATAATCTGTTCCACATAGCGTTTCTTCGCGGGGGAAAGTTCCTGCACCCAGGCCTGCGAGGCGGCGCTGCGAAGCACCTTCCAGAGCTTTTCGTTGGAGAGCACTTCGGCGGACAGTGCATTCCACTGAGGCATGAGGTCCTGCTGCACCTTGCGCAGCTCTTCATTGTCGGCCACGGTGGTAAGGTGGTATATGCGGTTCTGGACCTTATCCAGCTCATTCTGCGCCTGAGCAAGCGCAAGGAATGTGTTCTCGAATGTGGTGGCTTCCGGGGAAAGATTGCTGATCTGCTCCAGTCGGTGACGGGCCATTACCAGTGCGGCATCGGAGTCGATGCGAGCCTGTGCCGGGGTCAGTCTGGACCAGTCCGGGTACATACCCTTGTCAAAAAACGGATGTTCCCCCGCCTGAATGGCTTGCTGCACTTCCTGCACCGCCTGCGGAGTGTCGGCGGCATAAAGCATCGGCATACCCAGTAGGGCACAAAGAGACGTTGTTGTAATGGCCAGGTTCTTCATGTCTGCCCATTATTACGCTCACGCGCGAGCGATTCTTTCACCCCGATGTTTCGGATGCCTTAAATATTTTTTCTTTCTGTCCAGAAAGACTTTCTGATTTTGGCAAAATGATTAATTTTTGTTCTGCATCAGGGCATCCAGTGCTTTGCTTGTGAGTACACCGTTGCCGGAACGGGGAGTTTCCAGAAGCTGACTGGCCGGGATGCCGTTGATGGGACTGCCGTGGAAGCGGATATCGGTGCGTCCCTGTAGATAGGGTACGATGCTTTCCTGCATCTTGCTGGATACTAGGAGACTTTTGTGTTCCAGACACACGTGGCGCACGTGCTGCCATTGGTTGGCAGGAATATCTGCCGGGCTGGTGTAATCCTTGCCCTCCAGCTGGTAGATGAAGCCGCCGGGCTCATCGAAAATACGCAGGTGCAGCCCCTTCAGCTTCTTGCATGCGGCGGTTCGCTCAGGAAACCAGCTGTGGTAGGGGTGGGTTTCTGCCGGTGAATAGAGAGTAGTATCCTTTCCGATGCGGAATCGTGGGTCAATGGCGAAATCGCGGTTGATTTCAAAGTAATGGTATTCCTCATCGCTGCCCAGGTAGTTGATGCCGCGGGACATGGTGTTATCCGCCGTATCCAGAAAATCGCGGGCTTCCCGGAGTGTGTAGGTCTGCACCTGCTGCTGGCAGGAGCAGAGCAGTAGTGTCAGGGACAGCAGGAGACGTCTGTTCATAGGATTGAGTTAGTGCGGCACGGGCAGATTAAGATATTTCCGGAGTGCTTCCTGCAGGTCGTCATCATACGCACCATAGACCTCTCTCAGATTGATGAGGTGGGAGGCGATTCGTTCGCGTTCAGGCATCTCCAGTGCATCATACAGATGGTTCAGTACCGGTTCATCGGCCTCACAGATGCGGTCCTGTTCCGCAATATCCTCACAGAGTTCCAGAACATCCTCACCGAAATCCTCAGCGGTTTCCTCATCGCATATGCTGAGCAGCGTAGCATACAGCTCGCGGGCTGTTTCCTGTATTTTCTTTCTGGCGCGCTCCCTTCTTTCCGGGGAATACACCTTGCCGGATGCGGTGGTGTCGCACCATTGCTCTACCACGTATTTCTGCCCGTCGCGAATCACCTCCAGGGTGAATACCATGAAGCGGCGTGTATCGGTCAGCTCCTTTCGGTGTTCAGCTTTGTACATGGGCCCCAGAGCGGAGAAGGCAATCTGCGAGGCGGTGAATTGAGACTTGCGCTCATCTTCCGTATCCACCAGCCAGGCGGTTTCTCTGGTAAAGCCGGGGCCACCGCTGAGAAGTTCGGACTGATTTCTGGGAATCTTGGTGAGCAATTCTTCGTTAAATCCTTCCTGCCGGGAAATGCGCTGGTGTGCTTCTTCCCATTGAAACGGTTTGCAGAGGTTTGCCACCAGCTTTTCCTGCAGCTGAGCCATGATAGCGTCTGTGAGCGGGGAGGGAATGATGGCATCCTCCTGCGGGTAATCCAGTTCCTCTGCCAGCGCTGAAGAACCGTAGAAGTACTGCTTGCTCAGCTTTTCGCTCATGCTTTGCAGAATGTCCTTCTCGTTAGTGAAGTCCCGGCCGTCGATGCGGTGCTTCTTCCGGGCTGCCCTGATGTTTTTTGCTGCAGCATCGGCGCTTGCCCGGTCGCTGACCTCGTTCAGGTAACCTATGCAGATGTTGTTGAGTTCAACATAGGCTGCATACCGTTTATCGCCCTCCGGGTCGGGGATGATAGTGAGCGCGGAAGCCGGCAGCAGCAGCCCTGCCAGCAGAATGAGAAGATGACGAGTTTTCATTTATCTGGATTGTTTGACGACTTTGTACATGGCTTTGGCGAGTGATGCCCGGTGACTCATTTTCACGTCGGTATCGTAGGCCCAAATCATCACGCCTCCGAACTTCTGCTGTTTCATCCACTGGCATTTTTCAGAGATAAGCGTGGGCCCGTTGAAGGAATGCATGGGGCCGGGACTTCCGTCCTTCTTTTTGGACTGGAAGGTGTTTTCGCCCGGCTTGATATTCGGGTACCAGCCGATAATCTGCGAGTAGCCGAACTGCTCGGTCAGTTTGCCTTGTTCGTTGCTGTAGAAGGGAAGCCCGACTACTATGCGCGGCTTGGGCATGCGGAAGTTGTTCAGGCAGCGGTTGGCATCTCCCTGGAAACGCTGCATGGAGGCATGCTGCGGCCCCAGGTCATCGTACGACATGGTCATCAGGAAATCCAGCTGGTCAGTCACATCGAAAGTCGGCACCTTGTAGGTGACCGAGGCGGCTATACTGATGGAGAATGCCGAGCCTGCCAGTTCTTCGCGCAAATCAGCTATGAACAGGCCGAAGTTGACCCACTGGTCGTGTGTATCGGGGTATTCCCAGTCGATGTCAATGCCATCGTAGCCGCGGCGGATTGCCCAGTCGGCCATGTTGCGCGCCAGTCTGCGGCGGGTTTCCGGGTTGGCCACAGCTGTGGTCATGGGGCCGTCCATGTGGGCAAATCCGGCGAGCAGAAGTGACTTGGACTTGGCTGCTTTGTGCAGGCGCTTGATTTCTTTCAGCGCATCATCTGCCACTTCCTTGTCGGCTTTGCCTCCGCCTGCCCACTGGTAGGACACATCACCCTCGTCGGTCACCGAGTAGGCAAAATGCACCAGGTCGGTGAACAGATTGAAATGCTCCGGTGTGAGGTGCACCGCTTCCTTGGCATTTCCCCAGCCTTTCACCCAGCGGGGACGGTAGTAGGGAACCACGCGGTAGGGGAAGGGGTACACGCGGCCGATGACCCGTTCCTTGATGGCCTTGGCGCGCTTGAGTTTAGGCTTGATTTTGCTGCCATCTCCCAGTGTCACGCGGGAGCAGAGGGCATCGATGAGATTACCGCGTTTCGCGCCACGGCCTATGTCGTAGCTCAGCCAGTAGTACACCGGTTCCGAACCCAGTTCAATGTCTACATCGAAGGAAAAACGCCCCTTCTTATCGAGCTTTGCCTTACCTTTCTCCTGAACGTGTTTGTTGGTATTGTGGGTGTAGCCGTTCCACTTGCCTGAGGTGGAAAGCCTGGCCATCTGAATATCTGCGGGATTGGTGGTCTTGCTGTCGATGAACTCGAGCTTCGTAATCTTCTCACCCGGCTCGCCGGTGATTTTGAGCTGCAGAATCGGCTGTTGTTTCAAATCCGGGTAGAACACGCCGTGTGTGTGGCGCATTTCCACCGTTGCGCCCAGCGCTACGTGCAGAATACAGCATGCCAGAAGAGAGAGAATGGTCCGCATGCCGGGATACTAGCATATTCCACACTCCTTGCCAAGGAAGAAACGGCCTTGACTCAGGATAATCCGGTGATTATAATGCCGGCATGGCGAAGAAAAAGAAAGCTCCGAAGCTGGATTTACCCACCAGATTCAGTCCTTCGGCCAGGGCCGCAGCGGAGGCTTTTCTTCAGAAAATCGAATCCTTGCGCCGACGTTACAAGCCGGATCCCGTTGAGCTGACGGAGCGACAGGAGCGCCTGATAGCGCAGATTCAGAAAGCCTTTGCCGGAGTGACCTGTTATGGCGAGGCTCGCGTGCTGCTGGCGGGCGAGGCCGAGGATGAATACCTGAGTCAGGAGGTGCAGCAGGTTCTGGCCACCATGGAAGAGCGCGATGACTGGCGCGCCATTCCCGATGATTTGCTCTTCGCCTGTTCGACCTCGCATTGTTATGCCGGGCCGGAGGCCTATCGCTTTCTCATTCCCCGTTTCCTGATTGGCGCCCTGCACGGTGTGGTCGAAATCTACCCCGGACTTTCGCTCGGCTCGAAGCTGCTGGAGCACGACAGACAGAAGATGAGCCTGCTCAACGAGGCTCAAAGACAATGCCTGGAGGACTTTCTGAACCTCGATGCTCTCTTCTGGGAGAGCTCCAGCCGCTCACAGTTCCTGCCTTGGGAAATAGACGAGTTCAACAGCTACCCACCCGGTGAAATGGATCGCAAGGCATATGGCACCTTGCTCCTTCAACGCTTTTTCGATAGGGCAGGTGTCTGATTTTTAGCAGATTTTGCTGGGATAATAAAGAAAAACTTGATTAAGTCTGCAAAATTTGCTAATTTGAGTGTGCAGAAGGGAGGAAACGTGCAAACTACACTTGAAAAGCAATTTGGTTGTGTACCTGTCTCGAGCAGTGAGCTGCGGTTGGCGCTGCAGGAATACCGTGCTCCCATGGCTCGTATAGCCTTGCACCAGAGACGGGGCGAAATCATACCATTGCGCCGCAATCTTTACCTCTGCAGCCCCGATTCATATTCCCGGGAATTGATTGCGAATCGGCTGCTTGCTCCATCGTACGTTTCGTATGAGACTGTGCTTTCTGCCAGTGGCATCATTCCAGAGCGGGTCTGTTCTGTGCGATCCGCCTGTCTTGCAAGGAGCAGGTCATTTGATAACGACACCGGTCACTATGAATATATTTGTGTACCCCGGAATTATTATCCTGAGGGGGTGACAATCAATCGCACTTCTGAGGGGTTGGCCTATCTTGCAGCACGTCCGGAAAAGGCGGTATGTGACCTGATTCTTGCTACATCCGGGCAGCGTCTCCAGTCCGTAAAGAGTGTTCGTGAGTATCTGGAATGTTATCTCCGGGCTGATATGGAGGCTGTTGCGTGCTGGGATCCCGACCTTGTTCATACATTGGCAGAGCTCACGGAGAAGAAGAAGAATGACCTCCTGAACCTTGAACGATTCCTTCGCCATGAATGCATTTGATGAAATGATTGCGGCATACGATTGCCGCACCGTGGAAGACAAACTGAATGCTATCCGTGAGGTGATGCAGCAGGTCGCCCTTTGCGGGCTCTCTCGCTCAGGCTTTTTTGATAAGGCTGCCTTCTATGGTGGAACGTGCCTTCGTATTTTTCACGGCCTGGACCGCTTTTCGGAGGATATGGATTTTTCGCTTCTTCAAGAAAATCCTGATTTTGATTTTACGCCTCATTTTGCAGCCATTGAGGAAGAATTCGCGTCTATGGGACAGCGCGTGAGTATAGCTCTCAAGAAAAAGAGCAAGGAAAGTGCTATTCATTCTGCTTTTCTCAAGGGAGATACGGCTCAGTTCAATTTATCTCTTGAACGAGGCCGTCTTGTGAATATCAAGCTCGAGGTTGATACCATGCCCCCCCTGCAATTCGAGACTGAGAACAGGCTGTTGCTTCTTCCTCGCTCCTTTTATTCGCGTTGTTTTACCTTGCCTAGTCTTTTCGCCGGGAAAATGCATGCTCTGTTGTACCGTGCATGGAGGAATCGGGTGAAGGGACGTGACTGGTACGATTTCGAATGGTACGTGCGCAAGGGTGTGAAATTGGATTTCGCTCATTTTTGTGAGCGAGCTTATCAATTTGAATCTGCGCCTCGAGGCAGTCTTCAGGCGGAAGCGTTTATGGCATTGTTGCGGCAGAAGATAGAGACTGTGAACTTTTCCGCAGCTGCAGATGACGTTCGCCCCTTCATACGTCGACCAGAACATCTGAAACTCTGGGATGCGGATTATTTCCTTCAGGTGGCAGGAATGCTGAGGGTTGAGCACAGAACCGGCAAATGACAGGTTTCAGTTCAGAAGACCGCTCAGGATGGCGAAAACGTAGCGACCAAGGAATATAGTGCCTGTGGCGAACAACACCAGCTTGCCGTATGTGCTGCGGGTTCGGCCCTTCTTCTGGGTGAAGATTCGCCTCAGTACATAGATGGTACCCGCCAGTGCGTTCAGAAAGATAGCACAGAGAATTGAGTACAGTATGATGGCGATGATATTGGCGGCGGTCGGACTGTCTGCAGCGGTCTTTTCCTGGACAACCAGCCACGATATCGTTGCCAGCAGTACGATGATGAGCAGATTCAGAAGTACCCAGCGGGTATAGCTGAGCTTTTGCTTTCTTGCATGGATGACGCTGCCCGGGCCTGCTCCGGTAGAAACAGTTCCGTCTTTCTGTGGTATAACGCAGCTGACACACAGCGCTATCAGGAAGAACAGGAACAGGACGAGGAATAGTTTTTCCATGGGAGGTTATCTGAGGTAATTGCGAATCTCGTCCAGGCGTTTCTCAGCGGTGGCGCGGCCTATGTTGTAGGTGGCGCGGAGTACAGCGGGGTCTTTGGTAAGACGCTTGACGGGCAGGGGCTCGGTGGGGCGGATGACCAGGGCATTGCCGGCAGCCTCCTGGCGGTTCACATAGTCCCGCTGGGCATTGTACATGAGGTGGCGCACCTCCATAGCCTGAATCAGCGCCGGATATTTGCGGTACAGGAAGCGGATGAAGAACATGGCGCTGGTTTCCTTCTTGTCGTACTCTGCATGCTGGGTCAGAATGACCACGTTACGCGTGTAACCGATGCTTTCGAAATACTGCAGTGGAATGGCATCGGCAATGCCGCCATCGAGCAGTTTCCTGCCTTCGATTTCCACGATTTCCGAGACCAGGGGCATGGAGGCCGACGCACGAATCCAGTCGAACTCGTGGTCTTCGCGCCCTTTGAACTCATGGTAGACCGGCTTTCCTGTTACAATATCGGTGCAGACGATGTGAAACTCCATCGGGTTGGCCTCATAGGCCTCAAAATCGAAGGGGTCATGCACCAGCGGCACTTCGCCGTAGCAGAAATCCTTACTGTACAGATTACCATCGCGGAAGAGGTTGCGGATACTGCAGTAGCGTTTGTCGTTGCAGAATCGTTCATTGTAGCGGATGGCGCGGCCTATCTGACCGGATTTATAGTTCACCCCGAAGGCTGCGCCGGCAGAAACGCCCACAATGCCATCGAAGGTGATGCCGTGCTCCATCATCACATCCATGATACCGGCCGTGAACATGCCGCGCATGGCCCCGCCTTCCAGTACAAGACCTCGTTTCATTTTGAGTTGAGTAATAAAGGCTTCAAGGCCGGCATGGTCGTGAAGAACGGCTCTAGTGCCTGCATGCGCGCCGGGGTGCGGCGCTTTTTCGGCAGGATGGGGCGGGGGAAGGGGCTGTCGTCCTTCATGGTGGCCAGTGCTTCCTCGAATGCGGATACCAGTGCATTCACCCGCAGCAGCTCCATTTCGCCGCCCTTGCGGAAATATTCCAGTACCTCTGCCTGTTCTTCCAGCTTACGGAGACACATTGCCTCGTTTTTCTCCGTAGCAGCCGCGCAGAACTCCTTGTAGAAGGTGAGAGCTGTCTTGTAGTCCTTGGCCCAGCGCTCCTGCAGGAGCTTGTCCGGCAACTCCAGGGCTGCTTCACCGCCGAGCTCGTTCAGAAGCTCGCGCCAGGCTGCCTTTTCTTCTGATGTTGCTGAGGGACTGTCCAATCTGTCTTTGATAGGTCCTGCACAGTTTCTCAGTGCCTCAAATCCCCAGTCCAGCCATTCAAATGCGATATCGGGCACCACCTCTGAGCAGTAATCCGTGACAATCCAGTTGCTCTGCCACAGAATGGCATCTGCCAGCATGCAGACCTGCTTCAGCTGCTCCGGGGGCAACTGGCGCAGGCGGGTACTGTATGGACGAATCTTCTGCGTTATCTGGCGAATCTGCTCCGGAACCGGCAGGTCCTCTTCATCCCTGAGCGCGGGGTATTTTATGATGCAGCACAGCGGATTCACATGGCTGAGAATGTGGTATGCGGCCGTGGCATCCTTCAGGGCATCCTGAGTGGAATATGCCATCTGTACCTGCGTAGCGGGGACTTGTGCGGGGGTATCGGCAGAGCTGGGGAGCAGCCCGAGACTGAGCAGGAAAAGGGGAATTGTTTTCATGATCTGTTATTTACTCTGATTCATTTCTTCTAACTTCTGTTGAGCTCGTTTGTGATTTTTCTCAGCAGCTATTCTGAACCATTTGGCGGCTTTCTCCTTGTTCGGTTTGCAGCCGCGCCCCTCCAGCAGCATGAGCCCGAGTCGGTAGCATGCTTCAGAGTTGCCCATGCGGGCGCCGGTCCAGTACCAGTCAAAGGCTTTGTCGGCATCTGCCTCCACGGCCTGGCCTACTTCATAGCAACGCCCCAGCTGTACGGTAGCCGGACCGCTCAGCCCATCTGCTGCCCGCTCAAGCAGACGGATGGCTTGCTCCGGTTCGCGATTAGTGCCGATACCGTGCAGCTTGCAGAAGCCCAGCCAGAAGGTGGCATCTGCGTGGCTGGTAGCGGACGCTTTTTCAAAAAGTACGGCGGCTTCGGCAAAGTTCTGCACCCCGCCTATGCCTTGCAAGCGGCAGAAGCCCAGACTGTACATGGCTTCTGTGTGACCAGCGGCTGCGGTGCGTTCCAGCCAGGCCAGACCGAGGATATCGCTTTTCTTGACTCCGGTGCCGCTGAGGTGGGCCATGCCAAGGCGGTACATGGATTCCGTGTGGTGCTGCTTAGCAGCCTTGACCCACCAGCGGCAGGCCTCCACCTCATCCTTTGTCACACCTTTACCCTGGTAGTAACACTCGGCCAGGAGACACTGCGCATCGGCGTAGTTCTGGTCGGCGGCTTTGCGGAGCCATTCCATCCCCTTGGAGGTGGATTGAGATACCCCGCTGCCGGTAAAATAGCAGCGTGCCAGCTGCAGCTGCGCGGCAGCATCGCCCGCTTCGGCTTTTTCACGGCTCTCCCGGGCTACCTGGGCTATATCCAGAGCCTCCTCAAAGACCATTTCCTCGTACCCCTCCTGCGCGATGCTCAGTGGGACGGTTGCCAGTAGCGTAATTCCGATGATAGCGCGTCGAACCATAGGAAAAATCATATTTCTGGCCGTAATCTAGCATTTTTTGAGTCCTCTGGCAAGCGTATTGCGCGCCTGCGGTTGACAGGAATGCCGCTTAGTGGTAGATTCAGGGGCATGAGTAGTGAGAGTCCCGCACGCGCCTGGGCATGTGTCAATCTGGAAGCCATCGCCCATAATCTGGATATCGCTCGTCAGGCTCTGCCTGAAACGGAGCTGATGCCGGTTATCAAGGCCGGAGCCTATGGCCATGGGCTGGAACCGGTGGCGCGTCGCCTGGATAACCACGGGATTTCCTTCTTCGGCGTGGCCAATGTGGGCGAGGCGCGTCGCCTGCTGCGCGCCGGGGTGCGTACGACTCCTTTTATTCTGGGACCTACCTTTCCGGATGAACGCGAGGAAATGGTGGTAAACGGGTGGTGCGGCACGATTTCCACAGTCGAGGAAGCTGCGCATTTTCAGAGCCTTGCTGCCCTGCACAATAAGGAATATGCCCTGCATGTGGCGGTGGATACCGGCATGGGGCGCGAGGGCTTTTTACCTGCTCAGCTGGGTGAGGCCGCTGTTCAGTTGAAACAGATGCCGAACCTGCGGGTAGAGGGCATTATGTCTCATTTTCCCTCGGCAGATGAAGATGTGCCATTTACACAGGATGAAATTGCCCTTTTTGCCGACTGCGCCGGCACGCTGCAGCAGCATTTTGACCTGCGTTACCGCCACATCGCTGCCAGCGCAGGCGAGCTGGGTTATGAGGTGCCGGTGGCCAATCTGGCCCGCCCCGGTCTGCTGCTTTATGGTGTGGCGCCCATGGCTTCGATTTACGATGGTGTGCTCCGTACGACGCTCAGTCTGCATGCCCGCGTGACCCTCGTGCGCGAGCTGCCTGCCGGGCATGGGGTGTCCTATGGCCGCACTCATATCACCGGCCGTCCCACCCGGGTGGCAACCATCGGCATCGGCTATGCCGATGGCTGGAACCGCCAGATTTCCAACAAGGGAGCACGTGTATACATCAATGGTCACTACTGCCCGATGCTGGGCCGTGTCACCATGGATCAGATTATGGCTGATGTAACTGATGTGCCCGGCGGCGTGAAGTCCGGTGATGAAGTGGAGCTCTTCGGCTCCCACATTCCTGTGACCGAGGTAGCCGAAAAGGCCGGCACCATCGTCTGGGAAATCTTCACCGGTCTCGGCCCCCGTCTCCCGCGCGTGTATTGATTCCCGCGGATATCCGGACGTGGCCGGAGCTTGTCCCTCAGGCAGCTTCGCCCTCTGCGGGAGCTTTGTAGAACTTGTTGATGATGACCGCCAGTGCGCCGTCGCCGGTCACGTTGCAGGCGGTGCCGAAGTTGTCCATGGTGATGTAGAGGGCAATCATGAGAGCCTGCTCATTATCACCGAAACCAAGCATGGAATGCAGCACGCCGAGTGCCGCCATGATGGCTCCACCCGGCACACCGGGAGCCGCTACCATGACCACGCCGAGCATGAGAATGAATCCGGCCATATGGGTGAACTCGATGGCTTCTCCCTGCATGAGCATGAGCGCAATGGCACAGGCCACAATCTTGAGCGTGCTGCCGGAGAGGTGAATGGTGGCGCAGAGCGGCACCACGAACCCGGCCACGTCCTTGTTCACGCCGTTGGCAATCGTCTGGCGAAGGGTCACGGGAATCGTGGCTGCGCTGGACTGGGTGCCCAGGGCGGTGATGTAGGCCGGCAGCATATGCCAGAGCATGAGCAGCGGATTCTTACGGGCAAAGAGACCTGCCACGCAGTACTGGAACAGCAGCACGGCAATGTGCAGCACGAAGATGATACCGATAATCTTGATGAATACCGTCAGGATGCTCATAGCCTGGCCGGAATAGGACATGTTCAGCACAATACCGAAGATGAAGATGGGGAGCAGGGGGATGATGACCCGGCCGATGGTGCGGTAGATGATATCCCGGAAGTCATTGAAGGCGGCATGCAGCGCCATGCCGCGCAGATTGGCCATGCCTAAGCCCAGGATAAAGGCAAGAATCAACGCTGTCATCACGCCCATGAGCGGCGCAATCTCAATGCTGAAGTACGGGGCGGCCTCATTTCCCTGTGCCATGGTGGTTCCCAGAGAGTTGGGGTCAATGAGCGAGGGGAAGATTCCCGCAGCGGTCACGTATGAGGCAAAACCGGAAATAATCGTGGCCGTGTAGGCCAGCGCAGTGGTTCCCAGCAGCATGCGCCCCGCCTTCTTGCCGATGTCGGCAATAGCCGGTGCCACCAGTCCCAGAATCAGCAGGGGGATAATGAACCCGAGGAACTGGCTGAACAGGCCGTTGAATGTGCTGAACGCACGAATGACCTTGAGCGGCAGCAGCCCACCCAGAACCATGCCGAGAACCATAGCGATGATGATGCGGCCCACCAGACCGATTTTGAACTTCTTCATACAGCCCCCATTCTAGCACGGATTTTGTGCGTTAGCAATAAGATTTGAATCCGATTGTCACTCAGAGATTGAAAAATCCTTTATTTACGCGTTGGAATAATTAGCAATCATCGAAAAATTGGGAGTTGTTGAGGTGAGCGAAGCGAACGAAACTTTAAAGCCCGCGTCAGCGTGCGACATATCAATAGCGAGGGGTGAAGAGGGGCGCGCGAAAGCGTGCCTCTCGCAACCCCTCGTTTGATAAATAAACAAATAAAACCCGTGAAACGGGTGACATAGGGCTTTGGCATTCAACCCTTCCACGGCTTCTGTCACCCGTTTCACGGGTTCCGGATTATTTATTGCATACGAGGGGTTCCGCCCGCCAACGCTACGCGTGTCGGGCTCTACCCCTCGCTATTGATATGCCGCCCTACGGGCTCAAATTCCCGCTCGCTGTTGGCTCGCCAAAGTCCAATTTGTTGAGAGCCGCTGACTTATTA
>JAZONE010000003.1:0-23616 GCA_045654325.1 Akkermansia sp.
GAAGTACGAGGTGGGAGGTACGAAGTGAAAGTTCCGCGAGCCTTGCGGCTCGCCATTTGTTATCAATAGAAAACACCTGCAGGCGCAGCCTGCCTGACTTTATACTTCGCACTTCCCACCTCGTACCTCGTACTTCTGCAAATTCCAATTTTGACTGGCAGAATGAGTCAGCAAATCTGAAACAGGCCCTGGCATCGTTCCGGCCTGCAGCATCAGCAATAAATATCGCCGTGTCAAGTTACACCCCGGCGGAGATGCCGGTGCAGCGGGGGCAGGCCTCCACACGGTGGCCGGGAGCTACCTCGACCATGGGGTAACGCACGGTGAGTTCCTCCACGGGTACCCCCATGCGCTGGCAGAAGCGGCAGCCCTTCACCTGGTCACGAATGGAGGCCACGTGACCGGGAATGGAGGGGAGCATGGTCTTGCGCGGATAATCCCGGCGGGGCATAGCTGCCAGCAGCGCCTTCGTGTAAGCATGGCAAGGGTTGGCAAAGAGTTCTTCCACAGGAGCGCTTTCCACGATGCGCCCGGCATACATGACGATAACGCGGTTGCAGTGCTGGGCTATCACGCCAAGATCGTGCGTAATCAAGAGGGAAGAAGCACCCAGGTCCTCGTGCAGCCCGCGCAGCAAATCCAGAATCTGCTGCTGCACGGTGACGTCGAGTGCGGTGGTAGGTTCATCGGCAATGATGAGCTCCGGGCGGCAGGCAAGTGCCATAGCGATAACCACGCGCTGGCGCATACCGCCGGAAAGTGAACCGGGATACTGGTTGGCGCAGACGGCGGCGCTGGGAATGCGCACGCGGTTCAGCAGGTTGATAGCCTCCACCCAGGCGGCTTCGGCGGTCATATTGCGGTGCAGCATGAGCGTTTCAGCAATCTGGTCACCGATGGTATGCACCGGGTTGAGGGCACTCATAGGTTCCTGAAAAATGAAGCCGACACGCCCGCCACGCAGTTCTCGCAGGCGACGCTGCGACATGTTCACCACGTCCTCGCCATCGAACATAATCCGGCTGCCGGGCAGAATCTTACCCGTAGGCTGGGGCAGCAGGCGCACCAGGCTCATGGCCGTCACGCTCTTGCCGCAGCCGCTTTCTCCCACGATACCCACGCAGCTGCCGCGGGGCACCACAAAGCTGATATCATCCACCGCCAGCGAGAGACCACGTTCAGTCTCGAACCCGACGGAAAGGTTATTCACTTCCAGCAGATTGGGGGATACACTCATGACTCGGCAGAAGGTTCAGGAGGCAGGGGAATTTCCAGGTCGGACTCAGGGAACACCTCACCGGTGTTGCGCACTTTCAGGGTTTCTGACTTCACCTTTTCGTCAATCCAGTACAGGTGACTGTCCAACGGGTCGTAGTAGCGCGGCGGACAGAAGCGGCACCCGGGTTCATCGGGCCAGCGCACCCAGCGCCACTGGGCAAAACGCCAGTATGAAGTGGTCCACCCGGGCACCCAGGCCAGCGTGGCAGCAATGAGCTGCTGAGCATGGTGATGCGCAGCTGCGGCCTCGGCTTCGGTAGTGGCGGCCTTGCAAGCAAGAATAGCACGGTCAAGCGAGGGGGAATTCGTGGCCGTGATATTGGTAGACCCGGACATGGGGGTACCATCCGAATTGAAGGCGTAGGATGAATCGAAGAAAGGCGAGGGATCCGGCAGCGGCGGCGAGAAGCCCCAGGAGAAGATAGCGGCTTCATACTTCTTGGCCATCACGCGTGAATAATGCACGGTATCATCCACCTGGTCCACGCGCAGGTCAAGACCACAGCGGGCGGCCTCCTCGCGCAGAATATTCATGCAATTGGTATACAGCGGATCAATGCGGCTGCTGACTACCACCTGCAGGCGGGTGCCATCGGGTTTGGTCAGAATACCATCCGGCCCCTCTTCCGTGTAACCGGCACGGGCAAAGCACTCGCGGGCGCGGGAGGGAGAGAACGGCAGCGCTTTGATACTCTCATCACTGTACTCCCCGAATCCGGAGAAATACGACCCCAGACGCGTGTAATCGCCTCGGAAAACAAGGTCCAGCACCTTCTGGATATTGAGCGCATGGTGGAACCCGCGGCGCATCATTTTCTCATTAAAAGGAGGCTGTGAGCAGTTCAGGTGGAAACCGAAACAGTTGCGCGGCCAGATATTGCTGAAATGCACGCGCTGAATAAGTCCGCGGTGTACGGGGTCGATTTCCAGCCCCTCGTACCAGACATCGGCCTCTCGGGCGTTGAAGATATCCAGCTCTCCCAGGCGGAACAGCTCCCGCATCTTCGTGTTTTCCGAAACAAACTGGTAGACAATGTGGTCAACATTGCAGGAATAGCGGGTATAGCGGCGGTCGGCAGCCCACCAGTCGGGCACACGGATGAGGCTGACCTGGCGGCCCATGATGACATCATAGGGATTCACGGTATAACCACCGGTGGTGGGAGCCACTCGCCAGAGATAACGCGTGGGGTAATCCGGCCCGAATTCAGCGTAAAACGACGTGCAACTGGGAGGAACCGAAGCAAAATACGGAGCAAATGGACGCGCCGCTGCCAGGGTGACAGCCAGATACTGGTTGCCATAAACCGCGATACGCGAGAAATTACCCATGTAATACTCGTTGTAGAAAGGCTCGCGGCTGTGGGGCGAGGTGCGCACAAAAAGCGAGGTGATGAAATCACGCGTCGTGAGCCGGGCGCCGGAGGAGAAGCGAGCCGCCTCATCGATATGGAAATAAACAGTGCGACCATCTGCCGAAACGGCCCAACGGTCTGCCGTGCCGGGAATAATTCTGCCGGTGCCTGGGTGCAGGCGTATGAGCGGCAGGTCTATATCATCATAAATGTACCGGCGGAAAGCGTTGTTGCTGTTCGGGCCAAATACGCGGAAAGTACTGGGGAATGAGCGTTGAATGGCAAGGCGCAGGGTACCACCCTTCACCGCCTTGGGACTGCCGAGTTCAGGCTGGTCCTGGCCATCGTGCCACTCCAGATTCTCGGGCAGCTGATTTTCACGGAGGAAAACGAGATAATCGCCCTCATTCCAGCGGCGGCTGAGGTTAATGAGGTTGGGCCAGGTATTCAGAAAACGGAGACGGGCGCGCTGCTGGCGGGCGCTTCCAGGAGCCGAGGTAAGATACTGAACCATGGCGCTTTCGCACACCTGGCGACTTTCCTCCAGATTCCGCTCCACATAGTCACGCACCTGGGCATTCCAACGCTCCGGGAAGCCCTGGAATCCGGGGGGCATGGTCCAGCGTTTGGTGTACATGGGCACATCGGCATCTTCCGCAAAGCCCGGGGGCAGAGTCAGGTCCATGGGGTGTTTCCAATTCAACCCGCGAGAGCTCGAATCATCCTCACACCCGGAGAACAGGAAAAGCCCCGTGAGTGCAACCAGAGAAAGCTGCACCACACGGATAAGGCTGGAAAAGCGGTTCATCATGCCCATATTATTCGTAATAAGAGTGGCGACGCGGATCGGAGGCCTCGCGCAGAGCCTCGCCTATGAACGTTACAATGAGCAGCGTGCCTACCAGGGCAAAGAAAGCGCTGGACACCATCCAGGGAGACGAAAGTTTCGACAAACCATCATTCATCAGGCGCCCCCAGCTGGCGTAGGTCTCCGGCAGGCCGAATCCCAGATAGTCCAGCGAAGCAAGCGAGAGAATGACACCTGCCACACTGAAAGGCATGAGCGTCACCACTATACCGCGCAGATTCGGCAGAATGTGGCGCAGCAGAATATGTGCCGTGCCGGCACCCATGACTTTGGCTGCAGCCACATAATCGCGGGTCTTCTCTTTCATGGTGGCGGTACGCACCAGATAAGTCATGTGCATCCACCCGAACATGGCCAGCAGGGTCAGGATAAGGAACAGCCCACGCAAATCCAATGGCACGAAGTCTGACACTATCATGACCACAAACAGGAAAGGTAACTGCGAAAGTATTTCGATGAATCGCTGCGTCACCAGGTCAAACCGGCCACCGAAATACCCCATGAGCATACCCAGCGTAAGGCCTATAGCGTAAATAACCGGCAGGTACAACAATGCCGCCTTGATATTCACCTGCAGGCCACCGTAGAGATACGCCAGAATATCCGCGCCCTGACTGTTCGTGCCCAGCAGGTGACCACCTGTGAGCGGCGGTGCAGGATGATAATATACCTTGCATTCACTTTCAGCCGGGGTCAGCGTCAGGAAACGCTCCAGTCCCACGGTGCTGTGGTAGCGTTCGTCCAGCAATTTGCCGGCCTGATATGTGGCCGAATACACCTCTGTGCGATTGGGCAGCCAGCCCTGCACGTGACCATCGGGCAAGCCCTTGCGGTAACGCTGGCGCAGATGCAGCTGACCGTTCTTATACATGCGGCAGGCCAGGCCATTGTACAGCGTTTCTCCGTCTTCATCATAGAGCAACCCATCGCGCCACACGAGCTTCTCAGACGGGAACTCAGCGGCATCCATGGTAGGATCGTAGGGTACGAGCGGCATGATGACCAACGAAGGAGCCCCCGGCTCTCCGGAGCGCTTCTTGAGAGCGCGGTAATCTGCCTCAGCCTTACCTGCAGCCCCCTTCACACCGAAGGTGGAACCCGGCAGCACGGCTCGTGTAAGCGCGGGGCTGTACCAGCCACCATCGTGTATCACCAGAAGAGCGCGACTCCCCACCAGCAACTGATCCATGGCCGCCAGCAGCATGATGACTCCAAATGCAATCAACGACCAGTAGCCACGGCGTATTTTCTTGAACCTCTCCACTCGCTTGGCATACTCCGGCGGCAGGCGCAGGCTAGAGCTTCTGCGCACCAGCAGGTACACACCCGCAAGCAACAGCAGCAGCATGAATAACCAGCCAAACCAATGCACAGAACCACCATCTGCCAGCAGCGGCGCCACAGATGCATCACACCGCAGCAGCGGCACCTCGCGGCTCACCGTAAACGGCCACGATATGGTGGGCAGCAGCCAGCCACACAGTTCCCCGAGCGAACCGAGCAGTGCCGCCAGTATCAGAATCAACGCTATCCGGTTCTTAGTCATTACTCAAATCGCACGCGGGGATCGACCAGCGCCACCAGCAGGTCTGAAATCAGGTTACCAATAATAATGAGCACCGATGTAAGCAGCAGGGTGCCCATGATAAGCGAATAGTCCTTGTCCAGCAAAGCCTGGAAGCTCAGCATACCGAAACCCTGAATATCGAACACCCGCTCAATGAGGATGGAGCCGCCCACCACCGTGCAGATGACATTACCGAGGGTGGAAACAATGGGGATGAGCGAATTGCGGAACGCATGCCCCCAGACCGCGCGGCGGAAAGACACCCCCTTGGAAACCGCGGTTCGCACATAATCTGCAGCCAGGTGCTCCATGAGGCTGTTCTTCATCATCATGGTGGTCACGGCAAAGGTGGAAACCACATAGCAGGTGAGCGGCAGCACGCTATGCATGAACAAATCCGCTATCTGGTCCTTGAACGGCATCCACTCAAACCCCGGGCTCACCAAGCCATACAGCGGGAACCACTCCAGCCGAGCACCCAGATACACCAGCATCACCGCCCCCAGCGCAAAGCCCGGTACTGCATAGCCCATGAAAATCAGCACACTGCTCCAGCTGTCAAACGGGCTGCGGTGCCACAGCGCCTTGAATACCCCCAGCGGCACACTCACCACATAGGTAATCAAGGCCCCCAGCAGACCAAAGTACAGAGAAACAGGCAGGCGGTCAAGCATCATATCCATGACCGGTTCGCTGTATTTATACGAAAGCCCCAGATTCCCCTGCAGCACCCCCTGGAATGACCGTCGGCTCGCAACCGCACGCCACCGGCGGCATGCCGGAGTTCCGGCAAGTGTGGCTATTTCATCCGCATCGGTGATATTCTGTCGCCGGGCCAGACGCCGGGCGCGGTCTGAGGGGGATTCCAGACGCACTTCCCAGCCTTCCTCCTGCATCCACTCCGGTGCGAGATATTGAGGCAGATTCCCCTCGCGGGTCACCTCCAGCGCTACGGCGTTACCGCTGGCAGATGCTATGGTGATGGTAGCAACGCCTTCTTCGTTGAACTCAGCTTTTGCGATTTCCACCTCATGCGGCAGCAACCCGAGCCACTGCAGATAGGCTTTCCAGATAGGTTCCTGCAGGTTAAACAATTCCTCCAGCCGCTCCAACTCATCATTTCCGGGGCGCGAGCTCGCCTGCCCCACGGCTTTCTCACCCACCAGGGCACCTATAGCCTGCTCCTGCAACATGCGCTCCACCGGACCACCCGGCACCATACGGGTCAGGAAGAAAACCAGAACCGTGATGCCAATCAAGGTGATGGGCATCATCAGCAGGCGCCTGAGTATATAATATCGCATGTAACTCGGGCATTCTACTCCTTTCGCGCACGCGTTGCAAGGATTCATTCTGCCCTGCTAACAAAATATTGCAGATTCTGAAAAACAAAAAGGGCGACCTGCTTGCAGGCCACCCCTTACCTCTCATACGAAACTGTGAGTACCCCCTCGCGGACTCGAACCGCGGACAAACTGATTAAGAGTCAGCTGCTCTACCAACTGAGCTAAGGAGGCATTGCTGCATCACCCGGCTGCTCACAGACTGGTACCCCCTCGCGGACTCGAACCGCGGACAAATTGATTAAGAGTCAACTGCTCTACCAACTGAGCTAAGGAGGCACTTTGTCTGTGAGCACCCTGCATCTGGTGTTTCTCTAGGGAGAAGCCGCTGGTCAGATTTGAACTGACGACCCACGCATTACGAATGCGTTGCTCTACCCCTGAGCTACAGCGGCAGATGCTGTGTGCGGCGGCAGCTTACCACACGAATAATGCTAATGCAAGCCTTTTTTTAGAAAAATATGATTTTTTTGTTTATTTTAGCAAGAAATAGTAGTTTAGGGTTGAAATTTTCATCGACGCATAATACAATACGCGCGCTATGACATACGAAGTTTTCGAAACCAAGGAAGCCGCCGCCAAGACGCTGGCCGCTGAAGTTGCTGAACTCATCCGCAGCCGCGCCGCCGAAGGCAAGGGTGTGGTGCTGGGTCTGGCCACGGGTGCTACTCCTCTCCCCTTCTATGCTGAGCTCATCCGCCTGCACAAGGAAGAGGGTCTCTCCTTCAAGAACGTGACCACCTTCAACCTGGATGAATACACCGGCCTGCCCCACGACCACGTGGAGTCCTACTGGTACTTCATGCACACCAATCTTTTCAACCACATCGACATCCCCGCCGAAAACATCAACCTGCCCTGCGGCACCCTCGCTCCTGAGGAAATCCCCGCTCACTGCGCCGCTTACGAGCAGAAGATCAAGGATTGCGGTGGCCTCGACCTCCAGATTCTGGGCATCGGCCGCACCGGTCACATCGGTTTCAACGAACCCGGCTCCGATGACACCACCATCACCCGCCAGGTGCACCTGGACGACCTGACCAAGACCGACGCCGCTCCCGCATTCGGCGGCTTCGAGAACGTGCCCTGCACCGCCATCACCATGGGTGTGGCCACCATCATGGGCGCCAAGAAGGTGCGTCTCATGGCCTGGGGCGAGAAGAAGGCTTCCATCGTGAACAAGGCCATCAACGGCCCGGTGACCATCGACGTAGCCGCTTCCTACCTGCAGAAGCACGCTGACGCCAAGTACTTCCTGGACACCCCGGCTGCTGCCGAGCTGTAAAGCCAGCGGTATTTCACCATTTCAACGAGGGCCGGGTGCACCCCGGCCCTCTGTTTTTCCGAAAGCATGCACCTCTACATCCACGTTCCCTTCTGCCACCGCATCTGCCCCTACTGTGCTTTTTTCAAGCACACACCGGGACGCAGTGATATACGAGGCTACGCGCAGGCCGTGGCAAAAGAGGCGCAGCTGCGACTGCCGCAGGGCACTGCTCCCGGCACCATCTATTTCGGCGGAGGCACGCCGAGCATGCTCTCACCCACGCATCTGGAACTGCTGGTAAACGGCCTGCGCGACTGGCTCGACCTGAGCCAGATTCAGGAATGGAGCTTCGAGAGCAATCCCGCCACCTTCACCGCCACCAAGGTACAGCACTGGCGGCAACTGGGCATCAACCGCGTTTCACTCGGCGTGCAGAGTTTTGACCCGGGCTTATTAAAACTACTGGGGCGCGAACACAGCCCGGCAGATGTAGCCACCAGCGTGCAGCTGCTGCGCGATGCAGGGATTCCGCAGGTGAACATCGACCTGATGTTTTCGCTGCCGGGGCAGACCCTGCAGCAGTGGGAGCATTCCCTGCGCAGCGCCATCGAACTGCAACCCGACCACATCTCCACCTACAACCTCTCCTACGAGGAAGATACCGACTTCTTCCGCCACTACGGAGCCGAAGCCGGCGACGAGGAGACGGATGTAGCCATGTTCACCCTGGCAGATGAACTGCTGACCGCTGCCGGCTACCGCCACTACGAAATATCCAACTACGCCCGCACGGGGTGCGAATCCCAACACAATCTGGCCTGCTGGCACGGCGAGGACTACTGCGGACTCGGCCCCGGCGCCGTGGGCACCATGAGCGGCATCCGCTACTGCAACGCCGGCGATACCGCAGCCTACACCGCAGCCCTGCAAAGCGGCAGCCTGCCCCCCGGCACCGCGGAGCAACTCGACCCCGCCACCCGCCGCACCGAACTGCTGGGGCTCCTTCTCCGCACAGATGAAGGTCTGCCGCCCACCATGCTCCGCCCGCAGGACAGTACTTTCACCAGCATGCTCCTGAAAGAAGAACTGGCCACCATAGCAGAAGACGGCAGACTGATACTAACCCGCTCCGGCCGGCTGGTGGCAGATGAAATTGCTGTGGGTTTAATCTAACGTCCGCGAGCCCCTACTCGCGGATATCGTTCCCAATGGAGCAATCAGCCACGCCCCCACAAGCATTGGGAAACTTTTGCCCCTATCGTGAAAACAGCCGCTCCGCGCCTGTGGGATAAATTTTCCCGCGCCCTTCGGGCGCACAAACTTTCTATTTGTCAATCGTCAATAGTCAATTGTCAATCCTTTTCACGCTGCCCAGAATTGGGCAGAGGAGCGCACTCCGCGTTGGTCCACATACCTGGTTCGCAGCAGCGTAGCATCCCGGTGACCTATCTCCACCTGCAGCTCCGCATAGCTGCGGAAATGGCTCAGATGATAACTCGCATACGTATGTCGCAGCGCATCCTGCGGCCAAGACTTCTCACCACTCCACCCCGCTGCGCGGCGCAGCTCCCGCCAGTGCCGCAGCCAGCCCGGCGGGCATATCCTCTCTCCATCCGCCCGGCGATGAGCCCGCAGAATCCTCAGCAGCGGCTTGTGAATCGTCACCCGCCGGGCGCCGCCCGTCTTGCTGTGCTGCGGCAGAATATAAATTGCCCGCTCCCGCAAATCCACCTGCTCCCAGCTTAGCCGTGCCACCTCGTGCGGACGGATGCCCGCATACAGCATCATCCCCACCGCCGCCGCACAACTGCCACCCAGGAAAACCTCCGCCGTCTGCCGCAAGTCCTTAATCTCCTGCGGCGAGAGAATCGGCACCTGCTTCTCCACCACCCGCGGCGCCTCCACCTTTGAAACAGGATTCTCGCTGCACCAGCCCCGCTTCACCGCCGTGCCGAATACCCCGCTGAGAATTAAGCGCGCCTTCTGCCGCTGCCGCGGTGTATCAAAGGCCATCTCAATATACTGCGCACACTCCTGCGCCGTAATCGCCCGCACCTTCCGCCGCGCCAGCCCCGGACACCGCTTCATGAACCGCCGCGTGAAATACCGGAAATCGTACACCGTCCGCACCCGCCTCTCCCGCCGCGACTCCAGCGCAAAGGCGACTGCCTTTTCAAACGACACGGTGCGTTCCTGCTTCTTCAACTCCTCGGCACCTGCGGCGATGCACCTTCTCGCCCTCTTCGGCTTTCCCCGCCCGGCCTCCATCGCCTCTTTGGCGATAATTGCCACCTCCATCAAATCCTCCCCGGCACTTCTTAATACAGCCAGCGCCGCCATTTCTTCTCTCGTCAGTTCTACCTTCATTGTTCGTCGCTTTCGGAATCCGTAAGTCAACCATACAAACTGTTTTAATCAAAGTATTATCAGATACAGGGTTCTGCTTTTCATCTGGACCGTGGAAGGTTCTGTCATGGATAACTCGTTGTGGGTATAATGTTCAAAAATCCGCTATTTACGGATTCCGAATCCTTAGACTGGTAAAAAATTATGCGAATACCGAATCAGTCTGACAATACCGCTTTGCACAACGGAACTACTTCCGGCCTAATACGGGGACAGTACTACCCTCACATTGATGGACTCCGCGCATTTGCCATTTTATCAGTTCTGCTGTACCACGCTTTTCCCGCTTTATGCTCGGGGGGATACATGGGCGTAGATGTGTTTTTCGTTATATCAGGTTATCTGATTACAAAAGGATTGTTGACAGATCTGGATAAAGGGCAGTATTCCATATCCGCGTTCTATGTTCGCCGTATCCGCCGCATCCTGCCGGCGTATCTGGCCGTCATCTTATTCTCTTTAGGTATTGGGCTCGTGCTGTTTTATGGCGAAAAGTTATTATTGCTGACTACCGCAGCCAAGACAAGTGCCTTTTTCATCGCGAACATATACTTTGACTCCACCTCCGGATATTTTGCCCCGGCGGCGCATGAAAACGCATTGCTTAATCTGTGGTCATTAAGCGTCGAAGAGCAATTCTACATATTCTTTCCACTGCTCCTTGCGTTTTTCCATAAATGGACACCTCGCCACCTTAAGTTGGCGATATGGATAGGTTCGTTCATATCACTGTTCCTCAATATATATGTAACGCATTTCACCGCACAGGCAACAACCGCGTTTTTCTGGCTACCTTTCCGTGCGTGGGAACTCATGGCAGGCAGCTTGCTGGCTCTTCATGTGCGAGATAACTTCCTGAAGTCCAGAATCGGATTATTGGCTTTAGTTGCACTATTGAGCGCCTTTTTCCTTATTTCGGATGCCGCCCCATTCCCTGGAGTAATTGCCATCATTCCCATCGTTTGCGCAGTTGTTTTGTTGTTGTGCGGAGGTAGTGGCCCCATCAGGCATATCATGGAAAGCCGGTCGCTGGTTTTTGTAGGTAAGATATCCTACTCTCTGTACTTATTTCACTGGCCTCTTCTGGTGTTTTGCCGTTATGGATTGCATGGCTACATATCATCCCCTGTCATCAATCTGATGGCAATTTTCCTCAGTTTTGGTATCAGTATCTTATCGTGGCGTTATATCGAACTGCCGGTCAGAAAAAGCAAGTGGAAATCCTCCCGTTATTTTTATCTGGCCTTTGTCATCATTGCCATTACCCTGGCTTCCACTTACATCGTCCGAAAAGTATCTGTCTGGGAAGTGCTGAATAAAAAAGTACATGTGGAGCAATACTGGGATGGCCACGCCCCATCTGCTCAGAATTACCCTGACCCGGACTGGCCACAGAGTGAAAACCGAACGCCTCATTCACTTATGTTGTTGGGCGAGGAACAGAATATCCAATACGTTCTCTGGGGGGATTCTCATGCCATGGCTCTGGCTCCCGGTTTTCATGAATTCTCTGCTGCAACAGGCATCAATGGTCTGTACATCAATCGAAAGCACACGCTGCTGGAAAACACATATTCCGATACCTACCCCGACAACGCCGAATGGATTGAACAGATCCTCAGCTGGCTGAGAACCAGACAGGAGATTAGGACTGTAGTTCTGGCAAACCGGTGGGCTGTCCGTAGCCAGGGCTGGGCAAACGAATCGGGCAAAAAAGTTACTTACAAACGCCACGATGAGAAGACGGGTACCGCAGCAGAAATATTTGAAACGGGCATCACGAATTTGTGCCGCAGACTGCGCAATATGGGGAAGAATGTTGTCATCATCTCTTCGGTTCCGGAGCAGGGCATTTCTGTTCCCGAAATTCTGAATCGTTTTGCCTTGTTCCGCCTCAATCATAACGTGACCGGCGTGACCTTAAAGGAATATGAAGAAAGGCAGAAAGAAGCTGCGGCTGTATTTCAGAAACTGGAAAAATCCGGATTGGCTCGGATTGTGTGGGTGACATCTGCCTTTTTCCGACACAGGAATTCTCAGCCATTGCTTCTACCTGGTCAGACCTGCATGTACGTAGACGATGATCATCTTTCGCCCAGCGGTGCTATCTACCTGTTAAACAACATCCAGGAACCTTTGAAAGACGCTATCATTTCACCTTGCAAATAACCACATGCGAGGTTATCAAGGAACACACATGGAAAAGTTCTTCAGAAATCGGGATGATTGTTCAAACAGAAGCAGACTGCCGACAAGTACTCCGTCCGCGTGTGGGTGGGGGGGATGTATTCAGCAATCTGACCGGTAACGGACAGTACTACCTGAACTATATGCCCGAGGTCGGCAGTTTAACAGTGGTTCATATCCCCGAGCCAGCCTCAGCCACCCTCAGCCTGCTGGCGCTGGCTGCACTCGCCGCCCGCCGCAGAAGGAAATGAGCCTGCAATTACGGCAGTAGCTAAGGCTTCAGCCCCTGATTCCGGAATGGAATCAGGGGCTGTTACAAAGCAGCGCAGCAGTGTTGGTGAAATAATGATGCTGTGCCGTGGGCGCCTGCTACTCGATGACTGCCGCCAGCTGGGAAATGGCGTAGAGCGGCAGATCGGTGAGCAGTGTGGCGGGGTGAGCGTGTTGAGGCGTCTTGAACGCGTATTCACTGGTGGAATAGGGGCGCAGGGAGGTGCGGACGGCATGGCGCGGCTGGAATCGCTGGCAGTAGACCAGCAGACTGCGAGCCCGCAGATTGCCACCGCTCTTGACTTCGATGGGGATGATATTGCCACGCAGGGTACAGAGAAAATCCACCTCGGCCTTGGCATTCTTTTCTTCGCTGGCCCAGTAGCAGGGTGCCAGGTCACACGTGGCGCGAAGTTCCTGCTGCACAAATTGTTCTGCCAGAGCACCTTTGAATTCGCTGAAGATATCGTCACCGTCCAGCAGGGTACCGGCATCCAGCCCGCTGACGGCGGATAGCAGGCCGACATCCAGGAAATACACCTTGCTGATGCCGCTTTCCCAGTAGGACGA
Source organism: Akkermansia sp. (assembly GCA_045654325.1). Taxonomy (GTDB): domain Bacteria; phylum Verrucomicrobiota; class Verrucomicrobiia; order Verrucomicrobiales; family Akkermansiaceae; genus Akkermansia. The sequence goes on from JAZONE010000003.1 coordinate 13,112, forward strand.
CATGGGCAGAGCCGGCTTTTTAATACGGGGCACGGGATGAATCAATCCGGCATCCTGCAACCAGCGCAGGGGAATTTCCAGGGCTTTGCGGCGGGCACCATCGTAAACATCGCTATAAACAAAGCGTTTGTTTTCCCGGGCCAGCTGCTGGGGCACAGAGTCCCACACCATATTCAGCCTGGGTTGGGATTCGGTTGGCGCGTGTTTGCTGAAATCCTCGCGGTAGTCTCGCAGCAAATTGAGCTGAGCCTGCCGCACTTCTTCAAAATTCCGCAGTTTATCGTATACCTGCACCACGCCGGGCATTCCACCCACGTACAGATAGGTGCGCAAATGGCGGATATAGAGGTCTTCAAAGTGGTTGATGAGTTTCCAATCCCGTTTCTGCAGCAAAATCGCAAGCTGGGCTTGCCCGGTGGCTTCCAGAAACTCGCAGAAACTCATGGGGTACAGATTCAACCGGTCAACCTTTCCAACGGGAAACCCCGTGCCCACATGGTCAGCTACACCCAGCAGAGAACCAGCCGCCACAACAGCGTATTCCCTGGCCTCCTCACAAAAATACTTCAATGAGGTGAGTGCGGCGGGGCATTCCTGAATTTCGTCCAGAATGATGAGCGTATTCTGCGGTTCGACAACGCATTTACCTTCGATGGAAATGGCCTCCAGCAGACGCGGGATATCAAAGTCTATACTGAATGCGCGACGCGCTCGTTCGCTGTTATCAAAGCGGATGTAGGCCACGTTTTTGAAATGCAGACGGCCGAATTCCTGCATGAGCCAGGTTTTCCCCACCTGGCGCGCCCCCATCAGCAGAAGTGGCTTACGAAAGGGGTGATCCTTCCATTTTTTCAGCTTCTCTATTGCGTATCTTTTCATGGCCTCTATTCTGTGTTCATAGTTATATTCTCTTTTTGATTCACTGTCAATACCAATTTGCAAAAGCCCAAGGTTAAATTCATCACTAGTGTTGCAAAAACCCAAGGTTGAATTCAGCACACGTATTGCAAAAACCCAAGGTTAAACTTCTCCAAGCGCCGCACCAACGACGTGGACGCAATAGGAAACGATATTCCGGCCTGCGGCCGGAACGATATTTTTGCCTGTCGGCAAAAACGATATCCATGCTGCGCATGGACGATATTCAGGCCGATGGCCTGAACGTTCAAGGCGAGAACGCAAAACGCGCTTGCACTCGCGAGCGGGCTCATGTAGAATGCAGAGCATACCATGCAGCGCGTACTTCCTTTTCTTGCTCTTTCCGTTTTGCCGGCCGCGGCACAGTCGATTGCCGATGACCAGGCCTTTGCCGATGCCGTAAAGCAGTTTCTGCCCGCACCAGCGACCACAATGCCGGTGAAGAAGGTGGAACTGACCTTCACGCCGGATGCCCCTCGCGCAGAAAACACCGCCCCGGAGGCCCACCCGGAGGCATACGCCCGCTTCCTCGGGCACCTGGACCAGTTGTTCAAGGATAATGCATATGACTTCTGCTTACCCCTGCGAGAGATTCTTGAAGCCACCAATGATGAGCTGGCGGTGATGAGCTGGATGGAAAAAGCCGCAGCAGAAGGCAAACCTGCAGCCTGCCAATTTGTGGGAGACCGCCGGCTCTCGCGCGTGGCTCGCAACGAAGTGCAAAGCCCGGAAGTAAAAGCAGCCTACGAACTGGTACGCAAAGCAGCCGATGCCGGATTCGATGCCGCCAAAATCAACGTCTGCATGTGCATGAAGCTGGGCATCGGCACAAAGCAGGATGAAAAAGGCGCTGAAAAATACATGTTCGAAGCCTGCAAGAGCGGCAGCATGATTCCCCGCTTCAAATGGCTGCAGATGAGCGGCCGCCTGAGCAGCTGGTCAGACCTTGAACGCCCGGAGGTAAAAAACGAAATTGACCGCGGCAACCACCATGTCATCTACTTCCTGGCCAGTCAGGCTCCGACCACCGTTGACCAGGTGAACATGCTCCGCAAGGCGGCAGAAAAAGGCAACCCGGAAGCACTTTATGCGCTTTCCGCACTCAGTTCCCGCAAAGCTCCCAAGGAAAGCTACGCTCTGCTGAAAGAAGCAGTGCGCCTGCATAGCGCAGATGCGCTCTTCGCTCTGGGGTCTGCCATGACAGATGGCGACCCGGAAAACCCTGTACTCAAAGAAGCCGGCATCGAGCACAACGATGCCGCAGGCCGCGCCTTCATCAAGCTTGCCGCCATGATGGATAATGTATCTGCCTCGTTCTGGCTGGGCAGCGTGAATTACCACGGCAAATGCGGCTTCAACGTGGATAAGGAGCGAGCCTACCGCCACTTTGACCGCGGCGCCATCATCGGCAATGCCACATGTGGAACTGCAGCGGGCATCATGCTGCTGCGCGGGCTCGGTGTGCCGCAGGATACCCGCAAGGGCCTGCACTACCTCAACGTAGCTGCCAACGTCGGCGTACCCCACGCCGTCATCCTGCTTGCCTACGCTCAGCACGAGGGGCTCGGCGTGGCGGCCGATACCAAGGCGGCACTCAAGTTGCTGCAGGAAGCTGCTGCCATAGGGCAGAAACGAGCCTATGTCTACATGGCCTATCTCACCGCTAAAGGCGGCAGCAACTCACCTGCCGACCCGAAGCAGGCCGAGCGCTACGTGCGCATGGCGGCTCTTGACCTGAAGGACGAAGCTCAGGAACTATACGACAAGCTCATGGCCGAAGGATGGAATCCTGAGCCCTGATTTGTCTACCATTTGCGTCACATCAGCAGAGACAGCTTGACTTGCCGCCCATGAGCCGCTAGAATGGCTACATGGAGCATCATTCGTACCCTGAGACCGGCCAGCTGCAGGCCGCCAACACGGCAGCTTTAGCTAAAGCCTTTCTGAACAAAGTATACCTCTGGATGGCAGGCTGCATGCTGCTCACCGCAGGTGTGGCAGCCTACTGCGCGCAGGATCTGGCAACTATTCTGTGGGTGCAGGACAACCAGGGACTCATTGCTATCGGCACCATCGTCATGGTGGTCATCATGAGCTTTGGGACAAACCTTCTCTCTGCCGGGGCGCTCACCGTCCTGCTGCTGGCATTCGCCGGTATTCAGGGTCTGCTGTTCGGGCCGCTTCTGGTGGCATATAAACTGCCGGCCGTGACCAAAGCCTTTGCCTGCACGGCAGTCATGTTCGGCGCCATGTCCATCTACGGAGCCACCACCAAGCGCAATCTCGGCGCCTGGGGGCGCGGGCTGCTAATGATGCTCATCGGCCTCATTGTCGCCTCAATTATCAACATTTTCTGGGGCAACGGGGTTATGGATTTCATCATCTCCTGCGTGGGCATCGTCATTTTCTCCTGCTTCACCGCCTACCACACCCAGAGCCTGCTGGAACTGGGCACCTGCGAGGACGAGACGGTGCGCGCCAAGGGTGCTGTGATGGGAGCCCTCGCCCTGTATCTGGACTTCATCAACCTTTTCCTCATACTGCTGCGTTTCTTCGGCGGTCGCGATGAATAACCCCTCAACTTCCCTTCCCCAAACTCAAGCATGGAACGTCTCACTCAACTGGCTACTGAAGCCGCTGCTGCCCTGCTTACCCCTCTGGGATTCCAGTTCTCCCTGAGCACCGAACCCTACGAAGACGGCATCAGTCTCATGATTGACAGCCCGGATGCCCGTTTCCTCATCGGTGAGGAAGGTGACCGGCTCGATGATCTGCAGTATATGGTAAACCGCCTGGTGCAGGCCAGGTGGGCCGAGGCGCCCCGCGTGCGCGTGGACTGCGACAACTACCGCGCCCGCGCTGAGGCCAAGCTGCTGCGCCGGGCCAAATCGCGCGCCGAGCGGGTGCTCAAAACCGGCAAGCCGCTGCTCATGGAAAAACTGAACGCCTACCAGCGACGACTGGTGCATAATTTCCTGGCCACCATCCCGGGCATTGCCACTCAGTCGGAAGAGACGGATTCACGCTTCAAGCGTATCACCATCAGCCGTACAGACGCAGAATGAACAAGCTCCTCACCACCCTGCTGGCCGTCTGCGCCCTCCACGCCGGGGGTGAGGAATATACGGTCTATTTCCGGCAAGGCACCGACACCGCCGCGGTGGCCAGGCGACTGGCACCGCTGCGCCAGGCAGACCCGCAGGCCGAATGCCGCTACGTGGTGCTGGTGGATGAAGCCACCACCCTGCCCGATGCCATCAACTCCGCCAACGCCATCCAGGCAGGTGTGACCGAGCTGCCCAGCCTGGTGATAGCCGATGCACAGGGCGCGTACGCCGTGATGCCGGTGGCGCAAGTAAGCACCGCCACGCTGGAAGCCGCCCGCCACGCCGCCACGGCTCCCGACCGCGACCAACTGGCGCGCAAGCGCAAATTCGAAGCGCAGCAGTACCTGCTCTTTGCCCGCATGGCACTGGTCAGGCCGCTGGAGGGCGATGCGCTGCAGCAGTGCATCGGTACCTGCCGGGCGCTCATGGAGCACCCCTTTGCCACTCCGGCAGATAAACAGCGGCTGGGATTCCGCTGTCTCTACCCCCTGCTCATGCAGGAATATGCCACCATGCACCGCGGTGCGCACACCCCGGCCTCCGAAGCCAAGCTTCTGGAAGCCATTGCGGCGCTGGAAGCCGCCCGCGACCTTGACCGCAACACCCCCGACGGCAAACAGGCATTTGCCGAGCGCGAACGACTCCGCACCGCCCGCCGCCAGGCCAGAACCATGGAGTAGTTAATAGTGAATAGTGCATAGTGAATAATGATGGACAGCATGCACTTTTATACGGAGCGCAACCAGCTTTCATTACGGGTTACTGAAGCGGGTAAGCTGCAATTCTGCTATCTGGGGCCGCGTCTGAGCTGCGCGGATGATGCCCTGGCAGCACCCGCAGCCGAATGGCCGCTGATGGCGACAGATTTTGATTCGCGCGGCCAGTGGGGCAACCACTCGGGTGAATATGCACTGCACCTGCGCTATGCGGATGGTACCCAGGGCTGTGACCTGATTCTTCTGCAGCATGAAACCACCGGAAACGGCGCCGTGTTCACGCTGGGTGATACCCGCCACCCTGAGCTGGAGGTGCGGCTGCGGCTCTGCATCTACCCCGCAGAGGATACCATTACCCTGCAAGCCACTATTACCAACAAGGGGGAAGGAAGCATCACCTTGCTGCGGGCAGATTCCGCAGCCCTGCCCCTGCGCGCACAGGAATACCACCTGAGCAGCTTCCGCGGCGGCTGGAGTGGTGAAAACTACCTGCAGGAGCAGAGCATCGCCCGCGGCAACACCATCACCGCAGGCAGCACCACCGGCATCAAGACCGCGCAGGAGGGCACACCCGGCTTCCTGCTCTCGCTCGGCGGACCGGTGCAGGAGGAAGGCCGCCCCTGCCTGCTTGGCGCGCTGGCCTGGAGCGGCAACTACGAGCTGAGCTTCAAACACAGCAGCTACGGCCACCTCTATACCCGCATGGGGCACGATTTCGCCCACAGCCCCTACGCCCTGCCCGCAGGGCACAGCATAGAGCTGCCCGCCGCCATTCTGGTATACAGCCACAGCGGTGCAGCCCACGCCAGCCGCAGCCTGCACCGCTACCTGCGCCGCCATGTGCTGCCCCACGGGCAGGAAACCCGCCGCACCCTGCTCAACAGCTGGGAGGGCGTGCATTTCGATGTGCACGAATCTACCCTGCGCGCCATGATGGAACGCACCGCCGCGCTCGGGGTAGAGCTCTTTGTGCTGGACGACGGCTGGTTCGGCAAACGAGATGACGACACCTCCTCCCTGGGCGACTGGGAACCGGATACCGCCAAACTCCCTGGCGGGCTGCAGGCGCTCACCGACCACGCCCGCCACTGCGGCATCGATTTCGGCCTGTGGATGGAGCCGGAAATGGTCTGCCCGCTCAGCAAGCTCTACACCGCCCACCCGGAATGGGCCATCCGCCTGCCCGGCATCACCCCGCGCGAGGAACGCCACCAGCTCGTGCTCGACCTCGCCAACCCCGCCACCGCCATCGACGCACCGGTGCGCCGCACTTTGGCGGAGAATCCCGGTATCTCCTACATCAAGTGGGACTGCAACCGCAAAATCTCCGACCCCGGCTCCACCCACCTGCCAGCGGAGCTTCAGGGCAACCTGTATTTCGACTACATTGCAAACTACTACAAGCTCATGGCTCAGCTGCGGAGCGAGTTCCCGCAAGTCACCTTCCAGTGCTGCTCCGCCGGCGGCGGCAGGCTCGACTGCGGAGCTGCAGCCTTCCATGAGGAATTCTGGCTGTCGGACAACACCGATGCCTGCGATCGCCTCCGCATGCAGTGGGCGGCCTCCTACTTCTTCCCGGCCAATGCCATCGGCTGCCACGTGACCGCCAGCCCGAACTGCTACACCGGCCGCGAAACCTCGCTCAAGTTCCGATTCGATGTGGCGCTGGCCGGCCGCCTGGGGCTGGAGCTCGACCCACGCAAGCTCACCGAGGCCGAAATGGAGGAAATCCGCACCCGAGTAGAACTCGCCAAGGAGCTGCGTCCCATCACCCAGCTGGGCGAGCTGCACCGCCTGGTCTCCCCCTACGAAGGTCCGGATTGCGCCCTGCTCTACACCCACGGGAATCAGGTCCTGCTGCTGGCCTACACAACCCAGCGAGTCTACACCGACCAGCACACCCGCATCCCCCTGCGCGGGCTCGACCCTGCCGCGCGCTACTCCATCACCGAGCTCGCACCCGACTCCACCGGCTACCACTGCCCGATTCAGTCCCGTACCCTCGGCGGAGATGCTCTCCTTGCCACCGGCCTGCCCATCCGCTGGAGCCGCCCCCAGCAATCCTGCGTCATTCTCCTGCAGGCCACCAACACCCCCTGAAATCAGAACCACCATGTCATCAATCGAACCCATACCCCATGAATACAACGAGTGGCTCATCTCGCTCAAGACACAGATTCATGCCGCTCAGCAGCGCGCTGCACTGGCCGTCAACCACGAGCTGGTCCGGCTTTATTGGAATATAGGTTCAGATATTTCGTATCGATGCAAAACTCAAGGTTGGGGCAGCAAAATCATTCAGCAACTGGCAGACGACCTCAAAAGGGAGTTTCCGAACATGAAGGGCTTTTCGGTAACGAACCTCAAATACATGCGCATGCTGGCGGAATCATGGAGCCTTGAGGAAATTAGTCAAGCACCACTTGACCAATTAACCTGGTACCATTTACTGACTCTCCAAACAAAACTTTCCACCAAGGAAGAACGACTGCAATACGCAGCACTGACCGCCCGGAACGGCTGGTCGCGCAATGTACTGGTACACCAGATAGAACTGGGAACCGCCAGCCGCATCGGGGCGGCGCAGAATAATTTTGCTATCACGCTGGCACCGCCGCAATCGGATTTGGCGCGCGAAACCCTCAAGGACCCATACAAGCTGGAGTTTCTGGAGCTTGCGACCGATATCAAGGAGCGGGAGCTGGAGCAGGCACTTGTTTCCCGTGTGTCCGATTTTCTTCTGGAATTAGGCACGGGCTTTGCCTTTGTCGGCAAGCAGGTGCATCTGAACGTAGGCGGAGAGGATTTTTACATTGACCTGCTGTTCTACCACATCCGCTTGCACTGCTACGTGGTCATTGAATTGAAAACCACAGACTTCAAGCCTGAGCATCTCGGGCAACTGGGCTTCTATATCACCGCTGTTGACGAACAAATGCGCTCCGCACAGGATGCCCCGACCATCGGCCTACTCCTCTGCAAGAACAAGAACCGGGTCGTGGCAGAATATGCCCTGCGCGATGCCAACCGCCCCATCGGTATATCCAAGTACGAGCTCACCTCTGCCCTCTCCCACGAATGGAAGAGCAGCTTACCCAGCGTAGAAGATATCGAACGCGAACTTTCTCTGGATTCATGAACCGCTGTCGCACATTTCTGCTCGCCCTCGCCGCGACTCTGGCCGCCTGCCAATCGACCAGAGTAGACTTGAACGAACGCAACGCCGAATACCGCGACTACGCCTACCTGTGGACTATCGAGCGTAACCGTGAACAACACCGGCAACTGCAGTCCGCATTGGCTCAGGATTCCCGCGCCATGCTGTGGCACCACAACTGCAGCATTGGCGATGCCCGGATAACCGCCCCGATTCCCACCGTGCAACTCAGCAAAGCGGAACTCGCCCAAGTGAAAGAAATACTGCACCGAGCAGAGCCTTGCACCTCCCCGTACCGACCGAATGTCGTACCGGACTCATACGAGCATTACTCATTAGACAATCAGGGAGAAGTCATAGCCACCGGCTCTTTCCCCGCATCCGACCTCACCTACAAGGTGCCGCCTACCTTCCTGCTCACCCTCTACAGCAGGGATAGCAAAGTTCATCTGTATGATCTGCACCTCTGCCGGATCTGTCGCAAATCCGAAGCTGCATCCCCGGAACACGCTCTGGATGAACTCCAGCTTCCCGATACCGATTTCGACGCACTGTTTTCCCTTCCATCCTTCCGTGGGTTCGTATCCCACCTGCCCGATGAATGGCAGGCTCGCTTCCACGGGCTGCACTAAAAGATTTCAATCTAAATCTCACCCGTCGGCAGGTTTCGCCGCCCACCCTGTCTCGGCGTAGCCTGTGAAACAGGCGAAGACGGGTCCCCCTTTGCTGCGGGGTCGTGTGTTCGAATCCCGCATCCGGGTATACAAAGCAGAAAGGCTCAGCAGCGGTTATTACCATTGCTGAGCCTTTTATCTCATCGGGCAAGCGGGATTCGAACCCACGACCCCTTGCACCCCATGCAAGTGCGCTACCAGACTGCGCTACTGCCCGAGATTTTGTTTTGCCGCTCGCCTTTCAGCGTGGCGACGGGCGAAGTATACACCCACTTTTTAGGATTGTCAACTACTTTTTTTCATGATAAGATAATTTTTGCCATGAAAAAGGTGAAAACGGCCGTAGTCGGAGCCAGTGGATACACTGGCCAGGAGCTTTTGCGCATATTGCTGCGTCACCCCGGTGTGGAGCTGGTGTGCGCAACGTCCCGCCAGTATGCAGGACAGAAACTGAGTGACTTATTCCCGCGTTTCCGGCACGTGCCGGGAGCAGATTTGTGCTTCACGGATTCGGATGTGGAGGCGATTGCCGCCACCGGAGCCGAGGCCGCCTTTCTGGCGCTGCCGCACGGAGTATCGGTGAGCTATGGTCGCGGGCTGGTGGAAGCGGGCATCCGCGTGGTGGATTTGTCTGCCGATTTCCGTCTGAATGACCCGGCGGTGTATGAGGAATTCTACGGCAAGCCGCACGCAGATGTGGCGCTGATGCAGGAGGCGCCCTACGGCATGCCCGAGTGGCACCGCGAGGAGATTGAGAAAGCCCGCATAGTGGGTTCGCCGGGCTGCTACCCGACCAGTATCATTCTGCCGCTGGTGCCGCTGCTGAAGGCAGGCCTGGTGCTCACCGAAGACATTGTGGTGAACAGCGGCAGCGGTGTTTCCGGCGCCGGTCGCAGGGCCGATGTGAGCCTGCTCTACTGCGAGTGCAACGAAAGTATGCGCGCCTACGGTGTGCCGCGCCACCGCCACCTCTCCGAAATCGAGCAGGAACTTTCCGCCGCTGCCGGTGAGAAGGTAACCATCACCTTCACCCCGCACCTCATGCCGGTGAACACGGGTATTGTGACCACTACGGTGGCGAAGCTGGCCGATGGCGTGACGGTGGAGGATATTACCGCCTGTTACGAGAAGGCCTACGCCGGTGCTCCCTTTGTGCGTCTGCTGGGTGCTAATAAGCCTGCTGATACCAAGAATGTGACTCGCACGAACTTTGTGGACATCGGCTGGGCGGTGGATGCCCGCACGAACCGCGTGGTGCTGATGAGCGCCGAGGATAACGTGATTAAGGGCGCAGGCGGCCAGGGCGTGCATGCGTTCAACATCATGTTCGGGTTCGACGAGGCCGAGGGCCTGTGGCTTATTTAAGGTACGAGTTACGAGTTTCGAGTTTCGAGTTTTTCGAGGTTCCCGAATTACGAATTCAAGTTGTAAGTTATGTTACCGGTTCTGCTGATTGTGGACGATGAGAAGTCCACGCGCGATGCTCTCAGCCTGGCGCTGGAGGATGACTATGAGGTGTACGCTGCTGCTAACGGCAAGGCGGCGCGGGCGCTTCTGGACAGCGAGCCGGTGGATATCTTGCTGACGGATCTCCGCCTGGGCGGCGAGAGCGGTATGGAGCTCATCGATTACGCGATGGCTCTGCCGCAGCCGCCTACCTGTATCATGATGACGGCCTACGGCAGCGCGGATACCGCTGGCGAGGCGCGTCGTCATGGTGCTTATTATTTGCTGACCAAGCCGCTGAACCTGGATGAGGTGGAGCTGCTGCTGCGCCGCGCGGCGCACACGCGCTCGCCCGAAGCGGAAAACCGCGAGCTGAGCCACCGCCTCAGTCCGGTAGGTGGGCTGGATGCTATGCTGGGCAATAGCCCATCCATGCAGGGCATTTTCAACCGTATTCGCCAGGTGGCGCCTACGAATGCTACTGTAT
>JAZONE010000004.1:0-11180 GCA_045654325.1 Akkermansia sp.
GTGTAGCAATAGCCTCTGCCACCCGCTCACTACGTTCGGGGTTCGGATTTATTTTATGGTTAGCAGGGGTTCCGTCGCTTCGCGACTCCACCCCTGCCTCACCTCTACCGTCCCTGCGGGACTCAAATTTCCGCTACGCTGCAAAGTCCAATTTATCGCTCATTTGTTATAACGGGGAGGGGACTTCTGATGAAACGGCATTCATTTATCAGCTGCTTCTGCAATCTTTGGAACACGCGTGGCACGCTGCACGGCGTTTCAAGAAATTAGACATTCATGCTCGCGCACAGGTTCGGAATGTGGTATAAGGACGGGTATGAAAGAAATGCTGCTGACAGACGTACCCGCCCTGAATGAGCTCTGGAGCCACGGCTGGTTCCGCTGCCTGGTCACCATTGCGGTGGGTATCGGGCTGAGTGTCCTGCTGAAACGGATTTTCCGGCCGGTCAACCGGAAATTACCTCGGCAGGCCGGCATACTGATGGAGAAAGCCGTGCTCACCCTGTTATGGGTCTTTGTGGTGGTGCATGCACTGCGTGCCGTGGGAGTAGACCTTATCAGCGTGCTGGGTGCAGCGGGTGTAGCCGGTATCGCCATCGGCTTTGCCGCACAGACCGCCCTCAGCAACCTCATCAGCGGCATCTTCATCATGAGCGAGCAGAGCATCCGCATCGGCGACTATGTGACCACCGGCGGAGTCACCGGCACCGTGGAAACAGTAAACCTCCTTTCCATCACCTTGCGGCAGCCGGATAACTCGCGGGTCCGGGTTCCCTGCGAAATGCTCGTCAAATCCCCGGTGGTGAACATGACGGGCGATTCGCTGCGCCGCTGCGATTTTGACCTGGGAGTAGACTACTCGAGCAACCTGGAGCACGTGCGAGAGGTACTCGTACGCGTCATCCAGGAACAACCCCTGCTGGTCAACGAGCCCGAACCCTCCGTACTCTTCCTGGGCTTCGGCGACTGCTCGCTGAATCTGCGGGTCGGCGCGTGGTGCAAGACCGAGGATTACCAGAAGGCCCGTTTCGCCTTCGGCAAAGCTATTCTCGATGCTTTTGCCAAGGAAGGTATCAATATCCCCTTCCCCATCCGCACACTCATCAAAGCAGAGGCGTAGTATCACTTCGCGGCGCTGTCCCCATCCTGACCTGCGGACTGGGGAAGAGAAAGCCAGATTTCGAGTCCTGATTCCCACTCGCAGCCCAGCATGATGGCAGAGTCGGCCTCGTCGAAGACGACGCAACCGATGATGGGACCGGGATAGGGCTGCGGAGGAATGTAGGACTCCGCCTCAGCTGCGAGAGCGGAGCCGCGGTCATACGCTTTGCGGAGAGCGGGAGTCATAGAGGAGGGGTCAGCATCAAATTCATCCACCGGCTCCTCGAGCATCACCAGCAGCCCTGCAGCGAGCGCAGGAACTCCGATCAGGCATGTGAACAGCGCGAGAACACGAGGCCAGACTGTACAGCGGCGAGGCTGCGGGAGGAGAGGAGAGGGCTCTGCCGAATCGACCGGGACGATAGAGGGAAAACCGGGGGCGATATAGTAGATGCTGCGGCGGGTCTGTTCCGCACGGGTGAAGTGGCGGGTGGGAATTATCTGCCAGAGACCGGAAGCGGAGATGGTGAGCACCCCACCGGGAGTGATATGTACCTGCCTGTTTTCCACATGGCGCAGGAGAAGAGGTATCGATAATCCGGGGCGAAGAACAAATGCAAGAAAGAGGAGAAGCAAAGCAGGTGCCACGATGCCGACCTCACCGGTACTGAGGCAGGAGATGAACATCTCGGCGCTGAGGAGAGAAATCATGAAATACCCCAGAGGCAGCAGCACGCGATTCATCTGCAGCGCGAGGCGGTCCACCCATGCGCGGTGAGTGGCGGGAGAACTGCAGCCGAGCATAGCCGAAGCGGTGAGCAGGTCTGCAGGCGGTGGCACAGGTGCGCCTCCGGTCTTCCCGGCATGGGTGCGCACATAGTCGAGCACAGCATTCACTTTTTCGCGAGGCATCTTGCCGATGGGCAGCAGGTGGCAGCGGCTATCGGCCTGCTGTAGCAGGAGCATATCGCGCTTCACCACGGCACGGCGAACCTGCGACCAGGGGATATAACTGCGGACCCCGGCGTGATTACTTTCCACCATAGCGCCGGATTCTGTCAGGGTGAGAAACTGATCCCCGAGCAGCGCAAAGCGTCGGTTCATGCTGCGAACCGACGGCCAGCAGGCGGCCAGCGCTACCAGATTTCCTGCCACAACACCGACCAGGGCAGACAGCCAATTCGCCGTATCAATCGAAAGAAAAAGCGCCAGAATACCCAGCGTAGCCCCCAGATGAAAAGGCAACATCAGCTTCAGAAACCACCCTGCGCCACCCTGTGTGCGCGCTGCAAACTTGTAGACCATGGCGTCATTTTAACAAAAAACCGCATGAAAACAAGAGCATTTTCCTCACGGCAGAAATACAGAGAAAACCGCACTTTTCAACAGGTGTTTAATCACCTTTTCTGCAGCTTCGCGGTGCAGAAAACAAGCCCGTTTTATATGAATATTTCTGTTTTACTTTATCTCATTTTTACACATTTTAATAATACTGCTTTATACGTATTGGTTTTTATATTTTCAAAAGGCTTTTCGCATATAGCATTACACCGTTTTGCTCGTCGTTGTTGTTTATTTTTGCTTTGTTTATTGCGGCCGTATATGGCACTTTTTCTCATGATACTTTTCAGCACCGTCTGAAAAGTGCATATTCTCATATCTTTTTCAGCATATAAAAAGCACATTTTCGCTTATTCGCAGCATCATTCAGAGAAAAATTGTTAAGAAAAGCCGCATCCGGATAAGCCGCCCCATGATGACCGAAATTGGAGAAAACAGCCGCCGGGTGCTTAAACACCCCAAAAGAGCGATTCCACCCAAAAAGGGGGGGGGCTGAAGCCAGAATTTCACGCACAGATACCCGGAAACTGCGCTTCATCGCCGCCATTTGCCCTGTTTTTACGTTATTTTTCGTCGCTTTTCGTTTATTTTGCAAGCTTTATAAAAATTTGCAAAAATAAGGCAAATTTCAGTTTGTTATTGTTTTTCGGCAAAAACAGGAGTAGAATGCTCCCATGAAGAAAAAAACGAAACTTCTCCAGATAATCAGATTTCTGGTACAGGTGCTTTTCATGGCAGGAATCTTCCTGAGCTTCATGCCGAAGACGAGAGATGTGAGCAGCTGGCTGCTGCCGACCATTCTGTTGGCTGGTGTATTCTTCTGCGGCTGGGTCTGTCCCTTCGGTTCAGCTCAGGAGTGGATGGGCAAGCTTGGGCGGCTGCTGCACCTGCCACGCCTGCGCATGCCTGCGGGAGCACAGCGTTACCTGCAGCTGCTGCGCTACGCTTTCTACATGCTATCGACCATGGGTATCACCTTCGCGCTGCTGAAGGGGCCGCGAGACTTCAGCTTACTGATGAAGGGTCACATCCTGACGGTGGGCTCGGGTGTCATCACTGCGTTCCTGATTATTTCACTCTTCTTCGACCGCCCGTTCTGCAACTATTTCTGCACCGGTGGCGCTCGCAATGGTCTGTTCAGCGTGCTGCGTATCTTCGGCATCAAGCGCGATACAGAGCAGTGCAAGCAGTGCGGTCAGTGCACCCGCAATTGCCCGATGAACATCGATGTGGCACACACGGATTTCGTACGGCACCCGAACTGCATCGGCTGCATGCAGTGTGTCTCTTCCTGCCCGAAAGGCCACCTGAAGTACGGCCTGATGCCCCCGTTGAAAAAGAAATAAGCGAAGCACCACCCCGGATTTTTTTCCCACAGGCAAGCCGGCAGCCACGCCGACTTGCCCGTTTTTTTTTGCCCACCAGCCGCGCGACATATTGAAACTTGGCGAAGGACTTCATCGGAGCACGGGACTTTCCTGTCACGGCGTAGGCAAAGCCGAAGACGGAAGTCCCGATTAAACTCTCTGTGATTTACGGGACTTCCGTCTACGCCCTTTGGGCTTCGCCGAGACAAGAAAGTCCCGTGCTCCGAAAACAACTTCAAATTTGTTGTGCTGCTAGAGCAAAAACCAGCCCGGGCAACAGGTGCCGGGGCTGGTTTTCAGCGTTATACTGGCGCGAGAGACTAGGCGAGCATCCGGAAAAGCTCTGCCTGCTCACGAAGGAGAGCAAAGGAGTGGCGCACCATGGCTCGCGTCTCATTCAGGAGGTTAAGGTAGAGGATACCATTGCGCATATCAAGCACGTCCTCCTCAGCGCGTATGAGGTGGTGGCGGATACATTCCGCAAACTCTGCCTTGAGGTCGCCGGACTGCTCCATCATGGCCTCGATACCGGCACCTCCATCACTCTGCAGCTTGAGGCTGAGCCCCGGGAAGCAAGCCGAGATGCGGTTGCTCATGGAAAGGAGGTCACGCCCCTGCTCTTCGGTAAGACCCACGTGGTTGTTGTCGATGTGCTTGTAGCTGGCCTTTACCAGAGTGAAGAGGCACTCGGCCACCTGCTGGCTGCTGTCATGCAGGCGCAGGACGAGCTGACCGCGGTCGTAAAGGCGGGCGGGCAGATTGTGCAGGCAGGGGAGAATCTGGTCCTCCTTCACCGCCTCCAGGGTGCGGTTGAGCTCACGAGCCTTCTTGCGCAGGCGCTTCAGGGCGGTGTAGTCCTCCGCCAGCAGCGCCTTCACCGTGGCGCGGTAGATGCCGTAGGCGCGCCCGAGACGGTCCACAGAAGCCTCACCCAGGTCGCGGAGTACCGCAGGAGAATCGAGATTGAGCTCCGGCAGGGGCTCGGCATTCTTACGGCGGTGCAGCAAGGCAGACTTCACCAGAATGCCGCCAGCCAGCACCAGCATGGCACCGATACCCCACATACCGCCGGCCATCATGACGGAGGCTGTAACGGCCGCTGCCACGAAGGCAGCCAGACCGGTCATAAACCAGCCGCCGATGACCACCATCACACCCGTGATGCGGTACACCGCGCTGTCGCGGCCCCAGGCGCGATCGGCCAGCGAACTACCCATGGCCACCATGAAGGTGACGTAGGTGGTGGAGAGCGGCAGCTTGAGCGAGGTAGCCAGCGAAATCAGCAGGGCGGATACAGTGAGGTTCACCGAAGCGCGCACCATGTCGAAGGCCGTACCGTCGTCCTCTGAGAGCTCCAGAGGCTGGAAGCGATTCCCCACAAAGCGGGCCACAGGAGCCGGCGTAATGCGGGTGATGAAGCGAGCTGCGTGCAGGGTCCACCGCACGGCAGCACGGGCCGGCAGACAGGAGCCGAAGCGTTCCTTGGCCACACCATTGCTGCGCGCCAGCTTCACCTCGGTTTCAGTCACCGTGCGGGCCTTCTTCGAGAAACAGAGGGCGAGTACCATCACACCACCTGCTGCGAGCAGGTACCAGATATTTGCCTGCACCGGGTCGGCCAGAGAAGCCATCCGGAGCGATTCCAGCGAACCACCTGCGGCCACATGGGCACTGGCAATGTGGTAGGAGGATTCTGCCGCCATGAACACGCCGATGAAGTTCACCAGGTCATTGCCCGCAAAGGCGAGAGCCAGCGCACAGGTACCGGCCAGCACGGTGATACGCAGGGTATTCACCCGCAGCCCGTACTGCAGGATAAAGGAGACCACGAACCAGAACAGCAGCGTACCGAGCACCACCAGGGCTATATTATCATTCAGGAACTGCAGCATCTCAGGAGTGACCACCGAGCTGTGCTTGAGTCCCTTGAACACGGCAAAATAGCTGATAGCGGTAAGCGACACCGCGCACCAGAGCGAGCCGATATACTTATAAGCCACCTGATAACGGAAGCTGAACAGCAGGCGCGAGAACCACATGACCACACAGCCGCAGGTGAATGCCACCGCCACCGAGCAGAAGATGCCGGAGATGATGGTAAGCGACTTTGAGCTGTTGATGTAGTCCCCCAGATCCCCTGCTCCGCCCTCGTAAAGGGTGAACAGAGCCACCGCCACCGCGGCACCCAGCAACTCAAACACCAGAGACACCGTGGTCGAGGTCGGCAGTCCGAAGGTGTTGAACAAGTCCAGCAGGATGACGTCCGTGAGCATCACGGCAAGGAACAGAATCATCACCCCATGGAAGGAAAACTGAGCCGGCACAAACACGCCGCTGCGGGCAATCTCCATCATGCCACCAGACAGCGATGCGCCGATTATTATACCCACGGCCGCCACCGCCAGCACCACGCTGCGACGCGCCGCGTTGCACCCCACCGCCGAGTTCAGGAAGTTGGCCGCATCGTTCGACACGCCTACCACCAGATCAAACACAGCCAACAAGAGCAGGATGCCCAATATCGCTATATACATTTCGTTCATACACCCCTACTCTACCACAGCGAGCACCACACCCGCACGCTTTCTTGTGTGAACTATACGCCACATGCCATGTGGCGTTTTTGCCACAAATAACGCATCCCCCTTGAAAGCAGCATCGCCCCGGCGGGAAAAGCGCGGGGCGATGCGGAAATCATGATTGGTCAGGCAGCGGACTTTTTTTTCTTCTTTTTCTTGCTGCCCTTTTTCGTCTTCCCTGACTTTTTCACCTTGTTGTCATCGGCTGCATCAGCAGCAGGCTCACTCACTTCCTTGCCGGTCACGATTGTTTCAATCGGGATACGGATGAAGCCGATACCGCGGGCACCGTTCTTGCCATTGGTGTGGCAGGTTTCATAAATGATGCCCACGTGGTCAGGGTCAGTCATGGCAATGCAGGAATAGCCCATGCAGCGGCGTTTGTCGTACATGATACCTTCGTTCCAGGTCTTACCTTCATCACGCGAAGCACGCACAATCATGAGGGCGCGGGGATAGACCTGCGGGTTGGAGAACAACATGATGCGGCCATACTTTTTGGTCTGCAGCGTCACCAGCGAAGCCTGGCAAGGCTGGGGATAAGGCTCTTTCAGCCCGCCGAGATTGGTCTCATGGGGCTCCCAGGTTTCGCCAAAATCCTTCGTCACATAAATCACGCGGCTGCCGCCGCCGGCCTCATTGCGGCAGTTGAGCATGAGCGAGCCATCCTTCAGCTCCACCACCTGACATTCGGAGGTGGCATGCGGCAGGCCGGTACCCATCTTCCAGGATTTACCATTGTCCTTAGAGTAGCAGATAGTGCTGCGGCAGCGGGGATTAGCGCCGTTCTGCCAGATCTGGGCGGGGAACACAATCACGCCCTTCTTCGTGCAGATGCCATTGCCGGGACCTGCGAGAATGCAGGTCCATTCATCTTTCTTCACCTGCTCAGTTGCGTTCACGTATTCCTTGCACCAGGTCTTGCCATCGTCGTCAGAATACACAAGCCCCCACTGGCCGGTCTTATCCTTATCGAAACCGGTCGTGGAAACATTCAGCGAGGCTCCACCTCCGAAGTGACACACCAACGCCTGAATCCAGATGCGACCCTTCTTATCCTGCAGGATGCAGGGGTCACCGCAGCCATTCGTGCCGCCGGGGCCGGCATCCATGCTCACCGTGGGCGTGGTCCAGGTCTGACCACCATCCGTCGAGCGGACCGTGGCCACATCAATATCGGCGCAAAGGTCGCCTTCGTGGCCATAGCGGGCATCGAAAGAACCGATGAGCGTTCCCTTCTTCGTCTGGATGATACCGGGAATACGGAAGGCCGTGCAGGCGCGGGGCGCTGCGCCATCCGGCTGGTTATCCACCGTTTCACCGGGCATAGCCAGCATGGTGCCGATGCGCTGGGTAACAGGTCCCTCCATCTCCGGCTCGTATTTCTTGCCGTCCACCTCAACCTTGAAATCAGAGAATGAAACTGTACCCCCCACGAGCGCCTTGTCGGAAGGCTCTACATCCAGCCAGAGGTAGTTATCACCACCCTCCAGCTCCTTGTCGGCGGTGATAGTCACCTTTCCATCCTTGCTGACCTTGGCCGAACCATATTCAACACTGCCGTTGAAGTTCATGCCGCCGGCATCGCCGCTGCGGAGAATGATACGGCTGATATAGGACGGATTCGTGACCGTGAAGGAAAGCTTGTTGAACTTCTTGGCCTTGTCTGCACCTGCCGTCTGCACCGATATGGCAGCCGCAGGATTATACACGGCACGCTTCATAATGGGGTATGGTCCGGGATTGACGACTTCCACCCCCTGCACTTTCATTTCACCCACCAGCAGCACAAGGTCATCCACCAGCAGGCCGGCGCCATCCGGAGTGTTGGTCACCCACTGCATACCGGTAGCACCAGCAGGCAGCGTGCCTTCCACCTTGGTGTCAATGCTTCCCATCCCCACCTTATCAAGGCTGATGACCTCCTGCGTACCACCGGCGGTGATGGCGTTCACCTTCACCTGGAACGGCGCACGCCCCGTCCAACGCTCAGCCCAGAAGGAAAAACGGGTGTCCTTAGCCAGTTTCTCCTTGAACGTGATGGACACCGTGCGGTCTGCCCCGCCCAGGATACGCAGGCTCTTTTCCCCCGAACGTGCCTTGCCATAGATTTCGGCGTGGCCAGCATCGGCGCTCAGCTGACCATACTCCACTTCACCCGAGGTGAGCGCCCCTTTGCCCATCTTCTCAAAACTTTCCGTGCCGCTTGCTAACCCGCAGAGCAGCAGGGCAGATACAAATTGCTTGAACATGCGTGCATGTTAGCACATATCACGCGACCATTCAAGAAACAAATCAGGCGACTCCCAGCATCGGAGCCGCCTGAAAAAGCACTACAGCAGAATTACTTTTTCCTGCTCTTCTTTTTCTTTCCGCCTTTCTTACCCTTGCCGGGCTTGTTGTCACCGGTGGAAGCCGCCTTTACCTCGACCTCCTGCCCTGTCATGACGGTTTCGAGAGGCAGTCGGATGAAACCGATGCCGCGGTAATTGGTATCGCCATTGGTGTGGCAGGTTTCGTAGATGATACCTACGTGGTCGGGGTCGGTCATGGCGATGCAGGAGTAACCCATGCAGCCTCGCACATCGTACAGAACACCGTCATTCCAGGTCACGCCGCCATCCTGTGAGGCGCGGATGCTCATATTGCTGCGGCCATGAATCCAGGGGTTCGAGAAGAGGAGCACGCGGCCATACTTCTTCGTATCCACAGATACCAGGGAAGCCTGGCAGGTGGGGTCATTGAGCGTCTTGCTGTTCGATTCATGGGGCTGCCAGGTCTCGCCCATATCATTGGTGACGTACACGATACGCTTGCCGCCGTAGGCTTCGTTGCGGCAATTAAGCATGAGAGAACCGTCCTCCAGCTCCACTACCTGACATTCGGAAGTCTTGGCAGGCACGCCGTTGCCCATCTTCCAGGTCTTGCCGCCATCCCTGGAGTAGCAGATGGTGCTCCTGCAATTGGGATTGGCGTTGTGCTGCCAGATCTGGGCGGGGAACACGATGGCTCCCTTCTTCGTGCAGATACCGTTGCCGGGGCCGGCAAGAATGAGATGCCATTCGTCCTTCTTCACCTGCTCTGTCACGTTCACAATGGGGCTCCAGGTCTTGCCATCGTCATCGGAATACACCATTTCCCACTGACCGGTCTTATCCACAGCCGTGCCGGTACCGGAAGCATTGATAGCACGGGCACCGGGGGCAAAGTGACAAGCCAGAGCCTGCATCCAGATGCGGCCCTTCTTATCCTGCAGAATGCAGGGGTCACCACAGCCGTTGGCCATGCCGGGGCCGGAGTCCATGTTCACCGTGGGCAGAGTCCAGGTCTGGCCGCCATCCGTCGAGCGCACGGCTGCCACGTCGATATCGCGGCAGAGGTCCACCTCGTTGTCGTAGCGGGCATCGAAGCAGCCGATGAGGGTACCCTTCTTCGTCTGAATCAGGCCGGGAATACGGAAAGCGGCGCAATCGCGGGCTTCACCCTGCAGCTGACCCACCTTATCCCCCGGGAAGGCCAGCATGATACCGATGCGCTGGGAAACAGGCTCCATAGCGGGCTCGTAGGTCTTGCCGCCGATGGTGAGTTTCACGCCAGTGATAGTGACTTTGGAACCGATGATGGATTTCTCGCTGGGCTGCACATCGAGCCACAGGTGGTTATCACCTCCCTGGAGCGGCTGGGTGGATTTAATGACCACCTTACCATCGGCACCAGGTGCAGCAGAGCCGTACTCCACGCTGCCCTTCACGTCGTTGCCGTTCTCCTTGCCGCCGCGCAGGGAGATTTTCGCCACCTGAGCAGGGTCGGCCAGCGTGACCTCCAGCGAATCGACAGATTTGGGCTTTGTGCCGCCTTCGGTCTCCACAAAGAGCTTCATGGCGGGGTTATAGGTGGCGCGCTTCATGAGCGGCCACACACCGGGGTTGTGAGCCGTGACACCGTTCACCTTCATGGGGCCGACGAGCAGCATGAGGTCATCCACCAGCACACCGGCGTTCCCGGGGGTATTGGCCACCAGCTTCAGCCCTGTGGTACCGGCCGGCAGTTTGCCTTCCACCTTGTTATGGAAGCCGCCCACACCGATTTTCTCAATCACCTGTACTTCCTTGTCACCCTGCGGGGTGACAGCCACCACCACCAGCTTGAAGGGGTCCTTGCGGGTCCAGCGCTCCACCCAGAAAATATAACCGGTCTCCTGAGCAAGGGGTTCCTTGAGCTTCAGCGTCACGGATTTATTCTCGCCACCGAGCACACGCAGCGACTTGCCACCGGTGCGGGCTTTCTTGTAGATTTCCGCATTCCCGGCAGCTGCAGACAGGCTGCCGTACTCCACTGCCCCACCGGTCAACGCACCGTGAGGCAGTCCTTCAAAGCTTTCCACACCGCATGCCAACCCACAAGCCAGCAGGGCAAAAAGAGTTTTTCTGAACATGCGGGTATTCTACTAGAAGAATACCTGCAACACAAGAAGGAAATGGGTATTTCGGACTTTTCAGAGGCTGTTTCAGATTTGCTGGTAGATATGCGCACCAGAACCAGCTAACGTGATTAACGAACAAAGATTACGCTTTTGTATCATGAAGTAGTAGCTACAAAATCGGGATCGGGGATTTCTAATAAGTCCGGAAATCACCATGCAGCCCGATAGATTGGAAGTTGGCGAGCCAACGGCGAGCGGAACTTTGAGCCCGTAGGGCGGCATATCAATAGCGAGGGGTAGAGCCCGACACGCGTAGCGTTGGCGGGCGGAACCCCTCGTATGCAAAAAAAATAATCCGGAACCCGTGAA
>JAZONE010000005.1:0-26241 GCA_045654325.1 Akkermansia sp.
CTGCAACTCGCGCACACAGTGCTTGAACTCCACCCTCGCGCGCGGGTCAAGCCCGGCGGCGGGTTCATCCATCACCACCAGCTCCGGGTCACCCACCAGCATGCGGGCCAGGTTCACCCGCTGCATCTCGCCCTTCGACAGTTTATCCACCAGGCGGCCCTGCATACCGGCCACTCCGCAGAACTCCAGCACCCGCCGCACTTCCGCCAGACGAGACTCACCACGCAGCCCGAAAGCACGGGCAAAGAAATCCACATAATCCCACACCGTCGTGTGCGCCGGCGGAAACAGAGCATCCGGCATCCAGCCCACTCGTCCGCGCAGCCGCACCGGGTTCTCCTCCACATCCACGTCATCGTACACAATATGACCGGCATCCGGCGCATCCAGCCCCACGAGAATCCGCATCGTCGTGGTCTTGCCGGCTCCATTCGCTCCAATCAGGCCCACAGACTCACCTCTCCGCAAATCAAACGACACCCCCTGCACCGCCTGCACCGAGCCGAACGCCCGCCGCAAATCGCGCACACTTAACAAAATATCACTCATCCCCGGCATTCTACCACAGAAAACCCGGTACGCAAGAAAAAATCACACGCGCGCGCACGCGAGAGAAAGTTTTTCCTTGCCTTTTCTGCCACATATGGCATACTCGCTGTGTATATGGCCTACATCGACATCATCGATTCCAACGGAAACGATTACCGCTATCCCCTGCCGGAGGATGGTTCTGTGCTGCTCATCGGCAGTGGGGAGGATTGTTCCATCTCCCTGCCGCATATTGCAGATTTGCAGCCGCAGCACTGCACCATCGGTCTCCAGGAACAGGGTTATGTCGTATCTGCGGCCACCGAAAATGCCACCCTCATCGCCGGAACCGAGGCCACCACATCAGCCGTACTCGTAGCCGGTGTCACGTACAGTCTGGGCAGCGCCATGCTACTGTACGGCGACGGTGAAATACCTGCAGCCGAACCGGTGGAGGAAGCCCCCGCCGAAGTCGAACCCGAAGAGGAAGCCCCCAGTGCTCCCCGGAAAAAGAAAAAAATCCGCACCGCTACCGGCGGCTCCCCGCTCCGCGAAACAGCCCTCTACACCGAGGAAGAAAGCGCGCTGCACATCATTCTGCGCCGCCTCTACATCCTCGCCGTACTGGCAGCGGCATTCCTGGCCGGACTCACCATGCGTTACTGGATGATGACCGGCGATTTCCTCATCGACGAACTGATGAAGTAATCAAATCTCCTTTCAACAACAAAAAAAACGCCGCATACCGCGGCGTTTTTTTACTACTACGCTCTTGTCAAACTGTAAAATTGGCAAATCACGATTTAACGTCAAGGCGTTGCCTGCATAATTTTGAGTCCCGAATGGGACGACAGCCAGTAGCCGGTGGTGGAGCTGCGACAGCAGCGGAACCACCGGTAGCATTAGTAACTTTGGCGGAGTCCCGTAAGGGCCGACAGAGGCTGCGCGTAAGGATTTATTCTGTTGTTACAACGCGGGCGTTTGATACATCATAAGTAAATCCATGTTTTGAAAGGAAAAGAAGGTATTCATCTTGAGCAGAACGATTCTGGTGATGTTCTTTCTGATGCTGAATATATTGGGCAACAGCATCTTTGTTTGACGAACTGACAGAAAATGCTCCATATCCCTCCTGCCATGTGAAGTCTTTATAATCCGTGCCTAAACTTTTCATCCATTTGCTGGAGTTAGATTTAATTTTTCTCACGTACTCAGACAAGCTCATTGATACGGGTAATGATGCCAGAATATGAATATGGTCAGGCCTTCCACCAACCATATAGACATGTGCAGACAATGCTCGTATAATACCACCAATGTAGTGAAATATTCGAGTCAGGTCTTCCTCCCTCATAACAGGTGATATGTTTTTAGTGTGGAAAATGACGTGAATATTGATATCTGTATATGAGCTTCCCATGTGGCGCAAAATTGATAATGTATACAAGCATGTAATGTGTCGTACAACAAGAGACCATTGAATATACCAATAACGCTGATTTGCACGTAACACCTAAAATGGAAATTTGTTGGTAATCTGTCGGCCCTACGGGACTCCATTTGTTTTTTATATCGAACCGGTGGTTCCGCTGCTGTCGCAGCTCCACCACCGGCTACTGGCTGTCGTCCCTTCGGGACTCTGGTGTCGGGCCGCAAAATAATCCTTGATTTTCACGGGACAACAGATTCCCCCGTCAGCAGACTCACCTGGGGACGAAGAAGTGCTTCCGGGGTGGCATAAGCTTCGTGGACCCGGCGTATGATTTCCTGGCGCTCTGCGGGATTCTCCTCACAATCTGCGGCCTGCAGCTGGAGATCCCTTGCCGTGAGCACATCGTTCACCGTGCGGGCACGGCGCAGCACCTGCACCGCAGCCCCGTTGAGATAGCGGCTCTTCAGCACCAGTATGCGGCTCCGGTTTCCGGGCAAGGCCTCGGCAAGATAGCGGTCATAGCAATCCAGCATGGCCTGCCGGGACATAATGTAGCGCGGCAATTCCTCCTGCAACAGCTGCATCTGCTGCTCGGCGGCGCGGGTTGTCTTCCAGCCTGTCTTATCTTCGGGATCGGCAGCTTCCAGCAGCTCCTGTAACCAGGCGTTGTGCTTGCGGTAGGAATCCGGATACAGCGCATAAGCTGCAGCCAGATGCCCGGCGCGGTCGGCGGAATCAGCCTCTGCCGCTTTCAGATTACGGAACACCTGCCAGGCCGGCTCCAGAGATTTGATGACATCAGGCAGGCGGGTCATTCCTCCGGTAAAGCCACCCAGGGCATGCCCCTTTTCATCCAGCACCATGATAGTGGGGAAGCCACCCACACCATAGCGCTTGACCAGGGCATTATTCTGCGCCATCAACTCCTTTGGCAAAGGCCTGGTCCGCGGCAGATCCACCTCGAGATATATGAACTTATCGTCCCCATACTGCGCAAATGCGGGAGTATCCAGCACCCGGCGCCGCAGCACAATGCAGAAATGGCACCAGTCCGACCCGGTGAAATCCACCAGTATCGCCTTATTCTCGCTCGCAGCTCTGGCCTTGGCTGCCTCAAAATCAGTCATCCACTCCGCAGCCATGGCCGGCATCACACATGCCAGAGCTGCCGCGGCAAAACATATCCATTTCTTTATCATTCCTTAATCCAGAGTTTAATTCTTATTATTCAATCACCAGACGACGCTCGCGACGGCAGGCGTAGCGGTTGCCGGGCAGGTTCACACGGGCTGCAGACGCCGTAGGCGGCAGAATATCCACAATAGCCATCACCAGCTCCTCGCTGATATCATTTACAGATTGCAGCTGCAGATAGTGGCGCACAATAGCCTTCTGCAGAGCCACCGGCTGCTGCCACACAAACGGAAGATACAACCGCCCCTGCGGGTCACGCGAGGGGAGCGCAGCCAGAGATGCTTCCAGCGCATCCAGCGTTTCCGCCTGCAGTCGCGCACTGCGTCCCAGAATAGGGGTCACATCCCTCCCCAGCGCTTTATTCAGCGCCGGCAGCACTTCCAGCCGCAACGCATTTCGAGCCACATCCGGAACATCATTGGTGGCGTCATCGCGCCAAGGCTGCCCAAGCTGCTGCAACCAGGCAGTGATTTCCGCACGGCGCACTCCCAGCAGCGGGCGCAGCCAGGTAATACCGGCAGCCACGTGTGCCGGCTGCATACCGCGCATACCGGCCGCTCCGCGAGCCAGACGGAACAGCACCGTCTCGGCCTGGTCATCGGCGTGGTGAGCCAGCGCCACCGTGTTGCCACCGCAGCGCCGGGCAGCGGCAGCCAGCAACCAGCGCCGAGCCTGGCGGCCGGCCGTTTCCAGCGAAACACCCTGCTCCGCTGCCATACCGGGCACATCCACGCGCTTGATTTCAAAAGGAACTTCCAGCTTATCGCACAGCCGCGCGCAGAAATCGGCATCAGCATCTGCCTCTGCAGCGCGTATTCCGTGGTGCACATGCAGCGCATGCACAGAGCAACCCTGCTGCACCAGAAGGCGCAACAGGGCCACAGAATCACGGCCTCCGCTCAGCCCCAGCACCACGGGATTCTGCAAAAAAGGCAGACACGCGGGCTCTACCGGCAGCAGCGGAACCTGGGGTGTATCACTCTTCGTCGTCATCGGCAGCGCGGGTTCTCTTGCCCTTCTTGCCTGTCTTAGCCTTGTCCGCCTTTCTGGCGAGCTCGGGAGCAATCTTCTTGAACACCTTGTCGGGATTGGCGTCCTCGTCAATCTCAATAGCCTTCACCACACCGCTGGCATAACCCACCAGCACCTTGCCACCGTGGCGCTCAGCCGTGGGAAGCACCTGCTTCTTGAAGGAATCCACATCGGTCACGCTTTCACCCTTCACCGGGTTACCATCGGAAAGCCAGGGAAGCGCATCCAGACGCTGCTTGGCTGTGGTGCGGATGCAGGAGTTCGGATTTTCAGGATCATCGGAGGCATCCGTCCAGGAGACATAGGAAACGCTCTTCACATCCGCCGCAAAAGTGCTGTCGTTACCAATAGTGGCACGCGTATCTGCCGGGCAGTGGAAAATAGCGGAAACCTTCATCTTGCCGGCGGGCGTGCTGGGGAACACCACGGCATCCAGCTCAGGAGCAATGGAAAGCCACCAGCCCTCGCTCTCGTCCACAGTCTCGGTATCCTCATCGTCCTCCATGCCGCTGGTGGGCAGCAGACCGGGGTGCGCGATATCCTGACCGTACTTGGTTCCCAGCTGCAGAAGCTGCTCAAGCTGGGCACGGCACTTGGCCTCATCGCCAGCTCCCATGTGGGAAGTTATGGCCACGCCGCCGATGGCGGCAAGAGTCACCATGATGGCAATTACCACCATGAGTTCAATCAAAGTAAAACCGGATGCGTGCCGGAGAGAATTATGCAGCTTCATACGCCCCTTACTGTACCATATTTCGCCGCCACCGCAAGAAAAATAACCTGCATATGCGCTGAATACACAATTTTAGCTTGCAATGCAGCCCGCCGCTGCTAAAATCAGCCCGGCTTTTTCCAAGCCCACCTTGTTTGAATTCACAAATCAAGACACTAAATCATGAACATTCTCCACGATAAGGACGCCGATGTGAGCGTTCTCAATGGCAAGACGGTGGCCGTCATCGGCTACGGTGCCCAGGGCCGCGCCCAGGCTCTCTGCATGCGCGACAGCGGCGTGCACGTGATTATCGGTATCCGCCCCGGCAAGAGCTGGGACGCCGCCGCTCAGGACGGCTTTGAGGTGATGCCCGTGGCTGAGGCTTCCGCCAAGGCTGATATCATCCACATCCTCCTGCCCGACGAGCACCACGGTGAGGTGTATGAGACTCAGATCAAGCCGAACCTGACCGCCGGCAAGACCCTCTGCTGCTCCCACGGCTTTGCCTACGTGTTCAAGACCATCGTTCCCCCGGCTGATGTGGACGTGATCATGGTGGCTCCCAAGGGCCCGGGCACCGAGGTGCGCCGCGTGTTCGAAGAAGGCTTCGGCTGCCCCGGTCTTATCGCCGTGTGGCAGAACCCCTCCGGCAACGCCCAGCAGACCGCCCTGGCCATGGCCAAGGCTGAGGGGCTGACCCGCGGCGGTGTGCTCGAATGCACCATGCAGCAGGAGACCTACGAGGACCTCTTCGGTGAGCAGAACGTGCTCTGCGGTGGTCTGGTAGACCTCATGAAGTACGGTTTCGAAACCCTCATCGAGGCCGGTTACCCCGCCGAGATGGCTTATTTCGAATGCGTGCACGAAGCCAAGCTCATCGTGGACATCATCTACAACAAGGGCATCCAGGCCATGAACGGCGTCATCTCCAACACCGCTGAGTTCGGTGAGTACTACAACGGCCCGCAGATTCTGGGCCCGGAGGTGAAGGAGAAGATGAAGGAAAGCCTCAAGCGCATCGAAACCGGCGAGTTCGCCCGCGTGTGGCTGGCCGAAGCCGCTGCCGGCGCCCCCAACCTGCTGGCCAAGCGCGCTGCTCTGGCCGAGCACCCCGTCGAAATCGTGGGCAGCAAGATTCGCGCCCTGTTCGAACGCAACTAATCACACTTCAGAATCACGATTCGGCGGGTTGCAAAACCCGCCGAATCTGTTTTACCCCGCCATGGAACACGTCATCAAGGTCGAAAAAGCCACCGTATACCTCACCGGCCGCGAAATCCTGCACGGCATCAACTGGCAGGTCGCCAAGGGCGAGCGTTGCTTCATTCTGGGCGCCAATGGCGCCGGTAAAACCACCCTCGTGCGCATGCTCATGGGCTATGCCTGGCCTCTTTTCGGCGCCACGGTCGAGGTGCTCGGCCGCCGCTTCGGCACCGTGAACCTGCAGGAACTCCGCAAACGCATCGCCTGGGTGAGCCCGCTCATGCACCAGTGGCTGGGCGACCGCGACTGGACCGGCCGCGAAATGGTACTCAGCGGCCCGGATGCCACTATCGGCCTCTACCGCGACCCCACACCGGCAGAGGAAGAACAAGCCGCCGGACTCATGCGCAAACTCCGCGCCGAACACCTCATGGAGCGCACCGTGGCGACCATGAGCAGCGGCGAGCAGGTGAAAGTACTTATCGCGCGCGCGCTCATGACCAACCCGGAGCTCATGATTCTGGACGAACCGAGTGTCTACCTCGATATCGCCGGTCGCGAGTTCCTGCTCAACACCATTGCAGAACTCGCAAACTCCCACCCGGAGCTCACCATCATCTTCATCACCCAGCGCATTGAGGATATCCTGCCCGAATTCGACCGCGGCATGATTCTCCGCCAGGGCGAAATCCAGGCCTACGGCTCCCGCGACGAAGTCCTCACCGAAGCCAACCTCCGCGCTGCCTTCGACCTTGATATCCGCCTCATCCGAGCCCGGAACGGCCGTCTCTGGAGCGTGATTGAGTAAATAAACTCCATCTCATCCGATTCGGCCTATCGCGAATGGCTCACCGAACTCAGCAAAAGCTACCGCAGCAGTCAGATACGCGCTGCTGTCAAGGTGAATGAAGAACTTCTCCGTTTTTACTGGAGACTGGGACACGATATCGTTGAACGACCGCCGGAAAATAAAAGAGGTTCCGCATTCTTCGATAAATTAAGCACTGACCTGCAGCAAATCTTACCGGAAATTCACAGTCTTTCGCCCAGAAACCTGCGCTATATAAAAAAGTTTTACCTGATTTACAATAAACTTATTAAAAATGTGCCACAACTTGTGGCAAATAACGCAGCATAGCAGAAATTGAACAGGGACTCCGCTGAAATACGCCTCCTCCCTATATAAAACCGCCCGCATGAGCCACGAGGGGCATCATGCGGGCGATTCTACTTACTACCTTATTGAAACTCAGCTCCTCCTTGAGAGACTTTGCAGGCTCTCTCCTTCCTGCAGAGTCAGGTTCATACAGCTGATGAAGTGAAGATGAACGGCAGCCGCATTCTGTTCAAAAAAAAGCGCATATTTTCTGACATTCCTTCAGCAGAGGCCGGAATACGGCATTGACAATACAGGCATGGGGGAGTAGAATCGCGCGGATATTTCATTTTCACCCCCCGTATCTCCATGTACAATCCCGAATTCAAGAACCGTCTGGTGAGCGACCTGGAAGGCCTGAAGGCCGCCGGTCTGTTCAAGCAGGAGCGTTATATCGACACCATGCAGTACTCCGAAGTGGGTCTCAAGGATGGCAGCCAGGTTATCAACATGTGCGCCAACAACTACCTGGGCCTGGCCAACAGCCCGGTGCTCATGCAGGCCGCCAAGGACGCCATTGACCGCTGGGGCTACGGCATGGCCTCTGTGCGTTTCATCTGCGGCACCCAGACCCTGCACCAGCAGCTCGAGGAGCGCCTGAGCGCCTTCCTCGGCACGGAGGACACCATCCTCTTCGGTTCCTGCTTCGACGCCAACGGTGGTCTGTTCGAAGGTCTCCTCTCCAAGGAAGACGCCATCATCTCCGACTCCCTGAACCACGCTTCCATCATTGACGGCGTGCGTCTCTGCAAGGCAGCCCGCTACCGCTACGCCAACAATGACATGGCCGACCTCGAAGCCAAGCTCCAGGAAGCCAAGGCCGCCGGCGCCCGCACCATCCTCATCTCCACCGACGGCGTGTTCTCCATGGACGGCATCGTGGCCAGCCTCGACAAGATTCACGAGCTGGCTGAGAAGTACGGCGCTCTGGTGCACTTCGACGAATCCCACGCCACGGGCGTGCTGGGTAAGCGCGGTCGCGGTACGCACGAGCACTGCGGTCTCTTCGGCAAGATTGATATCACCTCCGGCACCTTCGGCAAGGCCCTGGGTGGTGCTTCCGGTGGTTACATCTCCGCCAAGAAGGAAATCGTGGACATGCTGCGCCAGAAGGCCCGCCCGTACCTGTTCTCCAACAGCGTGATGCCCGCCATTGCCGCCACCACCATCAAAGTGCTGGACATCCTCGAGGAATCCACCGAGCTTGTGGAGCGCGTGCAGAGCAACGCTGCCTACTTCCGCAAGGGCATGGAGCAGTGCGGCTTCACCCTCGCCGGTGCCGGCCACGCCATCGTTCCCGTGATGATTGGCGACGCCGCCCTCTCCCAGCGCATGAGCAACCGTCTGCTCGAGCTCGGCGTGTACGCCATGGGCTTCTTCTACCCCGTGGTACCCAAGGAACAGGCTCGCATCCGCACCCAGATTTCCGCCGCTCACACCACCGAGCAGCTCGACCGAGCCATCGCCGCTTTCGCTCAGGCCGGTCAGGAGCTGGGGCTTATCAAGTAAGCAACTCATTTCCCTTTCCTCAAATCCCCCGCCCGGCACCTCCGGGCCGGGGGATTTTTGCATGATGCAGTTTTTTGCAGTTGGCATTGCAAAGCAATTTGTGGTAGACTGCAGTCCGCAGGCAACGCAACCATGAGCGAGATTCGAATAGACGGAGCAGATAACGTACCGGCACAACCCATGCTGGTACTGCCCAACCGCGTCGATTTCTCCACCATGTTGGAGCTGGAGAAAGCCCTGGGCGGCCCAGGACGAGTGGCCTGGATGGTGGAGAGCACACTGATGCCCAATGAATCCATCATGAACCGCCTGCGCGAAACCAGGTCATCCGGTTTCGTGTGCGCAGTGAACCAGCAGGGGCGGGATGTCATCCTGACCCAGGTTCGTCAACAACTCGAACAAGGCCGCCACGTGGTACTGCTGCCCGGCCGGCCATTGCAGGCACCCGCCAACCTTACAGATGTGCCGGCGCGTCTCCTTTCGCTGTTCGACAGCACTCCGGTGCATGCCATCCCCGTGTACGTCGGCATGTACAACAACTACCTGGACGCAGCCATCACCACACGCGAACCGTACGACCGCCTGCACATCAGTGTCTGCGCGCCCCTGCGCGCCGGTAACCAGCTGGGTTCCAGAACCCAGGCAGCCTGGATGACGGCTCAGATTTCCCAGCTGGAGCAGCACCCCATGCTCCAGGCGCCCAATCTGGCGCAGCTTCTTATTGAAGCCCTGCTGCGCAACCCACAGGGTCGCCTGCTGGATGGCGTCAATAACACCACCATGCATTACCGCGACCTGCTTTCGGCCGCGGTCATGGCCGCAAGCGCCCTCCAGCAGCACGAGAACAGCCCGCGTCTGGGCATCATCCTCCCCCCCGGCAAACTCTGCACCATTGCCAATCTGGCCTGTCTTCTGTCCGGTATCACCGCCGTCAACATCAATTACACGGCTACCGCGGAGCAGTTTGAGCACATGACTCAACAAGCCGGGCTCACCCGCTTCATCACCGAAAAACGCTTCATTCAGAAAGCACGCCAGTTCCCCTGGCCCCGCACGCGCGACCTCATTTTCCTGGATGAAGAACTTGCCACGCAGGGAATCTGGAAGCTCAGATTCTGGTCCTACCTGTCCAAGCTGCGCACACCGCAGCAGTTCATACAGCACACCAACCTCTCCACCCCTGACGCAGAAAACGAAGCCGCCATCATCTTCACCGGCGGCACTGAGGGCAAGCCCATGGGCGTGCCGCTCACCCAGCGCATGCTGCTGGCTGCCACCATGAGCCTGCGCAGCCGCCTGGAACTGAGCCCCGGCCACGATACCCTGCTGGGCGTACTGCCGGCCTATACCCCCACCGGCCTGATTACCGGCCTGCTGCTGCCGCTTCTGGGTGGGTTTGATCTGGCCACCTACCCGGACTCTACAACCGGCAAACGCCTGTGCGAACTCATTCGCGAACATACCATAGCGCTGGTAGCTAACACACCGGTCGGTCTCCGCTCCATGCTCAAAGCAGCAAAGGAACCGGCGGTTTTCAACACCCTCCGCTATTGCCTGAGCGCAGGAGCCAAAATGCCCACCGGGCTGGCCGAAGCCGCCAGACAGATTCCCGGACTGGAGCTGCTGGAGTGCTACACCAGCGCAGAGGCACTGCCCTTTGCTGCCGCCGCCATGCCTGCCCCCCTGGGCGATGGCGAAACCAGCCGCCCGACCCTGCCCACTACCCGCAAAGGCGGCATCGGCGCACCGCTCCCCGGTGTTGCCGTCCGAATCACCGGCCTTTACACTCCCGAACCCTCGGCCACACCGTCAAACCCGGGGCTGGTGTGGCTCCGCGGCCCGGCCGTCGCCACCCGCTACCTGGGCGTCGAAAAAGCCGGCTCCCCCCGCATGCACGGAAACTGGTTCTGCACCGGCGACGTCGGTTACATGACCCCGGACGGCATGCTGACCATACTGGGGCGTAAAGTGCGTTTCACCCAGATGGGCGATGAAATGATTCCCCATGTGCAGCTGGAAGAGCTTCTTTACAAGATTTTCAACACCACACCGGAAGAAAACGAGCGCAAGCTTGCCGTCGTAAGCGTACCCAGCCGCACCGGTGGAGAGGAGCTCGTCATCCTTTCCACCCTCCACAAGGAAGTCGCCCCCTCCGATTACCTCACATTGAGATACGGAATCACCAACCTGCGACTGCCCGGCAGCTGGGCTCCCAAACACATCATCCCGGTGAAATACATTCCTACCCTGCCCAACGGCAAACTGGACTACGACACCTGCTTCACAGGCGCGTGCCGCATGCTTAATATCAAATTGGACTGAATCTGTGCCCGAAATCCGCACAGATAAGCGCTTATTGCGTATTTTGGCTTTACAATAAATTCACATCTGTTATACTCGAATTCGCATGAATACGGAAATCCTTCAGAAGGCCGCCAATCAGGCCAGAGGTCTTGCTATCGATGCCATCTACGACAAAGCATCCGGCCACATGGGTCTGCCCCTGGGCTGCGCCGAAATTGGTGCTGTTTTGTACGGCAACCTGCTCAATGTAAACCCCGCAGAGCCGCGCTGGATTAACCGCGACCGCTTCATTCTCTCCGGTGGTCACGGCTCCATGTTCCTCTACAGCTGGCTGCACCTCAGCGGTTTCGACGTAAGCATGGAAGACATCAAGGCTTTCCGCGCCAAGGGTTCCAACACCCCCGGTCACCCCGAGTTCCGCTGCTGCCCCGGCGTGGAATGCACCACCGGACCGCTGGGTCAGGGTATCGCCAATGCCGTGGGCTTCGCCATCTCCGCCAAGCACGCTGCCGCCCGCTTCAATACCCCGGAACACGAAATTTTCAACCAGAACGTCTACTGCCTCGCCGGTGACGGCTGCATCCAGGAAGGCATCTCCCGCGAGGCCGCTGCCATTGCCGGCACCCTCAAGCTGGATAACCTCGTCCTCATCTACGACGCCAACGGCATCACGCTGGACGCCCCCATCGACGTAACCCAGGTTGACGACATCGCCGCCTGCTTCACCGCACAGGGCTGGGATGCCTTCACCATCGATGGCCACAACATGACTGAGGTGGAAAACACCCTGCGCGTGTGCCGTCTCGAAAAGAACGGCCGCCCGAAGCTCATCATCGCCAAGACTGTGATTGCCAAGGGCGTGCCCGGCTTCGAAGGCACCACCAAGGGCCACGGCGAAGGCGGTGCCAAGCTCTGGGCCGAAGCTCACGCCAACTGGGGACTGCCCACCGACCAGCAGTACTACGTCTCTGACGATGTGCGCGAGTACATGGCCGAACTCAAGACCAAGCGCGAAGCCGCCTACAATGAATGGAAGGCTACGTTTGACGCCTGGAGCGACGCCAACCCCGAAAAGGCCGCTGAACTTGCCGTCAGCATTGACCTGGCCGTCAACGGTCTGAGCGCCGATGCCAGCAACGAGCTCATCCCCACCTGGGCCCCCGGTGCCAAGGAAGCCACCCGTTCCTCCGGCGCAGTGGCTCAGAACGCCATTGCCTCCGCCTGCACCGGTCTGCTCTCCACCAGCGCTGACCTGTTCTCCTCGAACAAGAACTACCTCAAGGGCGCCGGCGACTTCTCCGCCACCGACTACACCGGTCGCAACTTCTGGTTCGGCATCCGCGAGCACGCCATGGCCGCCATCTGCAACGGTATGGCCTACGACGGTCTCTTCCGCGTCTCCGCCGGTACCTTCTGCGTATTCGTGGACTACATGCGCGCCAGCATCCGCGTGGCAGCACTCTCCGAGCTTCCGGTTACCTACGTGCTCACCCATGACTCCGTAGCCGTGGGCGAAGACGGTCCCACCCACCAGCCGGTGGAAACCGTTACCGGTCTGCGCGTTATCCCGAATCTGGACGTGGTACGCCCGGCCGACGAGGAAGAAGCTGCAGGTGCCTGGATGTGCGCCATGGAGCGCAAGGACGGCCCCACCGCCCTCATCTTCACGCGCCAGAACATTCCCAGTCTCACCAGCGTCATCGATATCAGCGCTGAAATCCGCCGCATGGGCACCATGAAGGGCGCCTACATTGCCCTCAAGGAACAGACCGAGCAGCCCGGCACCATCATCAT
This sequence comes from Akkermansia sp., assembly GCA_045654325.1. Lineage (GTDB taxonomy): Bacteria > Verrucomicrobiota > Verrucomicrobiia > Verrucomicrobiales > Akkermansiaceae > Akkermansia. The sequence continues at coordinate 12,868 of JAZONE010000005.1, forward strand.
CTCCTCCGGTTCCGAGCTCATCCTCGCCCTGCAGGCCGCCAAGGAACTGGGTCCGGATGTCCGCGTGGTCTCCATGCCCTCCATGTTCCGCTTCAATAAGCAGGACGCCGCCTACCGCGAGAGCATCCTGCCGGCCTCCTGCACACGCCGCCTCGCCATCGAAGCCGGCAAGACCGACCTCTGGTACCGCTACGTAGGTCCGCAGGGCAGCATCATCGGCATCGATTCCTTCGGATTCTCCGCACCCGGCGATGTAGTGCTGCACGACCTCGGCATGAACGTGGAAAACATCATCGCCCACGTCAAGGCGCTGTAAGCCTCAGAGCATTATTTCATCAAGCCGCACCGTCTGGTTCTCAGGCGGTGCGGCTTTTTTCTGTGTCAACACAGCCCGCTGAGCCCGACCTGCACCCGCCATCCCGTTTATTTTGCTTGTCATACCCCCGCACAAGCACTATAATAGCGGCAGCATGTCAGGAAAGCGTTTCCTCACACCCCTGCGTCTGATTACACTGGGACTCCTGGTTTTCGGAGTCATTGCAGTGGGGGTGATTGCGCACATGAACAGCGATGGAAACGATGATTCCGCCGCCCCTGCCTCTGCTGGTATCTATGGGCAGGACGTGCCACCGGCCACACTTCCTGATCAGCTGCTTCCCGGACTGGTACTCATCAGCCCGCACCAGCTTGCCCTTATCCCGCTGGTGGATGGTTTTCAATCACCCTGCGGCACCGCAACGGGCGGATTTGTCTATGACGCCCAGCCCTTCGGCGCAGTGAATGAGGCCCGCGGAGGCCACCACACCGGCTGCGATCTGAACGGCATCGGCGGAGAAAACACCGACCTTGGCCTGTCCGTTAACGCCGCCGCCCGCGGACTGGTTGTCTACTGCGGTGAGCCCTCTCCCGCCTGGGGAAAGGTAGTTGTCCTGGCTCATCGCCTCCCTGGGGATTCCCGCATCATCCAGACCCTTTATGCCCACCTTGACAAGAGCATCGTGAGCCAGGGGCAGTTCGTCAGCCGCGGCGAACCCATAGGCACCATCGGCACGGCCAATGGCAACTACATGGCTCACCTGCACTTCGAAGCCATTGAATCCACTTGCACAGAAGCAGGCATGCCGGCCTACTCTGCCACCGGCACCATGAACCGCCTGGATCCCCGAAAACTTCTCAGCGCCCACCCGGCACCTGCTGTGCCGGATCCCTACGATTCCGTACGCCGCCTGCGGGTGCGCGAGGCAGCTATACAGCAACCGGGAACCCCCGCGGCAGATATGCCGGCCGGCACGGTTCCCGTAAACCCCACACAATTCCTTTAATTCTCATTATATGAAACGCAATATCCTTCTTTTCCTCTGCGCATTCCTGGCCACCATCGGCGTGTGTGCCGGTGTGTTCATGCTCCTGAAGCACCAGGCCAACGTGGAAGCCGACGAAGCTGCTGCCCAGGCCGCAGCAACCGCCCCTGCCACTGAGCCGGAGCCGGTGCCTGCTCCCACTCCCACCGATACTCCGCAGGGGGAACCCGCCACAACCCCGGCCGAACCGACTCCTGCTGAGCCCACGCCGGCAGAACCCGAGCCGCAGCCCGAACCCACCCCCGAGCCCACACCGGCGGAACCCGAACCGCAGCCCGAACCCACCCCTGAGCCCGAGCCGCTGAAACTGGCAGAAACTCCCCGCAACGCTGAGCACAAGGCTGCGCTCACCGCCGCTGCCGTACTGGACGCCAAGGACCCGGCTGCCGCCCTTACCGACATGGTAAAGAGCGGTCAGATTACGCAGGAAGCCGCTGAGATGCTGGCCGCCTGGGGCACCAAGCACAAGATTAAAGCGGTGGAAGAAGTGGGCAACAGCCGCCGCCCGAACGGCGACCGCGTAACCCGCTACCGCCTTGTTTCCGAGGACGGAGGCGATGATCTCCTCATCGACGTTGTCACCCAGAAGGATGGCAAAACCTTCATTGAAGCTGCCAAGTTCACCCCCGCCGATAAGACAACCCTGACCCCCGGTGCTGACTCCATCACCGTGGCAGAAGGCTTTGTGGAAGCTGTGCGGCGCGGCGATATGAACAAAGCCCGCGGCATGGTGACTGGCAGCGAAGTATCCGATGCCACCGTGGCCGGTCTCTGCATGATTTTTGAGGAAGGCGAGTTCAAGCTCCGCGCGCAGGCTCCCATCCGCAACACCTTCTCCACCGAGAACAACGCAGGTTACCTCGTTTACGTGCTCTCCCCCATCAGCACACGCCCGGCAAATGTCGGTCTCGAGCTCACCCGCATCGAAAACCAGGATTGGCGCGTCAAGGCCGTTGCGCTCGATGCCCTGCTGAGCAGCTACGAAAGCATCGCCACCGAGGAAGGCGGCCACTACTTCCCCATCGTCAAGAACCCGAAGGGTGGCGACTCACTGGCTCTCTTCTTCGCATTCAATGAGTTCGAACTCACTCCCCGCTCCATGCGCCAGCTGGAGATTGTGGCAGAGCTGCTCAAGGCCAGCAAGGGCATCCTCGAAATCAGCGGCCACACCGATGACGTAGGCTCTGAGAAATACAACCTGCAGCTCTCCATCCGCCGCGCTGAGGCAGTGAAGGCCGCCCTGGTCTCTTTCGGTGTGGATGAGAAGCAGATTTCCACCGAAGGTATGGGCAAGACCCAGCCCCGCCGCTTCTACACCACCGAGGACTCCACCGAGCAGATTGACTACATCCGCGGTGAGAACCGCCGCGCCGAAATCTACCTTGACTTCGAATCCTGATGCTCAGGGCATAACCCCACTTCAACAAAAGGAACCGGGTAACACCCCCGGTTCCTTTCTATTACACCCCCATGCGTGATTTTTCTGCAGAACTGAACGCCGAGCAATACGCCGCCGTCACCACCCTCGCGCCGCAGTCGCTGGTCATCGCCGGCGCCGGCAGCGGCAAGACCCGCACCCTGACCTACCGCGTTGCCTGGCTGCTTGAGCAGGGCGTAGCTCCCTGGCGCATCCTGCTGCTCACTTTCACCAACAAAGCCGCCCGCGAAATGCTGGAGCGCGTCACCGACCTCACCGGAGCCAATGCCGGCATGCTCTGGAGCGGCACCTTCCACTCCATAGCAAACCGTCTGCTGCGCCAGCACGCCACCCGCCTGGGCTACCTGTCCGGCTTCACCATCTTCGATTCCGACGACCAGCGCGCCCTCATGAAAAATCTGGTCAAGCAGTTCGCCGGCAAAATGACCAAGGCAGACCGCTTCCCGAAACCCGAACTGCTCATCTCTCTGCACAGCCTCGCAGTCAACACCGCTACCGACTGGCACCGCGTGCTCAGCGATGAATACCCCTATCTTGAGCAGCACGAGGATACCATCGGCAGAATCTACACCGAATACGCCGCCCGCAAACGCGCGCTCAACGCCATGGATTTCGACGACCTGCTCACCAACCTGCTGCGCCTGCTGCAGGAACACGCCGATATCCGCAGCGCCCTGCAGGAGCGCTTCCGCCACGTGCTGGTGGATGAGTACCAGGATACCAACACCCCGCAGGACGAAATCGTGCGTCTCCTCGCAGCGGGCGAGGGCAGCAGCCTCATGGCCGTGGGCGACGACGCGCAGAGCATCTACTCCTGGCGTGGTGCCAATGTGGAGCACATCCTCCGCTTCCGCGAGCGCTACCCCCAGGCAGAGGTCTACCGCATCACCACCAACTACCGCAGCCTGCCCCCCATTCTGGAGCTCTCCAACGCCGCCATCGCGCAGAACGAAAATCAAATTCTCAAGGAACTGCAGGCCGCACGCTCCGGCAGCAACTTCAAACCTGCCGTGCTCCCTGCCCCGGATAACCGCACCGAAGCCGCCTGGGTGGCCCAGCGCATCGATGAGCTCATGGACGGCGGCATCCCCGGCAAGGACATCGCCATCCTCTACCGCGCCCACTTCCACAGTATGGACGTGCAGATGGAACTCACCCGCCGCCACATTCCCTTCCGCATCACCAGCGGCCTGCGCTTTTTCGAGCAGGCTCATGTGAAAGATGTGGTCGCCTTCCTGCGCCTGCTCTGCAACCCTCGCGATGAAATTGCCTTCCGCCGCATTGTGGGCACCTTCCCCCGCGTGGGCGACGCCACCGCCGGCCGCATGTGGGACCATTGGCTCGCGGCCTATGAGAAATGGGCCGCCGCCCACCCGGAAACCGTGGCGCTCACCGACCCGCACACCGGAGTATTCGAACCCGCGGTGAAAGTCACCCCTGCGGTGCGTCCGCACTGGGCTGCCTTCCTCTCGCTCATGGATTCTCTGCACCCGGCAGATCATACCCTGCTGCCCGCCGAGCTGGTGCACACCGTGCATGCCTACCTCATGCCCTACCTCACCCACGCCTACGATAACTACGACGAGCGCGCCGAAGACCTCGCCCAGCTCGCCCGCAACGTGGGTCAGGAGGAGAATCTGGAGGAATTCCTCGCGCAGATTGCCCTGCTCAGCGAGGTGGATACCCCCACCACCGCAGATGACGACTGCGTCACCCTCAGCACCATTCACCAGGCCAAGGGGCTTGAGTGGAAAATCGTCTTCATCATCTTCCTGGGAGAGGGGCTCTTCCCCCACCGCCGCGTCATCGAAAGCGGCAGCACCGCCGATATCGAGGAAGAAACCCGCCTGTTCTATGTGGCCGTCACCCGCGCCCAGGACCAGCTCTACCTCTCCTTCCCCCGCTACAACGGCCGCAGCTACGATGCCCAGTTCTCCCCGCCCTCCCGCTTCCTCACCACCCTCCCCCAGGGCCTCATCGAGCTTTGGAATGAATAACTTTCCGCCTGATTACATGGCCGCTGATTCTCTTCGGAGCACGGGACTTTAGTCCCGAACTCCGACAATTTGACGCAACAAGCCCTGCACCTATCAGGCGCAGGGCTTGTTTGTCAAGCGCTTGCAGGGCTTTATCAGCAATACTGCGTGAGCACGTACTGCAGGATACCGCCGGCGCGGAAGTATTCCTTCTCGATGGGCGTATCCAGGCGCACCACCAGCGGCAGCTCGAATGACTCGCCGCCCGTGGGCTGCACCAGCAGGGTGGCAGCGCTGCGCGGGGCCATGTCGTTATTCAGGCCGATGATGGAGAAGCGCACGTCCTTCAGATCCTTCACGCGGTCGTAATCGGCCGGGTTGGCGAAGTTCAGGGGCAGCACGCCCATTCCGATGAGGTTACTGCGGTGAATACGCTCAAAGCTCTTGGTAATCACAGCCTTTACGCCCAGCAGGTTGGTACCCTTGGCTGCCCAGTCGCGGCTGGAACCCATGCCGTAGTCCTCACCACCGATGATAATGGTCTGCACACCGTCCTTCATGTAAGCCATGCCGGCGTCGTAAATGAAGGTGGGGGTGCCGCAGGGGGCATCAATCTGCGTATCAGGTTCGCTCACCGGGCTGTTGCCGAAGTAAAGCGTGTAGCCGCCTTCCAATCCGGCAGTGAGCAGATTCTTGATGCGCACGTTGGCAAAAGTGCCGCGGGCCATCACCAGGTCATTGCCACGGCGGGAGCCGTAGGTGTTGAAATCGCGGCGCTCCACACCCAGCGAGCTCAGGAACTGACCGGCAGGAGCCGTGGGCTTGATAGCACCGGCGGGGGAAATGTGGTCGGTGGTCACGCAGTCGCCGAAAATACCCAGCGGGCGGGCGTTCACGATATCGGTGATATCGCCCTTCCGGCCATCAAATCCATCGAAGAACGGCGGGCGGTGAATGTAGGTGGAATCTGCATTCCAGGCGAAGGTGGCACCGGTGGGGGCGCTCACGCCATCCCACTCCGGCACGTGACCGGCATAGCAGGCGGCGTAATCCTCGGGGCTGGCGGCCTTGGCCTGGGCGGTGGCAATCTCCTCGCCCGTGGGCCATATGTCGCGCAGGTACACGGGGCTGCCATCGGCAGCGGTGCCCAGCGGCTCGGTCTCCATGTCGATATCCACGCGGCCGGCCAGAGCAAAGGCAATGACCAGCGGGGGAGACATGAGGAAGTTGGCCTTCACATGGGAATGGATACGGGCCTCGAAGTTGCGGTTGCCGGAAAGCACCGAGCAGGACACCAGGTTATTATCCACAACAGCCTGCTCCAGAGCGGTGTTCAGCGGACCGCTGTTGCCGATGCAGGTGGTGCAGCCGTAGCCCACGGTGGAGAAACCGATGCTGTCGAGCGCCTCGGTCAGGTCATTGTTGGCGAAATAGCGGGCGGCAATGCGGGAGCCGGGGGCAATGCTGGTCTTCACATAGGCAGGCACCTTCAGCCCCAGCGCAGCAGCCTTCTTAGCCAGCAGGCCGGCGGCAAGCATGAGGCCGTCGTTGCTGGTGTTGGTGCAGCTGGTGATGGCGGCCACGAGGATGGAGCCATCCGTCAGCTCCACATCATGCGTGGTGTCGGCATCGGGGTTGCCGGCGTCGCCCTTCATGGTCACAGCCACGGGGGTGGTGCGCTGCTCCTGGCCGTATGTACCGCGGCATATTTCAGCAAACTGCCCCTTGAGCGTGCTCAGCGGAATGCGGTCCTGCGGGCGCTTCGGGCCTGCCACTGCGGGCACGATGGTGGAGAGGTCGAGCTCGAGCTCCACGGTGTAATCCAGCTCGCCCTTGCGGGGCATGCCGAAGAGGCCCTGTGCGCGGAAGTAGTTCTCGCAGGTAGCCACCTGCTCCTCGCTGCGACCGGTGGTGCGCAGGTAGGCGGCAGATACCTCGTCGAAGGGGAAGAAGCCCATTGTAGCACCGTATTCGGGAGCCATGTTGGCCACGGTGGCGCGGTCCGGCAGGGAAAGGCTGGCAGCGCCCTCGCCGAAGAACTCCACAAACTTGCCCACCACACCGTGGGCGCGCAGCATCTGGGTCACGTGCAGCGCCAGGTCGGTAGCCGTCACACCCTCGCGCAGCTTACCGCTCAGGTGTACACCCACCACCTCGGGCACCAGGAAGGTGACCGGCTGGCCCAGCATACCGGCCTCGGCCTCGATACCACCCACGCCCCAGGCCACAATACCCAGACCGTTAATCATGGTGGTGTGAGAGTCGGTGCCCACCAGCGTATCGGGGTAGTACATGCCGTCCTGTTCCATCACGCCGCGTGCCAGATACTCCAGGTTCACCTGGTGCACGATACCGGTGCTCGGCGGCACCACAGAGAAAGTCTTGAATGCCTGCTGACCCCACTTCAGGAACTCGTAACGCTCGGTGTTGCGCTCGAACTCGCGGGTCAGATTCTTCTGGTAAGCAGCGGGGAAACCGGCCCAATCCACCTGCACACTGTGGTCCACCACCAGATCCACGGGCACCAGCGGCTCCATATCAGCCGGGTTCTTACCCAGGTCCTGCACGGCGGCACGCATGGCTGCCAGATCCACCAGCAGCGGCACACCCGTGAGGTCCTGCAGGATGATGCGGGCCACGGTAAAGGGAATCTCATAGCTGCCGGGCTCCCTGGCATTCCAGCCCGCCAGATTCTTCACATCTTCCTCGCTTACTTTCAGGCCATCGCAGTTGCGCAGCAGGCTCTCCAGCACAATTCGCAGCGAAACAGGCATGCGGGAAATACCGGGGAAGCCCTGCTCGGCCAGAGCCGGAAGGGAGTGATACTGCCCGGCGCTTCCGCTGCCTGTGGTAAAGGTACGCAGTGTGTTCATGATTCTTTTACGATGCGTTAATAACGATAAATCGCGGAGATTATACACAATTCATCCATGATTGCAAGCCAGGAAAACACGCCGACAGCACTTTATGCCATTTTCTCCCCCATTCAGGCAATTTATATGCATTTATATGTACTTTCGCATATAATTGCATATAAATCTCGATTTCCGGGCCAAAAAATTCCATTTTTCGTCAGATTAGGCTTGCAAAATGGTGCGTGGCGTAGTAGTCTCCGCTATGGCAGAAATTCAGCTTGGACTTACATTTGACGATGTGCTTCTGCTTCCCTGCTTGAGCACGATTCTTCCCGGCGAGGCCGATCCTTCTTCCCAGCTTTGCGCTGGCATTCCGCTGCGCCTTCCCTTCCTCTCCGCTCCCATGGATACGGTGACCGAGGTGGAAATGGCCATTGCCATGGCCCGCGAAGGCGGTCTGGGTGTCATTCACCGCAACAACCGCATCGATGACCAGGCCTCCATGGTGGCCAAGGTAAAGCGCTTCGAGAACGCCGTCATCACCAAGCCCCTCACCGTGACCAGCGATATGAGCCTGAGCCGCGTGAAGGGCATCATGCTCGAGAACGGCTTCTCCGGTCTTCCCGTCATCGCCGAGGGCAACATCCTCGTGGGCATCATCACCGGCCGCGACATGCGCGTGGTGGATGGCCACGACCTCGACAAGCTCACCGTGGCTGACGTGATGACCCCCATGAGCCGCCTCATCACCGGCACCCCCAGCACCACGCAGGAGGAAGCCCGCAAGATTCTCTACAGCAACCGCATCGAAAAACTTCCCCTCGTAGACGAAAACGGTTGCCTCGTCGGCCTTATCACCGATACCGACATCCGCAAGCGCGAAGCTTTCCAGGAATCCACCAAGGATGAACTCGGTCGTCTGCGCTGCGGCGCTGCCGTGGGTCCGGGTCCGGAATTCATGGCCCGCGCTCAGGCTGTGGTAGACGCCGGCGCCGATGCCCTCTTCATCGATGCCGCCACCGGCCACACCAGCCGCGTGCTGCACGTGATTGAGAAGCTCAGCGAGCTCGGCAAGCCCGTGGTGGCCGGCAACGTGGTCACCCAGGACGGCGCCCGCGACCTCATCTCCGCCGGTGCCAGCGCCATCAAGGTAGGCGTGGGTCCGGGTTCCATCTGCACCACCCGCATCATCTCCGGTGTGGGTATGCCCCAGTTCACCGCCATTCAGGAAGTAGCCACCGTGGCCCGCCCCGCCGGCGTGACCGTGATTGCCGACGGCGGTATCCGCTACTCCGGCGACGTGGTGAAGGCTCTGGCCGCCGGTGCCGACCTCATCATGATGGGTGGCCTGCTGGCCGGTTGCGAGGAAAGCCCCGGTGCCGTGGTGCACTACCAGGGCCGTAACTTCAAGACCTACCGCGGCATGGGCTCTCTGGGCGCCATGCGTGCCGGCTCCGGCGACCGCTACGGCCAGAACGGCAGCGGCAAGCTCGTGGCCGAAGGCGTGGAAGCCCGCGTGCCGTACAAGGGTATGCTGGCCGACGTTATCTTCCAGCTCGTGGGCGGTCTCCGCTCCGGCATGGGCTACCTCGGCGCCAAGAGCCTCCAGGAGCTCCGCGACCACGCCCGCTTCGTGCGCATCACCGCCGGTGGTCTCCAGGAAAGCCACCCGCACGATGTGACCATCACCCAGGATCCCGGCAACTACAGCCGCTGATACCGGTGAACTCCACCAGATAACCATTTACTACGGCGCGCCTGCGGGCGCGCCGTTTTGCAGAAAGAAAAGCTATTATGAAGAATATCGACATCACCGAAATCACCACCAGCCCCGTGCAGCTCATCGGCAAGCAGTGGATGCTCATCACCGCCGGCACCCCGGAGAACTTCAACTGCATGACCGCCAGCTGGGGCGGCATCGGCTACCTGTGGAACCGCCCCGTAGCCTTCGTCTTCGTGCGCCCCAACCGCCACACCGTGAACTTCATCGACGCGCAGCCCTCCTTCACCCTCAGCTTCATGCCCGAGCAGTACCGCCAGGACCTCGTCTTCTGCGGCCGCAACTCCGGCCGCGATGTCGACAAGATGGCCGCCACCTCCCTGGTACCCGTCACCACCCCCGCCGGACTGCCTACCTTTGAGAACGCCGAGCTCGTACTCGAATGCCGCAAGATGTTCTGCACCACCCTGCAGGAGGCCGACTTCATCGACTGGAGCGAAGTCTCCCCCGCCTGGTACGAGGAATCCAATCCCCTCCACAAACTCTACATCTGCGAGATTTCCTCTGCTCTCGTGCAGGAATAATTTCACACTGAGGGCACATCGTGCCCGAAATTTCACTACCCGCCGGTTCTCCGGCGGGTAATTTCACAGTTGCATCCCGGCAACTATTTCACTGAGCGCAAGCGAAATTTCACCATCTGAAAGACCACTCCGGTGAAATTGCTGCCCTGCGGGCGGCAGTGAAATCCCCTTTGAGGCAGTGAAATTTCGCCCGCACGCGGGCTCAGGTCAGGGGAACCGCCCGCGCAGCCATACGAAATGCTTGCAATGCCCCATCGCTTGCGGTATCATGGCGCTGCGTTATTTTATTATGTCCAGTTCATTCGGTTCCGTTTTCAAAATCAGCACCTGGGGTGAATCCCATGGTGTGGGTGTCGGCGTAGTGATTGATGGCTGCCCCGCCCGGGTGCCTCTCACCGCAGAAATGATACAGGCCGAGCTGGACCGCCGCCGCCCCGGCCAGAGCGATATCGTGACCCCGCGCAACGAAGCCGACAGCGTGGAAATCCTCTCCGGCGTGCTCGATGGCCTCACCCTCGGCACCCCCATTGCCCTCTCCGTGCGCAACAAGGACCAGCGCTCCAGCGCCTACGATGAAATGCAGCACACCTACCGCCCCTCGCACGCAGATTACTGCTACGACGCCAAATACGGCATCCGCGCCTGGGCCGGTGGTGGCCGCGCCAGCGCCCGCGAAACCATCGGCCGCGTGGCCGCCGGTGCCGTGGCCCGTGCCGTGGTGCAGGCTATCTGCCCGCAGGTAGAGGTGCTGGCCTGGGTGCAGCAGGTGCACACCATCGTGTGCCCCACCCCCGCTGAGCAGGTAAGCTCCGCCGTGGTGGAAAGCAACATCGTGCGCACCGCAGATCCCGCCACCGCCGAACAGATGGCCGAAGCCATCCGCCAGGCCCGCAGCGCCGGAGATTCGCTGGGCGGCATCGTGGCCTGCACCGTGCGCAACTGCCCCGTCGGCCTGGGCGACCCGGTATTCGACAAGCTCGAGGCCTCTCTGGCCCACGCCATGCTCAGCATCCCCGCCTGCAAGGGCTTCGAAGTAGGCAGCGGCTTCTCCGCCCCTCAGTTCAAGGGCAGCGAGCACAACGACCCCTTCTACATGGACGGCGACCGCGTGCGCACCCGCACCAACAACTCCGGCGGCGTCCAGGGCGGCATCGCCAACGGCGAGGACATCAACATGCGCATGGCCTTCAAGCCGACAGCCACCCTCATGGTACCGCAGAACACCGTGAACGATGAACACGCCGAAGTACAGCTGCGCGGTAAGGGGCGCCACGACCCCTGCGTACTTCCCCGCGCTGTGCCTGTCGTAGAGGCGATGGCCTGGCTTGTCATTGCCGACCACATCCTGCGCCAACGCTCCGCACGCATCTGACCGCCATGAAAATCGACAAGCACACCCCGCAGGAGGACATGCAGAAACTCTACGCCGCTGTCGTCAAGCGCGAGTTTCTGAGAGGCACCCCGCTCAATGTGAAGGCATTTCTGCGTTATGCCATTCTGTTCCTGCTCTTTCCGGGCATGGTATTCGGCTTCTACGTAGGTCTGGCCGTTACGGCCATCTTCTGCGGTATTCTGCTCACACTGGTGCTGACGGATAACATGCACTGGGGGATGACAGCCACCCTGTCCTGGCTCGTGCTGGGCATCGTCCCCACCATCTTCATCACCATCGACACATGGCGCCGCGCCGCTCGCACTCGCGCCCAGCGTATGATGGAGCGCAGCCCCCTGCCCGGCAGCCATGCCCCCAAGGGTGCAGCCCCCGCCCACATGCCCCTCAAGTGGCGCCCCAAGAAGAGCAATGGCACTACCATCCGCATCGCCTCCGCTACCGTACAGGTCGAAGCAGATGGCATTTATGCCTTTCTGCTCTGCATCAGGAACTACTCCGGCACACGCCTGGTAACAGATGGGCCTGCCGGCATGTGCCTGGTACAAAGCAGCGCCAAGAAGGGCGAGGAGCTCCAGGCACTCATGCTCTACCGCCTGAAGGCCGGTGTGCATGAAATGAACTGGACGCTGCAAGGCGACGAAGCTCCGCAGACCACCCTGAGCCGCCTGAACTAAAGCACACGCACAGAAAAGCAGAGTTCATATCAACGACAAATCCTCAAACAAATCGGCCGGTCGGGAAATCCCAACCGGCCGTTCTGTTTATAAAGTTAATGGGCTAGATTAATAGCGGATGGTGTAATCCTCGGGCTCACGCGGAGCCTCGGGCTCGCGGTCGCAGGGAGGCAGCATAGTGTTCAGAGCGCGGCGCTGGAGAGTCTTCTTCATACCGGCGTCATTGAACTCGGTAAGCTCAGCAGCCTTCTTGGTATCTTTTTCACGCTGCTTCTCAGCCTTAGCCTTAGCCTTGTGGTACTGCTCAAGGCTGGCCTTCTGACGCGGAGTAGCGATACCCTTCAGGGTAGCCTCAGAGATGTCGGCGGGCTCGATAACGGGGGCAGCCTGTGCCACGATGGCAAAAGCGGCAAACACAGAGAGGAAAGAAAGAGTTTTCATAAATCTAAGACAATCCCAGTATACGTCATCCCCCTGACATGTCAAGCTCATTCTGTAGTTTTTGAGAGACAGCAGGAAAAAAACTTGCTTTTTTACGCGTCTGGCGGTACCATGAGTCCCGCGTACGACAGAATCATGAGTGAGCAGACCAAAGAGAAACCCGATTTCAAAAGCAGCCCGCTGAAGGAAGTGGACCGCACCATCATGCCCCAGGCACCGGGTGTGGAAAAGAGCCTGCTCTCCATGATGACGATTGACCCCACCAACATCATCTCCCAGTGTATCGCCGATGGCATGAACAGCGAGTACTTCTACGTACCTGCCCACCGCATCCTCTGGGAAATCTTCCGCGACCGCTACGAAAAAGGCATCGCGCTCGATACCGTCTCCGTGGCTCAGGAGCTGACCGACAACAAACAGCTGGAAGCCGTGGGTGGCCACGCCGGCCTGGCCGATATCTTCTCATACGCCACCACCACAGCCCTCTACAGTCTGCACTTCGAGACGCTGAAGGAGAAGTTCATCCGCCCCAGCATCATCCTCACCGCCAACAAGGCCTCCGATTCTGCCTACACCTCCGAAGCCGAAATCGATGAGCTGCTCGACCAGACCGAGCAGGACGTGCTCAAGATTCGCATGAACTCCGCCAAAGGCGAGGAATGGAGCCTGAAAGCCGATATTGACAAGGCCGTGACCAACCTGGAGCGTATGATGTCCACCTCCGGCGGTATCCTGGGGCTCTCCTCTGGTTTCCCGAAACTGGACACCATGATTAACGGCATGAAGCCGGGCGAGCTCTTCATCATTGCAGCTCGTCCCGCCATGGGTAAGACCTCGTTCATGCTTAATATCATGGAGCACGTGGTTCTCGACCTCAAGAAACCCATGATGGCGTTCTCCTGCGAAATGCCCAGTGAGCAGCTGGTGGAGCG
>JAZONE010000006.1:0-6125 GCA_045654325.1 Akkermansia sp.
CGGCTTATTGTGGCGCAACGCTTTCTGCCGCCCACTCGCCATGCTCGGGGCTCTGATATCATTTTCGTTTTACCCAGGGTTCCGCGACTGCGTCGCTGCACCCTGGGCTATTATTGTGTCGCCCTCTCCGAGGGCTCAAAATTCCTCGGGCTTTCAGCCCGACAAAGTCCAATTTATCATCGTCTGATTACGATGGTGAAATCGCGCCTATGGCGCGGCAGTATCAATGCGCGCTCCGCGCGCCTAACTACAATACTTCGTAATTCGTAACTCGTAATTCGTAATTCAAATTCTGGTTTATCGATTTTCCTTGTTTCGGCTGCAAAAGAAAGCGCACCCGGATGCCTGTGGCAGACCTCGGGGTGCGCTTTGTTGATTCGTCGCTTGATTACTTTTTCTCAGCGAGTCTGAAGATGATGAAAATACTGGCGGAAATCGCCATGACAAAGGGATAGAACAGGCAGGGAATGATGGAGAACGCGGTGAGCCCCGCAAGCGCTGAACCCATGAGCAGCTGGGCGCCGTAGGGCAGGATGCCCTGAATCACACAGGAGGCGGTGTCGAGCAGGCTGGCAGCGCGCGGTGCCGGAATTCCGTACTTCTGCGCCACATTGCGTGCAATATTACCCACAGCCACGATTGCCACCGTATTATTGGCCGTGCAGAAATTGGCCAGAGCTGCCATGGTGGCGATGCTGAACTCTGCACCGCGGCGGCCCTTGATGCAAGCGGTCAGGTGGTCTACAATGTAGGCCAGACCGCCATTGTAGCGGATGAGTTCCAGCATGCCGGCGGCCAGCAGGGTCACGATGATGAGCTCGCCCATGCCGGTCATGCCGTTGCCCATGGCAGTTACCCAGTCCATGACGCCGGTATTACCATCCGTCAGCACGACAAAGCCGGTGGAAATGATTCCCAGGATGAGTACCTTCATCACATTTACCCCGAACAGTGCAGTAATGAGCACGATGAGGTAGGGAATCACCTTGAGCCACTGGGTGCTCTGGTCAATGACCACCGGAGCCAGGTTCCAGCCCAGGACAACATAGAGCGCCAGCACCAGAATGGCAGCGGGAAGCACGATGCGGAAGTTTGCCTTGAACTTGTCCTGCATGGCGCAGCCCTGAGTGCGGGTTGCTGCGATGGTGGTATCGGATATGAAGGAAAGATTATCACCGAAGAAGGCACCACCGATAACAGCGCCTGCCATGAGGGTGAGACTGGCTCCCGCTTTATCCGCCAGACCTACGGCAACCGGCATGAGCGCCACGATGGTGCCGACAGAGGTGCCGATGGAGAGCGAGATGATGCATGTAGCCAGGAAAACACCCGCCAGCACCATATTGGCCGGTAACAGGGAGAGGGTAAGGTTCACCGTGGCATCAATGGCGCCTATGTATTTGGCACCCTGGGCAAATGCCCCGGCCAGAATGAAAATCCACACCATCATCATGATGTTGCTATGCGCTGCGCCGCGCGAGAAACGCTCGATGCGCTCGCTGAAACGGCGGGGACGGCACACCACAAATGCCCACGCGCAGGCCGCCATGAAGGCAACCGTTACAGGCATTTTGTAGAAATCGCCCACAATGACCGAGGTGGTCACATAAAGCAGGAAGAAAACAACCAGGGGGCTCAGAATCCGCAGTCCCCGGCCGTGCGACATGATGTTGAGATGCTTATCCACGATGATGTTTTGCTTGTTAGTAGCGCGCGGATTCTATCAATTCCGTAACCGAATGTCAAAGATATTCACTTTTCCTCCTGGTTTATACGGCATTGCAGCCCGAAATACAGCCCGGTGACTGCAAGCACGGTGTAGATGGTGCCCATGACGAGTGGCGGATGTGGTAAGCTGAGCCCCATGCCGGCAACCCAGGCCAGAAGCCCGCCGCCAATGAATCCGCTGCCTTGTGCTAATCCGGAGAGCGCTATGGTGCCGGCCTCGGTCGGCTCTGCCGCTGCTATGAGCGTCATGCCTATGGAGAAGATGCCGCCCAGCCCCAGCCCCAGGCATGCAGCAGCCCACGGCCAGAGTGCAAGCGGTGCTGCCATGAGTCCCCAGCAGGCCAGTATCGCCAGGATGGTGGACACGCTCATGAGCCGGTGTATACCGCCCATCCAGCGGCTCAGCAGGCCGGATAGAAAGGCGCTGGGAATCTGGCATGCCGTAGCGAGTGCCAGTACCCAGCCGGCCTCAGCTGCCGATAATCCGCGCTCTTTCATGAGTGTGGCCAGCCACACGATAAGCAGCCAGGCGCTTGCCACCCGGAATAGATAGTAAAGTGATATGACGCGGGCATTCCGTTGCTTCAGCAGGGGTAGCATGGGCACTTTCATAGCTCTTTGCGTGGTGCGCTCATTCTGCCGGCGCAGCACCAGCAGGCTCCATAACCCGGTAGCGGCCAGCAGGGGAAGCGCCCAGATGAGCAGACCCGCGCGCCAGCTGCCCAGCAGTTCCTCCAGCGGAGTGGCCACCCCGGCTCCTACTGCTGTGCCCAGACTCACGCAAGCTGTGTAGGCGCTCATGAGTTCCGGTACGTGTCCCGGGGTGGCCTGTCGCGCCATGCCAAGTATCACAGATCCCGCCACTCCCAGCCCGAGCCCGATGATGAGTGTGCCTCCGAATAATCCCGGTAGTTCTCCGCTGCTGCGCCAGACCACACCGGCGGTGGCAAAGAGCAGGGCATAGATAATCAGGACCCCCGGTCTTACCCACTGCACGAGCTTCGCGCCCAGCGGAGCAGCCACGCCCAGTGCCATGATAGGCAGCAGCCCGAACAGGCTGCTGCTGCCCACCCCCATATGCAGGGCTTTCATGAGCCTGGCCAGCAGCGGGTCTGCTGCAGAAAAACTCATCCGCAGATTAAAGCTGACCAGGAGAAAAATGATGATGAAATGCGCCGTATCCCGCTGCCGTGGTGGGTTGGTCATGCGTATTGCTTACACTCCATTCACCACCTTGGCAATCTATATCTCCGACGGTTAGGTGGCAGGTGCGCAGCTGCGGGGGGCTACCGGCGCAGCTTTACCCTGTAGTGCCCGGTAAGGTCGAAGCTGAACAGACAGTCTTCTTCCTCTGTACCATTGCCTATGTTATGGAAGCAGAGCGGGGTGCCGTTCCGGGATTTGCGGTTGCTTACAATCATGGCGTGGGGAATCGTGCCTCCGATAAGGCAGGTAACGATATCGCCCGGTAGATAATCGGCTGAATCTTCGGTAACTGGCAGGCTCCAGCCCTGGCGCTTGAAGTACACCATCTGGTTGGGCACGCGGCGGTGGTCTATGTTCTTATCCGGCCGTTTCTGACTCCACATGCGGCGGGCGGGATAGACGGAAAAATGCCGTTTCATGTCCTCGTGAATCTCTTTCTGCAGGTCTATTCCGAGTTTACGCAGCGCTCGTACCACTACATCGGCGCATGTGCCGGTTTCCTGTGGCACATCTCCCCCGGGATAGGGTATGGCCACATAGGACGGATCATAATCCAGCGTGATGCCTACCTGCTCACGCGCAGCCTCAGCCAGCCGCTCATCAGCCAGAGCCGTGAATCCCATCAGCAGAACCGGAAGTAATAGCTTGTGTTGTATCGTCATAAAGCAAGAGCAGGGGTGGAGCGCGCACCGGTGGAACGGCAGCGCTGATGATATGCCGATTCTAGGCAATAAAGATGAAAAATGCAAGAATAATGACCTGGGATGTAACATTTTTCTTGCTTTTTTCTGTCAGTTGTGGTAGTTTTCGTGTCAGCATGAAGATTAAAACCTGTATCGTAGCCAGTGCCGCCCTGGTGGTGGCCTCCTGCAGTTCTACTGATAATACGGTAGTGACGAATCGCAGCACCGTGGTAACCAAGCCTTACGGTGCTCCCACGGGGCAGTACCTTGCTCTGCCCGGTCAGGCTGCTGTCGCCGTAGGCGGTGGCAGTGTAGATTCCGCCTTTGACGCCCAGGTTGCACAGTATGGTAACCAGTCCTCCGCTGCGGTTAACCACATGGGCGCTACCATGAGCAACGCCGCTGCCAATACCGTGGCCGGTGCACTTGCTCCGCTGCAGCAGACTCCCACCCCCATGCTGCCGCAGACCACCGTACCCACTTACACCACGCCTACCTATATTCACCAGAGCCCCGTTCCCGGTCAGGCTACGGTGGGGATGACCCCCGGCGTGAGCGCCATGCCCGGTATGCCCATGGCCGGCGTGCCCATGAACTACTCGGTGCGTATCACCAACAGCACCAATGGTAAGATTTTCGTGGAGGCTCAGGACGCCGCCGGAACCATCTACCCCTGCGGGTTCATGGATGGCGGCCGCAGCGCCACCACCCCCATGGAGCAGGCTGATCCCATCGTAGGCCCCATCACCATCGTGGTGCGTGACCCCGATAAGGAAGGCGCTCCTGAAATCCGTCGTTTCAAGGTGAATCCCCCGCAGAGCTATGCTAACCAGACCGTGGGTATCAGCATCATTGCCGGTGGTAAGTACCACGCCAGCGTGGATGGCAATGTGTACGCCAGCGGTGAGTCCATCACCCCGGCTCCGGTTGCCGTTCCTGTGGTGACGGCTCCCACCACTCCTGCAGTGGGTGGCACCATGAGCTACACCGTGAAGATTACCAACACGACTCCCGGCCGCATTCTGGTGGAAGCCCGCGATGCCGCCGGTGTGGAATACCCCTGCGGTGAAATGGTGGGTAACGCCAGCTGCGTGACCCCCATGGAGCAGGCTGCCCCCATCAAGGGACCCATCACCGTTATCGTTCGCGACCCCGATAAGGAAGGCACCCCGGAGATTCGTCGCTTCAAGGTGAACCCGCCCGCCAACTATGCCGGTAAGACCTTCGGCATCAGCATCGTGCCCGGCGGCCAGTACCACGCCAGCATCGATGGTCAGGTGTACTACACCTACACCCCGCCCGAGGCTCCTCCCACCACCAATCCGGTGCCCCAGCCCGTGGCTCCCGTGGCTCCGGCCGCGCCTGCTCCTGCAGCCGCTCCGGCTGGTATCTGAGCCGGGTAAATCGGCAGACCCCATTTTCAGCGGTGCCTCTTTCCATGCGGAGAGAGGCACCGCTTCCATATACAGCCTTGCGGGGTGTTCTCAGGTATTGTATATCATAGCCATGTGCAAGCCATTCAAAGATTACCTCACACTAGCCCGCGAGTACACCAGGGAAATCATCACCTTCGGCGGATTCGCACTCGTCTGCTTTGTCTACAACGATTTTCGCCAGCTGGCGCGCGACCAGGCCACTACCGCTGCCCAGACCGTGGAAATCCTCCGCGCCATGGATACCCGGCTTTCCGTCATTGAACACCATGCTGATACCCATACCAAATGAAAGCCGATATCATTCGTCTGCAGCAGCATCTCGGCGTGGAAGCCGATGGAATCATAGGTCGACAGACCCTCAGCGCCATCAGCTCAGCCCTGGGGATTGTCAACACACCCATCTGGCCAACGCAGAGCAGGGTGAGGAGCGGTACCAGCATTTTCGGCGCCCCGGGCTGCGAGGATAAACTGACCAGCATCCTTCCGCCTTATCAGCTTTACTATGAAGGTGAACCGGTCCGCACTATCCGCGTGCATCATCTCATAGCACCGCATGTCCGCGAAGCTCTCAGGGAAATCCGCGATTACTACGGCATGGATGAAATCCGACGGCTTGGGCTTGACCAATACGGCGGAAGTTATAATCATCGGCCCACCGTCAGCGGCAAATCGCTCTCCATGCACGCGTGGGGCATAGCCCTCGACTTTGCGCCGCGAACCAATGCCTACGCCCTTAAATCCCCACGCGCCACACTCTCGCACCCGGACTGCATTCCCTGGTGGCAGATATGGGAAAAACACGGCGCCGTTTCCCTGGGTCGCCAGCGCAATTTCGACTGGATGCATCTTCAATTTGCCACCCTGGATTAAGAAAAATGCAAAAATTATCAATTTAGACTTGCATTCCGTTTCTGCATCGTGTATACTCCGCCCGTCCTCACCCGGAGGACACAATCACAGAACGGGGTATTAGCTCAGCTGGTAGAGCACTTCAATGGCATTGAAGGGGTCAGCGGTTCGAGTCCGCTATGCTCCAGGCTTCGTAAAACAGCGTATCAGGTCACCTGATACG
>JAZONE010000007.1:0-18175 GCA_045654325.1 Akkermansia sp.
CAGTATCGCGGCTGCCCCGTCACCTTCAGCCATGAGGAAGAACCGCTGGACTCCGGCGGCGGTGTGAAAAAAATCCTTCCCCTGTGGAAAGAAGGCCCCCTCATTGGGCACAACGGCGACATCCTCACCGATATTCCGCTGAGTGATTTGCTGGCAGAGCACCGCCGCAGCGGCAACCTGTTGACCATGGCACTGCGCAGCATTGACGGTAAACGCAATGTGGGTTTTGACGAAGAGACCGGCCGCATTACAGATATGCGCCATGCCCTTGGCATTAACCCCGGCACACACCAGTTTGCCGGCACCTACATTATGGAGCCGGAAGTAGCAAGCATGTTCCCGGCGGAGGATAAGTTCTCCATTTTCCCCGTGTGGCTGGAGTTGATTAAACAAGGACGCGCCGGCGGCGTGGTCTTTGACTGGGCCAACTGGCACGAAATCGGCTCCCCCGCCGGCTATGTGGATACCATGATGGAACTTACCAGCCGCGAGCGCATTCACCCCACCGCAAGCATATCAGCCGGAGCAGACCTGGGTGAAGACTGCGTGGTGGGGCAGGATGCCGTTATACCCGCCGGCGTGGTCATGGATGACTGCATTGTGTGGCCCCGCACCCACGTGGCACCGGGAACCTATCGGCGTTGTATTCTGACTCCGCGTATCACGGTGCAGGGGTAAGGCTGGGCTATCCAGTTATCGAATTTGCTTCGTGTATCGAAGCATTCGGTTGCGGCGGTAGTGAAATTGCGCGTGCATGGGGGTGAAAAACGCGACGATGAAAAGATTTTGCTTTCCATGCGGCTGGGTGCGTGATAGAATGCTGCAGCGTAGGTGGACTGTACCCACATTCCGCAATTCTGAAAAATTTTACCATTACAGAATATGGCCATAGACCCCAAATTACTGGAGGAACTCGAGACGCGACAGAAGAAGATCAAGTACGCGGCCTCGCAGGAGAAATATGATGCCCGCCACGCTAAAGGTGACTGGACAGCCCGCGAGCGCATGTCCTGCCTGTTCGATGCAGGTTCGTTCAGCGAAATCGGCATGCATACCAAGCACCATTGCAGCAACTTCGGCATGCTGAACAAGGATATTCCCGGCGATGGTATCGTGACCGGCTTCGGCCTGGTGAACGGACGTCCCGTGGCTGCCACGGCTGCTGATTTCCTGGCTCAGGGTGGTTCGCTGGGCTACATGCACGCCCAGAAAATCTGCGATGCCCAGCAGTACGCTCTGAAAGCCGGCATGCCCATCATTCAGATTAACGACTCAGGCGGTGCCCGTCTGCAGGAGGGTATCGAATCCCTTACCGGCTTTGCCAATGTGTTCTACAACAACGTGGCCGCCAGCGGTGTGGTACCGCAGATTTCGCTCATCCTCGGCCCCTGCGCCGGTGGTGCTGCCTATTCTCCTGCGCTGACGGACTTCATCATTATCCGCAAGGGTGGTGCAGCCGGCATGTACATCACCGGCCCGAAGGTGATTGAGCAGGTGACCTACGAGCAGTGCACCATGGAGGAAATCGGCGGTGCTGCCGTGCATTCCTCCGTCTCCGGCAATGCCCACTTTGTGGCAGAGTCTGATGAGCACGCCATTTCTCTGGCCAAGCAGCTGCTGACCTATCTGCCCTCTAACAACGCCCAGGAGCCCCCGCATGACCTGAGCCAGCCGCTCGACATTGCTCCGCAGGAGGGTATGAACGACATCATCCCCGACAATAACAACACCCCGCTTGATGTGCAGAAGGTGATTGCCCGTCTGGTGGATGAAGGCAGCTTCCTGGAGGTGCATGCCAATTTTGCCGGCAACGTGGTGGTGGGCTTCGGCCGCATCTGTGGTGTGGTGGTAGGCATCATCGCCAACCAGCCCGCCGTGAAGGCCGGTTGTCTTGATATTGATGCTTCCGACAAGGCCGCCCGTTTCATCCGCTGCTGCGATGCCTTCAACATCCCCTTGGTGAACCTGGTAGACGTGCCCGGCTTCCTTCCCGGCAAGCAGCAGGAGCGCGGCGGTATCATCCGCCACGGTGCCAAGATGATTTATGCCTACTCCTCTGCCTCTGTGCCGAAAGTGACCCTCATCATGCGCAAGGCCTATGGTGGTGCCTACATCGCCATGTGCTGCAAGGGACTGGGTGCCGATGCCGTGTATGCCTGGCCCTGCGCAGAAATCGCTGTGATGGGTGCCGCCGGTGCAGTGCAGATTCTCTACGGCCGCGAGCTGAAGGGAATCGAGGATGCTGCCGCCCGCACTGCCCGCCAGCAGGAACTGGTGGCCGAGTACGAGAAGGCATTCTCCAACCCCTATGCCGCCGCCGCTTCCGATCAGGTGACCGATATCATCGACCCGAAGGAATCCCGCGCCCGCATTGCGCTCACCCTGCGCACTCTGCTCAGTAAGCGCGAGAGCCACCCCGCCAAGAAGCACGGCAACATGCCGCTGTAAATGATTTCACAAACCCAATATAAACAATGATACAGACACTCGCTGCACTCGATATGGATGCCGTCATCTACCAGGTGACCGGCATGTGTGTGGTGATTTGCTGCCTCAGCTTCCTGAGCGTCATTCTGACGGTATCGGGAGCCGTGGCACAGCGTCTGGATGCTAAGCGCAAGGCGCAGGCTGAGGCTGCCAAGGCAGCCATGGCCCCCGCCCCGGCAGCTGCCCCTGTGGTGGCACCGGAGTTGCCGCCTGCACAGGTGGCAGCCATTGCCGCCGGCATCTATGATGCTGCGCAGAGCAGTATAACACCGCAGGTCGTTGCCGCCATTGCCGCTGCCGTCAAGGTGACGGTGGGCAATGAGGCTCGCATTCTGGATATCAAGCCGGTAGACACTGCTTACGGGCAGGGTGGCCGCGCTGCTGCCATGAACAATTCTCCCGTGCGCTGATAACACAACGCACACCCCCTCCCTCCATAAAAAACACTTCAAACAAAATACAAATAGAAAAAATAATATGAAACAGCTCCGTATTACCGTTGCCGGTCAGACCTTTGATGTAACCGTTGAAACCGTTGGTGGCTGCGCCCCCGTGGCCGGCGCTCCCGCTCCTGCCCCTGTGGCTGCTCCCGTGGTGGCTCCCGCCCCCGTGGCTGCTCCCGCTCCTGTGGCTGCTGCTCCTGCTCCCGCTGCTGCCGGTTCCGGCACCCCCATCCCCAGCCCGCTGGCTGCCAAGGTGGTTTCCCTCGACGTGCAGCCCGGCGCTGCCGTGAAGGAAGGCGACCAGGTGATGACCGTGGAAGCCATGAAGATGAACACCGTGATCTACGCCCCCGCCAACGGTACCGTGACCAGCTTCGCAGTGAAGCCCGGCGACACCGTGACGGAAGGTCAGACTCTGGCTTACATCGGTTAAGTATGTATCTGCAGGCTCTGCGCCTCGTTGGCGCAGAGGTAGTGTATAAATAACGCATTATACAGATATGCAAGAACTTTTCGATTCCTTCGCTAGCTTCATCTCCGGCATGGGCATCTATCAGATGACCTGGCAGATGTACGTGATGTGGGGTGTTGTGGCTGTGATGCTGTATCTGGGTGTGGTGAAGCAGTTTGAACCTCTGCTCATGGTACCGATTGCTTTCGGTGCTCTTATCGCCAACATTCCTGATAACGGCATGGTCATTACCCAGGCTCAGCGTGAGGTGGTTGCCATTGAAGAAGGCAAGGTGACCCGCTCCACAATGCAGGACGTGGGCTTCATTCAGCTGGAACTGGCTCCGTTTGAGGATGCCGGTGTCAGCAAGCAGAGCACAGAGGGCATAGACCCGGCTCAGGCTGCTGAATACACCGCTGCCATGGATGCTCCCATGACCGTAAAGGATGCTGTGGATCCGGAAACCGGTAAGGTGCAGAAGGGTAAGCTGGTCGTGAGTGGCCAGACCCCGCAGAAGTACCTGCTGGTGAAACCCCACGGTGGTCTGTTTGACTGGCTGGGCCTTGGCATCAAGTGCGAGATTTTCCCCGCTCTTATCTTCATGGGCGTGGGTGCTCTTACCGACTTCGGTCCGCTGCTGGCTTCTCCCAAGTCTCTGCTGCTGGGTGCCGCTGCTCAGGGTGGTGTGGCTTTCACCTTCCTCTGCGCTGTGTGGCTCGGTTTCACCAAGGGGCAGGCTGCTGCCATCGGTATCATCGGTGGTGCTGACGGTCCTACTTCCATCTTCCTGGCCAGTAAGATGGCTCCCGAGCTGCTCGGCGCCATCGCTGTGGCTGCTTACACCTACATGGCACTGGTGCCGCTGATTCAGCCGCCGTTCATGAAGCTCTGCACCACGGAGGCTCAGCGTAAGATCAAGATGAAGAGTCTGCGTCAGGTATCCAAGGGCGAGAAGCTGTTCTTCTGCTTCGTGGTGACGCTGACCACCATTCTGCTGTGCCCGGATGCAGCTCCGCTGCTGGGTATGCTGATGCTGGGTAACTTCCTGCGCGAATGCCAGGTGACCGAGCGTCTGGTGAGCTGCGCTCAGAACGAGCTCATGAACATCACGACCATCCTCCTCGGCGTGTCCGTAGGCCTCACCATGCAGGGTGCCCGTTTCCTCCAGCAGGAAACCCTCCTCATCATCCTTCTGGGTGTGGTGGCCTTCGCCGTGGCTACGATTTGTGGTCTGCTTTGCGCTCAGCTCATGAACCTGGTTCCCGGCTGGCGCAAGAACCCCATCAACCCGCTTATCGGTTCCGCCGGTGTATCCGCCGTGCCGATGGCTGCCCGCGTGTCCCACAATGTGGGTCAGCAGGCTGACCGCACGAACTTCCTGCTCATGCACGCCATGGGCCCGAACGTGGCCGGTGTGATTGGTACCGCCGTTATCGCCGGTTACTACATCACGACCCTGAGCGGTCATTGATGACCAGATAATGTTTCTCCCACAGGGGCGTGCTCCGGAAACGGCAGCACGCCCTTCTTGTTTTAATGGACCAGTGCTGGTGGACATTACGGGGTGGTATTCAGCACATGTGTCCCAAAGATTTTGCGGCTCGATAAATTGGAATATGCAGAAGTACGAGGTACGAGGTGGGAAGTGCGAAGTATAAAGTCAGGCAGGCTGCGCCTGCGGGTGTTTTCTATTGATAACAAATGGCGAGCCGCAAGGCTCGCGGAACTTTCACTTCGTACCTCCCACCTCGTGCTTCGTACTTTTGTCGGAACGACAAATATCAATTTATCGCTCATTTGTTATAACCGGGGAGCTTCTGATGAAACGGCATTCATTTATCAGCGGCTTCCGCAATCTTTGGGACACACGTGGGTATTCAGGGCTGTGGCTTAAATACCCCTTGACAGTAGAAACTTTCGCCGCTAGAATAGGCGGCGATGATGACCCGGTGCTACACGTGGGGATTTGCCCTGTTAATCACTCTTCCGGCGGTTGTATATGCTGCGCCGGCAGGGAAGGCGATAGAGTTGTGTGGTCGTCTGGTACAGGAATCGCGTGAGGTTGATCGCCTGTTGCGTACGGTAAGTGATCGCGAAAGTGGTCAGAAAGTTGCGGAAGAATTGCGCGCCCGGATGGAGTTTCTGCAGCATGGGGCCGGGCAGTTGAGCCAGATGCCCATAGAAAACGCAGAAGAGGCGCGCCAGCTGGAGCAGTTGATGCGGGATATGATGCACATCACCCAGGGCTATATGCCGGTAGTGCAGCGCCTGGTGGAGGTGAATGCCTACGGAGCCGAGGAATTGCTGCAGCTCTTTCAGTTTTACAAGATGAGTACCGCCGATGCCGGGGGCGATGCTCAGGGTACAGTAAGCCCTCTGGTTCGCTGTTATACTGAATGGTGCGATAGTATTGATGATGCGCTTTACCTGCTGCGCCGGGTGCAGGGTAAACCCACGGCCTGTGAATCAGTGGTGGAAGAGCTGTCTTCGCTGGCGTCCCGTGTGGAAATGCTTTCTGTGCAGGCGGAGCGCATGCAGTCCGGCTTGTCTCCCCAGCAGCTGGAATCTGAATTGCTGCCGGTAAATCGTATGCAGCGGTTGCGGAATGAGCTGAAATCCGAATCTCGGAGGTTATATGATGCCGGATGTTTCGGTAACGCTCAACTTGAAGCGATTGTGGAAAGCCTTCTGAGAGCCGCGCGCGCCTGATTGATGGCGGTTCAGCGCAGACCGTACAGCAGAATAAGTGCGGCTTCGGACTCCACAACAGCTGCTTCCTGAAGCAGCAGTTCTTTCTTCATGGCATGGATTGTCTGCTCGTTCTGGATGAACTCGGCAGCATTTGCTGTAGGTGCAGAACTCAGGTGGTCAATCTGCTTGCTCATGTAACTTCTCCAGGAGAAATACTCATCCAGACTGCTGCGTAAAGTGGTCAGTGTCTCCTTGTAATTCATCAGTGTGCTGACCATGGCTCTCTCCTTGCGCTCGTACTCATCTTTGCTGTCCCGGTAGCTGTTCCAGGTGTGTAGCTTGGTGTCGAACGTATAGCTGAGACTCATGTTGAGCTTGGTGTCGTCCTTATCCAGGAACGTACCTGAGTAAGTGCCACCAGATGTGCTGAAGAGTGAGGGACTGTACAGGCTGAGGTTGATGGTGGGAAGATAACGCAGGGCAATACTGTATTGGCGCATGCGGGCCTGCTCCAGTTCCATGGCGAGCTTGCAGACAATCAGCTGGTCGAGAGAACCAGTGAGTTTTTTATAATTACTCCACTTGAACTTCGGGACGGAAGCCGGGAGGATGTTCCAGCGTGCAGAGTAATCACCAAGCAGAGCCGCAATCTTGTTCCACCGGGCGGACGAATCGTCTTTGGTCAGCACCTTGTAGGCAGATTCTTCCTTTTCCGGTTGCTGTTTTTCGAGCTCCTGCTGTCGGTTCGTGATATCCTGCCTGCGTTGAAGCGTATATAATTCGGAAATTAACTCGCGCTCTTTGCCCTCGGCGCTCTTGAGGGCGGCAAAGGTAGTGGCTTTGCTGGCGTATACCCGGTAGGGAATCTGGGTCAGGGTGGGGAGGTAGAAAGTGATATTCAGGTTCTGGGAGAGATCGTCGCTGTTGATGCTTTTCGTCATATCGCCCAGTGCTTTATTCATGTGGGCGTAGTATGAAGCTCCGGGGATGAGGTCAGTGTAGACGCTGAGCTCTTCACGTTCAGCTTTTTCGATTTGTTTGACAGTGTTGATGTAGTCGAAATTGTTTCTCTTCATCATAGCCACCGCCTGATCCCAGGAGATGGTGCGCAGGGGAAGGCTATCCCAGGTTTTAAGATCTGCGTACTGTTGCTCCAGTCGGGATGATGTGGCGGCGAGACGATCCTCCAGACTGCAGCTTTGTATTGCCAGCAGGCAGAGCAGGAGGGGCAGGTAACACGGCTTCATACGTGCCTTATCCTAGCATATGGACAAAGGCATGGCAAGCTGGAATCACGCCTTGGTGTTCCGGATGATGAAAATAGCCATCAGCGCGCTGCAGACAGCAAGTATTCCGCATTGGTATTGTGGTGACAGACCGCTTATTTTGAACAGAGCCTGTATACCCACTGCCAGCATACCGAGGAAGCAGTCCACCAGATTACCGGCGGCAATGACATCGCCGCGCTTGTCGTTATCTGCTTTATCCTGCAGCAGAGCATTGAGGGGCACGAGATAACCCGCTGCGGTGAAACCGGTGAAGGTAAGCGCAGCAAAGAAAAACGGCGTGCCATAGGGGAGAAGAGCCAGAGCGATGCAGCCCAGCGTCATGCCGATACCTCCGACGGTTGCAACCCAGGTGCGGATTTTTCCGGCACAGATGATGGAGGCGCAGAGCCCGCCGGTGATAGAGCCGCCGGAAAGCCAGGCAAAGAGCAGGGCGGAATCTTTCTGCTGACCGAGCACCTGCAGGAAATCTGACTGGCTGGCCACGGGATGGGCATCTGCAGCCATTTGCAGCACAATCAGCATCATGACACTGGCAAGAAACCAGAAATAGCCGATGCCGATTTCGCTGTTGCGCAGTACCTTATTGTTCCAGAGCATGCGCAGCTGTGAGAAGTGGCACCAGAGCAGGCTCCAGGTGAAGGGGCGGGTGCTTTGTGCAGGATAGCGGGGGATGAAGAGACTCAGAATGAACACAATCACCGCGCCGACCGTGCAGCAGGCACAGGGAAGAGCAGCTGCCTGCCAGCCGGAATCTGGCCCCCAGAGTTTCAGCAGTGTGTAGATGATGTACAGCGCACCGATCTGGCCGATGAGAAGCGCCAGCATGGTGGAAATTTCCATGACTCCGCTGGCGAAGCCTATATTTTCAGAGCCTACAATATCCTTGACCAGTCCCTTTTTCGCCGGGCTGAAAAACATGGCCTGCACGCAGAATACGCCGAAACTGATCATAGCCAGCGGCAGATTTTCCAGCCATAAACCCATACTCATGCCAACCAGCACCACTACCTGCAGAAGCACCATGGCCTGCAGCAGTCTGGTCTTGCACCAGCGGTCAGCTATCCAGCCGCCCAAGGGCGAAAATAACACAAAGGGTAGAACAATCAGTACTGAAAGCGAGTACTGGAGTTCCATGGCCATCCAGATTCCCAGACCAATGAGGAGAAATTGCACCCCTTTTTCATTCAGGGCGTTCATGGACTGAATCACCGTGAGGCTCCAGAACGAACCCCACGGTGTTTTGCCAGCTGAGTTATCGGGCGTCTGCATGCGCGCATTATACACACGCAGCGTTTTCTGTAAAGACTAAAAAGAAGTTACATAGGAGCCGACCACTGGTTGTCTTCCATGAAAAGGCGGGCATTTTTATGTCCCTGTGCAGCGGCGCGGGATACCCAGAGTCTGGCTTGTTCCGTATCCTGAGCGACCCCGAGACCGTGGTAATAGCAGCGTCCCAGGTTGTACTGGGCGTTGGCATTGCCCAGCACGGCCGCCCGCTGGAAACAGAATGCCGCCTTGGCATCATCTTTCGTGGTGCCCTCGCCATTCCGGTAGCAGAGCCCCAGATTGTTGAGTGCTGAAGGATTGCCTGCCTGAGCTGCGAGGAAATACCAGTAAAACGCCTGTTCCAGATTCTTTTCCACCCCGGTGCCGGAGACGTAGCAGGTGCCCAGATTATCCTGGGCGTTGGTGTTTCCGCCCTGCGCGGCCCTGGTGTACCAGCGCACGGCTTCAGCCATATCCTGCGTCACGCCCTTGCCGAAGTCATAACACTTGGCCAGCTGCAGCTGGGCTTCTGTGTTTCCCTTTTCTGCTGCTTCGCGGTATATGAGCACGGCCTCGGCTTCCTGGCCGGAATTGAAGAGCATCGTAGCTTTGGCTACTTGATCTTCGGGGGTAAGACAGGATGCCAGAACCAGGGAAAGAGAGAAAAGAAGAATCTTTTTCATGGCGTGTACGGTGTTTATTATTCCCGGGAGAGGAGGTAGCGCTCTGCATCCATGGCTGCACGGCAGCCCATGCCTGCGGCTGAAATGGCCTGGCGGTAGGTCGGGTCGGCTACGTCGCCTGCTGCAAAAAGCCCCGGGGTCTTGGTAGCCGTGCCGGCACCGGCGGTAACCACGAATCCGGCGGCGTCGCGTTCCACCAGGTCACCTGCGAAATTGCTCACGGGCGTGTGCCCGATAGCCATGAAGACGCATTTGACCTCCAGTTCGCTTTCTGCGCCATCTGTGGTGGATTTGAGGGTGATGCTGCTCAGCTCGCCCTTTTCATCCGTATGGTAGGCTGCGATGGTGCTGTTCCAGACAGGCTCCACCTTGGGGTTGGCAAGAGTGCGCTGCTGCATGGCTTTGCTGGCGCGCAATTCATTGCGGCGGTGGATGAGGTATACCTTGCTGGCAAAGCGGGTCAGGAAGTTGGCTTCCTCGCAGGCGCTGTCGCCGCCGCCTACCACGCATACGGGTACATCGCGGTAGAAGGCGCCATCGCAAGTAGCGCAGGCGGTCAGGCCGTGGCCTATGAGTTCGCTCTCGCCGGGGAGTCCGAGGTAGCGGGCCCTGGCGCCGGTGGCCAGGATAACGGCCTCAGCCTTGTAAGCACCGCCGGTGGTGGTTACCGTGAAAAGACCGGAGCAGGCCTCCTGGGTTACGGAAACAACCTCCTCGTAGGCGAAGCGGGCGCCGTGCTTCTCCGCCTGTTGGCTCATATTGAACATGAGCTCCGGGCCCATGATGCCCTCCGGGAAGCCGGGGAAGTTCTCCACCTCGGTGGTGGTGGTGAGCTGCCCGCCAATCTGCCCGCCGGTAAACACAAGCGGATGCAAATCAGCGCGTGCGGCGTAGATGGCTGCAGTGTATCCGGCGGGGCCGGTGCCGATGATAATCAGTTTTTCGTCCATTTGTTGTGATTGTATCATGTTTTGTAGACGGCGCAAGATGATAATGTGTCAAAAGTATGACACAGTGGGTGCATGGCAGCATTCGGGCTTGCCTGCTGTGGGGAAATATGTGATACTCGGTCATCTGCATGAAACTGTTGCGACGTAATCTGAGCCTGATGCTGGCGGTGCGGTATCTGAACCCGCTGCGTACGATGTTTTCGGTAATCACCTTCATATGCCTTGGTGGTGTGGCACTGGGTGTGATGGTGCTTATTGTGGTGCTTTCGGTGATGGAAGGACTGCAGCGAGAGATGGAGAACCGCGTGCTGGCGTTCACTCCGCATTATGTAGTGGCACAGACGGATGGTATTCAGCGGGTAGGAATCACCGATGAAGTGGTGGATTGGTATGAAGTGATGGACGGCATCCGCAAGCTGCCCCAGGTGGTCAGCGTGTATCCGCAGCTGGATGGCGATGCCTTTGCACAGAGCAGTACCGGCCGCATGACCGTGCAGTTCACGGCCATAGAGCCTCATAACGAGCAACAGGTGGCTCCGCTGACGCCTATGCTGCGGGCCGGTACGTTTGACTTTGGTGAAGGTCTTGACCAGGAATGCGTGATTTCTGCGGTCACGGCCAATGCCTTGCACCTGAGCGTTGGCGATAGCCTGCACCTCACGCCGGTGGGCAGTCTTGACCAGGTGGCAGATATTTATGCCATGATACAGAACCCGCTGCAGACGCATGAGAACAAGCCGTTCATGGAGAGTGTGCAGAACTTGTTCGATGGGGCGTCTGCCGTGGATGGCGGAGTGGTGGTGGATGATGCCCGGTTGGAAACAGTGGTGAATCATGTGCTGCAGTTCGACGGCGGCAAGCTTCGCCAGAGTGAAAAAGATGCCTGTGGTACCTTCTATAACCTGGCTCAGCTGCATCGCGAAGGCGTGCCGTTTACCCCCGAGCAGCAGAAAGAGTGGCAGGATTGCGCTGCTGCACTGGCCGGACTTGACCGCGATAAGGAAGATGGCAAGGCGGTGAAGAGTATCAATGAAATGGTGATGCCGGTGGATTTGCGGGTGGTTGGCATCTACCAGACTCCGGAGAATATGCCGGGACCGAACATTTATCTGCCCCTGCAGATTGCTCAGGACGTGCTGGGCTTTTCCGCCGGGGGCTCCAGCCAGGTGCAGGGTATCTGTGTGCGCGTGGCAGATCCGAATAACCCCGGTCCTATCGAGATGGAGCTGGAAAAGCTGCTGCCGCAACTGGACGCACCGCAGAGCGCGTATCCGACGGGGTTGAGCTGGTACATTGCTCCGTGGACCCGCAGTTTTGAGCAGTGGTACAAGCTTATCGCAAATGAACGTGTGATGATGAGCTTCGTGCTTTCCATTATATCGCTCATTGCCAGTTTCTGTATCATGGCGGTCATGTTCACTATGTCCATGCAGCGCAAGCGTGAGATAGCGGTGCTGCAGGCACTGGGCGCCACCCCCGGCAAAATCATGGGCATCTTTGCCTGGCAGGGTGTGATTATCGGTACAGTAGGTGCTGTTCTTGGTGTGTTCCTGGCCTTGCTGGTGCTGTACTACCGCCTGGAGATTCAGGGCGCGCTGGCCAGCATCGGTATGGATCCGTTCCCGATGCAGGCCCACGGTATTACCCTGCCGGCAGTGTATGACCCCGCAACCTTCGCCGCTCAGGCCCTGCAGGCATTCATCATGGTAACGATAGCGGCCATCATTCCCGCTTTCATCGTTTCCCGCCAGGATCCGGCCAAGGCGCTTCGTTCGAACTGATTCACTTTCATGGATATCTACTGGATAGCAGATAAGAAACAATGCGGCCCCGCTACGGTGCCGGATGTCATCTCACTGGTGCAGATGGGTGAGCTTACCCCTGAAACCCGTGGGTGGCATGCCGGGTGCGATAAGTGGATGCCGCTGCGCGAGCTGCCTGCTCTGGCAGATTTTCTGGCAGAACGCCCGGACAACAAGGATGAGGCGACTCAGCCTGAGTTGCCACCGGTGCCGGAGAGCGATTCCGCTCCGTCTGCAGAACCGGTTGTGGGTGAGCTGCCGCCCGGAGCGGTGCGTGTGTATCTGCCGACACCCGCTGTGCGCCTTATGGCGCGGCTTGTTGATATATCGTTGTACATGGCGCTTTTTTATGGCGTGGTGTATGTGCGGCAGATTCCGTTCGATGTATCGCTCATGCCCTCCAGCCCCATGGTGTGGCTGGGCTATGTGGTGCTTGAAACGCTGCTGATTTATTTTCTTGGAGCCACACCCGGTAAGAGCCTGATGGGGATTCAGCTGCGCAGTGTGGGGCAGGGAAACCTGAGTATCGGACGCGCGATGTCCCGCACCTGTCTGGTGTTTGTCTGCGGCATGGGGATGATGATGTCCATTCTGCCGCTTATCATGATGGGCTTTTCCTGGTGGTCTTTGCGCAAGCGCGGTATCACCGCGTGGGATGCCCGTTGCTCCACCTTGCCGCTGCAGATGCAACCGACCCGGGTGGGCCGTCAGCTGCTGGCGGTGCTGGTTATCCTGGTTGGCTTTCATCTGGCTGGCTATTGTATTCAGCCCTGGGCGCCCGATATGGTTTCGGCCGTGGAGGCGCACGACCCCGAGGCTGCAGAATGGATGCGCCGAGTCATGCAGCTTGCTCCCGAATCTCAGCAAAAATGAGCTGTGGGGATGGATGTTATGTTGACAAAAACGGGTTGAGCTGTATAATGCTTGTATGGCAACAACTCGTATTTACGGGGTGGAAGACCGCCCCGCGCAGCCTTCTTTTTATATTCCGAACCGTGTGGATGAGGAATCTCTGGGGTGCATTGTGAAGGCCCTGGGGGGAGTAGAAAATGTGGCTTTCATTGTGGAAGAGGTGCTGAAGCCGGCGCCGGAGGTGATGAAGCTGGTGAACACGGGGAAAGTTCTGACCTTTAACTTCCGTAAGACCAACAGCCGGGCCCTGCGCGAACAACTCATGAATTTCATGCAGGAGGGGCTGGATGTCATCTTTGTGCCCGGGCGTCCGAATAGCATTATCGGTACCATTTCCGATGTTCCCATGCCCTTCATGATGCAGCTGGGCGCTCTGCATATTGCTCCTGTTCCCGTGTTTGTGGGTGGCTTCCGCCAGAATATGCGCCGGGCGTTTACCGCCGGCAAGGATTACGACTGGATAACCATTGATATTCTGCCCAAGCTGCAGCCCGGCCCCAAGACCGGCGACCGCCTGCTCGAGGTCTGGCTGGAGGCATGCTACACCCGGTACAGTGAGAACCCGCTTTTCTCGAAATCGCTTCCGCGCATGATTGTGGAAGGCATGAAGAAGAATGCCGGTGTGGAGCTGGTGGACGGCCTGGATGGTTCGAGTCTGCCCTACGGCAAGATGCTGGGTGTGGCTATGGCGCTTGCCCGCTGGTTGAAGAAGAACGTGAAAGAACCCCGGCTGGGTATCATTCTGCCGCCGGGTAAGGGTGGTGTTATAGCCAATATTGCCTGTTTCCTGGCCGGTATCGTGCCGGTGAATATCAACTATACCTCATCTGAGCCTGCTTTCCAGAGTATTGTGCAGCAGAGCGGAATCAAACAGTTCGTGACCGCCCGTGCCTTCATGAGCAAGTTGCCGCAGTTCCCCTGGCCCAAGGGAGATTCCATCATTCACCTGGACAAGACGCTCAAGTCGCTGGGTATGCCAGCCATAGCGGGTTGGGTGGCATTTGCCAGGTTGGCGCCCATGGCGGTGATTGCGAAGACGTTTGACCTGGATAGCCGCTGCCTGCACGATGAAGCCGCCTTGCTGTTCACCTCCGGGTCCTCCGGCGAGCCGAAGGGTGTGCCTCTGACCCACAAGATGATTCTTTCCAACACGGCTCAGCTGCTTAGTAAGGCGTGGGTGCCGGAGGGAAGCCCCATCCTCTGCAGTCTGCCTATTTTCCATAGCCTTGGCCTTACGTTCACCACCATTATGCCGCTCATCTATGGTTTCGGTATGGTGACCTACCCGTCACCGCTGGAAGCCAAGAACCTCAATGAGCTTATTGAGAAACACAAGTGCACGGTGGTGCTTTCCACTCCCACATTTGCCCGCAGCATGCTGCGCCGCGCCAAGCCGGATACCTACGCCAGCGTGCGGTACTTTGTGGTGGGGGCTGAGAAACTGCAGCAGGCGCTGTCTGATGAGTTCCTGTCGAAATGCGGTGTGCAGCTGCTGGAGGGCTATGGCCTGACGGAAACCACCCCGCTTTGCGGTGTAAACCTGGATAAGATCGGACCTACCGAGGAACAGCCTTATTATGTGCCCGGTGTCAAGGTGGGCACCATCGGTCAGCTGGTTCCCGGGATTGCGGTGCGCATCACCGACCCGGATGACGACAACGTGCAGCTGCCACTTTCGGAGCAGGGGATGATCTGGTTCAAGGGACCGAATGTATTCAGCGGCTATATCGGGCGCGAAGATCTGAATGCAGAAATCCTCCGCGATGGCTGGTTCAAGACCGGTGACCTGGGCTATGTTGACCTGAATGGTTTCCTGACACTGAGTGGCCGCCGTTCCCGCTTCTCCAAGGTAGGTGGGGAAATGGTGCCGCACGAAGTGGTGGAAAACGCCATTGAAGCATTTGTAACGGTGCCGGAGGGGTTTGCCGGTCGTGCTGTGGCGGTGATGGGGGTGCCGGATGCCGCCAAGGGTGAGGCTCTGGTTCTGCTTTCTGCCGTGCATCAGTCTCAGCTGGGGCAGGCGCTGGAGGAAATCAAGAATCATCTGGTCGCAGAGGGACTGCCGCGTCTGTGGTGCCCGCGTGAAATTATTCCCGTGGAAGCTATTCCGGCGCTGCCTACGGGTAAGATGGATTTGAAGGGCTGCCAGATTCTGGCCTACGAAGCGCTGAATATTCCGCACTGAAATTATGGCAACTGAAAAAGTGAACAGGCCGGTGAATGTGCGCCGGCCTGAGGTGATGCCTCAGGTGGCAGAGGACCTCTCCCACTTCCAGAGTTCGTTAGTGGACTGTATCCGCCAGCAGGGAAATGAGCTTGAGTTGCCCGGTGTGCGGTTGTTTCTTGCGGAGGCGTTTGGTTTCTGCGATGGTGTGAAGCGCGCCATCGAGATAGCCTATGCGGCCTGCCGCCTGTTCAAGGACCGTCGCATCTGGTTGATTGGTGAAATTATACACAATCCGGACGTGAACGCCAGGCTGGATGCGCTGGGTTTGCAGCATCTTCCCTGGAAGATGGATGACCCGGCCTATGATAGCCTGACTGCGGATGACGTGGTCATCATGCCTGCTTTCGGTGTACCTGTGGAGCTGCGTCAGCGTCTGGATGCCAGGGGGGTGACTCTTGTGGACAGCACCTGTGGCAATGTTATCAAGGTATGGCAGCGCGTCCGTGCCTATGCCTCTGCCGGGGTGACCAGCATCATTCACGGTAAGGCCCGGCATGAGGAAAGCATGGCCACGGCTTCCCAGTCCCGCGGGAATGATGGCCGTGGTAATTTCCTGGTCATCTTCAATGCTGCGGATGCTCACTATGTGGCAGAGTATATAAACGGCCGCGGAGATAAAGCGGAGTTTATGCAGCGCTTTGCCGGCAGCTGTTCGCCCGGCTTTGATCCGGATGTACACCTGACTTCTGTAGGCCTGGCAAATCAGACCACGATGCTGAAGTCAGAGACTGCCGAAATTCAGGAAATCCTGCGGGCGGCAGTGGTGGAACGCGATGGAAATGATGAGCACTTCCATATGTTTGACACCATCTGCGGCGCCACGCAGGACCGTCAGAACGCTCTTTTTACCTTGCTCGAGAAGCCCCTGGACGCCATGTTCATCATAGGCGGTTACAACAGCTCGAACACCACGCATCTGGCTCATATCGCGGCTAAGAAAGTGCCGACCTTCTTCGTTTCTTCTGCCGATTGTCTGTTGCGGCCTCAGCGCATACGCTGTTATGATCTGGAGAAAAAGTGTGAGGTGGTGCGTCCGCTTCCGCCTTGGTTCAAACACCCCGAGCATGAGCTGCAAATCGGCGTGACAGCCGGTGCGTCCTGCCCGGCCAATGTGATTGAAGCTGTCATCTGCCGCATTGCTGAGCTCTGCGGTTGCGGCGAAATCTGATGGGTTGCCCCTGTGTGGCCAACCTGCGGTAATATAAAGATTATGAAGAACCCCGCGTTCCTTTTCCGGAACGCGGGGTTTGATTTTTCAAATCGTGTGAGGTGAGAATTACTTCTCAGGGGTAAGCACGAGGTAGCCATCAGCAGTGGAGCGGCCCTTCTTGGTTTCGGGGAAGAGGCTCTTGCCGGTGGGCATGATGTACTTGGTTTCGTCGTTCTCGTCTTCGGAGATGGTGTCCTCAAGGTCCTTTACAGCGCCGTCGCAGCTCAGCATGAAAGCGTGGCCGCGGAAGGACTCACCGTCGAATGCCACGGTGTCACCCACATAGGGAGCGTTGGTGGGGTACACACCGCACATGGCAAGGGGAGCGTTGGACTTGGTCACGGCATCCTTGAGGGCGGGGTCCTCAGCGTTCTTGCGCATCACGTAGGCCATGGCATTTTCGCCACGGGTCAGAGCCTGACCGTTGGCCAGCTTCTCGTCGCCTTCCTTGGAAACGCTCAGACCATTGCAGTTAATCTTGGCGAAGAAAGGCTTTTCGGACACGTTGGAGGGGGAGTAGTACACCTGGCGGAAGTAGGGGTTGGAGTTATCGCCGGTAAGTGTACCGAAGTTCAGCTCAGGCTTCTCTTCCTGCAGGCGCTCAGCGGTGCTGTCGCAGGGGTAGCTGCCCTGGTCTGTCTTGAAACCCTGAAGAATGGTGTACAGGGACTTGAGGTTGGACTGAGCCATCTGGCGGTCACCGTCGTTCATGTGGTCAACGATGGGGCCGTAACCGATAGCGGCAAGTGCAGCCAGAATGGCAATCACCACCATAAGCTCAATCAGGGTGAAACCCTTGGTCTTCTTAAGTGCAGATACTTTCATGGTAATAAATGGAGTTTGCGAACAGATTAGATATACCATTTTGCGCATGCTGTGGCAAGCCGCAAATTGAGAAAGGACCAAAAAAATGCCCTGCCGGTGGGGCAGGGCATGGAAATTAATCGAGGTAGGCTTTCAGGTCTGCTTCGTAGAGCTCGGGTTCGAGCAGGAAGGAGTCGTGACCCTTGACGGAGTGGATGCACTTGTAGCGGGCATCGACACCGTTTTTCAGCAGCTTGCGGTGGAAGCAGGAGATGTCCCGCGCTGAGAAACAGCAGTCGGTGTTGATGGAGAAGAGCATGAAGCGGATTCCGTGCTGTGCGAAGAACTGGAATGCCTTGTCAACGCTGCCCAGCCCCGAGAATGCCGCCAGGTCATAGCCGGCCCAGAGGTTGATGATGCGGATGTAGGCATTGGCGTCGTAGCGCTTGGCGAACTTGGTGCCCTGGTGCAGCATGTAGCTTTCAGTGTTGCGCTGCGGGCTGTACCACGTGAGCATACCCTTGCGGTCGGAGACACCCTTGCGGGCGCGTTTCTCCAGGCCGCGCTGGTTCACGAAGAGCTTATGAGAAATCATGCGGGCGAGTGCCAGTCCCTTGCGGGGCGGGTCACTGAGCGGGTAGCGCCCCTCGCGGTAGGCGGGGTCGAGCTCCACAGCCAGAATCTGTTCGAAGGCATCGAGCTTGTGTTCGATGGAGGGCTTGTAACCGGCACCGATGATGATGATATTCTTGATGCGTGTGGGGTAGAGGCTGGCAAGAGACAGCGAGAGCATGCCGCCCAGGCTGGGACCGACAACGGAGAAGCGGTCGATACCGAAGTGGTCCAGCACTTTAATCTGTGAGCGCGCCTGGTCATTGGCGTTCACCAAGGGGAAGCGGCTGCCCCAGGGCTCGCCATCGGGGGCGATACTGGTGGGGCCGCTGGTGCCGTAGCAGCTGC
>JAZONE010000008.1:0-111296 GCA_045654325.1 Akkermansia sp.
GAGAGGGCGACACAATAATAGCCCAGGGTGGAGCGACGCAGTCGCGGAACCCTGGGTAAAACGAAAATGATATCAGAGCCCCGAGCATGGCGAGTGGGCGGCAGAAAGCGTTGCGCCACAATAAGCCGCGGCCTCCCTGCCACCCGCTCACTACGTTCGGGGTTCCGGGTATATTTAACACCAAACCCAGCGTTCCGCCGCGTTGCGGCTCCACGCTGGGCTATGATTATGCCCCCCTACGGGCTCAGAATTCCGGGCACTACGTGCGCCTGTATGGGCTCGCCAACTTCCAATTTATCGCGCTGCAAAATCTTTGGGACACATGTGAAAAATTGCTGACCAGCACTTCAATTCAACGGTTTTGCGACTGTGCCGGAGGCGTAGTCCACCAGCATCGATGACTGGGTAGAATCAGTTCTGGAAGCGGCGGTTCAGCTCCGTCATCGGGAATGGAAGCAAGGTAGACTTGCCACCGGGGCTGCAGTATGGAATTTCGCATTCCAGCAAGGCCGCCAGCAGAGGAAGCGGATTCTGCAGGTAAGCGCTCACATCTTCCTGCTGCGCGTACTGGCGAGCAAGTTGACGGGCAAAGGGTTCAAACGGGCTGCGGGAACGATTCAATTTGACTTCACCGCTGGTGAAGACACGCAGTAATTCCTGCACAAAATCCCCCACCTTGCGGAGCGGTAGTATGGCAGGCACAGCTTCCACCCGCAATGTATTGCGCCCGAAAGGAGAAAGCTGGAATCCGGCCTGCTCGAGCTGGGGCTTCACCTCCAGGGCTATACCCATGTCGCGGGTATCGAGCTCCAGCAGTTCAGGCACCAGCAGTCGCTGGGAGACCAGGGGGTGTTTGTTGCTCTCCTGCAGGCGTTCAAAGATGATTCGTTCACGCGCTGCCCGAGGAGACATAAGCACCATGCCTTCCTTATTCTCGAAAATGGCGTATTGATTGTGCAGAGTACCGAGATGGCGGAAGTTCAGC
This sequence comes from Akkermansia sp., assembly GCA_045654325.1. Classification (GTDB taxonomy): domain Bacteria; phylum Verrucomicrobiota; class Verrucomicrobiia; order Verrucomicrobiales; family Akkermansiaceae; genus Akkermansia. The sequence continues at coordinate 986 of JAZONE010000008.1, forward strand.
AACGGCGCGGCAGGTTCCTGCTTCGGTGCAGGTTCTGCCGGGGGGAGTTCGAGTTCCTGCTGCCGGGGTGTCACCAGCGGTTGCAACACCAACGCAGGCCGCACGGCTGGAGCCGGGCTCACAACGGGACGAGATACAGCCACAGGCGTAGCAGGCTTTACCGGCTGAACTACCGGAACTCCTGCCGGGCGTTGCTGAACGGGAGCCGGCGCGACGGCCGGAGCCGGGGAAACAGCGGCAGTTTCCGCGCGCGGCGCCTCCTCTTCTTCTTCACCTCTCGCGTGGGCGGCCAGTGTGGCTGCCACCGCATCCATGACCGCCAGCGTCACCTCCGAAGGGCGACGGAAGCGCACCTCGCGCTTGGCCGGGTGCACGTTCACATCCACCAGTGCAGGCTCAACTTCCAGATACAGGAAAAGCGCAGGATGCAGCCCGGGGGGGAAACCGCCATAACCATCGCGCACCGCGCGGTTGATTATCTGGTCTTCAATGGGTCGTCCATTGAGAAACACATACTGCATACGCCGATTGCGACGAGCCGCAGATATGGGCATAAGGAAACCGCTCACACGCACACCGGGAGCTTCCGTCGGCTTGATACGCATAAGCGAAGCCGCCGTTTCCCGCCCCACAAATCCGGCAATCCGCTGGCGCAGGTCATGGGTAGCCGGCACATCGAACACCTGCTGACCATCGCGCACAAAACTGAACCGCACCTCGGGGAAAGCCAGCGCATGCAAGCGCACCTGGTGCTCCACATGACCGGATTCCGTTTCGTCGCTCTTCAGGAACTTACGGCGCACCGGCGTATTGAAGAATAAGTTGCTCACGCTGATTTCCGTACCGGGAGCGCAACCGGCATTCATGAGCGGCGCTTCCACGCCGCCTTCGCAGCTCAGCGTCCAGCCTTCCACCGCATCGGCGCGTCTGGTTGTAAGCGACAGGTGGGACACGGAGGCAATGCTGGGCAGAGCTTCGCCACGGAACCCGAGTTGACGGATGGCAAATAAATCCTCCACCTGCACCAGCTTACTCGTGGCGTGGCGCCGCAGGCAAATCGCCGCATCGGATTTGCTCATGCCGCAACCGTCATCCGTCACTTTGATGAGGGAAACACCACCGCGCCGGATTTCAACTTTCACAAAATGCGCACCGGCATCAATACTGTTCTCCACCAGTTCCTTAACCACAGACGCAGGGCGCTCCACCACTTCACCTGCAGCCACCTGACTGGCCAGGATATCGCTCATGAGGTGAATCTGCTGCTCTGGGGTCTCAGACATAATGCGGCCATAATTTAACACGCACAGCCCTGCGCGTCAACTCTGCAGTGGGCGATAATAAGCTGGTGCTGACACAAAAAGACGCGCAGATTTCTGGTAAATTCGGCCCTGCAGGTGTAGTCTGTTGACGTGAAGAAGTGCCAGATATGCGGCAAGCGCGCGTCGATGTTTCTGACGCAGATAGTGAACGGGCAGGTTTCCGAACTGGCCCTGTGTGAGAACTGTGCCCGGGAAAAGGGACTTTTTGACCCGCAATCGCTGACTTTTGCGGAAAAATTCTTCCCGGAGGAGTTCAAGAACAGAGTAGACAAGCTGGTGCGTGAGCTCGTGAATGGCAATTCCGCCCCTGCGGCAGCTCCCGCAGCCCCGCTGGATATGCTCAGCACATGCCCTGTATGCGGTTTCGGCATTGAGGACTACCGCCGCACCGGCCATCTGGGTTGCCCGGACTGCTACTCCGTATTTGCCCGCGAGCTGGATCCCAATGCCCCCGCTGCAGACACGCAGGCGGAGAACGAAGCTCCGTCCATCACCCGTGCGCGCCTGCAGAAAGAACTTCAGAAAGCAGTGGCAATGGAAGACTACGAGCTTGCAGCCACGCTGAGAGACCAGATTAACGCCCTTCCCGGCTCCGACGCATGAAAATCGACACCTTGCTCAAGAACACCCCGGCCTGGGAACCTGACCGCAACACGACGGATGGCGTGGTGCTCGGCTCCATTGTGCGCATGGTGCGCAATCTCCCCGGCCACGTTTTCCCGGGCTGGAGCAGCGGCGAGTCACGTGCCGCAGTAGCGCAGAAAGTGCTGCCGGTCATCTGCGGCATGCGCGGGTACAAGACCGCATTCTGCGCAGAAATGAACACGCTGAGCTACGGGCAGCGCCGCGCCCTGCTCTCGCGCAAGCAGCTCACCCCATGCATGGCTGCCCGCCAGGACGGCTGCTATGTCATTATTCCCCAGCGCAAGCCTGTCTATTTCATGGTAAACGAGGAAGAGCACCTCGTAGCCCACGCGTTCCGCGATGGCCTTAACCTTGAAGCCGGTATTGAGGAACTGCTGGATATCAACGACAAGCTCGAAGAGCAACTCACCTTTGCCGCCACTCCGGCACAGGGCTACCTCACCAGCATCCCCATGGAAGCCGGTGACGGACTGCAACTATACTGCATGCTGCACCTGCCGGCTCTGAGTCTGGCCAACATGATGGGCCAGGTAACGAAGGCACTGGAGAAGCTGCACGTAAGCATATCCCCCTATTTTGCGGATGGGCAGGACGACACCGGGCATCTCTTCGTACTGTTCTCCATACCGGGGCCCTTTGAATCCATCGATGACGTGACGGAGAGTTTCCTGGATGTTGTGGCGCATCTGGTTCGCCGCGAACAGCAGATGAGAATGAAACTCATGCGCGACCCCGACCTGCACCTGCACGACACCGTGGCCCGCGCATACGGGCTGCTCACCAATTGCCGCAGACTCGGCATCAAGGAACTGCGCGATGCCATCTCGCTGCTCCGCCTCGGCACCCTGATGGGTATCATCACGTGGCAGGAGGAGGAACGGGAAATGCTGGTATCCCTGCACCACTTTGCACTGGCGCAAGCCACAGAGACCGCTCTTGCAGAGGAATACAGCGATTCCTCTATTCACCTGCGACGAGCCCAAGCGGCACGCGATTTCCTGAGCACCCACCCTCACCAATTTTCTGATACACCCGCATGAATAACAACTACACAGCCAGAGCCAAACAGGTGCTCAACATCGCACGCCGCGAGGCCGACCGTTTCCACCACAACTTTATTGGCGCCGAGCACGTGCTGCTCGGTCTGCTCAAACTGGGACAAGGCGTTGCCATCAGCGTGATGGAAAACGCCGGCATTGATGTCGCCGCTCTCACCCTCAAGGTGGAGCAGTCCATTCTTCCGGGGTCCAGCACTCCGGAAGGCTCACTCCCCTACACCCCCCGTGTGCGCAAGATTCTGGTACAGGCCGGCGAAGAAGCGCAGCTGCTGAAGCATACCTATGTGGGCACAGAACACCTGCTGCTTGCCATGCTCAAGGACGGCGACGGACTGGCCTGGCACTGCCTTGCAGCCAGCGGCCTTACTTACGAATCGGCCCGCCGCGGGGTCATGGAAGAAATCAACCCCGGCTTCGGAGTTGATGACCAGCCAGAAAACGCCGGCAGCCCCGATGACGGCCCGCACCGCCCGAGACGTGATGATGAAGAGGAGGAAGACAGCAATGCTTTCCTGCACCACCAGTCTGCACGTGGCAATTCTCCCGCATACAACGGCAACTCCAAAACACCGGCGCTGAGCGCGTTCGGACGTGACCTGACCGCCCGCGCCGCCGCAGGCGAGATGGATCCCGTCATCGGCCGCCACGCTGAGCTGGAGCGAGTCATCCAGATTCTCTGCCGCCGCACCAAGAACAACCCCGTGCTGCTCGGAGAAGCCGGTGTGGGCAAGACCGCCATCGTCGAAGGGCTGGCCCAGCAGATTGCCGCGGGCGATGTGCCGGAGTTCCTGATTGGCAAGCGCATCATCTCGCTGGATATGGCGCTCATGGTGGCAGGCACCAAATACCGCGGCCAGTTCGAGGAGCGTCTCAAGGCCGTCATGGATGAAATCCGCAAGGAGAAGAACATTATCCTCTTCATCGATGAGATTCACACCCTTATAGGCGCCGGCTCCGCGGAAGGCACGATGGATGCCTCCAACATCATCAAACCCGCACTTTCCCGTGGTGAAATGCAGGCCATCGGCGCCACCACGCTGAACGAATACCGCAAGCACATCGAAAAAGATGCAGCCTTCGAACGCCGCTTCCAACAGGTGCAGGTGGGTGAGCCGTCTGTAGAAGATACCGTACTCATTCTCAACGGTATTGCCCCGCAGTACGAAAAGCACCACCACGTGCACTACACCCCCAAGGCGCTGGAATGCGCCGCCTATCTTTCCAAGCGCTATCTGACCGGACGGTTCCTGCCGGACAAGGCAATCGACCTCATGGACGAGGCCGGGTCTCGCCAGCGAGTGGCACGCATGACCCGCCCCACCGACATCAAGCGCGAGCAGGAAACACTGCGCCACATGGAAGCCGATAAGGAAGCGGCCGTGCAGCAGCAGGATTTCGAAAAGGCTGCCCGTCTCCGCGATGAAATCCGCGCCCTGCAGAACAAGATAGGCAACTCCGTCAGCAGCTGGAAGGAAGAGATGGATTCCACCTTCATCGAAGTGACAGAAGACGACATCATGGCCGTAGTTTCCAAGTGGACTGGCATTCCCCTGGCCCGCATGGAGGAAAAAGAGACTGAAAAGCTCCTTCGCATGGAAAACGAGCTGAAGAGCAAGGTCATCGGTCAGGATATAGCCTGCTCCGCCATCTCACGCGCCCTGCGCCGCAGCCGTGCTGATATCAAGGATCCTCGCCGCCCCATCGGTTCATTCCTTTTCATGGGCCCCACCGGCGTGGGCAAGACCTACCTCGCACGCAATCTTGCCGAAATCATGTTCGGTACCGCAGAGGCACTCATCCAGGTGGACATGAGCGAATACATGGAGAAGTTCAGCACCAGCCGGCTCATCGGCTCGCCTCCCGGCTATGTGGGGCACGATGAAGGAGGCCAGCTTACCGAGCGCATACGTCGCCGTCCGTACGCGGTCATCCTGTTCGATGAAGTGGAAAAAGCCCACCCTGACGTGATGAACCTGCTGCTGCAGGTGCTTGAGGAAGGCTGCATGACCGACTCAATGGGTCGCAAGGTAAACTTCAGCAACACCATCATCATCCTCACCTCCAACGTGGGTGCCAGCCTGGCAGACAAGCGCAGCACCATGGGATTCAGCACCTCCAGCGAGGAGGATGACTACGATGCCATGAAAGAAAAGATTACCGAGGCTGCCAAAAAGCATTTCCGCCCGGAATTCATCAACCGTTTCGATGAGCTTATTGTCTTCCGCATGCTCAACCGCCCGGATCTGGAAAAGATTGTGGAGCTGGAAGCAAACAAACTCATCCGCCGCCTGGCTGACAAGCAGATTACGCTCACTCTCTCCCCGGAGGTCATCAGCATGCTGGTCGACAAGGGCTACGACCCGCAATATGGCGCCCGCCCCATGCGCCGCGCCATCGAGCGTCTGCTCGAAGACCCCATCGCCGAAGCTATTCTCCGCGGCGAGTTGGCCGCCGGCTGCATGAGCCGCGCCATCCGCCCCGAAGGCACCAGCGATATTGCTTTCGAAGCCGATGCTCCCGCCCCCGAACCCGCGGCTCCCAGGAAGAGAGCTTCGCGCAAACGCAAGACAAAGGAAGATTAACCTGCATCCACAAAAGCGGTGCCCCCGGAAAAGGGCACCGCTTTTGTTTCCAGAGAGTTTGAAACAGCTACTTCAAACTCGTTGTTGTAAGTATTCTGCAGCGTCAACGCACCCACTTGCCTGCGCCGGCGGGGAGCCTTCCCTCACCTACGGGTTGATATCGGGTGGATTCGAGGTTACCCCAGAGACCTACACCGAAGGCCTCCTTCCAGTACTTGCTCATGCTGCGCCCGGTGTAGCAGCCATAGCTCCAGCACTCGGCATCAGGAGCAAACACCTGCTTATTGATGCGTGTTGCCAGATCTTTCTCGTGAATCCAGGCCTTGGAAGCTGCCATGATATAATTGCTGTAATCCAGCATGAAGGCATGTGGATTACTGTGGCCGAAGTAATAGAACCCGGTGATGCGGTCTTTCTTGTTACGCGGTGCGGAGTTGATGGCCTTGTAAACATCATCCGCTGAATCAACAAAACGGAAGCGGATTTTCCGCTTACCGGCGGTTTCCTTGATGCGGGCGATGTAATCAATCTCGTTTTCCTTGCCGCGGGTGATGTAGGACGGACGATAAACCAGCCAGAGAATATCCTTGGACGGGTCTTTTGCGAGAGCTCCATCGATGTATACCGTAGAGGCACGCACAAAGTTGGCCCACCAGTTATCGTGGGCAGCTGGGCCACGCAGATTCTCCCAGGAACGCAGAGCCACGCCCCCGCAGAGTACTACCTCCACCGCCTGACTCAAGGAAGTTCCCAGCAGCAGAGCAGCAAGCAGAATATGTCGCATCTTGGTCACGGGGGTGAAGCATACAGCAACAGCCGCATACTGTCAAGCCTTCTGCTCGTGTCAGTATGGCGAAAAGGCTTGATATACGGTAACAAATGGAGTAGAATCGCGCCCGTCATGACTGAATTGCCCAAGGCTTACGAACCGACTTTAGTAGAAGAAAAATGGCAGACCCGCTGGATATCAGAGGGTTGCTTCCACGCAGACCCGAAATCCGACAAACCTGCGTACAGTATCGTAATCCCCCCGCCCAATGTGACGGGCGTGCTGCACATGGGGCACGTACTTAACAACACAATTCAGGACATTCTGGCCCGCCGCGCCCGCCAGGAAGGCAAGGAAGTGCTCTGGCTGCCCGGCACCGACCACGCCGGCATTGCCACGCAGGCCCGCGTGGAAAAAGAACTTGCCAAGGAAACCCCTCCCCGCACTCGTTTCGACGTGGGCCGCGAGGATTTTATGAACATGGTCTGGGAATGGAAGGACAAACACGGCGGCATCATCATCAACCAGCTCAAGAAGCTGGGTTGCTCCTGCGACTGGGAACGCGAACGCTTCACCATGGACGATGTGTACGCCCCCGAGGTTGCGCGCGTGTTCACTGAGCTTTTCAACGAAGGCCTCATCTACCGCGGTCACCGCATGGTGAACTGGGATCCGGTGCTGCTCACCGCACTTTCCGATGAGGAGGTCATCATGACCCCCTCCAAGAGCAAGCTCTACACCATCCGCTACAAACTGGCAGACGGCAGCGGCCAGCTGCTGGTGTCCACCACTCGCCCGGAAACCATCATGGCCGACGTGGCTGTGGCGGTAAATCCGAAGGATCCCCGCTTCTCCCATCTCATCGGCAAGACCGTCATCCGCCCGCTGTGCGATACCGAAATTCCGATTATCGCTGACGACCACGTCGAAATTGATTTCGGTACAGGTGCACTTAAGATTACCCCTGCCCACGACCGCACCGACTTTGAGGTGGGCATGAAGAATAATCTGGAAATCATCGACGTACTCACGGCCGATGGTCACATCAACTGCCCCGGCTGCCCCGAGCTCCACGGTCTGGATCGCTTTGTTGCCCGCGAGAAATCCATCGAAATCATCGAGGCCAAGGGGCTGCTGGAGAAGGTGGAGGAATACGAAAACAACGTGGGCATCTCTCAGCGCTCCGATGTACCGATTGAACCGCGTCTGAGCATGCAGTGGTTCCTGAAGTACCCCTGCGTGAAGGAAGCCGCCGAGGCTGTGGCCAATGGCGATATCGTATTCCGCCCGGCTCACTGGGCCAAGACCTATGCCCACTGGCTGGAGGGTATTCAGGACTGGTGCATTTCCCGCCAGCTGTGGTGGGGTCACCGTATCCCGGTTTGGTACCGCAAGGAGAAGGCTGCCGAGCTGCAGGCTGCTACCAAGCTTGATGCGCAGGACGCCGCTGCCGGCGATATCTACGTGGGTGTAACTCCCCCGACCGACCCGGAAAACTGGGTGCAGGACGAAGATGCTCTGGACACCTGGTTCAGCAGCTGGCTGTGGCCCTTCTCCACCATGGACAAGGAATGCCTTGCCAAGTTCTACCCCACCAGCGACCTGGTGACCGGCCCGGATATCATCTTCTTCTGGGTAGCCCGTATGATTATGGCCGGCTACCGCTTTGCCGGTGGCAAGCCCTTCGGCAATGTATTCTTCACCTCCATTGTGCGTGACCTGCTGGGTCGCAAGATGAGCAAGAGCCTGGGCAACAGTCCTGATCCGCTGGACCTCATTGCCAAGTATGGTGCAGACGGTCTGCGCTTCGGTCTGATGCGTATCTCCCCGACCGGTACGGACGTCAAGTTTGACGAAAAGCAGATTGAAGAAGGCAAGAACTTTGCCAACAAGCTGTACAACGCCGCCCGTTTCCGCATGATGCAGGGCGCTGCTACCACCGAGCCTGCACCGAAGTTCACGGCGGTACACATCGACATTCTCGCCAAGCTCAAGGAACTGCACGCCACCGTGGCAGATGGCCTTGGCAAGTATGAGTTCAACACATATACCCAGTCTCTCTATTCCTTCTTCTGGAATGAGTACTGCTCCCTGTTCCTTGAGGCGGTGAAGAACGACCTTCGCGAAGGCGACCCCGCAGTGAAGAATGCCACGCTGTACACCATGGACACCGTGCTTCGCCACTATCTGGCACTGCTCGCCCCCATCATGCCGCACATCACCGAAGAGCTGTGGAGCAGCCTGGGCTTCGCCAAGGATGGCCAGCCGCTCATGTGCACCGCCCTGCCCAACGCAGATGCACTGCTTGCCGGTCTGGACAATACTGAAATCTCGAAGGCCCGCGCCACAGCTACCGCCCTGTACGACACGGCCAACAAAGCACGTAACCTGAAAGCCGAATACAATCTGGCAACCAACCGCAAGGTGAAGTTCGTGCTCAAGCCTGCCGGAATTCCTGTGAACGATGACCTTGCTGCCCGTCTGGCACTGCTTGCAGGTGCACAATGCGCCGAAGTGAATGCCTCTTACGATGCACCCAAGGGCACGCCCACCGCGCTTACTCCGCTGGGTGAGCTTTTCCTGCCGCTCGAAGGGCTTGTGGATGTGGATGCTGAACGCACCCGAATCACCAAGGAACTCGAAAAAATGGCCAAGGAAATTGCCAAGAGTAAAGGCAAACTGGGCAATGCCTCATTTGTGGACCGCGCCCCTGCCGCAGTGGTAGATCAGGAACGCGCCCGACTGGCAGAATGGGAAACCAGAACCGCCCAGCTGCAGGCAATGCTTGATGCATTGTCCTAACCCCTGAAATACCCCACTACCAACACAATGAATCAGGACCCTTTCGCAAGCCTGAGCCATCAGGAGCTGGAAGAACTTTCCCTTTGCGGCATCGCAACAGAAGACCAGTTCTACAACTGCAATGTTGAATCCCTGCTCAGGGATCTGGCTCAGGCTCAGCAGTTTTTCCCGGAAAAACAGTTTATACTCACCAAGGAGAGAGTACTTACTATTTTTCGCACCGCAGGGAAACAGGAACCCACTACTCCTGAATCTCCGAAATTGCCCAGTCTTCCCGGAGTTCTAACCAAAGGGCAGGCGCTGCCGACATCAAAGCTGCACCATCAGAACCACTACGATGAGGAAACAGAAGCCTTTTTTAACATGGCTTCCAACGTGACCAATCTGCATACCTCTGTGCGCAGCCACCGTCCGCTCTTGTCTGTTTTTGCAGCGTTAAGTACCCTTTTACTCATCGTTTCGCTTATTTCGCTGCTGGCCATCCCTGTACTGCTCATTGTTCAGGAGGATACTACTACACCAGAACTTGTTATTATGGCAGCTCTGGGCATTATCTCCATGTTGCCATTCCTCATCCTTTCCCGCTTTGCGAAGTGCCCGGTCTGCCTCATGAATATTTTCACCTTCCGGAACTATGCACGTAGCAAGGCTGCCCGCTGTATACCACTGCTGGGATACAATATCACCACAGCGCTGCACATGATTTTCTGCGCAAAATATATCTGCCAGGCCTGCGGCACTCCCGTCAGGTTCTTCCAAGGCAGCAGACACCACAAAAAATCATAATTTCCATGAAATCCCTCATTCTTTCCCTGATCTGCGCTTGCGTCGGCTTATGCTCAGCCGCAGAAGAAGCCGCAGCACCTGCTTCTCATATCGATCTCACCTACACTATTCTGGATTTTCTGTCACGAACTGAGCTTTGTCTCAATTCCTGCCGTGATGCTGAATCCGTTAAAGCAGCTCTTCCCCAGCTCCGCGAGCTGCAGCAGGAGTGCGCACGCATCGTTGCAACCCAACAGGAATTACCCGAACCTACGATTCAGGACTACATGGCCGTCCAGAACCAGATGGAATCGTTCAACACCATCTGGGATGCCATCCGCAACCACATCGAACGCCTCGAAACAGAGAAGCTGCTGAGCGATGAAATGCGCGAAATCCTTCGTATTGCCCCGAAAGAATAACATACTACAGGAGCAGAATTAAACTTTTTTTCTGCGCCTTTCCCACAATATATAGTATCATCACCGCAAAATCTGCACCACATACTTGTATGCAGATAAAATGCTTCGGATGAGCGGAAATTTTGGGCTTGCAAAAATTACAGAAAGCCGTAATATCGTGAGCGAACCTCTACTTACGAACCATGAGCAGAAGCCCCCAAAGCACCACAGAAAAGCAGCAAGCGCAGGAAGCTCAGCAACTGGCTGATTTCGTACTCTTCTCCCAGCGCAGCTGCATTCTGAGACTCTCTCCCGAACTCACCAAAGGCAAGGTATCGTATCCGCAGTTTTTCCTTCTGACCTACCTGGCAGAGGAAGAATGCCTCTCTATGAGCAATATCGCAAAGATGATGGGCCATTCCACTGCCGCAGCAACCGGCATGGTGGATAAGCTGCAGGAACTTGGGCATCTGAAACGCTACACAGCCGCTGCAGACCGCCGCAAGATTATGGTCCGCATCACAGAACAGGGACGCGCACTTGTAGCGCAGATGCGCAGCAACATAGCAGCTGACCTGGCACAGATGATGGCCAAGGAAGACAGCGAAACACCCATGAGCAGTGCCCGCCGCGTCATTTCTCGCCGCACCGCAACCCGCAGGAATATCGACTGACATTTTTGACACATATATGAGCAACTACGCCCCAGATTATCTGAAGGTTCTCAACGACTACCCGGAGAACTTCGCCCGCTTCATCACCCGTATTCCGGGTATCCCTACCACCACAGACCGTGCAGCTGTCATTGCAGCACTCACACCGGCACACGAAGCCGTACTGGAGGACGCAGGTATCGCCACCAAGATGCTGCGCCGGGCGCAGCAGGTTCATGGAAACAAAGTTGCTCTGGTGGGAGACATCGGCTGCTCCTATCCGGTAGAGGGAGTGGATGCTTTATTCTGTGGTGGCAAAGCAGACTGCTGTCTTGGAATCTACGTGGCAGACTGCGCCGCGGTCTGGATTTACGACACGGTGAGCCAGAGCCGGGCGCTTGTGCACTCAGGCAAACTGGGTACGCAGCAGAACATAGTAGGTGAAACACTCAAGTCCATGTACAAGGTACTGGGTGTGCATGCTGAGAACTGCATTGCCGTCATTTCTCCCTGCATTCGCCCGCCTCACTACGAGGTGGACATTGTCACCATGATCAAACAGGAGCTGGAGGAAGCCGGCATCGCTCCGGAAAACATCACCGATTGCGGGCTCGACACTGCAGCGGATCTTGAATCTTTCTATTCCTACCGCATCGAAAAAGGTAATACCGGCCGCATGTTAGCGCTCTTCGGGCGTAATCCAGCCGCAGCCGAATAAATGGCTACAGCCAAACAAATCCTGCGCCGGGAGGTACTGCAGCGGCTGAAAGCCGCCGCGTCAGCCGACCCGGCGCAGCTGCGTTCGGCAGCGCTGCGCCGGAACCTTGCGACATACCTGCAAGGAGATTCACTCTGTGTGGCCTTATATGCCCCCCTGCCGCATGAAATCAACCTGCTGCCGCTTCTGGACGAATACCCGCAGCATCGTTACGTGTTCCCTCTCTGCAAGCCTGGCCACCAGCTTGAGTTCCGCAAAGTGAACTGCATTTCCTCTGACTTACAGCCCGGAGCCATGAATATTCCCGAGCCTGCAGAGCATACCATTCCGGTTTCTCCTGAAGACATTGATATTCTGATTGTACCCGGCGTAGCTTTCACCCGCAGAGGCGACAGAATGGGATACGGTGGGGGGTACTATGACCGATTTATTCCGCAGTGCCGAAACGCGCGGGTGATAGCCCTGGCATTCGCAGAACAGATTGTGGATTCAATCCCGGTCGAATCCCATGATTTACGTATTCCCTGTCTTATCACTATCGGGTGACTGGAATTAGGCTTTTCTTTGCGGCCACTATGTGTTAGCATGGGGGCATGCCCAGTGTACTGATCAAGACTTACGGCTGCCAGATGAATGAACGCGACTCTGAACAGGTTGCGAGCATGTTCCTGGCCGGCGGTTATGAGCTCACCAAAGACGAGGCTCAGGCCGATGTCATCCTCATCAATACCTGTTCGGTGCGAGAGAAAGCCGAACTGAAAGCGCTGGGTAAAATGGGTCTGCTCTGTGCACGCCCCACGGCAAAGCCCTGGGTGGTATACGGATTCATGGGCTGCATGTGCCAGAGCCGCGCCGCCTCGCTCTTCCGCGATGTTCCTCGACTTGACATTGTAACCGGAACCCAGCAGTACCACAACGTGTACAAACTCTGCAACCGCTTGCTCCGCAGTCGCCTGGGTCAGCAGGATTTTGAACCCATCCGACGCGGAGCGCACATCTGCGCCACTCAACAGGAGGAAGGTTTCCAGAACGCCATCCGCGACCACCTGCCCCCCGCCGGCAACTGCACAGCGTTTGTGTCCATCATGCAGGGTTGCGAGATGAAATGCTCCTACTGCATTGTGCCCAGCACCCGAGGCTCGGAATGCAGCAGACCGGAAGCAGACATCCTTCAGGAAGTCCGCGAACTGGTAGACCGCGGGGTCAAGGAAGTCACTCTGCTTGGTCAGATTGTAAACCGTTACGGCAAGGATGAGCCGGTCATCAATGGTCGTGGTGCCTTTGTCCGTCTGCTCGAAAAGCTCAATGATATGGACGGCTTGGAACGCATCCGATTCACCAGCCCGCATCCCATCGGTTTCAGGCAGGATCTGGTGAACGCCTACACCTATCTGCCCAAGCTCTGCAGCCACATCCACTTCCCGATGCAGAGCGGTAGCGACCGCATCCTGCAGCTGATGCGTCGCCCGTACAAGAATGAGAAATACCTCCGGCTCTGCGAAGCCATGCGCGAAGCGCGCCCTGACCTCGCCATCACAACCGATATCATTGTAGGTTTCCCCGGGGAGACCCACGAGGATTATCTGGAAACCAAGGCCGCCGTGGAACGCATACAGTTCGACAACGCTTTCGTGTTCCAGTATTCTCCCCGCCGCGACACCGTGGCTGCAGCCATGGAAAATCAGATATGCCTGCGCGTGAAGGAAGAACGCAACCATGACCTGCTCGAGGCGGTGAACCGCATTGCTGTAGCACGTAACCAGGCACTGGTCGGCACGCAGCAGACCATTCTGGTGGAAGGACCAAGCAAGAACAACCCCGACCGACTGCAGGGACGCACCTCGCAGAACAAGCCTGTCATCATCCCCGGCGGCACGGCAGAAGTCGGAACTCTTGTTCCTGTGCGCATTGCGGAATGCACCGGATTCACTCTCTACGGCGAAGTCGAATGAAGCGCATCCTTCCATTCATGCTGCTATTAGCAGCTCCATTGCTCGCGGGAGAGTTTCCGTGGAGCGATAATGTGCCGGCTGATATCGCCGCAAGTTCCCTTCACCATGACCAGGTGGTCGATGAGATTCCCTGCAACTGGCGGCCGGTTGTAAAACCTCTTTTTGCCCCTCAGGTTGCTCACTGTAAATCGGCTCGCGAGGCTGTTCTTCACATTGCTGCTAATATCGGCGCGATTACCGGAGTCTACTACACCCCCAATCGCAGGAAACACAACATGAACGCGCTGGAAGCGCTCGCTGAGAAAAAAGTATCGTGCACCGGGCAGAGCGTCCTGCTGGTCTGCGCACTGCGCTCAGTGGATATTCCGGCCAGAGCCGTCGGGGTTCTCACCTGGAACCACGTACGTGGCAACCACACCTGGGTAGAAGCCTGGTTTGACGGAGAGTGGCACATGATTGAGTTCAACGAAAAGGACTTCAATACCTCCTGGGTCATGGAAAACATCGGCATGCTATGTACCAGCAAGCCCATGCAGCGAATCAGAGCCGCCACTCCTGCAGGAAAACAGTGGTGGATTCCCTTGCCGTTCCAGAAAAGCCCCAATTTCAAGGCAGATGACGTCACAGAGCGATATGTGAAACTGGCCAGGAAATGGTACGAGGAGAACGGCCTGCCGGCCCATAGCCAGAGACTGCTTGTCAATGTTCCGAATCGCCGTGAGCAAGCCCCCATACTGGAGCTTGTAAACAGCGAAGGGGTAGTCATTTCTGCCGGAAAACTCCCCACCACCAGCGATGACATGCGTTACTTCACGCGCCTGGAGTTACCCCGCAGCGGCACACACTTCTTCCGCATCAACGGGAGCAACCAGCTCACACCGGTTCGCGCTACAGATGCCCCGGTTCAGATTATCAGTCTGAATTATTAAGCTTATTCAAAAAGCTTAAGCTCAAGCGCATTGGCCGCCGCGGCCATTTCGGCTTTATGCTTGCTCTGACCTTCGGCGCAGCCCAGTTCCATATCATTCCACATCACCCGAGCGCGGAAGGGACCGGCAGGTTTGCTCTCATCCACCAGCTCGATGGCATACTTGGGGCCCTGGCCGTTGATAGCCTGCAGAGTCTCCAGCAAATCGCCCTTGTGATTCACCGAAATCAGGCTCATCACATTGTTCAGGCTATCCTCCAGCAACAGCATGCATACCTTACGGGCGGCATTGTACTGAGAATCCATCATCACAGCGCCTATCACGCTCTCAAAGGTATTCGCCAGAATGGAAACAGCCTTGCGGCCGCCGGTTTTCTCCAGCTGCGGGCTGAGGATAAGTTCGTTACCCCAGCCGAGCTTTTCGCAGAGAGTTGCCAGATGCGCGCGGCTCACGATAGCAGAGCGCATCTTGGTCAGCTGCCCTTCATCGGCCTTGGGAAAGCGGCTGAAGAGTTCACGACTCACCACCAGCTCAAGCACAGCATCACCCAGATACTCCAGACGCTCATAATTGAGGTTGGTACTGCGTTTCTGATCACTACTGGGGTGTGTCAAAGCCTGTTTGAGCCAGACTTCATCAGTAAACACATATCCCAGGCTCTTCTCTACCGCTTCCCTATCCATGCAGGCAGCATTCTAGCACAAGCACTCCCCCTTGGCTAGAGCAAATCAGGATTTTCACTCTGTCATGTGCTGGATTTCTCTTGATTTGGCGGGATTTTGGCGTTAGAATCGCGCGCATGACGACAGAGGAGAAAAAAGACTTCATCCGCGACATGGTTGCCAAAGACCTGGCCGAAGGATATTGCGAGGTACCTATCACACGATTCCCCCCGGAACCGAACGGCTATCTCCACATCGGCCATGCCAAGGCCATTTGTCTGGACTTTGGTCTTGCCAAGGAATATGCCCACCTGGGTGCGGTGTGTCACCTGCGTTTTGACGACACCAATCCCTGCAAAGAAGACATCGAGTTCGTGAACTCCATCCAGGAAGATATTCACTGGCTCGGTTTCGACTGGGGTGAACACCTCTACTGGGCGTCCAACATCTTTGATTTCTACTACGACTGCGCCGTGCATCTTATCAAGAACGGCCTGGCCTACGTTGACCTGCAGGACCGCGAAACCATGCGCCAGCAGCGCGGTAACCTGGTGACCCCGGGCATTGAATCCCCCTACCGCAACACCTCGGTGGAGGAAAACCTGGCACTGTTCGAAGCCATGAAGCGCGGCGACTACGCAGAGGGCGCCGCTGTGCTGCGCGCTAAGATTGACATGGCCAGCAGCAACATGAACATGCGCGACCCGGTGATTTACCGCATCTCCTACGACCACCACCACAACACGGGCAACTCCTGGTGCATCTACCCGATGTACGACTTCGCCCACCCGCTGGAAGATGCCTACGAGCACATAACCCACTCGCTCTGCACGCTCGAGTTCGAAAACCACCGCCCGCTTTATGAATGGGTCATTGACAACTGCCCTGTGCCCGCCAAGCCGAAGCAGCGCGAGTTCTCCCGCCTGAATATCACCTACACTGTGATGAGCAAGCGCAAGCTGCGCCAGATGGTGGAGGAAGGCTACGTAGCCGGCTGGGATGACCCCCGCATGCCCACGATTTGCGGCATGCGTCGTCGTGGCTACCCGGCCAAAGCAATTGTGGACTTCTGCGAGGGTGTCGGTATCACCAAGTTCAATGGCAATACTGACGTAGCCCGTCTGGAAAATGCCGTGCGCAACGAACTGAACGCCGAAGCAGAGCGCCGCATGGCTGTGCTCAAGCCTCTCAAGCTGGTACTTACTAACGTGCCCGATGACTTTGAGGAAGAGGTTGAAGTGGTTATCAACCCCGAGAAGCCGGAACTGGGTAACCGTAAGATTACTCTTACCAAGGAAGTGTGGATTGAGCAGGATGACTTCATGGTTGAACCTCCGAAGAAGTACAAGCGTCTTTCTCCCGGTGCCTGCGTGCGTCTCCGCGGCGGCTACTGCATGATCTGCACCGGCTACACCGCAGATGCAGAAGGTAACGTGACCGAGGTTCAGGCTGAAATCATCCCCGGCACTGTTGGCTCCAACCCGCCGGAGGGAATCAAGTGCAAGGGAGCTATCCACTGGGTATCTGCCAAGTACGGCGTGACTGCCGAGGTGCGTCTCTATGACCGCCTGTTCAAGGACGAAGCCCCCGATGCCAACGAGGAAGGTTTCCTGGCTTCGCTGAATACGGATTCTCTGACCGTACTCAAGGACGCTGTGGTTGAGCCTGCTCTTGCCGCCGCCGCTCCTGAGTTCAGCTGCCAGTTTGAGCGCACCGGTTACTTCGTGGCCGACCGCTATGACCACAGCGCCGAGCACCCCGTATTCAACCGAGCCGTAGGTCTCCGCGATTCCTGGGCCAAGATGAATAAGTAAGTCTGCATTCATGAAGCATATCGAGTTCACCAGCGTCAACGGTTCCTTCGATATCAACGATTTCATCAATCGTTGCGATGCGGCCACCATGGGTGAGGAGCTCCCCCCTGCTCCCGCCCCCGAGCCGGAGTCTGAGTCGCTTCCTGCTGAGTCAGTACCTGTGGCCGATGGCGTTGACCCCATTGTGTATTCCCCGCTGGAAGAGGTGCTGACCGACCTTCGCATGGGCAAGCTTATCCTCATGACGGATGACCCGCACCGCGAAAACGAGGCTGATCTGGTGTGTGCCGGTCAGTTTGCCACCCCGCAGAACATCAACTTCATGGCCACCCATGCACGCGGTCTCATCTGTGTGCCCATGGCCCCCGAAAAGGTTGATGCTCTCGGACTGCCCATGCAGGCTCAGCACAATACGGAAAAACACCATACTGCATTTACTGTCAGCGTGGATGCCAAGGAAGGCACCACCACCGGTATCAGCGCCTTTGAGCGCTCCATCACCACCATGAAGCTGGCGGATCCGCGCGCAAAACTGGATGATTTTGTGCAGCCGGGGCATTGTTTCCCGCTTCGTGCCGTGGAAGGTGGCGTTATCCGCCGCGCCGGCCACACAGAAGGCACGGTGGATATGATGCGCATCGCCGGGCTGGAGCCCGTGGGCGTATGCTGCGAAATCATGAAGGACGACGGCACCATGGCTCGCCTTGGTGAGCTGGGGTCTTTCCAGAAAAAATACGGTCTCAAGGCCTGCTCTCTGGCTCAGATTATCGAACACCGGCAGCACACAGAAACCCTTGTCGAACGAGAGGAAGTAGTGAAGCTCCCCACAGATTTTGGTGAGTTCGACTGCTACTCCTACCACTCCAAGGTGGACGGCAAGACGCATCTGGCTCTGGTGAGCGGGAAAATCGACCCGGAAAAACCGGTACTTTGCCGCGTGCATAGCGAGTGCCTGACCGGCGATGTCTTTGCCAGCCGCCGCTGCGACTGCGGCAGCCAGCTTCACGCCGCCATGCGTCGTGTCTCTCAGGAGGGTGGCGTTATTCTCTACCTCCGCCAGGAAGGGCGCGGAATCGGACTCTCGGCCAAGCTTCACGCCTACAAACTTCAGGAACAGGGCTATGATACGGTGGATGCCAACATCAAGCTCGGATTTGCCCCCGACCTGCGCGACTACGGCGTAGGAGCCCAGATTCTGCGCGACCTCGGTGTGCGCCACCTGCGACTCCTCACCAACAACCCGCTCAAGATTCAGGGACTTTCCGGTCACGGGCTGGACGTAGTGGAACACCTGCCCATCTCCATGCAACCGCATGAGCACAACCAGCATTATCTCGACACCAAGCGAGACCGCATGGGACACATGATTTAACAAGAAAAGCGCGGGCGACCGCGCTTTTCAGCCATTCTGCTGACGCCTTTTTCAGCATTTATGGCACAATACATAGTTCCGCAAATCGCAAATCTGCGGTACAATACTGAAAAAGTAAGCAAGACCATATGTCTGACCCGAACAAACAACCCAACAAATTACCCACACCCGGTGGTTCCCCCAACTGGGGAGTCATGATTCTCATGGCCGTTATCACCGGCATTCTCATCGTGGCCTTCATGTTCGATGGCGCTCTTGCCTCGCCCGGAAAATCAATTTCCCTGGAGCAGTTCCGCCAGGATT
Organism: Akkermansia sp.; assembly: GCA_045654325.1. GTDB lineage: Bacteria > Verrucomicrobiota > Verrucomicrobiia > Verrucomicrobiales > Akkermansiaceae > Akkermansia. The sequence goes on from JAZONE010000008.1 coordinate 19,733, forward strand.
ACCGCGCCGGCAAGGTGGTGATGAACGACCCGAAGAAATTCCCCATCGAGGTAACGATGAATTCCTCGTCTACCGAAGGCGTTATTACCGCTTACGAATACAGCAAGGCTCCGGAATACCCCAGACAGCATTTCTACATGTACTTCACGGATTCTGAAGGAATCCGCGACCTGTGCAACAGTCTTGGTATCACGACCAGGATCGTTCAAGGAACTGCCCATCTGCAGGGAGACAAAATTACTGCCGAACAATTTTCCCGCCTGGGTACTGAGGGGCGTATCATCATTACCGACAACAGCCCGGAGATTTATGAGATGGGCAATAAAAATATTATCGTCGGTGAATACCGCAAAGACCCCACCGGTACCATCACTATCAAGGATCTTGAGCCTGTCCGTGTGGAGTTCAACCCTGCATTCCAGGGTGAAGAAGTACGCAACCTGCTTGGTAACGATATCAAATACGCTGTAGAGAGCAACACCTGGAGCATGTTCCTGATAAATGTGCTGCCCGTGGGGCTGCTTATACTGCTCATGCTGTTCATCTTCTTCCGCGCTCAGGGCGGAGGCCCCGGCAGCGCCATGAAGTTTGCCCGCAGCCGTGCCCGCCTGCTTGACCCGAACCAGAATAAGGTCACATTCAAGGATGTGGCCGGTATTTCCGAAGCCAAGGAGGAAGTGTGGGAAATCGTGGAGTTCCTGCGTAATCCCCAGAAGTTCCGCAATCTGGGCGGCACCATTCCCAAGGGTGTGCTCATGGTAGGCCCTCCCGGCACGGGTAAGACCCTGCTCGCCCGCGCCATTGCAGGCGAAGCCGGTGTGCCTTTCTACACCATTTCCGGCCCTGATTTCGTTGAAATGTTCGTAGGTGTGGGCGCCAGCCGCGTGCGCGATATGTTTGCCGAGGCCAAGAAGCACAGCCCCTGCCTCATCTTCAACGATGAAATTGATGCCGTGGGTCGTCACCGTGGTCACGGCGTGGGCGGTGGTCACGACGAACGCGAGCAGACGCCCAATGCCCTGCTGGTGGAGATGGACGGTTTCACTGCCAACGAGAATGTCATCGTCATTGCCGCCACTAACCGCGTCGACGTACTTGACCCGGCTCTGCTGCGTCCCGGCCGCTTCGACCGCCAGGTAACGGTGAACCTGCCCGATGCCGCAGGCCGCGAGCAGATTCTCCGCGTGCATGCCCGAAAGATCAAACTTTCCCCTGAGGTGGACCTGGGACCGATTGCCCGAGCTACCACAGGTTTCTCCGGAGCAGAGCTCGCCAACCTCGTGAACGAAGCTGCCCTCATCGCCGCCCGCCACAACAAGCCCACCGTGCAGCAGGGTGACCTGGAGGAAGCCCGTGAAAAGGTACGATGGGGTCGCGAGCGTCGTTCGCTGGAAATCTCCGACAAGGAGAAATACATGACCGCCATTCATGAAGCCGGTCACGCCGTCTGTCTGCTTAAGACTGCCCTGGCCAAGAGCCTGCCGCTGCACAAGGTGACCATCATCCCCCGCGGTCCGGCTCTGGGTGTGACCATGATGCTCCCGGATGAGGATAAGCACAGCGAGTACAAGAGCGAGCTGCTCGACTACATTGTGATGGCCATGGGTGGCCGCTGCGCCGAGCTCGTCGTGTTCGGTGATGTATCCGGCGGTGCACGCGGAGACATTCACCAGGCTACCAGCATCGCCCGTAAGATGGTCTGCGTATACGGCATGAGCGAGAAACTCGGCCCCATCGAATACGGTACCAACCACAGCGAAGTGTTCCTGGCCCGCGATATCTCCCAGACCACCCGCAACTTCTCTGAGCACACTGCCCAGATTATCGACGAGGAAATCCAGCGCATTGTGACGGAAAACTACAACCGCGCCGTAACCATTCTCACCGAGAACAAGGAGCGCCTCATGCTCATTGCCGACAAGCTTATCGAGTTCGAGACGCTGAGCGGCAAGCAGGTGGCTGAGCTGCTCGAAACCGGCGAAATGACTGACCCGCCTGTGCGCCAGCTGCCCCCGCCCGTACCCATGGACGAGGATGCTCCCACCGACCTGCAGACTCCCGATGACCAGCCCCCTGCTCCGGAAGCTGAGGAAGAGGCTGCCTCCGAAGAAGAAAAGAAAGACAACATCTAACCCCTTACCACACACACAATATGAACAGCAAACAACTCGCCTTTGCCTGCGCCCAGGTTGCCTGCGATGCCAAGGCTTCCGATATCGCCATCTATGACCTGCGCGGTACATCCTCCATCACGGACTTCGCCGTGGTCTGCACCGCCACTTCCGTGCCCCACCTGCGCGCCATCATGGGCGATGTGGACAAGGAAGTGTGGGAGAAGTACGAAATTACCCCTGTGTATGCAGAGCGTACTCCCAACGCCCTGTGGTGCGTGCTCGACTACATCGACGTGATGCTGCACGTCATGGCCGGCGAAACCCGCGAGTTCTACGAGCTCGAGGAGCTCTGGAAACCCGAGAACCGCATCGAATGGAACGACGGCGACCAGGCTTAATTCCGTAGTAACAGTTTATCAAACGGAGAACCCCGACCTGAAAAGGACGGGGTTCTCTTTGCATCAGGGGATGCAACAGGGGTTATCCGGCATGTCTCCGGCAGTGATGTGATACCCATGTCGTTGCAGCAACTCCAGCACACGTTGTTTCAGATCCGCGTCGATGGGAAGCAGTTCCTCGGTCCTGGAAGTGGGGCAAGCACCATGTTCCAGAAGCATATCCAATATCTGAATCCTGCCATTCAACCTGTCATCTTCTCCGGCCTCGGGAACTTCATACGTCATGGTTCTGAGGCAGGAATCCAGCGGGGTAAGAGCTTCTTCATCAGAATCAGGCTCTTCTTCTCCCTCTTGCTGCATTACGGTTGTCGGCAAGCCGTTCACATCATATCCCTCAGATATCAGCCAGCGAACCGTTTCCGGAGAGGGAGTGATGTTAGCCACTACCATAGCCAGAGGCGTGTATGCTCGTTCCTCTGTCACGAATTCTTGCGGCACTACGGGTAACAAGCCTTCCTGAATCAGGCGCTGCAGTGTTGCCAGAGTTGTGGGATAACGCAGGAGGAGACTTGTGACTTTCGTCTTATCCGCCAGAAAGCCTCGGCGCAGCATCCATTCCGTAATCTGCCCCTGTTCATCTCCGGTCTTCATCACCGCCAGCTCAAGCTGCGGCAGCAGCATGTCTGCGCCTTTGATATCCAGCCCTCGTTCCACCAGCCACTCCAGCAGCTCAAGTCTCTCTGCTACCGGCATGTATTCAGAACAAGACAGATTTCCACCATCAATTACCTCGGCTGCGAAAACTACTTTGCTGTCGCCGATAATCTGTACCCGGTTAACATCCAGCCCGCGAGAAACGATTAATTTCACAAGTCGGGAGTCGCGGGCATGCAGAGCTGCTACTGCCAGGTACTGCACAGCATCATCTGCTCTTCCGCTTTCGACCAAACGGTGCAAATCCGAACGTGCGGGAGCAAAAGCTTTCCGCAGGGCATAGTCGATGCCGCATTTCAACACCTGCTGGTCCCACCAGTCTAAATTATCAGACGAATCTTCTTCCCAATCATCGGCTGCCTGTAACGACAGATTCACCCACTGCTTCGCCGCAGCAATAAAATCCTGTCTTCCCTGGTCAGTCAGGTAAGCATCCAGACGCTGCAGTCGAAGCGCTTCCTCGGGCGAGAAACTACTGTGGGCAGTCGGCAGGCTCCCCCAGCTCCAGCTGTAAAGCCAGCAGTATCCGCCGGCTGCTGCCAGCACCACAGCACCCAGTACGCCCGCTGCCGACCAGCCGAATATCCGTTTCCACTTCATTTGGTGTACGCGTTGGAAACCAGTGCTTTTTCGCCAGCCTCGATGCGCAGCATCTCCATTTGCAGACGAGTCAGCTCTTCGACAAATGCCACCGTGGTAAGCGGGCGCCAGGTACCCACCGACTGCATATGGCGCATCACCCGGCGCAGGTGTTGAGCGAGCGGTGAGTTGGGGTCAAGAATAGGTTCAATCAGGCGGCTCGCATCGGAAAGGTATCGCTTACTGGCCTGCCGCTGGCGGGGTCCCGCAGTGGCCATGTTGTCAAAACGGAAACCGACATCCATGAGGTATGTACTCTGCAGCGCAAAGGGAATCGAGGCAATGCGTTCGATATCCAGATAGATACACACACGGCAGAGCTGCTGAAGCAGACCGCAGATTACTATGGCAGGCAGTACCCGCCCGCTGTTCACCATCATATCCAGCGGCTCTCCCTTGATTCGTTCCACCGCCAGATGCCAGGAACCATCTGCCTCCAGCAGCTCCAGAGGAGCGGCAATATTGGGGTGTTCCAGCCGGGCCTGAGTACGCGCGGTCTCCACAAAGAAACGCACCTTGCGGGCATCCTGCGCGGCAGAAGCACGCAGACTGCAGAGCAGCACCTCGCGGCTCATATTCTTCTGTGTGGCCACATAGGTCACGGTGTCAGCATCCTCACTATGCACCGAGGAGAGGATATACTGCTGAGCCACCACGCGTGGCAGGCTGTAGGCTGAATAAGGCATGATTCTGAATAAATGGTCAATTAACCATCGTATCCGAGCTTCAGCACGGGCATGCCCTCCACGGCATTGGTCCAGGCTTCAGCCGGCACGGTAATTTCAAGATAGACATCGGGTTCATCCTGACCCTCCACTTCTTCCGTGACGCGTTCCATGGTCACCTCGCAATCATCCTGACCGAGGATGGTGGGATACACGGCATCGACCTGATTTGCAGGAATGGCGAAAACGTAATCCATCTCCTCTTCACCGGCGCGACGCGCAGGCAGGAACAGATAGATATCATCCCAGACGACGGAACCAAGAATTTCCTCGGGCAGCTCCACGGCATCGCCCAGAGGACGGCTGCTGTAGATGGATTCGCCGTTCACCTTCATCCATGCACCCACGCGCTTGAATACATCCACCACACCCTCGGGGATAGAGCCATCAGCCTTCGGGCCAATGTTCAGCAACAGGTTACCACCCTTGGCTGCGCATTCCTCAAGCTGGGAAATAATGGTGGCCGGGCTCTTGTAATGCAGGTGATTATCGCGATGGTATCCCCAGCGGTTACCAACCGTCATGCAGGTTTCCCAATCGCGGCCCGGATATCCTGCCCGGGGAATTCTCTTTTCAGGGGTAGAGAAATCGCCCTTGGAATAATCCAGTTTCTTGCTATCTTCACTGGGGTCAAAGCCGCTGAAGCTGTACAGACGGTTGTTGAAAATGACACCGGGATTAGCGTCACGACAGGTCCGCATGAGTTCCTGCGCTTTCCATGCTTCGCCGGAGAGGTCACCCTGCGAATAGTCCCACCACATGATATCAATGGGGCCGTAGTTGCGGACCAGATGACGAACCTGTGTGTGCAGGTACTCCTGATAAGCTGCATGATTACGGGGAATCTGCTTTTCCAGCAGCATCTTCTCCTGATTCACCGGGTAACACAAATCACGGCAGATGGTGTTGTCATAATCCTTCTGGTGCCAGTCAATCACGCTGTGGTATAAGCCCACACGCATCCCTGCAGCACGGGCGGATTCCGTGAACTCTTTCACAATATCACGCCCCAGCAGAGCGCCGCTGCAATAATCAGAATTCGGAGCATCGAACAGTGCAAAACCCTCATGATGCTTGGAAGTGAGAACCATGTAACGGCAACCGGCTTCCTTTGCTAATGCTGCCCAGGCTTCTGTGCAACCGGGCTCAGGTCTGAACAAAGGTAATGTTTCCGCTGCATAAGTATCTGTATCCAGTCCCAGATTGCACTGAATCCACTCACCGCCGCCCGGCACGCCCTTGAACTCGCCCGCAAGCCCGGAATACAAACCATAGTGGATGAACATACCGAACTTCGCCTCACGCCACCATTTCATACGGGCATCGCGTTGTTCCTTTGTTTCTACTTTTGGCGCTACCTCCGGCTCCGTTGCAGAGACCTGCCCTATGACAAGAGCACCCAGCAGGGCGCAGATGATGTTACGTACCTTCATTACTAATATATACTAGAGAAACAGCTTGCATTTGTCAATATTATTGACAGAAACTTTGGCATATGCTAGAGTGAGGTCTATGGACGACCTGACTCTTTCCCATACCATCACCAGTTATGAATGTGCGGCAGACCACCTCATGAAGCCGGAGTTCTTCCTGCATCTCTGCCAGGAAATGGCTGAGGAGCATGCGGATTTATACAATCTTGGCTTTGGCTGGGCGGTGAAGAATCATAAAATCTGGGTTGAAACACAGGGCAATTACGAACTGCTGCGCCGCCCGGCTTGGAAAGAGACCATCAACCTGCGCACGAACACCGGCCAGGCCAGCGCCCTGCAGGCCCGTCGTTTTGTAGAAATGACGGATAAGGACGGCAACGTGCTGGCCCGCGCCGATCTGATGTGGGTGCTCATCGATATCACCACGCGTCGTCCTTTCCCGTTGAAACGCACCGATGTGGCATTCAAGGACAAGGACTGCCCCTCACTCACAGAACCACTGGTCTGCCCCGAGTGGTCAGAAGAGCCGCTCTGCAGTGTACCCCACACTGCCGCCCGCCGCGATATTGATTTCAACGGTCACATCAACAACAGCGCCTACCTTATCTGGGCTCTCGATACCTTGCCTGGTGAACACACGCCTGACGGCACCCCTGCCCGCTTCCACCTCACGTTCCGTAAGGAATGCATGCTTGGTGCAGAAGTGGAAATCCAGCATTTCCGCAGCGGCAGCTTCACACGCCATATCATCAACTCTGCTGAAGGCGTGCGTGCCGAAGTCGAGATTGAGTGGTGCTGAAATTGGAGTTGCCAAATGAGCGGAACAGGTGTATGGTAGCTGCCATGCATTCCTTACCGGTAGAAAAGTTAGACGCGCTGTGCCACAGGTACTGTGCCTTCGCCCTCTATTGTCTGCCGGGAACGCAGGAACCAGTCTTCTGCATGGCCGAGGATGGCCGCACTGAGGATGACCCCATTTTCAAGAACGGATTCCTGATGGCAACCTTCGAAGGCGAGAGCCTGTTCATCCCTGATGAGCTGAGCGAGGTGCCGGATGCAGAGCAATGGGAGGAAATGGAGCACGTGCCCCAGGAAAGCGCGACCAGCCGGGGAAAATATGCCGCCTTGTTCGAACACTATACCGGACTCATCAAAAGCGGCCATCTGCGTAAGATTGTGCTGGCGCGAACCGCAGATGTTCCGGTTGAGCAGACATTCTCCCCAGCCCGCGCCTTTGAGGCCGCCTGCAGACAGAATCCTGCCGCCTTCAAGGCGCTGGTGCACACCCCGCTGTATGGCACCTGGTTGTTCTGCACACCGGAGCAACTCGTCACCGGCAGTGGTGAACACTGGCATACCATGGCACTGGCCGGAACCCGCATTCCGAACCTCCTGCCCTGGGATGCCAAAAACCGCCGGGAACAGGCGCTGGTAACAGATTTTGTTCGAGAGGTACTCACCCCGTTGGCTGACCAGATTGAGGAATCTCCGCTGGAAAATCTCCGAGCAGGGCGTATTGAACACCTCTGCACCCGTTTCAGCTTCCATATGGGCCCCGGCGGGCTTCTTGCGCTGCTGGATCAGCTGCATCCCACCCCGGCGGTCTGCGGTTCACCCGTAGCAGAGGCCCGCCAGGTGCTGCAGCAGTACCCGGATATCGACCGTTCCTGTTATGCTGGTTATCTGGGTCCCTGGGGGCACGGTTCTGTTCAACTGTACGTTTCTCTTCGCTGCATGCAGATTTTTGATAACTTCTGCCGGCTCTATGCAGGCGGGGGGCTCATGCCGGATTCCGACGAAACACAGGAATGGCAGGAAACAGAAAACAAAATGGCCTGCATGCAGCAGGCTATTGCGGGAGGTCACTGTTAAGGGGCAATGAAAAAAAGGATTCTCATTCTGGTGCTCGTGCTCCTTCCTGTATGCCTCTGCATATGGTACCTGTCACCTCTCTTTACCTCCAATCTGCATATCATTGACGACTTTACCGGACGCTTGTGCCCCTGCTCATTTGGAGAAATTGAGTCAGAAAATGATGGAAGTCTCCGTCTGCAGGTGCACGATGGCGCGGGTGAAACAATATGGGTAAATCCAGCAACTATATGTGAAGGAGCCCTGTCCATCGAAGCCTATGTCCTGCCCTGGTTCGGGAGACAACGAGTCGAAATTCAACAGAACGGCACCGCCAGATTCACCCCGGGTAATTAAACAGAGCAAGCGTTCCCATCACACTTGCCAGATACCACCGCGGGATAAGGCAATTTGAAGAGAATCGAGTACCTGCTGCGGACTGTAGCCGGATTCTCGCAGCGAAGCAATGGAACGCGCACCATCCCGCTTGGCGAGTCGTTTGCCTGAGTTATCGCGCAGCAGAGAATGATGACAATACTGCGGCACAGGAAGCCCCAGCACAGCTTGCAGGGCACGGTGAATATGGGTCGATTCAAATAAATCAGCACCTCGCGTCACGTGAGTGACGCCCTGGGCGGCATCGTCCACAACCACGCAAAGATGGTAACTGGCAGGAAAATCCTTGCGGGCAAGTACCACATCGCCATATTCTGTCGGCACGCAGCGCTGAGTACCGCGATGCATGTCGTGCCAGACGGGACAACCGACCAGGTCCTGAACACGCCGCATATTCAGACGCCAGCTGTGGGGCACCCCGGCGGCCAGGCGTTCCTGTACCTCGCGGTCCGGCAGGTGACTGCAGGTACCGGGATATAGGTAACCGAGTGTAGCATGAGGAGCGCGCCCCATCTCGGCCAGCTGAGCCTTGATTTCCGAGCGCGTACAGAAGCAGGGATAGAGCAGCCCCATTCGGCGGAGATTTTCGAGAACCTTGCCGTAGACGTCGAATCGCCGGGTCTGCACCATCACCTCTCCGTCAAACTTCAGCCCGAGCCAGTTCAGGTCTTCATACATGAGCTCCAGATACTCGGGATGCTGAGCGCGGGTGTCGATATCTTCCACACGCAACAGACAGCGCCCGCCGTGAGCATCGGCAAGACGGCGGGCTTGCAAAGCCGCCAGCAGGTGCCCCACATGAAGGGGACCGCTGGGGCTGGGCGCAAAGCGCGTGACCACAGAGCGTGGCATCAGAACTTGGCTTTCAGGATAATGTCAGTTACTCGTCTGGCACCTTCACCGGCCATGGTAGAGCGCGGGTAGAGGCAGAGAGCGCGGTAATAGTTCGACAGAGCGGAACCGTACTCGCGGCGTTCCTCACAGGCGCGGCCATCTTCCAGAGCCTTCACAAAATCATGTGCACCCAGAGCGAAGCGATTCAGAGCATCCCGGTACTTGGAATCTTCCTTATAGCGGGCATCCTGCTCTCCACGTTCCAGCAGCATCTCATAAGCCATGCAGGGTCCCATGGTAGAATCCTGCTTTGCGGCAACATCAAGCTGTTCCAACATGCCATCGATGGTGCCGATGAGGGTAATGGCCTCCTTATATTCCTGTTTGAGCTCAGGATCAATGGCTACCACCTCAAACTTATCCTGCTCATTGTAAATGGTGCGGTACTCCTTGCGACCTATCAGCGTGCGGAACTCATCGCGCACGGGGTCCTGATTATCAAGCGCCTCCAGCTGCTGACGTCCCTTCTCCAGATTCGGATTCTTGGGCCAGATTTCACCAGCCTTGGTAATTTCTGCATTAAAGGTCTCATCATCACCGGCTTTTAAAGCCTTGGCGGCATTGCGGATATGCAAATCGCTCTGGGATTTGCGCCCTGCACAATAACTCGTAAGCATCGAATCATCGAAATCCGGGTCGAGAGCCTTCATCTTGGAGGCAATCTCTTCCAGGGCGCCGTAGTCGCGGGCATTAAGCGTGGTGAGAGCCTTGCGGCGCAGTGACCAGAACTCAGCAATGCGGCGGCGTCCCTCCACCGGGAAGGTGGCCACGCTCTGCATATATTCACCAACGGCAACGGCCTCAATGAGGTGCTGAGTGGCATCCGAAAGCTTGTTCTGCGCCAGCATATTGGTTACCGCTTCCATGTTCTGGTCAACTTCGCGGCGAAGATTGCCTGCTAAGGTTGCCATACTGTTAACAGTAGGCGGCAAGCCGGCGCCGCCTTCAAACAAGCGTGCTGCTTCTGATTCGCTGTTGAGCTTCAGTGTGGTGTCGCCATCGCGGAATATATGACGATACACCAGGGCACCTATCAGTGCGTGGTCGAAACGACGCTGCAACAGCATGGAAACGATGGTGCTCTGGAAGTTAATCTTGGCCAGCTCTGTAGCGGCAATACTATCAGCATCGTTCTTCACGCCTGAAGCCTCGAGCGTGGCAATCTTTTTGGTATTGTGAGCAATGACGAAGGTGTCTGACGTGCCGGTATTAACATTGGCAGAGGCCCTGTTCTTTCCGGCGCTGGCAGTAGTGCGCTTACCACGGTTGGTGTTGCGAGTGGTCAGCAGATTGGTTTTCTGCACCAGCTTATCAATTTCCTTCTGAATCTGTGCATTTTTCCGGTCGCGATCACGGTTGGCATACTGCACGGAAAGCGCGCTGGCCATGGCACTGGCGAGGGTACCGGCCTGACCGCCGTCGCCCTCGTATTCGTTCATGTCGTAAAGTCCGTTGCCAATCTGCACCAGCGTCTCGCTGCCTACCTCACTCCTGCTCCGGGATGATTTCTGGGTAAGCTTCAGAAGGGCGTTCAACTTCTTACGGTAGCGCTTGGCCTCAGTGCTGTCATCGGGGGTCTGCTGCAGATATTTCTCAAAACGGGCGCGGACAAGCGCATTGTTGCCCACATCAATTTTGGCGCCATTGTACGACAAGGTATCGCTGGCAGGGTCAAGCAGAGGTATTTCCATTCCCAACAGCTGAGGATTAGGCGTCTCTCCACTATTCGGGTCCACATAGGACTGACCGATTCTGGGGGTCTGCATCCCATGGGCGGCTTGCTGGGCCGGCTGCTTGCCGGCATCAGTGGGGGCTCCCTGAGTTGTACCTAACTGTGCAATCGCCTGCGGTGCAAGCATCGCCCCACACAATACGGAGGTATAGAAAATCTTTTTCACGGCTTATTCAGTCTCCACTTTTTCAACAATCATAATTCCCTTGACATCCAGACCTTCGTCGTCCTTGCCGTTACTGCACACGACATCGAACACAAACGTATCGCCACGCGTCAGGTTCACCCGCCCGGTCACGCCACTGCGAACCAGAAGCGGCAGGCGTTCCTGCTTGTTATTCGGCAAGGAAACAGCCACAAGGCGGTCGTTCCCAAGTGTTTCAATATTCTCGACCCTGGCCTTGAGGCGGTAGCTGTTACCTGTAAGGCGAGATGCATCAACCCGGTAATCAGCTACTCTGAACCGGGACTCTGCAGATTCCTCAGCAGAATTCGTAGGTTTCATTGCCACCGCTGCGCCGATGGCCAGCAGAAGCACCACCGCCGCGCCACCCAGAATCATGGGTAATTGCGATTTCTTATTCTTGGAAGAACGTCTTTTTCTTGCCATAACTCAAAGTTCGTTGTCAGATTATTCCCAGCGTGTGCGGCGCACACCGATGTATGTAAGGATGATACCAAAAATCACGTGCCCGAGCAGCACCAGCAGACAAGGCAGCTTGTCCGAGAAAGAGGTTTGCACAATGCTGTTCACGGCCTTCAGCACCTCTGATTCCAGACCACCATTTACACTGCCGCTCCAGGCCCAGTATGCAGAGATGAACGGCTGAGTAAACTTCTCCACAAAATCAGGCAATGCCAGCACAGCGCCGGAAAGCGGCAGCTGGAAACCTACCAGATAGATACTCAGCAACGAAGCCTGGTCGGGAGTCTTGCAGTTGGCGGAAATACCCAGGCACACCGATGTCATGGCAGCATTGGCCAGGAGAAGGAATACCAGATGATTCATCACATCTCCTCGCAATGGCCAGCAGTACTGCACGAAAGCAAACATCCATACGCTCTGCACCAGAACCAGCACACTGAGGAACACCAGCTTCGATGCAAGATAGGCGCCTATTCCCGTGCCCGCGAACTTCTCTTTTTCCATAATGAGGCGTTCTCCTGCTATCTCTCGCGAGGCATTATTAGACCCCATGAGCCCCAGCAGAATCACCTGGAACATAATAATACCCGAAACCGCAGAACCCACCTTGGCCCGAACTTCTGCCTGCTCCTGCTGGGCCTGCACTTCTGCAGCCAGATCTGTTCCTATACTGTCTGTCAGGTGCAGCAGCTGATCCTGACCTTTACTCGAAAAAAGTGCTACCAGAATCGGGAATATCACAATCATGGCTACTTGCAGCCACAGCTGGGTCCGGTCGCGGAACAGAATGGTAAAACGGCGACCAAGCAAGGTGCTGAACTGAGTAAAAAAGGACGGAAGCGGTACTTCTTCGTCGGCGTCTGCGGTCGGCTCAGCAGGTGGCGGGGTTACCCCGGCCGAGCTGAACTTCTCCAGGTGCTTCTTTTCCAGGCGCTGGTAATAATCCACACGATGCTTCAACCAGCTCTGGCGCCATTCATCGGGCTCACGCATAGCCAGTTTGGGATACACTTGCTCGAAGTCCAGCTCTCCGAAGTAGTGAACCATGAGCTCAGGAGAGCCATGGTAGGCTAAATTACCGCGTACCATGACCATAACACTATCATACAACTCCATCTGCGCAAGACTGTGAGTCACGGAAATGACAATTCGGCCATCTCTCATGCTCAGTTGATGCAGCAGTTCCACAATCTCTCGCTCAGAGCGGGGATCAAGACCACTCGTCACCTCATCACAAAGCAGGATGCGGGGACGACTCACCAGCTCCATAGCCAGGGCGAGACGTCGTTTCTGACCACCGGAAAGCAGTTTCACCGGGCGGTCTGCTATCTCACTCAGACCGGTTTCCTCCAACACCCCGTCTATGATATCATCAAGTTCATCGCCATCGGCATCTACACGTAAACGCGCAGCGCTTTCTATATTTTCGTCTACGGTAAGTTCCTCATATGCAATACTGAACTGAGGAACATAACCTATCTCGTAGGGCTCAAAATCGCCATCTTCAGCCAAATCGCGGCCCTGCCAGAAAAAGCTTCCGGAAGTCGTTTCCTTAATACCCGCAATGGCCTTCAGCAGTGTTGTCTTTCCACACCCGGACGGCCCGACGATGGCCACAAAATGCCCGCGGGGAATACAAAAATTCACATCGCTGAGCAAAAACAGGCTCTCGCCGTCATTATCTACCTCCAAACATATATTGCGCGCTTCCAGCATAATCTGTTATCGTGTCTTTGTACTCTAGCAGAAAGCACCTGCATATGCAAGCCCTGAGACAACAGGGAAAACAGTTTTTTACGCCATTCCCTATGGCAGCAGGCGATTAAGGATTTCTTCCAAGTCTGCACAGCCGTAAAAACCACACGTACGCAAGCGCGCCACCTGCTCTTTGAGCGGCGGGGTCAGAGCCTTGTACATGGATTTAAGCGCAGCGATGGCATCTACCGCACCTATGGGATCATCTTCTTTATACAAAGCTATTCGCTGCGAAATTTCCATATACCGCTTACCAAGCTCATTGATTTCAGCAGGAGAAGCCGCTGCAGCTTCCGCGTTTTCTATCCCTGAAAGCACACGTCCAACACGCAGGAGAATGGCACGTTGTTCCTCAGTAGCAAGCTGAAGCTGGTGTTCAGTATCAGCTCGTTTCTGAGCCTCGTCGCTATACGAGAGTTTGATATAGGCATGCAACTCCGGCGAATCAGTCACATTCTCCAACCGCCGCACGCGGCGGTACACTTCAAGATGCCGTTTCTGCTGCTCAAGGGTGATGATTCTATATTTACTAAGCAAGGGGACAAAGCCATCAATATCGGCAAAAGTACATCCCTGAGACTCGAGCCGAGTCTGCAGGCTCGCCCTCATCGCGTCCAGCACAGCACGGTTCTCACGGTTCTGTTCCATCAACTGCTCTACTGCATGTGGACGAGCTGACGCGTCAGCAATCTTCTCCAGATTACATATACGGCCGTACAATGCTTCATTATACTCAACCGAGCCCTTAAGTATTGCTTCCAATGCCTGATACTCTTCACTTTCAGCTGGTGCCGGCGGCACCGCCCCGCCCGAGCGGCGTCTGTGTACGACTGCAGCCCCGGCAACACCTGCCAGCAACAAACCGGCTCCCATCCACGCTAAACTCTTTATTTTCATGTCAGACAATACAGCAATGATGCTATGTACCTATATAGTAGCTTATACTTTTATCAAGCGTCAAGCTCATTTTATGTTCCGAACTTCAACGCCGCAGGAATACGCCCATGACAGAGCAGATGCAAGTCTCCCTCATAAAATCGGGCATCGAACCGATATTTGCCTTGCTTGTACGCGACAATGGTAATATAATGCTCTGCGTTGTTATGATTGAGCAGTTACGCAAAAGGCTTCTGGACCGGGACAACCCGGTGCGTATTCATCTTATTGGCGTGGCAGGTGCCGGCATGAGCGGCATAGCACGTATGCTTCTGGAAATGGGGCACAGGGTGAGCGGTTGCGATCGCGTCACCAGCGAGGAAACTGAACGTCTGCAGCAAAGCGGCCTTCGCTTTGCCTGCCCGCACTCAGCCGACGCGGTTGCGGACGCAGAGATTGTCATCTACTCCAGCGCCATCCGCGAGGACAATGTTGCCCTGGCAGCAGCCCGGAAACTGGGGAGTCTGTGTCTCCGCCGCGCTGAATGTCTGGCCGCAATCCTTAACAACAAGAAAGGCGTGGTAGTAGCCGGCACCCACGGCAAAACCACCACATCTGCACTGACCGCCCACCTGCTGCGTGAAGCACGCCTTCGCCCCTGCCATTACGTCGGTGCAGAAATTCCGGTGCTGGGTGCAAATGCTCATTGGAATGCAGACAGCGACTACCTCATCGCAGAAGGCGACGAGTCCGATGGCACCCTGGTAAACTACATACCGGAACACAGCATTGTACTGAATGTTGAGGCCGAACACCTCGATTTCTACCGTGATCTCGACCACATCAAAGAAGTGTTCCACACTCTCTGCCGCCAGACTCGTGGCACTATCTTTTACTGCAAGAGCGATGCCGGGGCTGCAGATGTATGCAGCCAGTACCCGAACAGCATTTCCTATGGCTGGCAGGATGCCGACTACACCGCCACTAATGTAACGGTGAAACGCGGACGCACGCTCTATACCATCAACCACAAAGGTGAAAAACTCGGGCGTGTGGAACTGGGTATCCCCGGACGCCACAACGTGCTGAACTCCCTTGCAGCCACGGCTGCCGCCCTTGAAATGGGCGCTGACTTCGCCAGCATCGCCAGAGGTCTTGCATCATTCGCCGGTGCTCGCCGCCGCTTTGAGACCAAGTATCTTTCCAAGGATTACCGCATTGTGGACGACTACGGGCACCACCCCACTGAAATAGCCGCCACCGTGCAGACCGCCCAGAGTCTGAAACCGGACCGACTGGTCATCCTGTTCCAGCCCCACCGCTACACCCGTACCCAGCTGCTGCGCGACGACTTCGGCAAGGTTCTGCAGAATGTGGACAAGCTTTTTGTGGCGGATGTATATCCGGCCAGCGAACTTCCTATTCCCGGAATATCCGGTCAGACTATCGTGGACGCCGTGCAGGAAAACGGCCCTGTAGATGCACTCTTCCTGCCGAATCTGCCGCTTGCGCACCACGTGGTGGGTAACCAGCTGAAACCCGGCGACCTCTTCCTCACGCTCGGCGCAGGCAACGTGCACGAAGCCGGCACAAAAATTGCCAAGGATCTGCGCATCCTCTCCGAAATGCAGGCCGAATGCGGCAGCGACTTCCCTGCCCGCCTGTACGAACCGATGAGCCAGCACACCACCATGGGAGTGGGCGGTGAAGCTCAGTACTGGATTGAGCCTGACAGCGTTGAAACCATGCAGAACGTGGTAAACTTCTTCAAGGACCGCAACATTCCCGTACATGTCATTGGACGTGGTTCGAACCTCATCGTACGCGATGGCGGCATCCGCGGTGCTGTGATTCACCCCTGCGGCGGAGACTTCGACAAGCTTGAACTCGTCAACTCCACCACCATCACTGCGGGCGCAGGAGTCAAGCTCAAGAAGCTGGCTGCCTTTGCCGCGAAAAACAATATCTCCGGCTTTGAATGGATGGACGGCATCCCCGGTTGCGTAGGCGGCAGCCTGCGCATGAACGCCGGATGCATGGGCGGCGATATGTGGCAGGTATTCCACAAAGCCACCGCACTCGATGAAGATGGCGACGTCATCAAGTTCTGCAAGGAGAACATGACTCCTGCACGCTACCGCAGCATGCCGGATTTCGAACATCACATGGTGCTTCAGGCCACCTTCCGCGGCACTCCCGGAGATAGTTCTGCCATCGAGGCTGCCATGGAGGAATCCCGCACGAAGCGCAAGAACACCCAGCCTGTACAACCCAGCGCCGGCTGCACCTTCCGCAACCCGGAAGAAATTCCGGCCGGCAAGCTCATCGAAGAACTCGGGCTGAAGGGATACAGCATCGGCGGTGCTCAGATTTCTACCAAGCACGGTAATTTCATCATCAACACCGGTAATGCCAAAGCCACTGACGTGACAGAACTCATTGACCACGTCATCCGCACTGCGCAGAAAGAGCGCGGTATCACCCTGCACGAAGAGGTACAGGTCATTGGCGACCGCGAAGCTCAATTCTAAATATACAGAGAACATGAAAGAACTCAGGAAGGATACGAAGATTGCCCTGCTCATGGGTGGTCCCGGGTCGGAGCGAGAGGTTTCCCTGGCCTCGGGTCAGGGCGTACTGGAAGCACTGCGAGGCGAAGGTTTCACCAACATAACCCCGGTTGAGGTAGGCAGCGAAGACCCCGTTCTCCCCGACGGAACGGAACTCTGTTACAATATCATCCACGGTACGTATGGTGAGGACGGTGGCTTACAGAGCTATCTGGAAAAGCTCGGAGTCCCCTACACGGGCGCCGGCTCGGAAACGAGCCGCAAGTGCTTTGATAAAGTGCTTTCCAAGCAGGCATTCATCGCACACAATGTGCCGACTCCTCTGAGTGAAACTCTGCTCGCCGGCCAGAAACCCACCCTCCCGCTCCCGTGTGTGGTAAAACCTCCCTGCGAGGGTTCATCCGTCGGTGTACATATCGTGAATACCCCGGAGGAACTTGATGCCGCACTGGAGGACGCAGCCCGCTACGGCAAGGAAATTCTTGTAGAGGAATACATCAAAGGCAAGGAACTTACCGTTGCTATTTTCAATGGAGAGGCTCTTCCTGTGGTACATATCTGCCCACGCAGCGGCTTCTACGACATGAACAACAAATACCCCTCCATGTATGGTGGTGCCGGTTCTGACTACATCTGCCCCGCCGATATCAGCGATGAGGAAACCAAGGCCGTGCAAGCAGCTGCCGTTGCTGCCTACAATTCTCTGAATGTGGAAGTTTACGGACGTGTTGATGTTCTCCTTACTGATGACGGAAAGCCTTACGTGCTGGAGATTAATACCATCCCGGGCATGACCGGAGCATCACTCTTCCCGAAAGCAGCTAAGGCAGCAGGTATTTCCTATGGTGAACTCTGCACACGTATTGCAGAAGTCTCCCTTAACCAGCCCCGCGGCTGATTCCAGCCGCGCGAGCTCTCCGCATGAAGAAACGCAATCATTACCGCGACGATTTCGGTAGCAGCCGCTCAGCAGCTGCAAAGGTGCAGATTCTGGAAGCCGCTTTATCTCTGAAAGAGCGACTTTTCAGCATTGTAGCGCTGCGCCGAGGGCTGCGCAGGCTGCGCCGGATCGTCCTTATTCTCCTTGTGATCATTCCCCTGCTGGCCGCTATCATCTGGGGATGTATGGTTGCACTGGAGACTGCCTATAGTCTCAGCATTGAAAAGATCGGCTACGATTCTCAGCAGAAGCTCATTTCCAAAGAACATGCGCTGCGTATTCTGGGTATTGAGGGGGCTATCAACATGACCAAGCTCGACACCAGAGCAATGCAGAAAAAACTGGAAGATGATCTCTGCATTGAATCTGCACACATACGCGCGGAGCTGCCGGACGCATTACACATCGAAATCAACGAACGCATTCCCATCGTGTACGTTGAGCAGGAAAGCGGCACGGACACCGGCAACCGTAACCGTTTCTTCATGGATCCCAATGGCAAACTATTCCCCGTAGTTGAGGAATACCACCGCAATTTCATGAATGTCCCCGTGTGGTATCTCCAGCCCGGCGATGTCGATAAGTTTGAAGCTGGAGCGGTTGTAGATGAAGAAAAGCGCCGACCGATAGCAGAGCTGGTCGCTGCGGCTAATCTTTACAGTCTGGTGGAAATACCGGCAATCCGAGAGATATTCCGACCGAAGGAATGGAAACTCATTGCTACGCTCGATGGTGGTGCCGAAGTTCTCATGCAGGTCTATGATATTAAGGGGCAGATGGAGCGACTTGCCATGATACTCGAGCATTGCCGCGCGACCCATCGCCCGCCCCGCAGCATCAATGTCATCCCCCGCATCAATCCAACTGTCATCTACGCCACCGAACCGGAACAAAAATAAAGGCAGATAACAGTTTTAACATTGACCCAAAGGTCGCATTTATGATAACATGACCCTAGGTGCATAGTTGTGCTATTGTCAAGTTATGAGAGCGAAAATCATGGATTTGGGGGAACACGTGCCGGGCGGTCACAAATTGCCGCAGTGGCTGCTGGGACTAGGAGAGCGAATACTGGGATTCCATGAGTTTAATGTAGCTCATTCGAAAATTGAGGACGACCAGGAAGCCGGAAGCACCGAGAACTTTTTCTCGCTCGCCTGCAAGCATCTTCCCCTGCACTACGAACTCGAAGGATTGGAAAACATACCGGCCGAAGGTCCGTGTGTCATTGTGAGCAATCATCCGCACGGCATGTCCGACGGTCTCATGATTGGCGATATTGCCATGAAGCGCCGCAGTGACATACGCATTGTCGTAAATGAGTTCTTGAATTGCGTGCGTGGCATGCGTCCGTATCTGATTACGGTTGATGTATACGGTGGCGAAGCCGCCAAGCGAGCCAACATGGCAGGCATGCGTGAAATGCTCAAATGGCTGCGTGAAGGCCACTGCCTGATTCTCTTCCCCAGCGGCTCTGCTGCATCCTGGTCCAAGGAAGATGGCCGTGTCATCGATGACCCCTGGCAGACTAATATGGGGGCTATCATCCGCAAGACCGGCGCCACCGTAGTGCCCATGCATTTTTCCGGCCAGAATGGCAAACTGTTCCAAATGGTGACCCGACTTTGCAAGGAAAAGCGCTCTGCACTGCTTGCCCGGGAAATCAAGCGCGACAGCCGCACGCTGCATCAAGTCAAAGTGGGGCGCCCGATACCTGCCAACCGGATAGCCATGACAGAAAGCGACGAGTCGCTCATCGATTACTTGCGGCTCAGCAGCATGATGCTTCGCTATCCCTCCACAGCTGCCAACAAAACAGCCGAAGCTGGTGTCCGTAACATGGCTCCCATTGATTCCCCGGTGAACCCGGACATCTTACAGGCTGAGCTGGATTCACTTCCGCAGGAGGACCACCTGCTCTATACCCACAGCAGCACAGGGTTGCAGATATATGCAGCTCAGGGACACCAGATTCCTCAACTGTTAAAAGAGATTGGTGTCCAACGTGAAATCACCTTCCGCGCAGTAGGCGAGGGCTCCGGCACTGCATGTGATACTGATGAATACGACCTCTTCTACGACCACCTCATCATGTGGGACCCGGCCGAACGACGAATTGCCGGTGCCTACCGCATGGGGCGTACGGACGAAATAATCGCAGCTCGCGGCACCAGTGGCATTTACAACTCTGAGTTCTTTACCCTGGGTGACGAATTTGTCAACCACGTGAAACATGGCCTTGAAATGGGGCGCGCCTTCATCACGGCTCCCTACCAGAAACATCCGGCTTCACTTGACACCCTCTGGATGGGTATCGGTCGTTTTGTTCTCAAATATCCGCAATACCGCTTACTGTATGGCACCGTCAGCGTTTCCTCGGATTATTCCGTGCGCTCCCGAACCTTGATTCACGAATATCTGAAGTGCCACTGCATGAACCATAAACTGGCCGCTCATGTACAAGGGAAAACGCCGCCGGCAAACATGGATCTGCTGAGCGAAGATGCCAGACTCCTTCCTGCCGGGCTGGCAGACCTGCGGCTCATGAGCGCCCTGGTAAGCGACCTTGAGCCGGATAACCGCAGCATTCCGGTACTTCTGCGGCAGTATCTCCGCCTTGGTGGCGAAATGATTTCATTCAATGTTGACCGTGAGTTCGGCAGCACACTGGATTGTCTCGTTCTGGTAGACTTGACAAAAGCTCCGGAGCGACTCATGACCCGATACTGTGGTGCTCCTTTAAAATCGAACTCATAACACGGCAAATACCTTGACAAATCCTTAACAATAGTGCACTATTTATAATGTCCATGGGGAAGCATAGCAAAAAACTGAGTAAAAGGCATTCCAGGGTGGCACTTGCCTTGGTTCTGGGAAGTTTCGCACACATCAATGCCAATGGAGCAGACCTTGTTCCTTTGCCGGAAGATTTGTTCGACTCGAAGAACAATCCCAACCCGATCATGGACGTAACCAACCGTACCGTGAGCAGCCTGGGTCAAACCACTCCGCAAATACCCGATGAGCTGAAAATCAACAACACCGGAGGCGTCATCTCCTACGACTCAGAAAAGAAGGTATTCCTCTACAACGGAGCTGGTGAAAACAGCATCCGCCTTCAGACAGACAGCGGTACCGATATTCACACATCTGCAGTCGAAGCTCGCCTGGAAACCGGAGACGCTATCCTGAAAGGCCCGATTACCATGTACCAGGATGAAGTTCTCGTACGTGGTGCAGACGGTGGCTTTTACAACTGGAAAGCAAAAAGCACCGCTATTAACAAAGTTCGCATCAAGGTAAACGGGCTACTGGTGAGAGGTTCACGTATCGAATACAAAACTGATTCCGAGGGTAAGGAGTTCATCACCGTCTATGATGCATATGTGACTACCGAAGACGTCAAGGACCCGTCCGTCTGGATAGGCGCAGGTACACTCACCATCTACCCCGGTGACTATGGTCGGGTGTCGAGATTAAGCGTTGCCGTAGGTGATTCAGATGTAGCCGTTCCGGTTCTGGGCTGGTTTACCTTCTCTCACTCACTTAATCCTCGTGAAGGCTACCTGCCCGGACTTGGCACACGCTCGCACTGGGGTGCCTACCTCGAAAATAACTATGGTATTCTCTTCGGAAACCGCCGTGTGGATGGGTTGATGCCGACGGCCGATTATCTCGCAACCCTGCACCTCGATGGCAGAACACGCCGTGGTCTTGCTGCTGGTATTGATTTGGAAGATATAGCCATGTCCAAGAAGTACAAGGACATGAAAGGATTTTCCCTGTATTATGCCGATGATACCAGCCCCATGATTAACCCTGTGGATGCGGTACGTCTACCAACCGGTCACGACCGTTACAATGTTTCACTGCAAGCCCTGTGGGAGCTTTCTCCTTCATCAGACCCGAAGGCTGATTGGACTGTTGTTTCAAATATCAATGTAGTGAGCGACCGCTACATGCTGCGCGACTTCATGCCGGAACTCAGCCGTTGCAACGATAAACCGGACAACACCGTGCGACTTACCCGCCGCACCGCCGAGAGCGAAAGCATGATTTTCACGCGCTTCGCTCCCAATGATTATTACGTAACAGATGAGCGTCTGCAGGCATCGTATTATCGCGTTCGCTCTGCCATCGGCAATACCGGAATCAATTACGAAACCAATAATTCAGCTGCAATCATGCGTCAGTATCTGCCTACCGAGCAGAAGCTCGCATATATGCACATGATTGATGGTATCAACGATGATAAGCTGCGTGAATACTACACCCGCCTGATGAACACGGAAAGCTACTTCCGCGTTAATACCACCCACGAGTTTACCACCAGTCTCACCGCATTCAAGTTTCTCAACATAACACCCAAGGCCGGTGCGGCTTATACTGGTTATTACGACGTAGGCGGCATTGGTTCCGATAACCGTTTCCTCGGCTATCTCGGCTGCGACATCAATATGAAGTTCCACAATACCTATCCGGACTTCAGATTAAAGTCGCAAGGCATGAAGGGATTGACCCACATCATTCAGCCCTACGCCAGCTACTCGCTGGGACAGATTTCCTCCTCGAATGACTATGTTCCCCAGATTGATACCTGGACAGGAAACTACAGCGGAGGATGTACGCATCCCATGCCGCTCGATTTATGCGGATTCTCCGGAGTGGACGGCTGGGGCAACTGGCACATATGGCGACTTGGTGTCAAGAATGTGTTCAACACCCACATAGATGGTGAGCACAAACGTATTTTTGCATGGGATTCCTTTGTTGATTACAACATGGATAAGCCCGGAACTTCTGCTAATTTCTCCAACTGGTACAATATTCTCACCTTCTACCCGTCAAAGAGATTTGAACTGAGCCTGGTTGCCCAGACCCCGACTATAGATAACGGAGAAGGCTATAAACAATTCAGCATCACTGCACGATTCCTTCCCTGCTCCTGGCTTGAAACCTATCTTTCCTACCACAACATTGAGGATCACCCGATACAGGAAGATTCCGGACAGATTCACCTGCACACCAACGTGCGGCTGAATGAAAAATACACTCTCTCTGCCCAGTGGTACTACGAAATGGAAGAAGGTCGTATGCCGATTCAGCAATACTCCATCTTCCGCCATTGCGGCGCCTGGTATCTGGGTGCGACTTTCTACCTCCGTGATAATGGTGGTAAAAAGGAAACAGGTCTCGGCATCTCCTTTACATTGGGAGAAACCGGCACGGCTCTCCCTCTCGATCTTTTCTGATTCAGAACAACCATCAGACATAAAAGGCCTCTTCTTCAAGAGGCCTTTTTTCTTGGAATGAGGTCTGCCGTATGACTAATGGGTACTATCACCCCTTGCCTCTTCAATGCAAAAATACCTTGCCCCATTAATGGTCGAGGTATTTTTTACCGAAAAAGAAGTTATCAAAACTTGTAGGTGGCACCTACGCTGGCACTGTGAGCGTTGGCGTTCTCTACGATTTCTCCCGTGTAGCTTGCGTTCACGCTCCACTGGTCGCTCAGGCTGTAGCTGGCACCCACGGTGAAGTTCAAGCCCGTGCGGCCGGGGTTCATGCCGCGGTAACGGGCATCAGGCGTAGTTATGCAGGGGTTGTGGCGCACCAGGTCCTGGTGCACGGCCACTTCACCGTATACGCCCAGCTTGCCGATGGCGTGGCTGGCGCCCACGCCGATTTCCGCGCGCAGGTTCTGGATGGAGCCGGTTTCAATGCCGTCCACCGTGGCGCTGTCGGAGGCGTAATACTGCATACCGCCGAAGCCGCGCAGCACGGTGCTGCTGCTCAGTGCATGGTTGTAGCTCACGCGGCCATCCAGCTGCAGGTGGTTCTGCTTCCAGCTGCTGCCGTGGATTTCCGAATCGCTGCGACCATAGGCGGCGCTCCAGACAGCACTCAGCTTGTTCCAGCCGGTCTGGCCGTAGAGGCCGAAGTGCGTGGTATCCTGCTTGATGGTGCCGTAGTTGTGCGCGCTCACGCGGGTGCGGCTGGCGCCCAGCGCCATGCCCAGCAGGCTGCTCTCACCCAGCTGCGTTTCCACACCCAGGGCACCACCTGTCACGTTGGAATCAGCACCATTGTGACCGCCTGCGGCGCTGTGGCGGCTGCTGGCACCGATGCAACTTGCCCACACAGCGCGCTCACCGCTGCCCAGCTGCACCGCCATGCTGCGGCTGCCGATGGCATGCACAAAGGCGCGGCTGGCCTCCACCTGTCCCCAGTTGGCCTGCACCAGCGCATCCGCCACCGGGCTGAACTCCGGAGCATCCACCAGTACAGTGGGAGCTTCAACGGCTGATTCTTCTGCATCAGCAGCCTTAGGCACACTGAATGCAGACCTCCAGGTTGCATCCTTTTCCAGTGTCAGCGTAATGGACTTCTTCTTGTCAAGAATCAGTTCAATTCCTTTACCCTCCTTGATACCGAATACCGAGTACAATTCGTCTTCACTCAGACCGTCATATCCTTTGAATGTGATGAGCTTGTATGACTTACCAGCAACAAAGTCACAGGCTCTCAGGTCTATGGTGCTGTCGGCGTTCAGTGTGAGCGTCTGACTCACCTTAATCGTCTGAGGCTTGTTGCCTGACAGAGTGATACTACCTCCATCAATAGTCAGATTGGCAGCACTAAGCGCCCCACTGAGGGTCAGCCTGCAGCCACTACCCACGGTGAGGTTGCCCTTTACCGCCAAATTGAGAGCCTTGGGCTTAGCAACATTGGCATCTCTCAGATATATAGAGGAAGCTTGTCGCAACACCAGATTACCCGCCACGCTCATACTGCCGTTTGCTGATATGGAGGAGTTACTAAGCATATTGGTAACCGTCTCTTTCTGTGCATTCTTAGCCTGAGTCAGCGCAATACTCTGGGGCGAAGAGAAGGACAAGAGGATATCAGCATTCTCCATATTCAGTGAAGCTGCGCTAAGCTTACCGGTGAGGCTAAGTTCCGGAGCCGAATCCTTCTTCCAGGACGTATCTCCGGCAGGGGCAACATCCTTAATATTCAACGCTCCCTTTACCGTGAGCCCCATAGCCTTAGGCTTAGCCATCTGCTCAACATCATGCAGACTCACCTCACTCTCCGTCAGCGTAAGATTGCCGGTCACAGACATACTGCCGGAGATATCCATGACAGAGTTGCTCAGAACATTCACTTCGTCTTTTCCTTTCAACGTCAGGCTCTGTGATTTTTCAGAACTAAGCGAAAAGAATGAGTCCTCCTGCATAGTCAGAGAATTCATTGTTACAGCAGAATCTGTATGAAACTCTGATGCATACATATCAACGGCACCGGACACTGTTACTTTACCGCCCATGGCAACCAATTTCGAGGCCGACAACGCATCGGCGGCGGCGCCCAGAGTCACACCCTTTGCGGATACCGCGCCAGAAAGAGACAAGGTGGCATCGTTCAGCGAATAAACGGCATCCTTAAAGCTACAACCGGAAACCAAGGTAAACGAACCATCACTCAGGGCAACGCCCAGCCCACCCTTGGAGGCTATGGCACCCTTTCCAATCATGGTATACGCCCCATTGTTACCGGTCCACGAAAAACGGATTTCTTTATCCGCTGCAAAAGTCAGATTCTGCTTAACATAGATATCCTTAGCACCAACACGCACCTCATTATTTTTCAAATCCTTGGCAGAGATTGTAGCAGATTCGGCATATGCTTTGAAAACAACATAGTATATATCCTCACTCTCAACGTAAATCGGAACAAAGGTGCCCATATTACCAGCATTGATAGTGGCTTTAGTGGTCGAGTATCCGTTTTCATAATATTGACTAACGTATCTATAAGTGAGCGTTAAGGAAAGATTGGAAGTTGAGCCGGATAATTTCTCGCATGTAAAAAGAGGCATATCTCCCAGGATGGATGCTATCTTTTTTGCTGAGGGTTCTTTCCGCCATGTATATCCATCCAATCCATCCGGATCAAAATAATCTGGAGCTAAATTACAAGTAACAGTGGTTTTTCCTTTAAGCATCACTGTGCCCGCAACATGAGTAACCGTCGACGAATCAGATTGCGAATCTACCATGCTTATCTGACCTCCACCCAGAATCACATCGGCATCAACGCACGCCACATAACCTATAAGGTCATCGATTTTTTGGGTACTTAACACATGATTGCTACGCACAAGTCCCGCGTTATCAATATTGGCAATGACCACGTTGGGATTATTGATTTCTATCACATCAAAATTAGACAATCTTTCAATATTTCCACCTGTGTTCAAAACCAAGGTGACAGGCTCATAGCTCAAGGAAGACAAAATAGCCCATTTCCCGGGATTTGCATCAAAAACAAAGGTTCCACCGTCCAGTACCCAATTAATCAGGTTTGCAGACAAAGTGCCTGAACCGGAATAAGTATATACCTCGTCAGATTCACCCGTCCAACTAATCTGAAGTATGGACGGTGAACCAAGAGAAATGGAATCATGAATCACCAGATTACGGTTATTATATTTCATGTTATAGGTGGGCATTCCATTTCCTGCACCTGACTGAAGCCTTGCATCGGACTTTTTCATGGTAACGGTAGACGCACCCTGTGCAACAGCCATCAGTAACCCACTTAACAATAACGTTACGCTCAATTTCATAAAATTTATTCAGTTATATTCATCCGACTTCTACCCTGTGATTATAGCAACTCAAAAATTATTTTCAAGTTATCTTTTCTTATTATGAACCTTACTCATTCGGACAAAAATATCCACACCGAATGCCAGAATCTGCAGCAGAACATTCAGGCGAATGAGAGGCGCATTTCTCAGCAATGTGGCCGGCGTACTAATCCGGGATGCTCCTGGCTGCTGCCCGGGCACGAAAAAACCGCTGCGGTTGCCCGCAGCGGTTTTTTGAAGCATTTGCTTTGCTAAGCGTATGGCTTAGTTCTGGGAGGGGCTCCACTCCTCGGACTGCAGGGCAGCGAGGTTGAAGGCCTGCTCCAGACCCACCATGTCGCCGGCGCGAACCGTCTCGAAGGCAGCGGTCTCGCGACGCAGCTGCTCGGCGTCGTAGTTCACAGCCTTGATGGAAAGACCGATGCGGCGCTCCACCTTGTCGACCTTGATGACGCGAGCCTTCACAGCATCGCCCACCTTGATGACGTCCTTGACGCGCTCCACGTGCTCCTCGGAAAGCTGAGAGATGTGGATGAGGCCGTCGATGTCGCCGTCGAGGTTCACGAAAGCACCGAAGGAAG
Organism: Akkermansia sp.; assembly: GCA_045654325.1. Lineage (GTDB taxonomy): Bacteria > Verrucomicrobiota > Verrucomicrobiia > Verrucomicrobiales > Akkermansiaceae > Akkermansia. The sequence continues at coordinate 46,653 of JAZONE010000008.1, forward strand.
CAATCTTGGCCACGGTACCGGAAACGAGGTCGCCCATCTTGAAGCGGCTGTCGATGGATTCCCAGGGGTCGGTCTCAAGCTGCTTGATACCAAGGGAAACGCGCTGGTTCTCCTTGTCGATGTTCAGCACGCGAGCCTCGACCTGGTCGCCCTTCTTGAGCACCTCGGAGGGGTGGTTGATCTTGCGGGTCCAGCTCATGTCGGACACGTGAATCATGCCGTCGATACCTTCCTCGAGAGCCACGAAAGCGCCGTAGGGGGTAAGGTTACGCACAGCGCCGGAGATGATGGTACCCACGGGGAAACGCACCTCGATGGCATCCCAGGGGTTCTCGTCGAGCTGACGGATACCAAGGGAAATCTTCTGCTCTTCCACAGAGATGTTGAGCACAACGGCCTCGATCTCCTGGTCCAGGGACAGAACGTCGCTGGGACGGGTGATGCGCTTGGTCCAGCTGAGCTCGGACACGTGCACGAGACCCTCCACGCCCTTCTCCAGCTCCACGAAGGCGCCGTAGGCGAGAAGCTTGGTCACGCGGCCCTTGACCTGAGAACCGATGGGGTACTTGGCCTCGATGTCTGCCCAGGGGTTGTCGGACAGCTGCTTGAGACCGAGGGAAACGCGCTCCTTGTCGCGATCCACATCGAGGATGAGAACCTCCAGCTCCTGGCCGATGTGAAGCAGCTCGGAGGGGTGGTTCACACGACCCCAGCTCATGTCGGTGATGTGCAGCAGGCCGTCCATACCGGAGAGGTCCACGAAAGCACCGAAGTCGGTGATGTTCTTCACAAGACCCTTCACGCGGTCGCCGATAGCGACGGTCTCCAGGAAACGCTGGCGCTGCTCGCTGCGCTCGGCCTCGATGACCTCGCGGCGGGAGAGAACGATGTTCTTGCGCTCGTCGTTCACCTTCACAATCTTGAATTCGTACACGTTGCCCACGAATTCGTTGAGATCCTTGGGCGGGATGATGTCCACCTGGGAGCCGGGAAGGAAGGCTTCCACGCCGACGTTGACCATGAGGCCACCCTTAACGACGCTCTTAACCTTACCCTTGACCAGACCGCCGTCCTTGTAAACGGCCACAATCTTGTCCCAGTTCTGCTTGTGGGCAGCCTTTTCTTTGGAAAGGACGACGAGACCTTCGTCGTTTTCGAGGCTTTCAAGAAGCACCTCGATCTGATCGCCCACCTCGATTTCCTCGTCCTCGAACTCGGAAACGGGGATGACACCCTCAGACTTGTAACCAATGTCCACGAGGACGACCTGCGGGCGGATTTCAAGGATGGTACCGTCGACGATGTCACCCTTGCGGAAGTTCGGAAGCTTGGAGTTAATCAAAGCCTCCAGTTCAGTGTTGCTCATTATAATGATGTTTGTAGGTTAATGGTTGACGCGCTTCCACCAAGGCCCCTACCCGGCGGCTCATGAGGCACCTGTATGCCACCGGGGGAAAACGCGGTGCGCGATTGTACTAAATCGCCACCCCGCTGGCAAGCCTTTTTTCCTGATTACACAAGCATTTTAGCAAACGATGCCGTATTTTCTGCAGAAAACAACAGCGGCACCCCGCTACCGGGATGCCGCTGCAAGTTAATCAGGCTGACAGTTCGATTATCAGAACGTATAACCGGCACCGATATTCACGCGGTGTTCGCGGGAATCATCCATGGCATTGAAGCCATAGTTGGCGCTGGCGCTCCAGCGCTCGTTGAAGCGGTAGGTAGCACCGGCTTCGACACCCATACCCTGGCGACCAGGATTGAGAGAACCACCGCTCATGCCATCCATGCGGACAACCGGGTTGCTACGCACCATGTCGTTCATGTAGCGGATTTCGCCGTGCAGCACGAGCTTCCGACATCCGGGGCTCACGAGGCCGCCCTTGCCGTCGTACACATCGGGAGCACCCCATGCCACATAGCTGGCGCCCACGCCGAGTTCACCGCGCAGATTCTGAACCGAGCCGGTCTTGACACCGTCAACGGTGTCAGAATCGGTTGCAAAATACTCAAGACCACCGAACACGCTCATGCAGAGCTTATCAGTCAGCTTCTTGTTCCAATTGAGGCGGGTATTGAGCTGCAGGCTGTTCTGTTCCCAGTCCATACCCTGCACATCAGACTCGGTGTTACCATAGGCAGCAACCCAGTCCAGGCTCAGGCAACTGGTGGAGCTGAGCTTCCTGAGAGCGTGCTCCCCGTAAAGCGCCACATAGATACCCTGCTGTTCAACTGTCTGCAGACCGGCGGGTTTCACATCGGCATCCGTGTAGCCGAGCGCAATACCCACACTGCTCTTCTCACCCACCTTCATATCAGCACCCAAGGCGGCGCCCTTCAGGTTGATGTCAGAACCGGCAATGTCGTTGGTCGCCCCGAGCACTGCAGCCCAGATCGTACCGCGGCCATCGGCAATGCAACCCGTGTTGGTGCGCTGACCACGTACAGCATTCACGAAGGTGCGGCTGGCTGTGGCAATCCCCCAGTTGCCCAAGGTCAGGGAATCTGCAACGGCCTGGTCAAACGCAGCAGTCACGACAAGCTGACCATTCTGCAACTCATACTGAACGTTTCCGCCAGCGAAAGTAATGGTGACGCCCTCAATATCCATATCACCGGTGGCGCTCAGCACTACATCGCCTGCATCGTAGGAACCGGTGAGCAGAATAACCGAACCAACATCCATAGTCAGAGAACCGTTCACGTTCAGAGTGCTGCCATCATTCAGAGAAAGAACACCAGTCTCCGTGATGAAGAGGTCCGCAACATCCATGGTGGCGGAAGCTCCGTTTCCAACAGCAAGAGTACCGGCAACAGTCATGCTTTCGGCAGTGAAAGATGCATCGGAAGAAGCCATGCCCACTTCAGCACCTTCACCCACGAACACCATCTCCGCGGCAATGTCACCACTATTCGACACCGTGGTGCCGCTGCTCATCATGACATCTTTGAACTCGGCTGTACCACCGGAACCCACCGTCATGTTCGCTGTACGGTTCGATCCCGCATTCGTGGCAAAATTGGTCACATCACTCAGCATGCTGAGCTTACCCCCATCTGCCACGTAAATATTGGTGGTGGAATTTTTACCACCGCCGGAAATTTCTGTGGAAGTCTGGCCGGAGGGGCTGCCAGGCATATCGGGATGTACGGGACGGGCATTCGGACGCAGCAATTCCGAACCTTCGCCTACCACATTGATATTCGTGGTGCCATTGCTTGCCCAGGTGGTTGCCAGGCTTGAGGAATTAAGCACCAGCTTACCGCCATTCGTCACATTCAGCGTAGAAGTGCTGTATTCCTCAAGAGCCAGAATCGTGCGGTTGCCCGAATAGTTGCACACGTTCACGACAGAACCAGCGCCATCCACATTAAGTTCACCCTCACTCATCCAGAAGTTGTGATAACCGGTGCTCAAGGTAGAGCCACCAGACACATTGACGATACCTTTACCGAACTTCACATCACTATTGCCGGCTGCGGGAGTGTAATTCCCCTGATAAAGAGCGGAACTACCGGGAGCCGCGGTGGTCTCGTTGGCATAGAGGCTATTGCCAATAAAGAAATTGGAATTGGAAATCAGGTTCAGGTTCGAACCATTTGTGATGTTCATGATGCCATTGCCATCCGAACCGCCGACCTGTGTAAAATGCTCCTGGGACGAGGCAGAATTGATATTAGTGTACGAGGCGTTATTGAATGTAACAACGGCGTCCTTACCGGAAACACACAGACCTACATCATATATATCCTGAGCGGCCGTTGCCTTGGATGCAGAGATTACAAACGACGTCGGAGTAGAACCATCGCCTACCAGCAATTCCCCCTCGCGCACATAGATGGCTGAATATTTGGTCACATTTCCTACCACTACTGCGGAACCCTCACCATCCTTGGCAATGGCGGAGTAAATTGCAGGACGAGTAGTATCAGACACAATTGCAGAACTTTCTCCTGCAGGTACATTCATTACTTCATCCACCTGTACAGTGGCACCCGCATAGACACTCTGCGCCGTCATAGCAGCAACTACTGCTGCCACCATATGAACCGGTAATCTTAATTTCATATTCGTGATTATTATTCAATTACTTACATTCAGAACAACAGTCTGATGCCATGAGCTGACTTTAACAAACCTGCTTCATTTTGTACAGCTTTATTATCAGTTTAAACTCGCAACTATAAATAAATAACATTTTCCGGATGTTATTTATCACCTCTTTTCAATCATTATCAATACAATATAAAAAAGACCGCCGGAAATAATCCGACGGTCGAAAAAAAACTGCTGAGAATCAGATTTACTTCACCACAGTGAGGCTTTCTGCCTGTTCGCGGGTGAGTTCGATGCAGTTCCAGGGGAGGCCGTACTTGTTGAGGGCGTCCATGAAGGGATCGGGGTCGTTCTGCTCCATGTTGAACACGCCCTCGCCACTCCAGGTGCCGGTGAGAATCATACGGCCACCGATGGCGGCGGGCACGCCGGTGGTGTAGGAAATGGCCTGGGAGCCGACTTCCTTGAAACATTCCTCGTGGTCGCAGATGTTATAGATGTACACGGCCTTGTACTGGCCATCCTTCTTACCCTGAATCACGCAGCCGATGCAGGTGCGGCCGTGGGTGGTCTTGCCCAGGTCGCCGGGGTCAGGCAGCACCGCCTTGAGGAACTGCAGGGGGATGATTTCCACACCGTTGTACTTGACGGGGCCGATGCGGGTCATGCCCACGTTCTTGAGCACGGTGAGGTGGTTGATGTAGTTCGGGGAGAAGCTCATCCAGAACTGGGCGCGCTTGATGGTGGGGATGTGCTTCACGAGGGATTCCATTTCCTCGTGGTACATGCGGTAAATCTCGTAGGTACCCACGCCATCCGGGCAGGCAAAGGGCTGGTGCATGCTCATGGCACCGGTCTCCTGGAAATCACCGTTTTCCCAGTGGCGGCAGGGGGCGCTCACCTCGCGGATGTTGATTTCCGGGTTGAAGTTGGTAGCGAAAGCCTGGCCGTGGTCACCGCCATTCACGTCGATGATGTCGAGGTATTCAATCTCATCGAAGTGGTGCTTGAGAGCCCAGGCGGTGTACACATTGGTCACACCCGGGTCGAAACCGGAACCGAGCAGCGCGTAGAGACCGGCCTGCTTGAAGCGGTCCTGGTAGGCCCACTGCCACTTATACTCGAACTTGGCCACATCGCGGGGCTCGTAGTTGGCGGTATCCAGGTAGTTCACACCGGCCTCGAGGCAGGCATCCATGAGAGGGAGGTCCTGGTAAGGCAGCGCCACATTCAGCACGAGGTCGGGCTTCACTTCCTTGATGAGCGCCACCGTGGCGGCCACATCATCGGCATCGACGGCATGCGTCGTAATCGTCACACCCTCACGGGCGAGTACGTCTGCCGCAATGGCATCGCACTTGCTCTTAGTACGCGAGGCCAGATGGATGTTCTCATACACATCCGACATCTGGGCGCACTTGTGGGCCACCACATGACCCACACCACCGGCTCCGATAATGAGTACTGTCTTCATTGCAGGCGGAGCATGCACTATCTGCCACGGCAAGTCAAGTATAATCATGCACTATGGCAGGAAAACCACTTATCAGTGTTTAGCGGGGGGGAGCTCGTGGAAATTATCGGAGCACGGGACTTCAGTCCCGTATCCTGGTAACGCCTTAAACCGTCGGGACTGAAGTCCCGTGCTCCGATAATGGAAAGAACGCTCGTTTCCGCCGCTAAAAATGATAATTTACCGCTGAGCTTCGGGACACATATGCAGGAAAACAGATTTTCGCACACAATAAGAAAAAATACGGCACTTGAAAAAGCAGGCGGCCTGTGTTAGAATGCAGCGCATGGAGATTACACTGAACTCGCCCCTGGACATGCACCTGCACCTGCGCGACGGCAACATGCTGAAGCTGACTGCGCCGCTTTCCGCGGATTTTGCAGGAGCCGTGATTATGCCGAATCTGGTACCGCCGGTAACCACCCCGGAGCAGATGCAGGCCTACGCCGGGCGAATCAGCTCCGCGCTGGATGGCGCAGCCTTCACTCCGTACATGACCCTGTTCTTCACCCCGCTGGGCGAGGCTGAGCTGCTGGCAGCGCGCGAAACGCCGGGATTCTTCGGGTTCAAGCTCTACCCCGCCGGTATCACCACCAACAGTGAGGGAGGCGTGTCTGACATGGCACAGGCAGATACCACGCTGAGAATCATGGAGGAACTGGGCATTCCCCTGCTGGTGCATGGAGAAAGCCACGGCTTTGTGATGGACCGCGAGCAGGAGTTCCTGGCCGTGTACCGCCACCTGGCCACAAAGTACCCCAGGCTGAAGCTCAGCATGGAGCACATCACCACCGCTGCTGCGCTGCAGCTGCTGGATGAGATCCCGAATGTGTGTGCCACCGTCACGCTGCAGCACCTCATCATCACGCTGGACGACGTGGCAGGTGGAGCCCTGCGCCCGCACCTGTTCTGCAAGCCCATAGCCAAGCGCCCGGAAGACCGCGACGCCCTGCTCCGCGCTGCGCTGGAGGGACACCCGCGCCTGTTCTTCGGGTCGGACTCCGCGCCGCACCCCCGCTGCAAGAAGGAAGCCTGCGGCTGCGCAGCCGGTGTGTTCACCGGCCCGGTAGCCCTGCCCAAGCTGGCGGAAATCTTTGCCGCCCACGGTGCGCTCGACAAGCTGCAGGGATTCGTGAGCAGCAACGCCTGCGACTGGTACGGTCTGCAGCCAGTGCAGAAGAAGATTACCCTGCGCGACACCCCCATGGCCGTGCCAGCCAGCTACCGCAGCTACGGCGAGCAGGTGGTGCCCATGTACGCAGGAGAAAGCATTGGCTGGAGCGTTGTACGCTGATGGAAGAAGCCCCCATACCCACGGCCGATGACCTCCGCCAGCTGCTGGCGGATATAGCAGCCATGCACATGCCTTTCGGCATGTACGGGCCGGAGAACTATCCGCCGGACGGCTGCCCGCTCATGGATCTGCCCACCGAGTACCTGGACTGGTTCTGGCAGCGCGGCTGGCCGAAGGGTAAGCTGGGCAGGCTCATGGAGCAGACACTTCTCATCAAGAACAGCGGGCTGGACAAGCTCTTCGACCCATTCCGCGCAGCAGCCGGCGGCCGTCGCCGATTCCCCCGTAAATAATCCCTTCCCATGTTCAAACTCCGTTCCATCATTCTGGCCGCAAGGCCGAAAACCCTGCCCGCAGGCTTTGTAGCGGTGTGGGCCGGTTGCCTCATCGTCTGGAAATACCAGCAGCACCACCCCGAAATGGGAATACACCTCGACTGGTGGCTTGCCGTGTACACCGCACTGAGCTGCGCCTGCATCCAGATTGCCTGCAACTTCTTCAACGATGCCATCGACGCCACCCGCAACGCCGACACCGAGAAGCGCCAGGGTCCGCGCCGCATCACCGCCAGCGGCGACATGACCCCAGTAGCGGTGAAGCTCTGGGGCGGCATCTTCCTGGTGGCAGCTTCGGCGTTCGGTCTGCCGCTTATTCTGGCGCAGGGCTGGCCGGTGCTGCTCATCGGCATACCGAGTCTTTTCTTTGCCTACGGCTACACCGGTGGACCCTGGCCGCTGGCCTACCACGGGCTGGGTGAACTCTTTGTGCTGCTGTTCTTCGGTCTGGTGGCCGTGGTCGGCACGGTATTTGTGCAGATTGGCTGGCAACCGGGCTTCGAGATGGTATATGGAGCGGCCTTCATTCTGGGCGTGCAGTGCGGATTGCTCTCCTGCGTGCTGATTGAGGTGAACAACATTCGCGACCGCAAGGAAGATACCACCACCGGCAAACGTACCCTGGCCGTGCGGCTGGGCGACAAACGCGCCCGAGGTCTCGCCATGGCCTTCCTGCTGGCTCCTTATATCACCCTGAAGCAGACCGCCTTCTTCCTGCCGGGATTCCACTGGAACCTGGTGTGGCTGGCCGCCATTCTGGCCGGTGGCTACATACTGCTGAAGGTACGCACCATGCCCGCCAATAAGAAAATGAACATGCTGCTGGGGCTCGCCTCCCTGCACATGGGGCTTTTCCTGCTTGCTCTGACTATCTGATTCCCTGCCATGAAGCCTGTTTTCCCTCTCCTCTGCGCCCTGCTCCTGGTCTGTTGCACCCAGAACCAGCTTATACTCGATCCCTTTGACGAAGGCGAAAGCCTGATGGTGCAGGATGAAGAAGCCATTGCCGATTTCGAAGCCATCATGGCCGACGTGGCAAACCCGGGTACAGTCTACAAGATTCCCGGTAATGATTCGCGCGATTTCTTCAACTCCCCGGATGTTCTCAACACCTTCCAGGACACTCAGCCGGTGCTTGGTATCTGCCGCGCTGGTGAAAAGGAATATTACTACCACATCGAGGAAGATGTGAATGGCACCCTGCTCACCGATCTTGACCAGGGAATCACCGATTATGTGGTAACACCTGAAAAGTACGAGCAGATTCGCAACTTTATCCGCGTGCACACTCCGGTGCCGGAAGAATACACTGCTGCAGAAAACGAAACCGAGGAAGAAGAATAACATGCAACGCCACATTCCCCACCTCCTGCTGGCTCTGCTGCTCGGATTGACCATCTGGTCATTCATCAATCCGCACGATATGCAGGTATGGTGGACGGAAATGACGGCGGTCATCCTGCTTGTTTCGGCACTGGTCGGTACATTCAGAACAATTCGTCTTTCCAACACGGCCTACGCCTGCCTGTTCATCTGGTGCGCCATGCAGATAATCGGCGCACACTACACCTTTGAATTCGTGCCGTTTGATGCCGTCTCCCGCCTGTTCGGCGAGGGGCGTAACCACTATGACCGCGTGGCTCACTTTGCCGTGGGGCTGGGCAGCATCGCCATTGCCGAGGTACTCTGGAAGCGACACATGGTGAACAGCATCGGCACGGCGGCCTGGTTCAGCGTGGTATTCATGCTGGCCATAGCCGGTGTCTGGGAAATTGCCGAATGGGCCTATGCCGAAATCGACGGAGGCGATGCCGGTCAGGCATTCCTCGGCTCACAGGGCGATATCTGGGACGCCCAGAAGGATATGCTGCTTGACACGCTGGGTGCAGCTCTCGCTGCCGTCATTTTCTATGTGCAGCAGCGCCGCGCCGCTCACATGCGGTGAATCCAGATATGCAGGCGGCGGCACATGCGCATCCAGAACACGCAGAAGCCACGCAGGAAAAGCACCACCAGCAGAGCACAAATGCCCATGCCGATACCGCCTGCCCAGCCATACACCTGACACCCCGCCACGGCACAACCTGCCGCCACAGGAAGCCCCAGCAGCACCGCAAACAGGTACAGCACCAGCCCCTGCGGCTTCCGGCCCATACAGGCCGAGGTGAAACTGCAGATGCAGAATCCGAAGATGGTGAGTACCACGGGCATAAACTCAAACCTTAATCTACACGAACCCGCCTCCGTAATCAAGAAAAATCAATAGGGCACGCGCGTTTCTTGACCGCAGGCGGCAAATATGCTACATTGCCCCACGTAATGGCCGATTCCCTCTACACCCGCATGGCGGATACTCCCGTCACCAGCTATGATCTTTCGCTGCGTCCCCCCGCATTCAGTGAGTTCTGCGGGCAGGAAAAGGTGAAGGAGCGACTCATGCTCATGGTGGAAGCTGCCCGCATGCGCGGTGACGTGCTCGACCACGTGCTGCTCAGCGGCCCCCCCGGACTGGGCAAGACCACCCTGGCCAATATCATAGCCAGTGCCGTGGGACACAGACTGCACACCACCAGCGGCCCGCAGATTGAAAAAGCGGGCGACCTGGCCGGTATCCTGACCAATGTGGAAAAGGGAGATGTGCTCTTCATTGACGAAATTCACCGTCTGCACCCGGCTATTGAGGAATATCTGTACCCCGCCATGGAGGATTTCCGGCTCGATATCATCATCGACCAGGGGCCGAATGCCCGCTCTATCCAGCTGAACCTGCCGAAGTTCACGCTGGTGGGGGCCACCACCCGCGCCGGCATGCTCACCGGCCCGCTCCGCTCTCGCTTCGGTCTCGTGAACAGGCTGGATTACTACTCTGCCGAGGAACTGTGCAGGATTCTGCACCGCTCCGCAGGGCTGCTTGATATCGACCTGGCACCCGCCGGGGCACTGGCCATAGCCCGCCGCTCGCGTGGCACCCCCCGTGTGGCCAATGCGCTGCTGCGCTGGGTGCGCGACTACGCCCAGGTAAAGGCGGACGGGCGCATCACCGCCGAGGTGGCACACGCCGCGCTGGGCATGATTGATATTGACGAAGACGGGCTCGATGAAATGGACAAGCGCCTGCTGGAAACCATCATCTACAAGTTCGGCGGCGGCCCTGTGGGGCTTTCCTCGCTGGCCGTAGCTGTGGGCGAAGATGAATCCACCATCGAAGACGTGCACGAACCCTTCCTCATCATGCAGGGCTATATCAAACGCACGCCACGCGGCCGCGAAGCCCTGCCCGCTGCCTACCACAAGCTGGGCGCAGTTCTGCCCGGTGGCCAGACTGAACTCGGATTATGAAAAAACTGTTCCTGATACTCCTGCTGATTCCCCTGCTGCTGTTCACCGGCTGTACGCAGCAGATGATGCGTGCCCAGGTGAGAGAATCGAAAGTTGTGGTGCTCGACATCGGGCACTATTACCACCCCGAGCGTGGTGGTCAGGGTGCCCGCACCCCGGATAAGCGCTATGGCAGCATCGAGGAATGCGAGTTCTGGTACCGCTATGTCGGATACACCGCCAAAGTAATCCGCGATGCCGGCTACGAATGCCGCATCTGCTGCCGCGGTTCCCTGCCTACCGACAAGCAGCTGGCCGAAATCGCCCGCCGCGAAAAGGTGCACCACGTGAACACGCCTGAGCCCACGGCCATCTACCGCTCCAAGCACCACCCGCACCGCATGGCAGTGGGCATGCTGAGCACCAACTATGCGCTGGACCAGAACCCTGCAGCGGTTGTCTACCTGCACCACAACAGCATGACTGCCCGCTGGATGGTCTACAACAAGGGCGCTATCTACTGCAATGAGGAGGGTACCGGACTCGGACTCGCTGTGGCAGACATCATCACCAACACCATCTATGACCAGGGCGGCATGCCCAACCACGGCGTGCGCTGCGGGGTCATCATCCGCGACAATGGCCGCAAAGGTGGTGGCGACTGGCTCAACGCCTGCAATGAATCCTACGTCCCCGCCATCATCACCGAGGCCACCTTCCTCTCTAACCCGGAACACGCCAGATTCCTGGGCAAGGAGAAAAACGCAATCCGTTACGCCGAAACCATCGGCCGGGGTGTGGTCAATTTCCTGAATGCCCGCGGATAAGCAGGCATAAAAAAGCCCGCTTCCCTGGGAAAGCGGGCCGTGAGGAAAGATTATCGATTCCTGCGGGACGATTTCTTCGTCTTCTGCGGCTTGGTCTTGATGGCGTTCTTCCAGTCGAGGATTCCGTTACCGGCGCCTGCAGTCACCAGCTCGCCCTTGGAATTAAGGATAAAGAACCACGGAATACCGGAAATGTTGGGGCTGTTCGGCAGTGTCACTGCGCTGTTCAGCACGCCCGGGATGTCGGTATCATAGTGCTCAATATATTTCTTAGCGTCTTCCTCCGTGCGGTCGAAACCCAGCAGCACAAGAGAAACGGACTTATCCTTCTTCATGTTCTTCTCGTATTCCTTCACCACCTGCGGCATGAGTGCACGGCAGGGACCGCACCACGATGCAGAGCAGATGAAAATATAGAATTTGGCACGCGGACGAGCCTCGGTCTCGGTGAAGTAACCGGCCTCGGCCAGAGCATCAGCAACCGGATTCGTCTTGGCTCGCTTCTTCTTTACCTTCGTCTTGGCCGGTTCTTTATCATCGGCCTGAACCTGCGGCAGCACGCTGCAGCACAGTCCCAGCATCAGTGCAAATGTAAGGATGAGTGTCTTCATGCAACCGCAGCCTAGCACATATTCCCCTGTGCGTCAACACGAAATCAGCAATACCCGGTTAAAAAACACATGTATCCCAAAGATTGCAGAGCCGTTGATAAATGAATGCCGTTTCATCAGAAGCCCCCCGGTTATAACAAATGAGCGATAGATTGGAAGTTGCAGAGTAGTTTGCGGTCGGCACGACCGCGGAACTTGAGTCCCGAAGGGACGGTAGAGGTGAGGCAGGGGGAAGCCCGCATAGCGGGCGCAGCCCCTGCTAACAAACAAAAGATAAGGGAGCCCCGACGAAAGGAGTGGGCGTCAGCCAGTCACGGCGTAGGGCGTAAGCCCGGAGACGGAAGGCCACTGCTTCAATGTGTAGCAATAGCCTCTGCCACCCGCTCACTTCGTTCGGGGTTCTGATTTATTTTATGGTTAGAAGGGGTTCCGTCGCTTCGCGACTCCACCCCTGCCTCACCTCTACCGTCCCTGCGGGACTCAAATTTCCGCTACGCTGACGCTCCGCAAATTACTCTGCAAATTTCAATTTATTGCGCTGCAAAATCTTGGGGACACATGTGGTTAAAAAATAACAATTTGAAAGGTAAGATTTACGAACACAGCAAAAACTCCACGGCTTCATCATGGCAGTACATACTTGACATCGCCCTGCTAACATGCGATATTTCAGCGCAGATGGATAAATCACCTAACCCAGCAGCTACAGAACCGGACCGGGTGCAACCGGCCAGGGAACGTGTGGCTTATACCCTGGGGCAGCACTACGGCAAACCGGTATTCATCCGCATCATCAAAGAGGAGCGTGTGCTTGAGCTCTGGGTGAAGACGAATGCGTGGGAGCGGATTAAACTCTACCCCATCCTCGGCATGAGCGGTGGCCCCGGGCCCAAGACTGCAGAAGGCGACCTGCAGGCACCGGAGGGATTCTACCGCGTGACACCGCGCAGCCTGAACCCGCGCAGCAAATACCACCTGGCCTTTAATGTAGGCTACCCGAATGCCTATGACCGCCATCTGGGACGCACGGGCAGCTTTATCATGGTGCACGGGGGCGAAAGCTCGAGCGGATGCTTTGCCATAGGCGATTCAGCCATCGAAGAAATCTACACGATGGTCAATGAGGCATTTCTTGCCGGTGCAGCGCACGTACCGGTGCAGATTTATCCCTTTGTCATGACTCAGGAGCGCATGACCACCGAGCAGAGAAACGAAAACATCGACTTCTGGCGGCATCTTCAGCCCGGCTGGGAATACACCGAACAACACCTGGCCCCCTACCCCGATTCAGACAACACATGATTTACCACTACAACGGACAAGCTGACCCCGGGGCGAATAAACCGAACTGGTGGCTCCGGCTGGGGGTGATTCTGCTCAGCAGTACCCTCATCGGGTTACTTTATCTGTGGCTGGGCGGGTATTTTATCATTCCCTTTGTATGGTCTACCACCTTTCTGCTTTGCCTGATGAGGGGTATCGATTTAACGGAGTGCTATTCGCCACATATACGGTTTACCGACTGGCTGCACTGCAGGTGCAACAGCTGGCGATGCACACGCCGCGGTATTCTGCTGCACTGTGATGATGCCCCCGGGCCGGCCCTGTTCCTCCCGTGGAACGGCATATTCAGTGTAACCACGAGGGAAAACGGGATTTTTCTCGACTCAGCCGAGACAGACGAGCGCTATTTTCTGCCCTGCAGCGGAGCAGAAAAAGAAGCCGAAGCCGCCCACATTGCAGAGCAGATGTCAAAACACGAGAAACATATCCCGGCAGAAGAGGAGTACAAGCGCGCCGCCTTTTTCACTAGCTCTCCTTTCGATATACCCAGTCTGCCTTTTCTGAAAGCGGCAACACCCTGCGTGCTGCTCAGTCTGCTCTATCCGTGGTTGCCGGAGTCCGGGCTACAGGGATGCATGCTCTGCTTTGCACTTACAGCCAGCCTGGCCAGTACCTGGCACGAAGATATCGAGGAAAAGTACTGCCCGGAATACTACATAGGCGAGAAAATACGACAGAGCAAACGCGGACTTGTCATCCGGCAGGAAAGCGGTGGCACCTGCTGCCTTCCATGGAGCTGCATTGCCGAACACGTCAGAACAGGAAAGCAAAACGCCTTCCTGCGCATGCACGGATGCAAAGACGGTCTTCTGCTGAAAGCCGGGGCGGATGAAATTCCGCTTCCTGTGTCGCGCAGCTACATGACAAACCACCGCTGGCTGCACCGGGTGGGGAGATTTGCGCTGATTCTGCTGGCGATGGCTGCCGGTTTGCTGTGGTGGGTGCTCTGGAATTGAATTTTTAAGGCAAATCCCGCCGATTCTGCTTGAAATAAGACGGCAGAATGGGTATCATAATCAGCAAATGAGTGATACCCCTGAGCAGAATCATTCCAAGCGCACAGTACCCGGCGTATTTGTGTGGGACATGGTGCGCAAAGCGCTTCGCGCTGCGGAAGAAGGGGTATTCTGCTGGTTGCTCGAAGATGACGAGATTTTCTACACCGAGCAGTGCGTGAAGATGATGGGCATGACCATGAAAGACTGGGCCCCCAACATCTTCACCGAACCGGAAAAAACTATTCATCCGGAGGATATTGCCTTCTTCACCACCACGGTGAAGCGATACATCGACCGCCCCACATACCATCCGCTCCGGGTCGAGGTGCGCCTGCTCAACCAGCGCAGTCGCGGCTGGCGATGGGTTCGTATCAACGGGCTGCTGGAGTACGATGAAAAACGCAAGCCGAGCCGGCTGGTAGGCGTGTGGGTCGATATCACCCGACGCAAGATGGCAGATCTGCATGCCATGGAAGACCGAGACCTCTTCCGCACGCTCATTAACTACCTGCCCGACAATATCTTTTTCAAGAACCGCGAGTCCCGCTTCGTGATTGCCAACGAAGCAACCGCTCGCAAAATGAAGGTCCGCACGCCCTCTGACCTCATCGGTTGCCGCGATTCCAATTTCTTTGCCCCCGAAATGTGCGAAATTGCCCGCGCAGAGGAAGACGAAGTCATGCGCACCGGCCGCCCGATTACCAACCGCATACACCACGAGAAGTGGAAAGGCGGCAAATCCACCTGGGGGCGAGTCTCCAAGTTCCCCTGGTACGCCGCAGACGGCACGGTCAAGGGTATTGTCGGCATCTCAAGCGATGTTACCAAACTCATTGAGACCCAGCAGCGCTACCAGCGACTCGCCAAGGAACTGAATGAGAAGAACAAGGCACTGGAGAAAGAAATTGACCTTGCCCGCGAAGTGCAGCAGGCACTGCAGCCCCTGAATATTCCCGACCGCGAGTGGGAGCACAGCGATGGCAGCATCCGCAAGGCGCATTTCCACCATGTCTACCTGCCTTCCGCGGGTGTGGCCGGCGACTGTTTCGAGGTATTCCCTGTGGGTCAGAGTGGCGTAGGCATGCTGATATGCGACGTGATGGGACACGGGGTGCGCGCTGCGCTCATAGCCTCCATGTTGCGCGGGCTCATGGAACAGGTCTCCACTCTGGCCGATACACCGGCGTTGCTGCTTTCCTCGCTGAACCGGCAGATGTTCCGTATCTTCAGCAAGGCCAACATCACCATGTTTGCCTCCGCCTGCTATGTGTACCTGGACCTGGACAGACGGCGACTCACGCTGGCAGGAGCCGGCCACCCGGCACCCATCGTGGTGCCGCCGAATGGCAAGGCTTTCCAGCCGGCCATTCCCCGCACCCCGGCCCTGGGACTCAGAAACAACGTGATGTTCCGCGAAAGCGAAATCCGACTGGAAAAAGGCATGAAGCTCATGCTCTTCACCGATGGACTGACCGAAGCACAGGACGCCGATGGTGACGAGCTGGGCGCACCCCGCATCATGGATTTCCTGAACGAGCGCACCCCGCAGAGCATCCGTGAAATGATCGATATCGCTCTGGCCGGCATGCACCAGTTCACCGGAAGCGTGCAGCAGGATGATGACATCTGCCTGCTCGGAGTCGAGTTCGACGAGGAAACCGTGTAATTTTCCGCTATTTTCACCCATATCGCGCAAAAAATGATTGCATTGGCGCGAGATTCGGGGTAGTCTTATTGGCAGTTACCTAACTTATATCTCATGAGCGAAGAAAAGAGTCAGGGGAATACAAATTCCCTCAATCTGTCAGATCTGGCAGATTTCCAGTTCGGGCCGTCCTGGGCACGCCCAGGTGCAGCCGCCGCCCCCGCCTACACCAGCGCACCGCGTGAAGCCCGCGCCCCCCGCCGCAAGGAAGGTGGCGAGCGTCGTCCGTTCAATCGCGAGCGCCGCGATGCCGGCGATTCTCCCCGTCCCCCGCGTGGTAAAGGAGACCGCCAGCAGAAGCGTGATACGCGTCGCGAGCCCAAGCCCCAGCGTGAGCTGCCCGCACCCGCAGAAGGCTTCCGCGTAGAGCTGCGCCCGGCCAACAGCATTCTGGAACTCTTTGCCGCCAACATTCAGAAGCAGAAGCGCGCTCTGCCCCTCATTGACCTGGCACGCGTAGTGATGGGCGACAAGGCCCGCTACGATCTGGTGTTCATGAAGATGGAGAACGGCTCCATGCTCATCCACAGCACCAAGGGCGACCAGGCCTGCTGGCTGACCGAGGCAGAAGCCACGGCCTACCTCTGGAAGGCTCCCTGGTTCAGTGAACTCTATACGAAGGAAGAGATTGAGATTGAAGCTCCCAAGGGTAATTTCTCAGCTGTAGCCGTTTGCAGCATCGGTGGCGAAATCATCGGGCCGGTCACCTGGCACGGCTATCAGGCTGCGCTCATGAACCTGTACCGCAGCAAGTACTCCAACATGCCGCTGGATGTGTTCAAGAACCGTGTTTCCGTGAGCAAGGAGGAAGAGACCGTAGCTGCCTGGGTGCAGGCTGCCAGCCACAAGACCGTGTGGAAACCCACCCGTGAAGGAGCCGCAGAGACTGTACTTGAAGACACCCGCGCCGTAGAGGCAGACTTCATGGCCAACCACTATGCTGCAGTTTACGAAGTGGTGGACAAGGTATTCATCAACGGAGCCACTCCTCGCGGCGTACTTTCTCCCGGCATCGCCGCTCACGTAGCCATTCTTTCCGACAAGACACGCCGTTTCCCGCAGATGCTCATCCCGAACCTCTGCCACGGCATGGCCCGCCACCACATGCCCATCTACAAGTGGCATGGCAACCACTTCACCGGTCCGAGCCGCGTACGTGCCCTGCCCGAGGACACCGTGCTGGCCGACCGCATGATGGCTATCATGAACTGGGCCAAGGAGAACTCCGGCAAGAAGACGGACGTCATGTTCGCTGAGCTGAGCGGCGTAGCCGCCGGCGAGGATGAAGAGAGCCGCAAGGCCGCAACGGATGCCCACGCTCCCTACGTGGCCGATATGATCTGGCTGCTCGAGCAGGGTTACATCGTGGTGACCAGCGACAACGCCGTGTGGTTCCCCAAGGGCGAAGCTGCTCCGGAGCCGGTTACGACTCCCCAGCAGCGCAAAGGTGGCAACAAAAAGCCCCGCAAGCCCGCTAAGAAAGACGAGCAGCCCAAGGCCTGATTAAAGCTCACCAGTCGATTTTCAAGCACCTGCCCCACCACGGGCAGGTGCTTTTTTGGCGTTTAAGCTTGACATTCTGCGGCGCTGCATCCATTATATTGCGCCCCGGCATATACCGTAACCATTCAATAATCATGCTGCTTAACGTCAAACAATATGGTGACCCTGTCCTGCGCGCGGTGAGCGCTCCGGTTGAACAGGTTGATGATGAACTCAAGAATCTGGTAGAAAACATGCTCGAAACCATGTACGCTACCGAGGGTATCGGTCTGGCAGCCCCGCAGGTTGGCCTGAATATCCGTCTGGTCGTCATTGATATCCCTGAGGATGAGGAAGAAGAGGGGGCGGAACCTGAAATGATTACAGTAAACGGCGAGCAGAAGCCCATGCGCAGCATCATGCCGCTCGCCTTCATCAACCCCGAGCTCGAGCCCTATGGCAAGCAATACCTCTTCACCGAGGGCTGCCTGAGCGTCCGCGGTATTCGTGCCAATGTCGCGCGTCCCGAGTTTGTGAAGGCCCGGCTTACCCTGCTCGACGGCAGTGTGCTCGAGCTCGATTGCGGCGGTCTGCTTGCACGCTGCCTGCAGCACGAGTGCGACCACCTCGATGGTTTCCTTTACGTAGACCGGGTTTCCTCTGCCGCCAAGATTACCCTGGCCAAGAAGCTCAAGAAGCTCGCCGCCACGCGCTGAGCCACACAGCCTGAATCAAGGTAGCGTACACAGCCCGGCGAGTGATTTTCACTCTTTCAGTCCCTGCGCGCTGAGCAATCAGCCGCAGGGTTCTGATTCCCAGAAGCGCCGGCAGCATAGCCGTGAAACGCAGGCGGAATCCACGGAGCCGGCAGGCATAATCCAGCCCGTCGTGCAGATACCGCTCGGCTCGCCCGCGCCACACCACCTGCTCAGTGCAGAGATAGGAGCGACCTCGCAGGGCATCTTCATCCATATCGCGCAGAATATTCACCAGCTGCAGCCCCTGCCCGTAGCGGATACCGGCCTGCACCATGATATCCCGGCGCGTGGGGGCACAGAACTTCTCCCCCAGTGTGGCCAACCCAAGGTCGGTCCAGAACTCGCCCACACAACCGGCCACCATATAGGTGTAACGCCGGGTGTCGGCATCCGATTCCACCGTGGAACGATTGGCAAAATAGGTTAAATCCCACAGCTGGCCTTCCACAATAACAGAAAGCACGCGGCGCACAAGCTGGCGTTCCTGACCGGACACAGCATTCAACTGCTCCAGGCATTCATCAAAGCGTCGCAGCAGTGTAGCCTCCGATTCTTTGTTCTGAGCATCAGCCATCTCACCTCGAAGCACTCTCAGCAAAGAGTCCAGCTCATCCTGCGGCAAAGCACCTGATACCGCCAGCCCCATCTGCCTCAGCACCTCAGCGCGCCGGGAAGCAGGGGCAGTGGACGTATCGGCCACGCTGTCAGTTGCACGCGCCAGCATGTAGCCCAGAGCAATTCCCTGCCGCATGGCAGGCGGAAGCCACACCATGCTCAGATAAAACGAACGGGATACCGCTTTGAGCAGTGCAAAATCCATCATTCTCAACTCAACTGGCGCAAAGCGCCGCGAATCAATTCATCGGTTCCGGCCTGCGGATTTTCCTTGAGTAACTTCACGATGGCCTTGCGGGCCTCAGCCTGTTTGAAGCCAAGCGCAACCATAGCCAGCTCAGCATCAGATGCGGCCTGGGTGGTAGTACCCTGCTGCTGGGCCTCCCAGGTGGAAGCCACACCAATCTTATCCTTCAGTTCCAGAATAATGCGTTCAGCCGTGCGCTTCCCCACGCCTTTGGCTCGCGCGACAGACTGCACATCCCCCTGCACGACAGCTTGTTTGAATGTATTGACATTCAAGCTGCTGAGAATGGCAATAGCCGTAGCCGGGCCGATGCCGCTCACCCGGTCAATGAGCAGACGGAAAATGTCGCGCTCCGCATCTGTGGCAAATCCGTAAAGCACCTGCGCATTTTCACGCACGTGCATGTGAATCTTGAGCATGATACCCTGCCCGACCATGGGATTGAGCTGGTCGAAAGTAGACAGAGGCACCGTCACCTCGTAACCCACGCCATTCACATCCACAACCAGACACTGTGGCAGCGCCTCTGCAACCGTACCGCGTAAAAATGAAATCATGACTGGGCAGCGGGTGTGGATTGATTTTTGGGAGCCAGCTGGTCCTCCACCTGCTGGAACTTCGCCTCCGGGGTCATACCACCCATCTCCTGCAGCAGCTCCTGCACGCGGGAGTTAAGGCGCTCGTAGTTAATAGGACCGTTCTCAGGTTCCCTGGAACCGGGGAAGATGATGTAGCTTACCCCCAGATTTGACACGGGACGAGCAAAGGGCGTAGCCTTCGGATTGATCAGACGAGCCAGTCGCAGTGACGCTTCGCCGGCCTTGAAACGCGGACCATAATCGCCTACGATAGCGGGGAACACGCGGTCATCCACCACCACAGCGGCGTAATCACCAAGCTGGGGACGGTAGGCGTCATTGCTGCCGCTCTTGAAGGTAAGAGGAACCACGATGAACGAATCGTACTCCGCCAGCAGGAAGCTGTACTTCTTCAAATCATGCACCACGTTTTTAGCATGCTGCAAATCCTCGGGACTGGCCTTCTTGTCCTTGCTGAGCTTTTTCACTCGTTCCTCCCAGTGCGGCAGGAGCGGGTTCGGGGTGGTACCGAGTTTGCGCCAGCGGTACGAAGTCATCGGCTGGTAGAAATCGCTGTTCTTCACCTTTTCCGGCATATCGGGCAAGCGGTCGCCATCGGAACCATCGGAAACCACATCCATATCGGCCTGTACCCACAGCAGCTTGCGGTTCGTATCAGGCGCCTCAATTTCCAGAATTGTATCGGTATCGTAGTAATTGTGCCGGTCAAGCAGGCGGTCCAGAGTAGCGGCATTTTTGCGAATGCGGTTCTGCTTATGCAGATAAAGAGCCTGGTACCATTGTGAGACCTTAGCCCGCGACATCAGCTCAGCATATCGGGTGAAGAGCCCGGGCAATTTCGGGTTCGCCTGCTTCAGGCTCTCGCCGTCCGCAGCCTGCGGCAAACGCAGGTTAAGAGAGACCTTCACCTGGTAAGCATCCTGCGCCTTGCGGTCCTGAGAAGCTGTGCTGCCAGCCTCAAAGTTGACGGAACTGGCAATATTCAGCCCCTGAGTCATGGAGTTGATATGGTCATAGCGGCCGGGTTCAACACGCTCAGGCAACGCCGGAGGAAACGGAGGCAAGGTAATGGAAGGCATCGCAAACGCTTCAGTCGGACTCCAGGGTTCCGTCTCCAAAGCTTCCTCCTCTTCCTCAGTGTCGGCAGGAAGCGGCGTCACGGGAGCAGCCGGAGCCGGTTCGGCGGGTGGCGGAGTCGGCTTCTTGCGTTTCTTTTTCTTTCGAGTGGTTTTGCCATCTTCCGTCAAAGCCTTGACCAGCTCAGCAGGATACGGCGTGTAAAGTGCACCGGCTCCCACAAGGAGCACCCCCAGCAAACCCACCCGGAACCAGGTGAACAAGGATATCTTCTGTTTTCGGTGAAACAAGTGTTTCATGCTCAA
The DNA here is from genome assembly GCA_045654325.1 of Akkermansia sp. Taxonomy (GTDB): domain Bacteria; phylum Verrucomicrobiota; class Verrucomicrobiia; order Verrucomicrobiales; family Akkermansiaceae; genus Akkermansia. Next base: position 67,741 of record JAZONE010000008.1, read on the forward strand.
TCTATCAAAAAACTTATTTTTCCTGAATGGCCTCTACTTTGCGCGGACGGCATCCCATCACAGCGCGCATGAACCACAAAGGAGTATTCCGAAGCAACCACCCAATCAGGCGAATTCGACGAGAGGGATAAAAACGTGGCTTATTCTTCGCAAGCGCATCAAGCGCGCCATTCACCACCGTAGGAATCTGGGTGTATACCCACTTCTTGAATGATGAATAACCATTAGTGCATCCGTGGCGGCGCGCCACATCTCCGAACCCGGTGTGAACAGGCCCCGGGCAAACAGCCACCACCGGCACACCGGCCTTACGGACCTCAAGCCGAACAGCCTCTGAAAATGATGCAACAAATGCCTTGGATGCAGCATATACTGCAAAATCCGGAATAAACAAATCGGCAGCCAGCGATGCAATATTGATGATACCGCCCCCCTGGCTGACCAGCCGGGGCAGCACGGCGCGCGTGAGCTCGGCCACGGCCAGCACATTGACCTGCAGCATCTGGTTATTGCGGGCCGGCGTGCTCGACATGTACTCACCATAATCACCCAGTCCGGCGTTATTGATAAGCAGCATCTTCCCCTCGGGCAAGGATTGCAGTTCCTCCACCAGGGAATCACGTACCGACGGCGAGGATAAATCACAGGCTTTCACCGTAACCTTCAAGGAAGGATTCGCCGCCTGAAGCTCATCAGACAGCTCCATCAGCACCTCTTTGCGACGCGCTACCAGAACCATATGCGCACACTCGCCGACCAAGCGACGAGCAAATGCCATACCAAAACCCGATGAAGCACCCGTTATGATTACATGCCCGTACATTGTCCGAACATCTTGCCACAAACATGCGCATCTATCAAGCACAAAAGCCGCACTCTGCGCATCATACCTGCGATTTCATCAGCACCACTCCAGAATGAGCGCTTTGCCCGGTGGAATTTCAACCGGTAGGCCGATGGAATCGAGCTCGTCGAGCGTGCTTTCCAGAATAGGGTTGCTCACATCAGTCAACGGGACAAAATGGTATATTCCGGGCTTTTTCCCCGCCCATTCGCATGCATGAGAGGGAATATGCACGTGCGTTCTGGCGGTTTCAACCGGGTGGAAATTACAAACCACCAGCAAGGTTGATTTTGCCTTGCGATAATGGCGAAGAAAGGCATACAGACCGTGCCCCGAAACCGTTTCACCGGGTTTACGACCGAAATCGGGCGTGTCGCGGTTTGCCCAGTTCAAGCCATAGAATCCCCCCTTTGCCAAGGCCGGGTGCTGAAGCAAGGTGAGCAGGCGGGCGGTGTATCCGCGTAATTCACGTTCATCCGGCGAAAGGCCGGCTGCATCGTACTTTCCGCCATTGGTCCAGTGCTGCAGGCGCGGCAGCGTGGTGTAATCAAAAATACTGGTGCGTCCATTATCCCCGCCGTATCCGCCGGGTCCCTCGGCGCGTTCACCCGCCTCCTGACCGTTGTACACCAGCACAGGACCGGTGGTGGTGCAATACTGCGCCACCATGGCAGCCTGAATCACATCTGCCCCCACACCGGCCCAGTACATGGGAGCCGCTATGCGGGGTTCATCGTGATTCTCTATATAGCGGACACCTCCGCGAAACAGAGGACTTTCGGTCTGATGCAGGCGGTCCAGGTCATTCGCCCAGGCACCGCCCTCGTATATCTTACGCAAGGCCTCGTAGGCCACACCGTCGTACACGCCATTGAACCCAGCCGATAACAACGTCTCATGCACCGGACCATCCGCCAGTTTCAAGTGGTCATCATAGCCCTCCGCCATGAAGAAAGCAGAGCTGTCACGCAGCCGGGCATGCGCAATAATCCAACGCCAGAATGGCATCGGAACCATGTGCGCCATGTCGCAGCGGAAGCCCCCTACCCCCATGTCTTGCCAATATGCCAGAACCTCGTTCATCAGCTGCCAGGTGCGGGGTATGGCGTATTCCGGAGCCAGAAGACTGGGTAATGCCGCAGCAGAATGAGCCCCATGCCGGTAATCGGAGCCATAGTTCAATTTCACCGTCTCGTACCAATCGTATGAGCCGGGATTCCAGCTGGCCACATTGTTGCCGGTCACGCGTCCGCAACCACGTTCCGGCTCATAATCGCCTTCCGGCAGATGCATCGGAATATCGGCATGGTGCGGCTCCAGATAGTAGAAAGAATTGTCGCGGACGAAAAAGCAATTGGTATCGTCATGCTCGCCGAAGCTGCTGGAGGGACGCACGGTGGAACGATAATTGCGAGATACATGATTCGGCACAAAATCGATGACAGGAACCATCCCCCGGTTTCTCGCTCGCTGCAGCAAGGCAGCAAACTCCTCGCGGCGATGTTCCGTATCTTCCGCCAGATCCGGGTCAACATCAAAATAGTCCGTCACCGCGTAGGGACTTCCGGCTATTCCCTTCACAATACAGGCGGGGTCTGCCGGCAGCCCGTCATGCGGAGTCTGAGTAGCGTGCCGCAACACTCCGGTAAGCCAGAGGTGAGTCACCCCCATGCCGGCTATCTGCTCCAGTGCTTTATCCGTAATTGCATTAAACGTACCGCATCCGTTCTGCTCCCGGGATCCCCAGGGAACGCCGCCTTCGTTAAAATTGCTGAAATGCCGGACAAAAAGCTGATAAATGACGGGACGCATAATGATATTTGAGCATACTACCACTACCTCGCGCTCTTTACAAGAAGAAAAGACTAACCGTCCTCAGACCCTTGTCACACCGCAGCAGTTTCCACATCGCAGCGGCATCATCCGATGCAGAAATCCCCAGCAGTGACGCGGATTTTACTTGACAAGACGCGGGATTTTCTGCCACTAATATACACCAGCGAAGCGCCCGAGCGCACAACAATTTTCCCCGACATGTCCAAGACTCTTATTATAGCCGAGAAACCCAGTGTAGCAAGTGACCTGGCCCGAGTGCTGGGTAAACACCTGGGTAAGTTCAGGAAAGATGACTCCGGTCAAAGTTTTTCGAACGAGAGCATCATCATCACCTCGGCTGTGGGTCATCTGGTTGAGCAGAAGAAGCCGCAGACAGAAGATGGCAAGAGCCTGCCGTGGAAAATGGAATACCTGCCGGTCATGCCACGGGCCATGGAGCTGGAACCCATTGAAAAATCTGCTGACCGCCTGCGTAAAGTACTGAAACTGGCACGCAGCAAAGAAGTAACCAGCGTCGTGAATGCATGCGATGCCGGGCGCGAAGGTGAGCTCATTTTCCGCAATATCATCCGATATGGCAAAATCAAGAAGCCCATCCGCCGTCTGTGGATGCAGAGCATGACGGATGATTCGATTATCGAGGCCTGGAACGAGCTGAAGACTGACGAAGAGATGCTGAATCTGGCAGATGCCGCCGTGTGCCGCAGCGAATCAGACTGGCTCGTGGGTCTGAACAGCACCCGCGCCCTAACGGCACTGCAAAGCGGAGTAGGCGGTTTCAATGTGACCCCCACCGGCCGTGTACAGACCCCCACGCTGGCTCTGCTTGCAGCCCGCCAGAAAGAAATTCTGGCATTCGAGCCTGAAACCTATTATGAGGTTCACGCCAGTTTTGCCGCCAAGGCCGGCAGCTACGAAGGCAAATGGTTTGACCCCGCCTGGAAGAAGAACGAAAAGCGCCCGCAACAGACCCGCGACCGCCTGTGGGATGCAGCCCTGGCTGCAGAAATCGCCAGGCGCTGCCAGGGGCAGCCGGCAGAGGTAAAGGAGACCCGCAAGCCGGTGTCCATGCCTGCCCCCCTGCTCTTTGACCTGACCTCCCTGCAGAAGGAAGCCAGCAACCGCTTCGGTTTTTCAGCCCGCCGCACCCTGCAGATAGCGCAGGAATGCTACGAAAAGCACAAGGTGCTGACCTATCCGCGTACGGATTCCAAGTTCCTGCCGAATGACTACCTGAAAGTAGCCACCCGCACAGTAGCTGCCATTGCAGACAACATGCCGGAGTTCACAGGCTTTGCCCAGAGCATTCTGGAAAACAAGAGCGTGCGTCCGAACAAACGCGTGTTCGACAGCTCCAAGGTAAGTGACCACTTTGCCATCATCCCCACGGGTAAGTTTGTGAATCTCACCGGCGATGCCGCGCGTATCTTCACGCTGGTTGTGCAGCGTTTCCTCGGTGTATTCATGCCCAATGCCGAATACGAAGACACGGAACGCACCACGGTGGTAACGGCAACCAATGACCATTTCTCGACCCACGGCCGCGTTATGCTCAGCCCCGGCTGGCGTGCACTTTACGGACCGGACAAGCGCAAGAAGGACGAGCTTTGCCCCGTGGCCCCCAAGGAGACGGTAACCGCCCGCGAAGTGGAAGCCCGCCAGGAAAAGACCAAGGCACCCGCCGCCTACACGGAAGCCACCCTGCTCACCGCCATGGAAACAGCCGGTAAGCTGGTGGAAGATGAAGACCTGGCCGATGCCATGAAGGAACGCGGTCTCGGCACCCCTGCCACGCGTGCAGCCATCATCGAAGGCCTTATCACTCAGGAGTACATTGTGCGCGAAGGCAAGGAGCTCATTGCCACCCGCCGCGGCATGGATCTCATTGACCTGCTGGGCAAAATCGGTCTGAGCACGCTCTCCAGCCCTGAACTCACAGGTGAATGGGAATACCGTCTCAAGCAGATGGAGGGCGGCAAGCTGAAGCGTGATACATTCATGAAAGACATCCGCACCTACACTACCGATATCGTGGAAGCCGTGCGGGATTACATGAAGAACGGCAAGAATCCTGATCTTGAGCTCACATGCCCTGCTTGCGGGACGAAGGGTCTGAGCAGCCGGGTAGATGCCATTTCATGCGACAACTGCAAGTTCCGCATCCGCCGCGTGCATGCCGGTCTGAGCCTGAGTGATGACCAGTTAACCGAACTCATCGGTGGGGGCTCCCTGCCCATCATGGATGGCTTCCGCTCCAAGTTCGGCAAGCCCTTCAAGGCGGGGCTCCGTCTCGTAGCGCCCCAGACAGCACGCAGCACATGGAAAGCTGAGTTCTACTTCGATTCTGACCGCACACCTGCCAAGGAAGAAGAAACGTCGGCTCAGAGCGTCGGCACCGTGCAGGTAAAGGGTCAGGGCGAGCTGGAGCTGCAGATAAACGACAAGCAGTGGAGCGTACCCGAGTTCACCCAGACCGATGGGCGAAGGGGATTCACCATGTCCCGCAATATTCTCGGGAAGGAAATCAGCTCCGATGTGCTCAAGCAGGTGCTTTCCACCGGTAAGAGCGAACTGATTACCGGCTTTGTCTCTCAGCGCACCAACCGTGCATTCGATGCCTTCCTGGTACTGGACGAAAAGAAAGGCAATGTAGGTTTTGAGTTCCCGCCCCGTGAAGCACGCCAGAAAGACAGCAAGGACAAGGCCGACAAAAAGTTCACCGCTGCCTCAGCTGCTGCAGAAGACCTGAGCAAGGGCACCAACCACGGCCCCGTAAAAGTGAAAGGCAAGGGTGAATACGAGCTGGTCGAAACAGAAAGCGCCTGGCATGTAAACGGACTTACCTATGGTAAAACCCGCAAGCCGCTGGTCATTCCCCGCACCATGTGCGACGTAGAGTTGCCTGTTGCTCTGGTCGTACAGCTGCTCACAAAGGGCAAGACAGAACTCATCAAGGATTTCACCAGCCACAAGAGCGGTAAGAAGTTCGATGCCTATCTGGTCTTCAACTCCTCTACAGGGCGAGTCTCCTACGAGTTCCCCCCGCGCAAATAACCCGGATTCCCGGTCATGGGCATCATCCGAAAACTACTGAGCAATTTCGATATCTTCACCACAGGTATCCTCCTTGCCCTGACTCTGGGGCTTGTGGTGCCCTGTCACGGACAGGGAGCAGTATTTTTCGACTGGTTGACCAACGCCGCCATTGTGCTGCTCTTCTTTCTGTACGGAGTCAAGCTCTCCCGCAAATCTGTGGTGGAAGGCCTGCTGAACTGGCGACTGCAGAGCATGGTATTTTTCTTCACCTTCGTGTTCTTCCCGGTGGCAATACCTTTGCTGCGTCCGGTTTTCGAGCCGTTGGTAGGCCCGTCGCTCTTCATGGGGCTGGTATACGTAGCCTGCCTCCCCTCCACCGTGCAGAGCAGCATTGCGTTCACCTCTGTAGCCGGGGGCAATGTACCCGCCGCCGTATGCTCGGCTTCCGTTTCCAGCCTGCTGGGCGTTTTCCTCACCCCGTTACTGGTGAGCCTTCTTTTCGCCACGGAAGCGGGTGGCTCGCAGGTGGGACTGGATACCGTGCTGAAAATATGTTACCAGATTCTGCTGCCTTTTGTGCTGGGACAACTCAGCCAGCCGTTACTCCGCAAGTGGGTACTGGGGCACAAGAACCTTATCGGATGGAACGATAAGAGCACCATCTGGCTGGTAGTCTACACCGCGTTCTCCAATGCCACCAGCGGTGGCTACTGGGCACATCTGGAAGCCGCACGACTCGGCGCGCTGGTGCTGGTATGCCTCGTTTTCCTCTGCCTTACCTTTGCCGCCACCTGGTACAGCAGCCGTCTTCTCGGATTCAATCGGGAGGACAGCATCACCATCGTATTCTGCGGCTCCAAGAAAAGTCTGGCCGTGGGAGCCCCGATGATGATGGCCATTTTCGGCACGCTGGATAACAACCTGCTGCTGCCGCTCATGGTCTTCCACCAGGTGCAGCTCATGGCATGCGCCCACCTCGCCCGCCACTGGCAGCGCGGCTCCAGCGCTGATACCGGCGGCTATTGATTGACATTTGCCGTCTATCGGGGTATACTCTGCGCCGCATGGAAGCAACAACGCAGGAAATTGTGCGCTGGTCAGCCAGCCACTGGGGAGCCATCATCGTTACTACGCTTGTCACAACAGCCATCATCGCCGGTGGCAGGAAGCTGGCTGAGGAAGCCCGGCAGAAGTACTGCCGTTTGCTTGCCATCGTGGTAGGTATCATCTACCTGGCAGATTCGACCTTTATCATCATCGCCCGCCCCCATGGCAGCTGGGAACTGAACCTGCCGCTGCACTTCTGCAGCATGATGCTGCTGGTAGCCATTGTTGCATTATGGTCCCGCAACCGCGTAGCATGCTGGGTATTGTACTTCGGTGCGCTGACTGCCTGTCTGCAAGGACTCATCACCCCCGCTCTGGAGGCAGATTTCCCCACCCCCCGCTACTTCCTTTTCTTCTTTCTGCACGGCATCCTGATGCCGGCAGCACTCGCAGTACCTCTGCTGCTGAAGATGCGGGCCCGCTTCCGGGATGTCGTCACAAGCCTTCTGTGCATGGATATCTATGTGGTGATTATCCACATCGTCAACCTGCTGCTGGGCACAACCAACTATGGTTTTACCAAGGAAAGCCCGGTTCCCGGTTGCATTCTTGATTATCTGGGGCCGGCTCCCTGGTATTACCTGCTGCTGCAGATTCCCGTACTGGGGCTATTCAGCCTCATGTACCTGTTTGTGAGAGAGCGCCCGCAGAAATAAAAATGGCAAATGCCCGATAAACAAGAGTTTATCGGGCATTGCGAACATCATTCATTCTGCTGAGCCAAATCAGGCGCCGAGCAATTTGAGAATCTTCTCACGCGTAGCCTCGTCCTGCAGTTCGCGGGCGTACGTAGCAGCCTTGGCGTTGTCATCGTCCACCAGCTCAGCATCAGCACCAGCCTGCAACAGACGCTCCACGAGCACCTCGAAGCCGGACCAGGCGGCTATCATCAGCGGAGTCACGGCAGAAGCAGATGCGGCATCTACCTTTGCACCCTGCTCCAGCAGGATATTCACCACCTCAACCTGGTTATCGCGCACGGCAAAGTGCAGAGCAGTCTCTCCCTGGTTATTGGCAGCATTCACCTTTGCATTGTGAGCCAGCAGAAGGCGAACCACGTCAACATGACCGGCAGAGGAAGCCGACATGAGCGCCGTCGTACCATCGGCAGCAACAGCCTCCACACACGCGCCCTGTTCCAGCATGCGCTGCACGGCCAGAGCATCACCTACCTTGGACCACTCAGCGAGCAGAGCCGTTTCCTCCGGAGCCAGCTGCGCCGGAGTCGGTACATAGGGTTTCATCAGCACCACTGCAAACACACCCACGGCCGCTACGGCCCCCGCCAGAATTGGAATGCTACGTACGTTCATTGAGATAAATTACACCTTTAAAATACCTGCTATTGCAGTCAGAGTCAAGTTCTTTCCGTTACATGAAAGTTATACAGAAAGCGACGTCAGCACCTTACGAAGAATATCAAGGCCTTCTGCCAGCGTTTCTTCAGGCACATTCAGCGCCGGAATCAGACGCAGCGTATCAGGGCCTGCAGGGCAAGCCAGCAAACCGGCCTCGCGGCAGAGATTATTCACGTACCCGGCAGGAGTCTGGCCGGCAGGCACCTCAAATGAGCCGGCACGCAGTCCCACGCCACGCAGCAGTCCGAGCCCACGCACCGTCTCCACGCAGGGGAGATTCCAGACTTCCACAGTTGATTTAATAAGCTCACCCAGGCGAGCTGCACGCTCCACAAGCCCCTGCTCCAGCACCTCGGTCACCACAGCCAGCGAAGTAGCGCAGGCCAGCGGAGTACCGCCGAAAGTAGAACCGTGGGAGCCCGGGCTCATGATAGAGGAAAGCGGAGTACCCTCGGCATCAATAGCGCGGTTGCTCACCCAGAAGCAGCCGATGGGGAAGCCACCGCCAATACCCTTGGCGCAGGAAACCAGGTCCGGCTGCAACTCAGGGCATATAGCCTTCCAGCCCATAGTAGCGCCGCAGCGTCCTACGCCGCACTGCACCTCGTCAATCATGAGCATAAGGTCGTGCTCGCGGCAAAGTTCAGCCACGCCGCGCAGGAACTCCGGCGTAGCGGGATTCACGCCGCCTTCGCCCTGCACCGCTTCCAGCATAATACCACAGGTCACCGGAGAAACGGCAGCGCGCAGTGCATCCAGATCATTGAAATCTACATACCGGAACCCCGTAAGCAGCGGGTCAAACTCCACCTGCACCTTCTCCTGACCGGTGGCAGCGAGCGTACCGAGAGTGCGTCCATGGAAACTTTTGTTGAACGTAATCACCTCATAGCGGGCGGAACCATCTGCCGCGGGACGACGATGCCCAAATCGGCGAGCGGTCTTGATGATGCCTTCATTACCCTCTGCACCGGAATTGCAGAAAAACACGCGGCCGGGAATACCGATAAGCTTCTCCACCACGACCTCAGCCAGTTTTGCCTGACCGGGAATACCATAGAGATTGGAGCAATGCATCAGGGTGTTGGCCTGCTCGGTAAGCGCTTTCACCACCACAGGGTTGCAGTGTCCCAGCGAACAAGTGGCAATGCCGGCGCAGAAATCCACATAGCGGCGTCCCTCAGTATCATACAGGTAAGAGCCCTCACCTCTCGCGGCATCCAGAGGAGCGCGTCCATACGTCGGCAAAACATACTGTTCGTTCATAGCGGCAACAATCTACACCCAGACCACCGATTTGTCAATGTTTTCCCGTTCCAGCAACAGGTATTTGAATCAGCGCGTGCGGCGGCCGTGTCCGCGCCATGGCCGGGAATCAGAAAAAGCCGGTGCTTCCCCACCGTCTGCGCCATTCACTTTTTCTCCTCGGCCTTGGGTGCGGGGCGAAGTTCCGGCATGAACACCTCTGCCGTTTTCTGCACCGCCGGGCGGAACGGAGACCTGCTTGTCTGCTCCAGCAACTGCTGCATCAGGCGTCGGCCGTAGCGTTCTTCCTTAGCGGCGAATGCCAGTGAGGCCTGCAGCAGCAGAGCGCGCACCCGGTTTCGCTCGCTCTGTGCGCGGCGCGCCACCTGCCCAAAGCACTCGCCGGCCTCTTCCAGCTCGCCAAGGTCAGCTAGATGGCAGGCCAGCATCTCCATGAGCTGTGCGCCCTCCGGCTCAGAAAGCCGCTGTTGCACGGCTCCCGCCAAAGCTTTGCGATTACCGCCGGAGCTCAAAAGGAGCTTGCGCCACTGCACAAACGCGTTTTCCCCGGGACCAGCGTGGCCACTCAATACACCAAAAGGTCTGTACAGAGGGTCGCCCATCACTATACCCTGCCACGAAAGCCAGGGCGTTGCCATGAGCGAAGCTTCAGCCACGGTATACCCCTTCAGCAGCCGGTCCTGGAAGATATCGAATCGGATACTTCCGGCAAGTGTCGGCTCGTACACGTTTCCCACCGTCACAGCGGCTCCGCGTTGCAACAACGCGCCTACCCAGGTATCAGGGCTCTTGACCGAAGTGCCGCTGAATGAGTGCAAATGGCAGGCTACCGCGCCGGGGGCAAAGCGGAAGTCAGCCGCAGTCTTCCGATTGAACGGACCGTTTGCCGGATTGGCATACCAGCCGAAATACATGGCCGTATCCTGCATCAGCGGAAAAGCAGCTGCCAGGGTCTGCTTGCTTTCCTCATGAAAAAGAGGAATACCGTGCTCCTGAGTCTGCCGAACCACAATGGAGAGCCAGTCATCGCCCTGCTTATAGGGGCCGCCCTGATCGACCACCGTCCAGCCCCAGAGCCCACGCTTCTCCACCTTGGCCGGGAATTGAATCATGCGGCGTATGGTATCATCGTCCGGCGCATCAATGCGTGTCACTGCCAGCACGGGCGGTTTTGCCGTTTTCAGCGGGGCATCTTTGTTGAAGAACGGATTATTAAGCGGGCCGCCAATGGGGTATTGAGCCCCAAGCAGCATAAGCTCCGAATCAACCGAAGCACAATTCTGATACAGGAATCCCGGTTTCTTTCCCGGTTCCTTTTCCTCCCTCACCCGCAGCGGCATATCAGGCATGAGCACCAGAGCCAGCACCGGCTTAAGTCCCCTGGCCGGATTTGCGGGCAGCTGCCAGCTATCGCGCTGCGCATTCTGCAATAGCGCATAACGCACCTTCGTATCAAAATCCAGGCGGGATATATCCTGAGCGGTACTCAAACCGGTGAGACCTATACACTGGCGCGCGGGAATCGAACGGCGGGCGCAATACGCCTCCGCACACTGCTTACTGCGCGTGGAAGCGGCATTGTAAACCACCACCACCTCGGCAGGCGTAAGCCCCCAGGCCACCATGCAGCCCAGCGCCAGCACTGACAGCATGCGCTTCATCGCCGGTCAGCGTCTGCGGAACAAGCCACTAAATGCACCGATACCCTTGGGCATCTTCGGTTTAGCGCCACCGCCACCCATCAGGGCAGAGAGGTCGGGCATCTGGCTCATGTCAGGCATGCCGCCTTGCCCCATCAGCGCACTCATGTCGGGCATACCGCCCTGACCATTCATCATGGCGTTCATATCAGGCATGGCGCCCTTGGCACCACCGGCGGACTTCATGAGATTCTTCATCATGCCACCCATCTTGCCCTTGCCGCCCATCATCTCCTTCATCTCCTTGAAATTCTTGATGAAGCGGTTCACCTCAATCTCCGACACGCCGGAGCCCTTGGCAATACGACGGCGGCGGCTGGGAATGAGAAGCTTGTAATTCAGACGCTCGGCAGGAGTCATGGAAAGCACAATGGCCTCCATGCGCTTCATGCGCTTCGGATCCATGGCGCCATCCGGCAGCTGCTTGCGAATCTTGCTGAACCCGGGCAGAAGCCCCAGCAGTCCCTCCAGCGGGCCAAGGCTCTGCATCATCTTCATCTGGCTCAGGAAATCGTTGAAATTGAACTCACCGCTCATCATACGGGTCATCGAGTTCATGGCAGATTCCTGGTCAATCTTCTCAGCGGCCTTTTCCACCAGGCCCACAATATCGCCCATGCCCAGGATGCGGTCTGCCATACGCTGCGGCACAAAGGGGCCGAACATATCGAGCTTCTCACCCTCGCCCATGTACTTGATGGGCTTGCCGGTAATGGCGCGCATGGAAAGAGCGGCACCGCCGCGGGCATCGCCATCCAGCTTGGTCAGAATGATACCGGTGAGTCCCACGGCCTGGTCGAAAGCCTGCGCCACGCGCACGGCCTGCTGACCGGTAGCCGCATCGGCTACCAGCAGAGATTCCTGCGCATTCAGGAACTTAGCCAGCTTCTTGAGCTCAGCCACCAGGTCTTCGTCCACCTCCTGACGACCGGCTGTATCGAAGATAATCACATCATGTTCCTGAGTGGAAGCCCACTTGAGGGCATCCTTGGCCACGCGGATAACGTCTTTCTCCGTGGCAGAAGGAGTATACACCGGCACCTCAATCTGAGCTGCCAGCGTAGCCAGCTGGTCAATAGCAGCGGGGCGGATAAGGTCACAGGCCACCAGAAGCGGCTTATGGCCTTCCTTCAGCAAGCGGCGGGCCAGTTTGGCACTGGTTGTAGTCTTACCGGCACCGTTCAGACCTACCACCAGAATACGTGCAGGCGCGGGCTCCAGCTGCAGCGGGGCAGCATCTCCACCCAGCAGCTCAGCCAGCTGGTCGCGGAAAATCTTCACTATCTGCTCACCCGGCTTCACCGATTTGAGCACCTTCTCGCCCATGGCCTCCTCTTTCACGTGCGCAATGAACTCGCGGGCCACGCTGTACTCCACATCGGCATCCAGCAGCGCCATGCGCACATCACGCAGCGCATCCTTGATATTGGACTCAGTTATCTTACTGAGCCCCCGCATTTTGCGGAAAGCATCATCGAGCTTATCAGAGAGGAGGGAAAACATGCCTGCGATATAGCAGAAAATCCCTGCTCTGTCAAGTTATCGCGCTGTCAGCAATGCCGCTACGTGCGGCAGCACGTCCACATCTGCTGGAAGCCACTCCACACTATTCAGCGCTGCGACATCCAGCCAGCGGGCTTCGGTGTGCTCGCGCAGCTGAAGCTCACCACCGGAAATCCGGCATACAAAACACTGCATACTCAGATGAAAAGCCGGGTAATCCCACTCTATCGTGTGCAATAACTCACCCACATACACCAGCAAACCTAATTCCTCCGCAATTTCGCGTACCACCGCTGCCTGCGGCGCCTCGCCGGGCTCAATCTTACCGCCGGGAAACTCCCAGCCGCCACCGTGCTTATGGTCGGCACACTTCACTGCCAGCACGCGATTCTCAGCGTCAAGAATGAGAGCCGCCACCACTTCTACTGTTCGCAGATTCTGCATCACGCGCGGGATTGTACCGCTAATCCGAGTCCGAAGCAAGCGCATACTGACACAGCGGGGCGGTTTTATGGCTTGCAACGGCGGAGGAAAAGCGTAGAATAGCCGCATTATCACGTTTTCATCATGAGCGCACTCGAATTCATCCGTAAAAATTCGCTTCTCGTTCTCATCGTGGTGGCCGGCGTAGGTCTGGGCCTGCTGATGATGGACTACGGCGACCGCGGCAACATGTTTGTCAAGGATTACTACATCCAGGTCAACGGCACGGGCTACACCTACCCCGATGCAGCCGCCCTGGGCGAAAATGGGGAGCATTACGTGCAGTCCCTGCGCAGCAACACGACCAGCAAGCTGCGCAACATGTTCGATAAGGACGAAAACGAGGAACTGAACGAGGCCGAAAGCGCTGCCATGCAGGCCTGGGTCACCCAGCACCCTGAGCTTGACGATTTCCTCCGCTTCCTCAATGCCATTCACCAGAGCTGGAGCTACGGCTTCGCAGAAGACGGTGCGGTGAATGTGGCCGTGAACCGTGCGGTAATCCAGGCTCAGGCAGAGGAGCTGGGCATTGCCCCCTCCAAGGAGCAGATTGACACCTACCTGCAGGCCATGCCCGTGTTCAAGAAGGCAGATGGCAGCTTTGACCAGGAGCTCTACCAGCGCATGACCGGCTTCCGCAACGGTGTATCCAACCACCAGCAGGAAAGCGCGTTCCGCAGCGTGATTGCCGACATGATGGTGTGGGAAGCTGTGGGCAACCTGATGACCGACGGCCTGCAGATGCAGAACAAGAACAACAGCGAGCTGGTGGACGTGATGAACCAGCAGATGCGCGGCAAGACTGCCTGGCTGGCCAAGGACCGCCTGCCTGCTCCCGCCGCCTCCACCGAAGAGGAAATCAAAGCCTACTGGGAGCAGAATAAGGACAAATACATGAGCGACGAACGCCGCATCGTTTCCGTGTACACCCTGACCCCGGGCGAAGGCTCCAGCATCGATGCCCTCATGGCTACGGCCGACATCATCATGCAGGATCTCTCCCAGGCCAACGGCAAGGGTTTCGACCAGAAGCTGGCCGCCGCTGCCGAGAATCCTGAGAACGAAGTCTTCACCTACCTGAATGCCGAAGGCAAGAGCCACACCACCTACGCCCTCTGCTCCCTGAGCGGTGCTCCCGAGGGTCTGCAGGCTCAGGTGGAACACAACGGCAACACTGTTTCCCTGGCTGATATCGCCTTCAAGGAAGTGGACACAGCCCCCACCGTGGCTGAATTCGAAGCTGCCCAGACCGCCGGCACCGCAGACGACCTGGCCACCATCCGCCAGGTGCGTGGTTACTTCCCCACACGCGATGGCAAGATTGCCTTCCTGCGCGTCGAAGCCATCGAGCAGCCCACCGTACTTCCTTATGAGCAGGCTCGTGAAGCAGCCGCTGCTGACCTGCAGGCCGAACGCGTAACCAACGCCCTGGCCGATGCTTCCAACAAGCTGTACGAGGAAATGACCACCGCCTGCAACGAAGGCGGTATCGATGCCGCCTTTGCCAAGGCTGCCGAGCACGGCGCCGTTGTGGAAGACTTCGGTCCCGTGGGACTCGGGTTCAACGGCGGATCCCTGCCGGAAGGGCTGGAAACTCAGGCTCTTATCAGCGTGCCCACCGGCAAGCTGGCTCCCATGGTCACCCTCAGCGAAGGGTCCCGTATCAGCGGCGTAACCGGCCGCATCGTGGAGAACACCCCCGAGTACGCCGCCATGAAGTCCTTCATGCACATCCCCTCGTTGAATGCCCGTCTGCGCGGCAATGTGCTGCTTGACTGGCTGCACGATACCTACACCCGCTACAACGTACGCTTCTCCGAACACATCAAGCTTAACCAGTAAACATAGAACGCACGATTCGCCATGGCCCTGCCTGCTCAGACCAAATACATCGTGGGCAATGAGGCCTGCGAACGATTCAGCTTCTATGGTATGCGAAGCATCCTCGTCGCCTACATGACGGGGATGCTTCTCATGTCCAAGAACGAAGCAACCGAGGTGGTACACCTCTTCATTGCCTGCACTTACCTGATGCCCCTGCTGGGAGCCTGGGTGGCAGACCGCTTCCTTGGGCGCTACCGCACCATTATCTCCATTTCCCTCCTATACTGTCTGGGTAACGCAGTGCTTGCCATGGCAGACTTTGCGGGGGACGTGGAATCCCGCAAATGGGTACTCTTTGCGGGTCTCACCATCATCGCCATCGGCTCCGGTGGCATCAAGCCCTGTGTTTCCGCCTTTGTGGGAGACCAGGTACCGGCTGATGAAAAGGACGGCCCGACCATGACTCGGCTCTATGCCGCCTTCTACTGGTCCATCAACCTGGGCTCCTTCTTCTCCTTCCTCGTCATTCCGTGGGTTCGCCAGAACTGGGGCTACAGCTGGGCTTTCGGCATTCCGGGCATCTTCATGGCGCTGGCCACACTCATCTTCTGGCTGGGACGCCGCAAATACAGCCATGTGCCCCCCACCCAGCCTGAGTTCCTGAAGGCTCTCTGCAGCCGTATCTTCCAGGGTGCGGCACGTGCCTGCGAACTCTTCGGCGGCGAAGCGGTGGCCCGCGCCACCAGCACCGCCATCGGCATTGCCGCATTCATCGTCATTGCCCCCATTGTGGTGCTGCTGGGCACCTGGGCACACAACGGTGCCGAGCGTCTGGCCACCCTGAGCGGCGCAGGCGAAACCCTCGCCGCGCTCTGTGGTCTGGTATCACTTCTGCTCTACATCGCGGCGCTCATTCTGGCCGGTCTCAAACTTGCCGCGGTTTCCGGCATGAAGGGATTCCTGGGTGTCACCGGCAGCATGATTTTCAACAGCCGGGAGGAAACCTCCGCCCGCTTCAGCGAAAGCGAGCAGCGCGGTGTGCGCAACCTCGCGCGCGTGCTCGTGGTATTCCTCATGATTATCCCGTTCTGGAGCCTGTATGACCAGACAGCCTCCACCTGGGTGCTGCAGGGCAAGGAAATGCAGAGCATCGACATGAGCTGGGGCGGGCTTCAGTTCAGCTTCGGCGCAGAGGAAATGCAGAGTTTCAACCCTCTGCTCATCATGATTTTCGTACCTTTAGTCACCCTTTTCGTCTATCCCCACATCGGCCGCTGGGGGGCACCGCTCAAGCGCATGGGGCTCGGCATTCTCGTAGCCGCCATCGCCTACGGCACCGTGGCAGCGCTGGAATACCGCATCAACACAGGTGCGCAGCTCAGCATCCTCTGGCAGTGCATTCCCTACTTCCTGCTCACCCTTTCTGAAATTCTGGTAAGCACCACGGGGCTCGAGTATGCTTACACCGCCGCCGGCAAGAATCTCAAAAGCATTGTATCAAGCTTCTGGCTGCTCACCAGCACGCTGGGCAACCTGCTCGTGGTATTCCTTTCCTCGCTGGTGGATGACCCGGCCAGCGTGAACGCCTTCGTTCTATATGGTGTCATGTCACTCTGCGTAGGCATGGTATTCCTCTTTGTCACCTCGCGTTCCAGCTTCAAGGCAGAGGAAGAATGAAGCCACGCCTCACATTCACTTTCACGCTGCTGGCAGTGCTGCTGGTGGGGCTGTCGCTGCACCGCCTCACCTCAGTCCCTGCGCCAGTCAGCACAGAGCGAATCGAGGAAAGCGCACCCGTGGAGACCATATTTGCCACCGTCCAATTCACCGGCAAGCCCGCCACACTGGTGCTGCGGCACGGCAGCAGCGAATGGGCGGTCGACACCTCCCTGCATCCTGCAGAAATCGAACTGGAACTTCCCCGGAGCCGGAATATCGAGCTGGAAGTGGAAGCGCACTGGGACGACGCGGATTTCCGCTGCATCACAATCACCCTGGAGCCGGACGGGCGTGAATCCCGCAGCGTCACCCACTGGGGCGAGACCAGCAGCAACACCCTGCACAACATCTATTCCTTCACATGGTGAGCCATACACATGACCACATCTGCTGGGGCGGTGGGCACCACCACCCGGTTCATCATCACCTGCAGCTGCATCATGTGACCGCGGGCTACGGCTCTGAGCCGGCCCTGGAGGATATCTGCTTTGATGCAGCTTGCGGCAGCACCCTCGCCCTCATCGGGCCGAATGGTGCCGGCAAATCCACCCTGCTCAATGCCCTGGCCGGTCTCCTCCCCATATGGAGCGGCGAAATCCTCTGGAATGGCACGCCACTCGCCCAGCACCGCAGCGAAATTGCCTACCTACCCCAGCGCAGCGAAGTCGACTGGCATTTCCCCCTCACCGTCCGCCAGCTGGTGGAAATGGGGCGTTACCCTTCCGTAGGCATATGGGGTTCCCTGAGCCGCCACGACCATGAAATCGTGGACAAAGCACTCGTCACCCTCAACCTGCAGGAGCTGCAGCACCGGCAGATAGGTGCCCTAAGCGGTGGCCAGCAGCAGCGTTGTTTCCTGGCTCGCGCCCTCGCACAGGAGGCACACATCCTCCTGCTGGATGAACCATTCACCGGGCTGGATGTTCCCGGCACAGAGGCACTTTCCGCCCTGCTTCGAGCACTCGCAGCAGAGGGGCGTTTAGTCATCGCCTCCCACCACGATTTAGCCACCGCCCCGAAGATATTCGACCAAGCCATGCTGCTGCGTCGCAAGCTTATTGCTGCGGGTCGCGTTGCAGATGTACTTACACCCGGAAATCTCATCCTGGCATTTGACCGCGCATGAATGAATTTATCCAGTTTCTGAGCGAACCTCTGGCGCAGCGCAGCCTGTGGGCCTGCGGGGTCATCGGGTTTTCAAATGGATTTGTAAGTGCACTGGTCGTGCTGCGCCGCTCCTCGCTGCAGATCGGCACACTTTCCTGCGCTCTGCTACCGGGCATTGCGCTGGCCATCCTGCTGTTCGGGCTCTTCCAGCTGAGCATTCTTCTGGGGGCCGTCATGGCAGGGCTGCTCGTGGGGCTGGGGTCACTCTTTGTCTCACGCACCTCCCGCATGGACCAGGACACAGCCCTCTCCGTGCTCCACACCACGGCCTTTGCTCTGGGCTACATCATTCTCATCGGTCTCGGGCTGCAGCAGAAGGTGGATGACTGGCTCTTCGGCAACATCATGAGCATGAGCGATGCTGACCTCTGGATTGCTTACGGCATCGGCGCCGTGGCGGTACTCAGCATCACCGCGCTGCAGCGGCCTCTGCTCATCACCCTGTTCGACCCACGCGCTGCGGCCACTATGGGCATACCCACCCGCGCCTTCAACTACGGCATCTTCGCGCTCATTATTCTGGTGCTGGTATCCTCTCTGCAAGCGGTAGGTTCCTTCCTCACCCTGGGGCTGCTCGTAGCACCCGCCGCTACCATGTATCTGCTCACCGACCGCGCGACCTGGCTCTTCTGGGGTGGCGGCCTCATCGGGGGGATGGGAGCCATTGCTGCATTCTTCCTCTCCTACCCGCTCGGCTGGCATCTCGGTGCGACCATCATCGTAGTTCTCGGTGTCATTTTCTTCCTGGCCTATCTTTTCTCTCCCAGATACGGACTATTCCGAAACAAATCCCGAAAAACCACTCAGGGATGAAATTGCGTGGGCTTTAACATCTGCGCACTTGTTTTCTGCTTGCACTCGCGGGGGAGATTATGCTAGTATGGTGCGCGTATGAAAATCTCACTTTCTCCTCGCTCCGCCAAGGGTTTCACCCTTATCGAGCTGATTATCGTCATCGCCATTCTGGCCACACTGGCCGGTATCGCTTATCCTACCTACATGAGCATCCAGACCAACGCTGCCCGCACGGCTGCCAAGAAGGTCTGCACCGACATCGTAGCCGCTGTTGACAGCTTCAAGCAGGACAACAACGGTCTCATGCCCTACGACACCGAAATGGCTCAGCCGAATGCCAAGGATCAGATTTATCTGACCACCGAGGCCGGTCAGGACGCCAACATGATCAAGATTCTCACCAACCGTGAGGACGACGAAGAGCGCCGTCTCAACTCCACCCGCGACGTCTACCTCCGCTCCGACGAGCAGGAGCAGCCCATGGACGGCCTCTACATCAACTCCTCCGGCGATGTCAACTTCTACGACCCCTGGGGCAAGCCCTACTACATCACCATCTGTGAGGAAGACGAAGGCGCCATCGATCCCTTCACCACCCGCCGCTATCGTGGCAAGAACTGCCTCGTGTACTCCACCGGCCCTGACCAGGAAGGTATTGCTGCCATCGACACCTCTCTCGATGAAGATGAGGACGTAGCCCCCAAGGGCAAGAAGGGCAAGAAGGCAGCAGCCGCCGCTGCAGCAGCTGCCGCCGCCGCTGCCGAACTGGCAGAGGAAGCCCTGGAGGACAACGTATACTCCTGGAAGAACCAGAAATAATTAATGAACCAATACATCACAGACGACGTACGTCTCACGGGCATCCGCCCGCTGATTTCGCCCGCAATTCTCATGGAGGATTTCCCGGCCTCGGATGAGGCCGCGCGCATGGTATTTGAAACCCGCCGCGCGTTCCAGGATATCATCCACGGCAAGGATGACCGTCTGGCTGTCATCGTGGGGCCCTGCTCCATTCACGACACCAAGGCAGCCATCGAATACGCCGGTCTTCTGGCACAGGCTGCCGGGAAGTATGAGAAGGACCTGCTGCTCATCATGCGCGTGTACTTTGAGAAACCCCGCACCACCGTCGGGTGGAAGGGACTCATCAACGACCCGTTCATGGATGAAACCTACAACATCAACAGCGGCCTCCGCATGGCGCGCGGCCTTCTCGTCCAGCTCTCCGAAATGGGCGTGCCTGCCGCCACTGAGTTCCTGGATGTGATTACCCCGCAGTATATCAGCGACCTCATCGTCTGGGGTGCCATTGGTGCCCGCACCACCGAAAGCCAGGTGCACCGCGAACTGGCCAGCGGTCTCTCCATGCCCATCGGCTTCAAGAACGGCACCACCGGCTGCGTTCAGATTGCGGTGGACGCCATCGTCTCCGCTGAGCATCCGCACTGCTTCCTTTCCGTCACCAAGCAGGGTGTATCCGCCATCGTCTCCACCAAGGGCAACGAAGGCTGCCACCTCATCCTCCGCGGCTCGACGGACGGGCCCAACTACAGCCCCGAGCACGTGGAAGCTGCCTGGCAGACCCAGCAGAAAGCCGGTATTTCCAACCGCATCATGATTGACTGCTCCCACGGAAACAGCCACAAGGACTGGAAACAGCAGCCCGCCGTAGCCTGCAGCGTGGCCGAGCAGCTGGCCGCCGGCGGCGACCACATCGGCGCCGTCATGATTGAGAGCAACCTCTGCTCCGGCAATCAGAAATACGGCCCCGATATGAAATACGGCGTCAGCATCACCGATGCCTGCATCGACTGGAACGGCACTCTCGGCATGTTCGACATGCTCGCCGCCGGCGTCCGTGCACGCCGTGCCAGGCTCGCCAAGTAACATTATCCAGAAACAATTATCAGAATCCCCCGCAGACATCTCCGCGGGGGATTCTTCATTTACCCATACGCGCATACTGAAAACAATCAGAATTTCGCCCTGACTTCCACCCGTCGGGCATTCTCTCATAACATTTTTTACTAAAAAAAATGAATTATTAACAAAGATTTCGCTTACTGCAACAGAAAGTGCTTGCTTACCCCCCCTTATATTGTAGGATATAAAAGCGCTGGGGTGCGGAGCACCTCGACCAATACAATCGTCTCTGCCGACGCCGACGAAAGGTTCGCCTGGAATACGCTGGAGGCACCTGGCCGGCAACGGCGACTTACTAAAACCAAACTCAACGAAACAATTATGGCTGTAGAAGAAGTAACAACAGAAAGCTGGGGCAGCCGCCTCGGCGGCTCCCTGAAGGGAGTTCTCGTTGGCGCTGGTCTCTTCGTGGCAGGTATTCCCCTGCTGTTCTGGAACGAAGGACGCGCCGTCAAGACGACCAAAGCCCTCGAAGAAGGTGAGGCCGTTTGTGTATCTGTTCCGAACGTAGATTCCGTAGATGCCCTGAATGAAGGCAAGCTCATTCACGCTACCGGCACCGCAGTGACCCAGGATGTGCTGAGCGATGACCTTTTCAGCGGCATCAGCATGAAGGCAATGAAGCTGCGCCGCAGCGTGGAATACTACCAGTGGGTAGAAACCTCCTCCACCCGTGAGGAGAAACAGGTAGGCGGCAGCGTGAAGAAGATTACCACCTATTCTTACTCCACCAAGTGGGTGAACTCTCCCGTAGACTCCTCCAGCTTCAAGGAACCCGGCCACAACAACACCGTGTTCTATCAGGGTGCTGATGACAAGACCATCCAGGCCGAGAATGCCTCCTTTGGAGCCTTCACGCTGACCAAGGCCCAGATTGGCCGCATCAGCGGTGAAAAGCCGGTGGCTCTGGCAGACATCCAGTGGCCGGCTGACCTGGCAGGCCGCACCACGGTGAATGCTGACGTGCTCTACATCGGTGCTCCCGCCGGTTACATGCCCGCCATGCAGCCCGGTATGAATCCCGGCATGATGAACCGCATGACCCCGGCACCCGGCATGCAGCCCGGAGTGATTCCTCCCGGCATGGTGCAGACCGTGGCCACCCAGCCCGTTCCCGCAGAGCGAGTCATGATGCCCATCGACGTCATCAATGGTGGTTTCGTGACTGTACCCAGCATCCAGCCGCAGCGTATCGCAGTATACACGATTGACGGAGTGAACTTCATCCTCCTGCCCGATGGTTCCGCCACTCCGGTCATGCCGAACGGCATCTTCTACGCCGGCAACCTGCATGCCATCACCGAGACTGTTCCCGGCAATGGCTTTGTGTTCTACCAGGGTGCCAACAACCCGCTGTACGCTAACATCGCCAACTACGGTTCCCTGCCCCTGTTCAAGATGCAGAACAAGGAGTTCGTGCGCCTGCCCGAGGGCAGCCTCGCTCCCATCGTTTCCGTAAATGGTGCCCGTCAGGCTCTCATCAACGGCAACTACCTGGCCGCCACCATCTCCCGCGACCCGCAGATGCCTGCTCCCGTTCTGGGCAGCGCTCCCACCATGCAGCCCGGCATGGTTCAGCAGCCCGGCATGCAGCCCGGTGTCATGACTCCCGGCGCAGTTGGCACCACCATGAGCACGGCTAATCCCTCCACCCCGCAGGTGGGCGATGTGCGCATCAAGTGGACCTATGTCCCGGACACCATGCCCGTTTCCATCGTATCCCAGCAGACCGGCAACACCTTCTCTCCCTACATTGCAGAGAACGGTTACGACGTAGACCTGCTGCAGGTGGGCACCCACAACAAGGCCGCCATGTTCCAGAAGGCACATGATGACAACACCCTCATGACCTGGATTCTCCGCCTCGTGGGCTGGCTCATGATGTACATGGGTATCAAGATGATTCTCAAGCCGCTCTCCGTTCTGGGTGATGTGCTGCCCTTCATCGGCAATATCATCGAAATGGGTGCCGGCGTCATCGCCTTCTTCGTATCTGCCATCGTGGCTCTGCTGGTCATCGCCATCGCCTGGATCTTCTACCGCCCGGTACTGGGTATCATCCTGCTGGTAGCAGCCGGTGGTCTGGTGTACCTGTTCATCAAGCGCAAGAAGAAATCTGCGCCTGCTGAGGAGAAAACCGCAGAGGAAGCCCCTGCTGAAGAGCCGGCTCCCGCAGAAGAAACCAAGGAGTAATTGACCACTCTCTAATAGTAATCACAACCAGGCGGGGGGCATATGCCCCCCGCACACCTGTTTAAGGACTACCTATGAATCTACCCCTTTTCCTGCAACTGCCAGCTTGCGCTGCCCTGGCCTGCGCCATTTGTTCCTGCTCTACAATACCCACCACCGTGAGTCCCCTTGCAGCGCCTGCCGAATTAGGTGACTGTACATTGATGCTCACCGGAATCAAAAAGGGGAGCACTACCCCCTGCATCTACAAGATGGGCTATAATGCGCCCATGGCCAAATTAAAGATTTTCGAATATATTCCCCAGGGCTCCACGGCTTCTATTTCATTCGATGGTGTCGGGGATAGCTGCGCCGTGCATTTCAACGGCACCCTGCGACTGATTGCCCACGCGGGGAATACGTACACCTTTACCCCCACGGGAGAAATGAAAGGCTTGGAAGGTTCTGACCCCGTCCATTTCGAAGCCACGCCTACCGGAATCACCATCACCCTCAACCCGAACGAATAGCCATGCTGGTATACGTCAACAACACATCGGTACACATTTTTGCCGGGGCTACCGCCATCGATGCCGTTCGCCGTTATTGCACCGACACGAATACCCCTCTGCCCCAGGGGGAACTTTACGATGCCTGGGGCAATGTCATCTCCCCGGATAGCCCCATGGCAGATGGCCGCCACATTTTCACCACCTCTCCCCGATAATCATTACTGAAGCTCCCATATGAAAAAATCTCATTTTCTCTCTCTTCTGGCACTGCTCAGCACGGCTTTTGCTGAGCAGGTTACCATATTAGGCGTCAATGATATGCACGCCAACATCGACGGCATGCCCCAGCTGGCCACCTGTGTGAAGCAGGAGCGCCTGAACGACCCGGGGCTGCTGCTGATGGCAGCCGGCGACAGCCGCACCGGGAATCCCTATGTCGATAACGGCAACCGCCCCGGCATACCGATGGTCACCCTCATGAACCACCTCGGCTTTGACCTCTCCACCTTCGGCAACCATGAGTTCGACTCCGGTGCCGCAGCCCTCCGTGACTATGTCAATGCCGCCGAGTTCGATTTTGTCTGCGCCAATGTCTTCACGACCGATACGCAGGGTATCAATGTGAAGCCCTACAAGATTTTTGAGCGCAACGGTGTGCGCATCGGTGTGCTGGGTCTGGTGCAGGTAGGCGAGACCGGCATACCGGATGCCCACCCGGACAAGTGCCAGGGCATTCAATTTGCCTCTCCCTTTGATACCGCTGCCTGTTACAAGCATCTGCGCGCCCACTGCGATGTGCTCATCATCCTGACCCACCTGGGCTTTGAGGATGATATCAAACTGGCCCGTATGTTCCCCGAGGCAGATGCCATCGTGGGCGGCCACAGCCATACCCGCGTGGAAAAGGCGCACATCGAGAACGGCGTGCTCGTCACCCAGGCAGAAAACAAGCTCAAGTACCTGACCCGCCTCACCTTTGAGGTGGAAGACGGCAAGGTGGTCAGTAAGCAATCGACCTTGATTCCCCTGTGCGACCTGCCAGCAGATGAAGCCACCGCAGAGCTGGTGGAGAAGACCAAGAGCCTTCCCTTCTTCAAGCGACAGCTGACCACAGTCAAGCGCGATATTACAAGCCGCGAGAGCCTGGGCTGCATGATGGCAGATGCCCTCTGCGTACGCGCTATCACGGACATCGGCATCGTGAACCTCGGCGGTGTGCGGCTGGAGGACTTCCCCGCCGGCCCGCTCACCGTGGCCGATGTGTACCGCCTCGACCCCTTCGGCAATGCCATCATCCGCACCACCATGACCGGCAAGGAACTGATTGCCCTGCTGGAAAGCATTCCCGGCACCGACCACTACGGCGCTCCCTGCGTTTCCGGCATGACTTACAAGGCCGTCAAACCGACAGCAGAGCTCAAGCCCATGCGCATCACGGAGGCCAGGCTGGCAGATGGCACCCCCATCAACCCGGAGGCTGTCTACACCGTGGCCTACAACTCCTACATCGCCTCCACCACATCGGCACCGCCCGCCAATCCCGGCGTCGCCATCGACAGTGATGG
Source organism: Akkermansia sp. (assembly GCA_045654325.1). Taxonomy (GTDB): domain Bacteria; phylum Verrucomicrobiota; class Verrucomicrobiia; order Verrucomicrobiales; family Akkermansiaceae; genus Akkermansia. The sequence continues at coordinate 92,551 of JAZONE010000008.1, forward strand.
TGCCGAATGCCTTATCCGCTTCCTCGAAAAGAAAACCGAGGTGGATTATGCAGACGTTTCCCGCGTTGAGGTTGAAATCAAAGACTAATCTCTGACCTTTATGAAAAAATCCATTTTACTTTCCCTTGCCGGACTGCTGGGCAGCGCCTTTGCTGAGCAGGTTACTATTCTGGGTATCAATGACATGCACGCCAACATTGACAGCGTGCCCAGCCTGACCACCTGTGTACAGCAGGAGCGCGCCAAAGCCCCGCAGCTGCTCCTGCTCTCTGCCGGTGATAACCGCACCGGCAACCCCTACGTGGACTGCGGCGACCATCCCGGTGCCGCCATGATTCAGCTCATGAACCACATCGGGTTTGACCTCTCCGCCCTCGGTAATCACGAGTTCGATGCCGGCGCTGCCGCCATGGCCTACTGCATCGATACTGCTGACTTCGAGTTTGTGAGCGCCAACGTGTTCCCCACTGACAAGCTCGGGGTGAACCTGAAGCCCTACAAGATTTTTGAACGCAACGGCGTGCGTATCGGCGTGCTCGGTCTGCTGCAGGTGGATGCCTCCGGTCGCCCGGACGCCCACCCGGACCAGTGCAAGGGCTTCAGCTTCATTCACCCGCTGGAGCTTGCCCCGCACTACCGCTACCTGCGCAGCCAGTGCGACATCCTCATCCTGCTCACCCACATCGGGTTTGAGAACGATGTGAAACTCGCACAGATTTTCCCCGAGGCCGATGCCATCATCGGTGGCCACAGCCACACCCGCGTGGACAACGGACACATGGAGAACGGAGTGCTGGTCACGCAGACGCAGAACAAGCTCAAGTACCTCACCCGCCTCACCTTTGAGGTGGAGGACGGCAAGGTGCTCGCCAAGAAGGCAGAGCTGCTGCCGCTGAAGGAATACGAGGCGGATGCGAAGACTGCAGCCATGGTGGAGCAGCTCAAGGCACAGCCCTTCTTCAAGCGCCAGCTCACCACGGTGAAGCGCAACATCACCCGCCGCGAAAGCATGGGCTGCATGATGGCCGACGCCATCCGCAGCTGCGTGAAGACCGACATCGCCATTGTCAACATGGGCAACGTGCGTCTGGATTCCTTTGCTGCAGGTCCCCTCACCGTGGCCGATGTCTACAGCCTTGACCCCTTCGGCAACGATACCATCTGCATGACCGTGACCGGCGCAGAGCTCATCCGCGTACTGGAAAACATCACCCAGAACGACGACCACGGCGCTCCCTGTGTGTCCGGCATGAGCTACAAGTCCGTATGGCCGACCGGTGCCGACCGCATGCGCGTGACTTCCGCCAGCCTGGAGGACGGCACCCCGATTGACCCCGAAGGTCGCTATACCCTGGCCATTAACTCCTACCTCTGCGCCACCACAGAGAACATGCCAGCCGATCCCGGTGTCTCCGCCCAGACCGATGGTGCCTCCTGCATGCTGAAATACCTCGAGACCAAGGACGAAATTGACTACGAGGGAGTATCCCGGGTAGAAGCTACCAAAGAATAAGCCTCTTCCCTGCAAGTGTTCCAAATGAAGCAAACCCTTCTGACGCTCGTTTTATTATCGGCTCCTGCACTTCTGGCCCAGGGGCCGTCAGACATAGCTGACCATACCGTGCGCATTCAGATGACTGGTGCTCAGGTGGCACGCTCTGCCATGTACCAGACGGAGACACTCCCATGGCATACATGGAAGGAAATCACCGATTTCGTCATTGATTTCCCGGCAAGCGCTTCCTTCACCACCACAGCGCAGTACAGTGTCAACCTCAGCAAGGATTTGACCGTCAGCTATCACCCGGACACGTCCAAGGGAAAAGCTTATGTAAAACTGGAAGGAGCGGATTTAAGCGTGCTTATCACCCTCACCTACACGGGCGACAGCTCCGGCACCGCAGAAATAGCGTGGCATGAGGCCGGTGATACCCGCCATATCCGCAACACCACCTTCACGATTCATCAGGAGGCCGACAATACCTCTTTCGTTAAACTGCCGGAAGAAGTCATTGCACGCGACCCGGATATGTGGAACGACGGGCTGGCTGATATCCTGAGGGAAATAGAAACAACACACTACAAGAGCGCCTCAGACAAATTGTACCAGAAGCGCCTGGCAAGTCTGTTGCCGCTGGTGATGATGGCGCATGATGCATCCTACACCACCCCCGACTACAAAGGGAACACGGCACTGCACTATGCCTGCGGGCTCAGTCATGTAAAACTGGTCCGGTGGCTGGTGGACCACGGCGCGGACATGCAGATTTCCACAGAGAAAGGAGCCAGTATCGATGCCTGCATCGGTGGTGAAAACGCGGCAGAAATCAAAGCCATTCTGCAGGAAGCCCGCGCCTGGCGAGATGCCCCCTATCAAGGTCCGAAAGTAGATGAGGCCGCGGCTCGCGAAGCTGCTGATTATTACGATGTAGCCTTTGCCGGTGTTGAAATGGAAAAGCCTGACTATGCATTCTCCATCAAGGATGCAAATGATGAACGCCTGGCCCGTATACTCTACCGCTACATCAAAGACGACAACGGCATATACAGCCTCGGCTTATGCCCCACGGATATGACCGCGCTCAGCCTTGCCCGCGTGCTGAATGCCAAAGTGACGGAAGATCAATTCGTGGAGGACATCATGCGAGAACTGACCAACCGGCGCTATTACATGCAACGCGTATACCGACTGGATAGTTTTGCCCTGTCTCTCCTTCCGCACATGATTCTGACCCGCGAAGACGAAGGGATGGACTACGATGCCACGAGTGCCGTCTACCGCGCTGCCCGCGAGGGTAATGTAGAGCTGGTACGCTGGCTCATCAGCAACGGGGCGGATAGACGCCTGCTGAACGACAAGGGGGAGACCGTCAGTCTGCCGGCCAACACACCCAATTATGCAGAACTTCAAAAAGCCCTTCGCATGAAGGATTAACAAGCAACACAAAATTTTACTACCATGGCAAAGAAGAAAACGCAGGAACCGGAGATGACCACGCTGCAGTTCATCTGGTATTATATCAAAGAAATTCTCAGCGCGCTGGCTTTGATTGCCTTCGGGTGCACGCTCTATTATTTTGCCGACGATATTAGCGCCTGGTTCGGTGAAATGGTACAAAACGCATTCAATGAACTCCTCCGCATGATGGGGGTAGAATAAAACACTCACAGACTCAACGATGAAGCCTCTTACCTCCATACTTACGCTGATTGTATCTGCCGGCGCAGTTGTATCGGCTCACCCTGCCCCCATTTCCATGGATGGCTAGCTGGTAGTCGTGAACTTTCACAATGCTCAGGAAGCAAGCACGGAACGAGGTGAACAACCACAGGCATGGAAGAAAAGTACTTCCACCTCCATGATGCTGCAGTTCCCCGCCGGCGGAGGTAATTCATACAGCTACCAGCTGTATGAATCAACTCCCGATTGCCCCTGGCCTCCGGTTCAGGTGACCTACATGCCGGAGGATGGCAGCATCCATATCACCGGCAATGACCTGCATGTGCAGGTACAGCTCAGCTTCACATCCGGAGAACAGGGTACAGCCGATATCGAATGGCACGACGAATCCGGAACATGGTATGCACGCGGTGCAGATTTCTCTGTAAGCCCCACCAAATCTACCGCCGGTATCATCACGATGCCGCAGCCAGAGGAGCAAGACGGAGCCATTCAAACCGTAGACGATGGACTGGGTGAATTAGTGCGAAAACTGGAAAATACTCAATACAAGACAGCCGTGGAGCGACTGTACCAAAAGCGCCTGCTCACCCTCCTGCCGCAGATAATGGAAGGCGGCGATATCAACAACGTGCTGGCTAATGCCAATGGCACCACCGCTCTGCACAATGCCTGCGGGCTCAGTCACGTTGAAATTGTGCAGTGGCTCGTCGACCATGGTGCCGACCTCAATGCCAAAACCGCCAAGGGTGCCAGTGTGGATGACTGCGTAGGCGGCCCGAATGCCAGAGCCATCCGCAGCATCCTCCGCAACGCACGCAGAAAAACATCCACCTATGGTGAGCGCCGTGTTCCCACGCAGCCTTCATTCTGATAATCCTTTCACACACAAGAAACAAACATATGCTTAAAAAATCCATTCTTACTATTCTGCCCCTGCTGGCGCTGAGTCTCAGCGCAGTGGCAGCTCCCCAGACCGCCAGCAAGAAAGAAGTAGACTTTGCCAATTACTACCTGAAGGAGTTTGAGGCCGAAGTGAAGCGCGCCGGCGGCAATGCCAACACCCTTTTCCGCAACAAGAACGAAGCGCTTAACCGCATTCAGTCGCTCATGAAGGCCTACCCGCAGGACCCGGCTGTGCTGGCTCTCTATGACCGCGCACGCGCCGCGCTCATGATGAGCAAGGGCAACTACCAGCAGATTACCCCGGCCATGGTGGCTTACCTCAACAATGAGAAACAGCTGCGCGAAAAATATGCCCAGCTCAGCGTGGCCAAATGGAATGAACTGCAGCAGGGACGCGAGCTTATCACCAAGGTGTTCCCCTCGGTTGATCCGCTGAAGTGCACAGAGGAAACTAACCCCACCGATAAGACGATTGTGCTGCCCGGTGTCAAATACCCCGATAACCAGTTTGTGGGCGCTTCCGGTGAATACATCGTCGTGGGCAAACCTTCCACCGGCTTCTATTTCGTGAACATCGGTGGCCGCGAGTGGATCGGGCCGTATGAAGCCGTCAAGCGCTTCCGTCGCGAGGTGGATGCCTCCATCGGCGAAAATCTGAACTTCACCGTGCTGGGCAAAATTTCCGGTCCCGCCTTCGAAATTCCCGGCAACCGCCGCACCAACATGGCCTGGGGCTGGGTGGTGGAACCGGAGGCGCTTTACATCGATGGCCGTGTTGTGGCCACCTTCGATGCCAACCACGACAAGAGCGGCTCCTACGTCGAGGAAGAAAAGGTGGCCGGCATCAAGGAAGGCTGGTATACCGAGAAAGATGTGCCGGAGGACGCAACACCCGAGCGCGTGATGGAAATCTTCCTGGCTTCCATCAAGGAAAAGAACTACGACCTCTACCTCAAGTGCATCAACCCCGAGCGTTACAAGACCGAAACCGCTGAATCCCTCCTCCGTTACCACTGGGATCTGCACCAGCAGCGTCTGCACGGCGAATATGTGCACGCCACCTTCGATAAAGCCAAGATTACCGTAATCAAGGGACAGGACGAAAAGAACGACCTGGAGAATTTCTTCCTTGACGACGCACAGCGTGACCACCTCATCAAGATGCAGGGTGAGAAGGTGGAGCAGGCAACCGTTAGCAGCCAGGCATTCGACCAGAACGGCAAGCAGGTGGGCAGCAAGAATGTGCACCGACTCATTCGCAAGGGTGGCGGCCGCTGGTATGTGGATGACTACGAAATCCGCTTCTGATGCAACCTGGATTTTCCAATAAATGTTTTAACAAAATATGAAGTTAAAAAACGCTATTTTGTTGTTCGCCGGAACAGCAGCTTTACTGCTGCCGCAAATTCCTGCAGAAGAGGAAGGTTTCACATTCACGGAAGAAGAAGTGGCCCAGTTCGAGGAAGAAGCTCGCAGATTAGAATCAATCCTTCAGAATGAGGCGGAGTACAAGAGAGCCTGCGCCCTTGAATATAACCGGATTATCATGACTGTGGGCAACTGTTTCCGCGCATTCAGAAAATCCGTAGACCCGGCAGACTGCATAGATGAACGCCCTCTTGCTGCCATTCACAAACAATACGCTGATGTACTCATCAGCCAATTCGGCGTGGATCCGGCCACCGGCACCATCAATCAGGGTGCTTTCACCCGGGCAAATCTGGCCAAGGCAAAACCATTCCTGTCACCGGCCACATACGCAACGATCGACGCGAATATGACCCGTGCCGAAATCATGCTGAGATTCTACATGGGGGGATTTGCCAAGGGCTGCGCTCTCTTGAACAGGGATTTTTACGTGGAAGTACAGACGGTAGCACGATTGAAACTGTATCTTGAATCGAGCGAAGCACGGGAAGTAGACTCAGAATATATAAAAGTCTGGGACTTTTTTCACAACAAGCGAGCCTTTGATGATGCAGGTATCGAGTCGTATATCAAACATTCCTCCCACCCGCACGAAAATGCCATACGTTTCCTCACGGTCTACGGAAAAAATATAAGCACCTCTGAGCGAAATGAATGGTACCAGGATGTCTGTGATACGCTCCCGAATAACTACCCCCTGCGATATGTCAATATGCGCGAAGAAGGCTGCACCTATACCACCGAGGCCTTTCACCTTCTTTTTTACGAAGGCATGTTGAAGATATGGCCGAAAGACCGCACCGAAGAAGCGATGGAATATGGAAAGTCGATTGTAGATGCTTTCAATACCTCTGCTTTCACCAGTGAGTTCAAGGCATACACCGAAGCTGCGGAAAATGGTCCCAAAGATATTTATACACAGACCTATCATCAACTCAACAGTTATGTTGGCTCACAGGCATCTCAATTCGCTGAGCTGCTGTGTGGTCTGGATAAATATCTGAAAGATAACACGAAGTTTCTCGCCAATCAGGAAAAATCCAAGGGTCGTACGGTGCTGGACAACGCAAAGGATGCGTTAAATGAGCTGAGAAGCACACTCAAGCGCCTGCTCATGACCGCCGTCGAGGAAGTCCCCAGGAATCACCCCGCTGCAAATTATTATTAACATCCAGACAATTTTATTTATAAAACCTATGCACCAAGCAAGAAATATATTCTTTGCGCTTTTATGCGGGGGACTTTCTGTCTCTGCGCAGGAAGCCGGCTTTGACTTCTCCGGAGAGGAGGTAGATGAAGGCTTTGTCTTTACCGATGAAGATGTGGCAAAGGCAGAGGAAGATGAACAGGAAATGATGGCTCTCATCGGCAATGCCGCCAAATATGAGCAGGTATGCGTGGCTGAGTACAACAAAATCATCACTGCCTTCGGCAAATGCTTCAAGGAAATACAGGCAATCAATGATGAATTGGAATGTACGGACCACCCGGCACCGGCCGATATCTTCAACAAATATTATAATGATTTGATGGACATCGGGTGCTTCTCGCCGGGTAGCGGTCAATTTCTGGAAGGCGTACTCAACCGCGCGAACCTTGCCAAGGCACGCGCCGGCATGATGGAGGCTCAATATGTTAAATGCGAGATTATTATCAAGCGCAGCGAACTGATGATGCAGTGGTTTACTGACTCATTCAGGAAAGCCTGCCAGTCTTACCACGAGGATTTCATGGAAATGCTGCAGCAATCGGCGCGTTTTCAGCTCTGCCTCAAGCAAGGCAAGGAAACCATGGACGCGTTTTATCATTTGCACAAGACCTTCAATGCTGATATGCTGGAAGAGCGACTGCACAAAATAGTTGTAACCTTCCGCAATAATGATAAAGGAAACTCACTGGCTTTTTTCAACCATTTCCACAATAAAATCAGCTCAGATGAGCGGGATCGCTGGCTTAGCTATGTGATACTGGGCGGGCGCATTTCTTCGTCATATAATGGTCCGACCTATGGTGTGCAGCCGCACACTGAAGCTTATGCACCGTGGAGGCACTTTGACATCCGCGGTGGCAGAGTGATTCAACAGCCCACATATCAGACTAATCAGTTAATTTATTACATGAAGCTGCTGGACAAATGGTCCCTTTCCCGTCTGGATACCATCAAAACCGTCGGAACCGCCGCCCGAGTCGGAGCCGGCGAGGCACTGCAAGCTTTGGAAAAACTGATAAAGCAAACGGAAAACGAGCAGCTTATGGGAGATAGTGCCTTCAGAAATATTATCGGCAACGAAGGCACTATGACAGTTCTGTGGATGCGGCTCATGGTTGAGCCCATGGTCAGCATGAACGATTTCCTCGACAAAACTGATTTTAAGAAACATAAATTATTGCCTTCCGGCATGAACCCATTGCTGGAAATCTACCAGAAACAAGTTGACACAGCAAACAGAAAGCTGAACGACATGTACGAGTTTGCCGCGACGCAAATTCCAGCTACGAATAAGTCGCGCCAGACAGACTGAACCTGTTTTGCCATTCTCACTATAATCATCTATTTACAATATGAAAAAATATACCAAAGCAGCACTCCTGGCAGTGGCCGCCATGTTGGCCACCTCCTGCGAACACTATGACGTCTACACCTCCTATGGCTATAGTAACGGGCACACCTCCATTTCCACCTCGGTGGCGTGGACATCTGCCAGCTACGACGCCAACGGCTTCCCCATCTATGGCTACTCCTATGGGCGTCCGGTATACGGTTATACCGTATCAGGGGCACCTATTTTCTCCATCAACCTGCTGTATGCTGGTTGCTATGTACCGGATTGGCGCCCCGCTCCCTGGTGTGTCCACCACCACCACTACCCGAGCGGCTGCCACCACGCACCCAAGCCTCCGAAGTATCACCATGGCCACAATCCGGGGCACCGCCCGAAGCATGAACCGCACAAAGGGCCGCAGCACCATCACCACGCTTCCAAGCCGCACCACGACTCCGGCCACCACCACAGTGACCGGAAGCCGGACAAAGGACACCGCCCCGGCACGGTAAGCCGCCCGGATACTCGCCCGCAGCGCCCGGCAGCCACTACCCGCCCGCAGGTCAGCCGCCCGTCCAACGTGACGCGTCCGAGCACGGTTACCCGCCCGCAGGTCAGCCGCCCGTCCAACGTGACGCGCCCGAGCACGGTTACCCGTCCGCAGGTAAGTCGCCCGTCCAACGTAACGCGCCCGAGCACTGGTCAGCGCCGCTCTCACTAACTCACGCAACAAAGGGGTGTACGCCTTGTACACCCCATTCCCTCCTGAACTACAATCCTCATTAAGATGAAACAAAAAATTACTCAAGCCCTGGTAGCTGCGGGTCTGGTCTGCTCTCTCAGCTCATGCGAAGTCATGTTGGAAGATTTTCTGACAAATGGATACTACGCTCCCCAGGCACCTGTGCAAACCGGGACTAACGCAGCCCAGACAAGCTTTACCAATGGCATTGAATGGCAGCGTGCCAGATATGACTCCAATGGCATACCGATTTACGGCTATGCAGATGGCCGCCCGGTATATGGTTACACCAAGCAAGGTTCACTCATCTACCAGGTGAATCACCTGTATTCCGGCTGCTTTGTACCCAGCTGGGGCACGGGTGCAGCTCATCCGTATGGGGTGATTCGCAGCAGCGCCTCGCCTCTGTAATTTTCCCTTACCATGATTCATTGCCAGACCAGTATTATCTGCGTGCTGAGCGCTCTAGTGCTGACGAGTTGCAGCTCTGTCAGCCAGCCGGATTTCGCGCCGGACAGCGTGGCTGGCAGAATCATCACGCTGGACGACCGGCACGCGCAGATATGCGAGTGCCCGGTCGGCTCCAGCGCGTGGTCGGCGTGGACCAATTTCCGCTACGGATGCCGTTTTGATTTTCTGTTCGACTCCCATAACCAGCACCGGAAAGCAATCACGCCGCAGGAAACCACCTGCATGACGTACAGGAAAACCGGTGCGGGTTGTGCCGAAATCCGCTATGAATCAGCAGAATGCTCCCACACCTGCTACCTGAACTTCACCACGCCCACCACCGGCACCGCTACCAAGAAGGGCTACAGCGAAGGCTCCGAATACAAGCAACGCAACATTCAATTCAGCATCAAATGATGAAATCTCTCTATCTGATAACAGCAGCTGTGCTGCTCACTGCCTGCAGCCCGGTGCCACCTGCACCGCCGGCCACTCCTGTGGTGCCGCCCACTATCGGCTTCGAAGCGAACAACCCGATTGCCACAGAAAACCTGCGCCAGGCGCTCAGCCGCACCGGCAAAGCCTCCGCCGTCGTGAATAATCAGGAGCACGCCCTTTCCGCCGGTGAAACGCAGGAACTGCTGTCGCTGATGGCCGGCGCGCAGTCCTCCACGCCGCTCTGTGCTCCGGCAGATTGCTTCTACCTGAACCTGCAGGCGGCAGATGGCACCTGGCTCATGTCCCTCCCGGTGCAGAAAACCCCGGAAGGCATTGTGCTGCTGTACCTCAAGCTGCAGGGAACCAACGCCGGCGCCCCGCTGCAGGGCTGGTGGAAAGGCGTGAGTTCGCGTCTCGGCATCTGATTACACTATCGCCATGGGTGACAAAGAACAGAAAGACGGCTGTGTGAGCAAGACCAGCAAGGGCTGCCTTGGCTTCCTGCTGGGTCCGGCCCTGCTGGCAGGTGCAGTATACATGCTGTTCTGGAACGAGGGGGAATATATCAACATCTCCCACGCGCTGGATGAAGCCGAGCCCCAGGTGCAGAGGGTGGAAAATATAGCAGCCCCTGCACCGGAAAATGAGGGCAAGCTCGTATTCATGCGCGGGCAGGCCTCCACCACGGATGTACTGCGCGACGAGACCTATGGTGTGGAGGCAAATGCCATCGTGCTGAAGCGCTCGGTGCAATACGCCCAGTGGGTGGAGAAAAAGACCAAGCGCATCGGCACCGAGAAAAAGCCCATGTTCATGACCGAGCGAGAGTTCAACCGCAACCGCGACAACGAGTGGATTTACACCTACGCGCGCTACTGGAAGAACGACCCCGTGCCGTCCGGCGCGTTCTATGATGTGCGCTACCGCGATACCAACCGCATCTTCTACAAGGAGCAGAATCTCGAGCTGCGTGCGCAGAACGTGCAGCTGGGTGGTTTTGCCCTGACCCCCGGGCAGATTTCCCGCATCGGCGGCCAGCGCCACGCCGTTCCCCCCACGCAGATACCGCCCATCGTGCAGGGACGCGCCGCGTTGAATGGCCAATACCTGCACATAGGCCGTGCACCTGAAAGCGGAACATACTTCGAGGTGAACACACAGGATCCCGCCATCGGCGATGTGCGTATCTGCTGGGATGCCGGCAAACCCGCCCAGACGGTCTCACTGGTGGCTGTGCAGCGGGGCAACAGCTTCGAGCCCTTCACCGCCACCAACGGCGCCAAGGTCGATTTGCTCTATTCCGAGATTCTGAACTGCCCCCAGTGCTTCGAAAAAGCACGCGACACCAACACCGCGCAGCTGTGGGGCGTGCGCTTCGGCGGCTGGCTCATGCTCTGGGGCGGTTTTGCCTGCATGCTCAGCCCGCTGGCCGGCATGGTTCCCTTCTGCCGCAAGCTGGCAGAGGCGGGTGCTACCGTCATCTCACTGGTGCTGGGCACTCTGCTGAGCCTGCTCACGGTGGGTGTGGCGCAACTGTTCTTCCAACCCTTGCAGGCGATTCTTCTTCTGCTGCTGGCCGGCGCCCTGCTCTGGCTGCTCATGATGCTGCGCCGCAGGATTCCTGCACCGGCAAAATCTAAAAAGCAACATTTCAACAAGCACCCCCAAGCATGAACAACATATTGAAATCTCTCTGCCTCCTCGGCCTGCTGGCCGGTAGCACCCTGGCGCTCACCCCGGAGGAAAAACTGGATAAGATGAACAATGCCTTTGCCGATGGCAACACCGCCGAAGGTGAGAAATGGGGCTATTCCATGCTGAATGACGGCGATGCAAAGAGCATTCGTCTGCTGCTGGAGTATTTCAACGACATAGGCTACGCCCCTCAGCTGCAGAAGGAGCTCCGGCAGAAGGCCGCAGAAATGAACCTCAACGCCGCCGATGAAGCCCCAACCGAAGGAGCCCCTGTGCGCCTGCATGCCATAGCGCTCGACAGCGAGTACGATGCACTCTCCGAAGCAGCCGATGCCGCCGGCATCCGCGAGCTCGGGCTGCAGATTTACCGGAGCAAGAGCACCACGCGCCGCTATGGCATAGGCCTGCTCTACGTGGCCGCCTCCATGGGTGATACCACGGCGCTCAGGCAGCTGGCCACCATGTACCGCAAAGGCACCGATGTTCCCAGGGACACCGAGTGCGCCGACTACCTGACCGCCTGCATCACCTCCCCCGCCACCTGCAGTAATGCCGCCCTGTACGAGCTCTTCAGCTACTGTCTGGGTCAGGGCGGCACCCCCGATATCGTGCGCGAACGCGGCGTTGATTTTGCCGAGGGCCGCAACGAAGTGGGCGTAGATGAAAAGACCGCCATCATCCTCTACCAGGCCGCCGCCGATATGGGCGATGCCAACGCCGCCCGCTGGATGGGCTGGCGCTACCTGCAAGGCCGCGGTGTGAAGAAGAACCGCCAGCTCGCCGAGCAGTGTTTCACCATTGCCGCCATTCAGGGCGATCCCCGCTCACAGGAGGCGCTGAAACAGAACTTCGGCAAGACCGTACAACCCTCTAACTAACTCACAATCTCTCACCATGTTACCTACCCCGGATGACGAATACCGCCGCCGCTCGCGGAATGACTACCGCAGAGCCCCGCAATACACCCGCATCGCCATTATCCCCGGCATTCTCTACCTGAACCTCAGCCGCAGCGGCATCTCGGTCAGCTTCGGCCAGGCCGGCGTCGGCCGGGCCTCTGTCAGCCAGCGCGGCGTGCGACTCAACAAGAGCATCGGCGGTTTCAATATCGGCAAGACCTTCAGCTTCTCCTCCCTGGCTAAACTCGCCAAGCTCTTCGGCGGCAAATCCCAGAGCGGCAGATAAGCAAGGAAAGCTCCATTACCTCAAATCCCCCCGCGGTTCACCTACCAACGGGGGATTTTCTATGCAAGCCCAGCCCGATAAATTGAAATTTATATTGACGATTGACTATCGACTAATGACTATTGTCTAGTTCCCTGCGCCGAAGGCGCAGCGAATTCAATCAATTGTCAATAGTCAACTGTCAATTGTCAATCCTCAGGCCTTATCCGTCCTAATCCTCCGGAGTGGGGGTATAGGGCACATCTCCGCCGAGCAGCTGGGGCTCTTCCTCAGGAGCTGCTGGCGGTGAAGGCGCCTCAGACTTATCCGGGGCAGACGGGGCGCGGTCATTGGGCACAATGCCGGGAGCATTCTGCCCCAGCTTACCATCACACGCCGTGAGACCGGCGCAAAGCACCGCCAACGGGTAAAGCAGCCTGCTCTTTTTTCTGACTGGATTAATTTTCATAAGGGCTTCTCTTTCTATTTGCATGAATTATACTATTTCTCCTTCATAATAGCAAACTCTTTTACTCGGAAAATAATAACAAAGGGGTGAGGCTGCTCCGCCTCACCCCTGAAAAGCCATATGGTTCAGCAACAATCAGAAATCCCAGCCGAGCCCGGCGCTCACGCTGATGCCGAACTGCTGGTCATAGCGATCGCCCAACGAACCCTTCGGTTCATTCCAGATACCGCGCACGCCTGCGGCACCAGTGGCATAGAGGTCCTGCCAGATGGTGTACTTCAGGCCGATTTCAGCGGAATAGTAGAGGCCATCGCCATCTGCATCAGCTTCAAACACCTCATTCTGTCCGAAATTGGCCTTATTTTTGATTTCTGTGCGTCCCCAGCCCAGATTAGCGGCGGCAAACCATGAGAGTTTGTCGGTAATGGGAGCAGTATAACGTACACCAGCAGTAAGCGACCAGTTGGTGATTTCGCGCTCGATTTCGCCGCCGGGAACAAGGGTTGAATCATCTCCCTGAGCCCAGCCGAAGCGGAGCGTGGCTGCCCAGTTATCATTGATGTTATACAGCACCGTGGTATCCACACCCCAGGTGTTGATGTTGTGCATGTCATCCCCGGCGTCTGCCATGGTCCAGGTGTGCACACCGGCAATCTCCACTGCCCAGGGGCAGTCTGCCGCCGGTGCAGGAGTCACCACGGGCGGGTATTCCACCACTTTCACAGTAGAACCCTTGTCATCCCCTGCCATCACGGGCAGAGCCATTGCAAGCGCAAGAATAATTGTCTTTTTCATACTCTTATAGGTTTGCTGTAAAGTAACGCTAACTATTCTATTACCAATACTTGTATTCATTTTTATAAGGTATAAGTGTCCTATTCTTGCAAGAGATTGAGAGTATTATTTTGCAGATTTGCAAATTCGGATTGACAAATGCTCTAATCCTTGTAGAATAAAGGCATGGCGACTTTTACATACAACAAAAAGACACGAACCTTTACGGTCATCTGGAAAGACCACGCCAAGGAGGCATTAGGGGTGAAGTATCCGTATGGCAGAAAGTCTAAAAAGTGGCTCGGTGATAAAGCCCCTACTGCATCCGAGAAGCGTGCGATTGAAAAGGAACTGATGCAGCATGCAGATGAAGAAGAAACCAAGAGTAAGGGGCAGGCTTCATTCATCCGTATTCATGGTAAAACGGACGAGATTACAGCAGCAGGCTATCTGATGAGCCTAAAAGATGATGAATTGACGATTACAAAGGATAATACTGCTCAAAGTGTTGCGAGACATCGTATCAATACCTTTATAAATTGGCTCAACACAAAACATCGAGGGCTTGCATTGCATCAGGTCAATTCCGCAATTGCATCACAGTATTACAAGTATCTTGAAGGTGAGAGGTTAGCGTACGCAACGATACAACATCACATTGCCAGATTGAGATTTGTATTCAATGATGCGATGATAAAGTATGAGAATAGCCCCTTGAAACCTAGTAATCCCTTCGCTACATTGAGATTACATAAGGTAATAACCAAGGTCGCAGGACATAAGCGAAAATCATACACTAATGAACAGTTGCAGAAGTTCTTGCTTGCTTCAATAAAGAGTAACCACTTGAATAAGTGGCAGTTGTTTCAACGATTTGCTACTTATTACTTCTTGATAGTCACAGGGTGGCGAGTGAATGACATTCTACGCTTGAAGTGGGAAAGTGTTGATTTACAACAAGGTATCATAAAGCATACTCATCGTAAAACGAAGAACAAGAGATTACAAACAGAACTCGGAATTACTGACCTGATGCATGAAATCCTGCTGATGCTCAAAGAAATGCAGCAGTATGCTCCTGATAAGCGTAAAGAGTTTGTATTTTCACTTTACACAGGTAATGCAGATACATCATACGGTAATCTTATTCAACACTTTGCGAGACTTCGTGAAAAGTGGGGATTGAATGAGCATGAAGAGTTAGGAATGCAAAAGACCTATACCTACACTATCCACTCATTCCGTGGTACTGTGATAACAAGACTGACGCAGGCAGGGTATCAGGAGGCACGCATCAATTATCTTGTAGGTCATGCCCCTACGAACACAGAAGCAAAGCATTATCTTGATTTGTCCGCCGAGGATACCATTGCAATGATTGAACACATGCAGGACTTATCTAATGCGAGATACTTCTTTGAGAAGTTGGAAGCAACAAAAGATTTCTACAAGAGTGAGAAATACCTTGAAGTCATTGCTCAACAAGCAAAAGCAAGGCAGCAACGACGAGGTGTTGTGATTGATGCAAACATTCCTCTTCCCTAACTTTTACAGAACTCCGTTATAATTACTTTCATGCGAATAAATGAAGTAATTATAACATTATGATTAGATACGATAATAAAAACTTTCCTACGAATGACTTTCCACTTCCGTATAAAGTTGTTGGTAGTAAGATAGTAATAAAGGACGAGGACATTATAAGCACAATCAAAACATACTGTCCTACGGCAATTGATAAGGAGATACATTACTTTCCTCTCAATAAGAAGTATCTTATAACTGATAAAAAGGTTGTATTCTCAATCTTGTATGACTTACGAGGTCTGCTTGATAAGGAATTGAGAAGTTACAATTATCATAAGAGAAAAAGTAATGAGGATAAGCAGAATAATCTAATTGAAAAAGCCAATAAAAGAGTTCCTTACCTCCACAGAATGAGTGATACAAGGAACGGTATAAGGATTTCAATTCACGACATGATAAAAGGTACAGTAGAACATTACGGATACTCCGTAAAGATTGCTGATACTCCTACTTATCACTACTACTATAAGAGAGATAGTAACGGTATGCTCAAAAAGGTAAAGGATACAGAAAATCCTACCTTCTCACAATACATTGAACTTTGTATAAGCACCTTCGCAAGTCTTTGCCAACATGGCAAGATGGTGCGAAAAGGTTATACATTGAATGATAACGGAGATGAGGTGAAGATTAGACGAGGACGAGGAGATACAGCCTTTTCTTTCATTGATACAACTACTAGAACCGAGTATAATTACAGTAGTAAGAGAGAGGCTGCCCAGCAGTTTTTTGATTGTGACGAAAGCACACTTCGTAGAGTAATCAAAAAGGGAACTGGGCATTCATTCATCTTTCGTGGAATACCTTACATGATTACAAACTGATAACCGTATAACTTCTTCACAGACTATCCACACTAATAAGAAATGCACGCTTATCTTCCCAGTATAATTATAAATGATTGTATTTATAAAGGGATGATTAGCGTGCAAACACGCTATGAGTTTTATAATGATTGATTTATAAGAGACTGGGAAACCGTAGCGTGAGTGCTCCTCGCTTCGCCTGACTATCGTTCGGCTTCGCTCGGAGCGATTAGTACAATGGTGATAACGAAAAAGGTAGCCTTTTTCTGTATTATAAAAGTGGTCACACATCTGCCACTACTGCACCACCACTTATACAATACATCAAACAGGCTACTTTTAGTTATCTTTGCTGGTGGAGAAATTAGCAGAGCAGCCATACTCCTGATGGTTAGGATTGTAGAGTATTCAGCATTGCTGATGATGTTGCAAGCCTAAATTTCGTAAAAGATTAGAATTTTACGAGTTAGGACAATACGAAAAGTGTATGAATAGCGTGTATCAGAACGATTGATTATCCCTAACTCACAGATTTTCAATAAGCAGATTAGGTATCAGCATCAGCAATGCTGTATTGTAGGTCCGTTGGATTGTAGCAAGTCTGCTCACTTCTCAATGCGCAAGAGATTGAACGACTTATACAATACAATCTAAACTCCTAATAATCAATTCTTACTAACAATGAAGAAAACACTTATCACACTCCTCGCTCTGGCTGGTGTGGCTGCTGCTGCTGATAGCACACAGGAACTCTGGTCATTGGATTTCACAGGCACAAGCCTCACCTCCTCGTTTGCAGATGGGGTTTCGCTCTCTACACTTCCCACATCTGGTATCAATAACGGACTGACGCTGAATAATGCGCCTCTTACCCTTACGCAGACAGGCAGCACTTTGACTTATGGTGACGAGTTTGTTTTTTCTGTAACCTTGGAAGTCAATTCTCACCTTGGCAATTGGCCTGAACTCGTGGGTTTTGGTAATAACTCCCACAATTGGAAGGCTGCGTATTATGTCCAAGATAGCAATTTTGTGTTGGATAAAAACGGGTTTGGCACTCCCGATGAAACTAATAAGGCCGTAGGTGATGTATCTGTAACCCTCGATACTCCCATCACATTGAGTTTCAAGAGTGACGGCGAAGGCACTATTACTATGTATGTTGGTGATACCGTGGCAGGTTACACCACCATTGGTGATGCCTATCTGGAACAGACCATAGATAAGTTTGCACTTGGTGGTCGTATCGGTGGTAAAAATGGCAACAATGCCAATGTGACCGTTTACGGTGCAAGTCTTACAAAGATTGTCCCTGAGCCGACCACAGCCACGCTTTCCCTGCTGGCTCTGGCAGGTCTGGCTGCACGCCGCCGCCGCAAGTAATTCAATCTTACATCTCATTTATCAAGGGTCGCTACTCGTCAAAGGGTAGCGGCTCTTTATTATTCCCCTCTCTGATAATCAAGTAAATACTTGTATGAGAATTGAACAATTATCGCAAGTACTTGGACAAGGTAAGACTGATAAGGCTACCGTAAGTAATGCTGACCGTATGAGACATGCTATAAGTAAAGTCTTGAATGAGGACGCACGATTGATGAGTGAGGGTAAGGAAGCCTACGAGGAAGCACGCCGTAGAGACTTTGAGAGGAAGCGTCAGGAGGACATGAGGAGCAATCGGAAGATGACCTTCACCGAGATGGTAAATCGTTACTTGTAACACCTCATTGTAGATGCTCATTTGACTTTGTAAGGCGAAGCAACCTGATGCATCATACAATCTACGAGACCACACGCATACGAAGTTTCCGATAGCACAAACTTATTGTAAAAATTTTATCGGAATTTTGTATGCGGTTTTTCGTAATCCTCACTTGGATTACAGATACAGGCATTTTCTATTAGAACAGCCTACGGATAGCCCTTATTGATAAAAAAGCATCTCGCCCTGGATCCAGGCTTTCATTTTGTAACCTCTGATTTGATGAATGCTCCTACATCATTACCTCAATAGTACAGAATAACCCTGTGAGGTTGGTGTGAGGGGCAGGTGAAGCCTGACTTCAAGGAGCAGTTATACCCCTCATAGCGTCACTTTCTCAAAAAATCGCAAATTTGCATTTCTAATTGCGAGCGACTTGCAAATACCACTATAAAACATTGTATAAGACTGTATTATGACAGAACTATACGAGTCTTTTTCATATGCGTATTATGGAGTTGTTTTTACATTAAGATTAATAACATGGTTTTCCGAATTATTCAAGAAAAAAAAGCTTTTAACCTGCAACTTCTTATAGACAACTGAATGCGTAAAAGCTGTAAATTGATATTTGTCGTTCCGACAAAAGTACGAAGTACGAGGTGGGAGGTACGAAGTGAAAGTTCCCCGAGCCTTGCGGCTCGCCATTTGTTATCAATAAAAAACACCTGCAGGCGCAGCCTGCCTGACTTTATACTTCGCACTTCCCACCTCGTACCTCGTACTTCTGCATATTCCAATTGTATTGTTATACGCGGCGCGTGAGGCAATACCAGAGGAAAAGCGAATTATGCACCAGAT
>JAZONE010000009.1:0-4116 GCA_045654325.1 Akkermansia sp.
CCATGTCTTTCAGTCTGGCACAGGCCCAGCAGCTTCTCATGCACGCGCGCCACAGCGGACGTCTGCCCCACGCGCTGCTCATCACCGGCAGCCCCACCTCCGGCACCCACCAGCTGGCGCTTGCCATGGCCGCAGAGTTGAACGGCGCCCGGGCCGACTCTCTCGAATCCCTGCGTCACCCTATGTGCCGCGTGCTGCGCCCCGGCTCCAAGAGCCGCAAGATTCTCATCGAGGATATCCGCAGCGTGGAGCCCTTCCTGGCTCTGCGTGCGGCAGCGGGAGAAACCAAGCTGGTCATCATCCTGGAAGCCGACCGCATGATGGAAGAGGCCGCCAACGCCTTCCTGAAAACGCTCGAAGAGCCCCCGCCTCAGACCGTCATTATCCTCATCACCGAGCAGCCCAGCCGCCTGCTTACCACCATTCTTTCCCGCTGCGTGCGAGTTCCCCTGCACGAAGCAGGCAATACCCTGCACCTCTCTGAGGCCCAGCAGGCATTCCTGCCCGCAGTCACAGCGGCCCTCCCCCTCATCGGGTCCGATGTGGCAGCCCTGGCCCTGCGCGCCGATTTTCAGGCACTGCTGGCCGAACGCAAGGAGCAGATTACCAAGCGACTCACCGCCGCCATCAAGGCAGAGGCCAAGGCCATTGCCGAAGGCACCGATATCCGCGACTGGGAAGCCCGCCAGAAAGATGCCACCGCAGCACTCATCGAAACCGAGTACCTCGCCGAGCGAGAGCAGATGCTCGAGCTGCTTTCCCTCTGCCTCGGGCAGGCGGTGCTGCTTGCCTCGCATGCGCCAGATGTGCAGCCCCTCGCTCCCGAGATTGCAGCGCTTTCCACCGCCCGACCCGTGGCCGACCTGCTGCGCCGCATGCGGGCGCTCGAAGCACTGCGCACCGACCTCAATTTCAACGTGAACGAGGCTCTCACCCTCGATTCGCACCTGCTCAACATCATCGGCAATAACACTTTATGAACAGCATGACCGGATTCGGGGCTGCCACAGCCCCCCTGGGTGGGTCCTCCATCCGGGTTGAAATCAGCGGTGTAAACCGCAAACAGACAGAAATCGCCGTTGCCCTGCCCCGCGCCTGGGCAGCTCTCGAAACCACCGTGCGAGATACCGTGGCCACCGCCGTTTCCCGTGGCCGCGTGAATGTGACCTTCACCCTGCAGAGCACTCCCGGCGCAACCGGAGCTCTGGCGCTCAACCGCGACAAGCTCGCCGCCCTCACCGCCACCCTTTCCGAGGCAGAGGCCACTCTGGGCCGCAGCATCGACACCTCGCTCGATGCCCTGCTCCGCCTTGGTATCATTGCCGAGGAAACGGAGACCGACCTCCCGCTCGAAACTGTGGAGGCTGCCGCCATTCCCGCCCTGCGCGAGGCACTGGACGCCTTCGTCACGCTGCGTGCCCAGGAAGGCGCCAACATGAAGCGCGACCTTCTTGCCCGTATCGGCACCCTGCGCGAGTTCCGCAACCAGCTCATGGCACGCGCTGCCGGCGTGGCCACCCGCCACCGCGAGGTGCTGCTCAAGCGTCTGGCCGAATCCGGGCTGCCCCTCCCGGCAGATGACGAGCGCATCATCAAGGAAATCGCCCTCTTTGCCGACCGCTGCGATGTATCCGAGGAAATGACCCGCCTCGAATCCCACCTTAACCAGTTCGAAGCCATCTGCGACAAGTCCGAGCCCGTAGGCCGCACGCTCGATTTCCTCTGCCAGGAAATCTTCCGCGAGCTCAACACCACCGGCTCCAAGGCCAACGACGCCGAGCTCGCTCAGCTCGTGGTCACCGCCAAGACCGAGCTCGAAAAAATCCGCGAACAGGTTCAGAACATCGAATAATCACTTCGTCACTATTCACTCTTTCACCATTCACTCACTATGCTTGGCACTCTTCTTATCGTTTCCGGCCCCTCCGGCAGTGGCAAAACCACACTCTGCCGCCGCGCTGAAAAGGACGGGCTCACCGCCTACTCCATCTCCTGCACCACCCGCCAGCCCCGCCCGGGCGAACAGGATGGCGTGGATTACCACTTCCTCACCCCCGAGGTATTTGCTGCCAAGGTAGCCGCCGGCGAGTTCCTGGAGCACGCCACCGTACACGGCAACAGCTACGGCACACTCAAGAGCGACATCATCCAGCTGCTCGAAGCCGGCAAGAACGTCGTCATGGACATCGACGTGCAGGGTGCAGCCTCCATCCGAGCCTGCGACGATGCCACCATCCGCCGCGCCTATGCCGATGTGTACATCCACGTTCCCTCTGCCGAACTGGAAGCCCGCCTGCGCGGCCGCCAGACAGATGCGGAGGAAGTCATCCAGCTCCGCCTGCGCAATGCCGCAGCAGAAGATGCCCGCATGGGCGAGTACCAGTTTGCCCTGGTCTCTGCCGACCGCGAGAGCGACTACTCCCGCTTCACTGCCCTGCTCACCACCCTGGGCATGCGCACCACGCTCTGAGGAATCCATTTCCAGTGACATTTACACGCCTTGCAGCCCCCCGCCGCAAGGCGTTTTTCTGTTCGACAAATCGGGAATTGGCGAGCCAAAGTGAGTCCCGACAGGGACGTTAGAGCTAAGTCAACTATGAATTTTTAATTAGCTGATTTTTTTTGAAATTGAGTTTTACTGCTACTCATTGCTCAATTTTTAGGCAATGC
This sequence comes from Akkermansia sp., assembly GCA_045654325.1. GTDB lineage: Bacteria > Verrucomicrobiota > Verrucomicrobiia > Verrucomicrobiales > Akkermansiaceae > Akkermansia. Next base: position 2,671 of record JAZONE010000009.1, read on the forward strand.
GAGTACACGACTTGGGAGAGGGGGAAGTGCATTGCCACTTCCCCCTCTCCCAAACCCTCACCCCCAGGGCTAGGGTAGTAGAGATTTGTTATTTATTCTCGGTTTTCTTTTCAATTACCAGTTCTGTTTTCTGGCGGACTGTTCCTTTGTTTGCTATCTCGGGTGCAGGTCTGCCCGCCTCTATCCAGTCCCGGGTTATGGCATTGAGTCTTACTATCATCATTCTCATGCACGCAACCATAACTTGTTGATAACTTCGTTTCCCGCTTGATGACAGATAGCTGAAGCGTTTCTGATAATCATTTGCTGTTTTTGCGTTTAGGGCTGCTCTTACACACATATACAACAAACTGCGCACCTCTCTGCGCCCAAATCGTGTAATCCTTTTGCCCAGATGTTTACCACTATCATAATTGAAGGGGGCGACACCCACAAGGGCGGCTATTTCGCGCCGGCTGATAGTGCCCAGCTCGGGAAGCATTAACACTAATGTTTCGGCTGTTTCTTTACCTATGCCAATCTGCTGCATGTATAACTGCATTTGATGTTTCATTGATTCATCTTGCTTTATCAATGCTGTGATTCTGGCTCCAATCTGTTTCTGTTCTGCTTTCAGCCTGGTTATCTCGTTTTCCAATATCTGTCGAACTGATTCCAGCTGACAGGTTGATAACACTTGCTTCATCTTCGCTGCTGTCTGTCCGTAAATCCTTTTGATTCGCTGCAATTCCATCAACGCGGTGTGATTTGTGTGCATGGGCGTATTGATGTGCAGGTTATTCCAGTATTTCAAGGCATAGCTTTGAATGACGGCGCTGTCAATTTTGTCCGTCTTGGCTTCAGCTTCTCCGGCTTTAGCGTGATGGCGCACGCGCCTTGGTGACACCTGACAGCGTGCGATGCCGTTGCGGTCCAGCATTTCGGCAAAATAAAGGCTTATGGAGCCAGTTGCTTCATAGACTACTACAACGTTTTCACCCATCTCTTTGATGGTCTTACAAAACTGACGGCAGCCTTTCGCATCGTTGCTATAGACACGATGCTTCTTATTGAACATGACATCATATTTTGCTTTGGCCAGGTCAACCCCGACAATGATATGGCGGGTATTGCTTTTTTTATCTACCACCTCAATGGCTTCGAATTTTGACTTGCTAATTTCTATATTGTTCTTTATCATAGGTCTTGTCTCCATCTCTATTCCGGACGTACTCGTTACCGAGATGGTCCTTACAACTATTCGAGACACTACACGGAGCCGTATTATACGGGGAGAAAGGAGTCCCTGACTTACCATTCGGGGGTAGATTAATCTGCCCCTGGCAGGGGTGCGGGCGCTCCAATCTCCAGGAAGAATGGGTAGCTACCCCATTCTTCCGTCTCCGTGAGTCCGATTATACATCGGACGAGGGAAATATACCACAACAATACAATAGAGGCAGGGGT
>JAZONE010000010.1:0-4431 GCA_045654325.1 Akkermansia sp.
GAAGCGCAGGTATTTCGTCCTTTGCGCAGCAAAGGAATTCATCCACTGCAAAGCAGTGGTTTCTTCCGCCGGTACGGCGGATTTCATACTCGCACAGCGAGTATTTCATTGAGGGAGCGTAGCGACCGACTGCTGATTGGAGCGTTGAATCACATAGGCAGAGAATCGCAATAAGCACCTAAGCTTAATATTCTATATTATTGTTTATTTTTATTCCTCGGTCAGCGAAGCAGTCGCACCGCTTTGCGGGGCTCAATGAATTGCACCTTCGGTGCACGAAATACCGCAGTTCCTGCGGTATGATATGCGGCGAAGCCGCATGAAATACATCGGCGTGGCCGATGTAAGAAATCCCCATGCTGACGCATGGGGACATGGCGGCATTTCATGCCGCCAAATTTCAATTTATCGTGGCTGCGCCCAGGCAGATGCCACGGAGCGCATAGAACACAATGCACACTTTACAAGCGGGCTTCCGGTGGTATATACTGCAGACCTATGAAGTATAGAAGGTGCGGACGCAGCGGGGTACTGCTGCCGGAAATATCACTGGGGCTGTGGCACAATTTCGGCCAGGCTGACGACCGGGTTCAGAACGCGGCCATCATCGGCCGGGCGCTGGAGCTGGGGATATGCCACTTTGACCTGGCAGATAACTACGGACCGCCTCCCGGCAGCGCCGAGGAGCGTTTCGGCAGCCTGCTGAAGAAGGAGTTTGCCGGCCACCGCGATGAAATGTTCATCGCCTCCAAGGCGGGGCACCTCATGTGGCCCGGACCGTATGGCGACTGGGGCAGCCGCAAGCACCTCATCTCCGGGCTGGACCAGAGCCTGCGCCGCCTGCAGCTGGATTATGTGGATGTGTTCTACCACCACCGCCCGGACCCCGAAACCCCAATAGAGGAAACGGTGGAGGCGCTGGTGCAGATTGTGCGCAGCGGCAAGGCGCTCTACATAGGCCTTTCAAAATACCCGCCGGCGGCGTTCAACCGCGCCTGCACCCTGCTGGCAGAGGCGCACGTGCCCTGCCTGCTGCACCAGTTCCGCTACAACCTGCTCGACCGCGCATGCGAGGCCGGCATGCTGCCCGCCGCCAAGAGCCAGGGCACGGGCAGTATCGTGTTCTCGCCGCTGGCGCAGGGTATGCTCACCGGCAAATACCTGAACACCCCCACCCTGCCCGCCGGTTCCCGCGCCGAGCGCAGCGATTCCATCTTCCTGGATGCCGATAAGGTAGCCGCCGATGCCGGGCGCGTGGCGCGCCTGCAGAGCATTGCCACCGAGGCCGGTATACCGCTCACCCAGCTGGCGCTGCGGTGGCTGCTGCAGCGCACCGGCGTGACCAGCGTGCTCATCGGCGCCCGCACCGTGGCCCAGCTCGAAGACTGCGCCGCAGCCGCCGACCAGCCCCTGCTCAGCGAGGAGCTCATGCAGGCGCTCGATGCCTGAGCCCGCCCCGGCGTTTCACCTCTCTGAAAAAAGAAAGAGCGGCAGTTGCTGAACTGCCGCTCTCGCTGCATCATGAGCGCAACTCAGTTGCAACTCGTCTACGCGCCGTCAGGCCTGATCGACCTGCCCGGGCGTAGAAAAACAGCGTATCAGGTAACCTGTAAATGAGAAACGGCCTCTGGTAAGGCGCGCTCCGTCTTCGGCTATCGCCTACGCCGAGACAGGGGGTGCTGCCCGGCTTCGCGTAGCCCTGCGGGCTCTTGCTACGCCGAGGCTAGGCTTCTTACCATTTGGTCTGTAAGACCAAATGCCCTACGCCTGGCGGCAGCCCATTCTGGCCTGCCTAGGCGTAGAAAAACAGCGTATCAGGTAACCTGATACGCTGTTTTACGAAGCCTGGAGGCGAGGGGAATTGAACCCCTGTCCTGGACACTGTTGACGCAAGCATCTCCATGTTCAGACGCGGATTGCTGCATCTCGCCGGTGATCCGCTCCGCGTCGGCCTTTCACCATAGCCAGGAACCTGTGGATGTCATACCCGGCGCGGTTCCCCCGCCGGGCACCTGCCTACTGAGCTAGGCGCGTCATCCCTAGTAGGCGTCGGGAATCGGCGCAAGGCGCGTTATTTACGCAGCCATGGCGTATTCGTTCTTAGAATAGGCACTTAATCTTTTGAGCGGCTTTTAAGGAGGCCAGCCGATCAACCTCCACATGCAGCCGACGCCTCGAATGTTCAGTCGAAACCGGGACGCCCCCATGTAGTGTGTGTGATCCTCACAAGGTATTAGTGGACAAAAAAGCCGGTTTCGTTGAACCGAACCGGCATTTTCTGATTTAATTCCTTGGGAGAAGCACGCCCGTGAGGATTCGAACCTCAAACCTTCTGATCCGTAGTCAGATGCTCTATCCAATTGAGCTACGGGCGCTTTTTCCTTTTCAGGAACCGCAAGCAGTGTTGCGGTGAGCGCAGTATACACGCTCTCTCCCCCGAAGTCAAGACAAAATTGTAGATTTTTTTATTTTTTTGCAAAAAAAGCCCGGTAAATTGGAATTTTTGGGGGGGATATTACGCGTTGCATAATTAAGCGAGATTGTTGTTTTCGGAGCACGGGACTGAAGTCCCGTGCTCCGATGAAGTTCATCGCCAACTTCCAACTTACCACGCCGCGCTCCGGTGGAGGGGAACCAAATCAGCCGAGGCGCTGCTCAAAGTCGGCGTAGGTGAAGTGCTTTGCGGTGGAAATGCGGCCATCCTGGGTGAGGAGGGCTATATCCGGGTGGGGCACGCCGTTGAAATGCGTGGTTTTGACGATGGTGTAGTGGCTCATGTCATCGAGCACGACGGTATCACCCACGCTGAGGGGGTGGTCAAAGGAGAAATCGCCGATGACATCGCCCGCCAGGCAGGTGGGAGCCCCCAGGCGGTAGGTATGCGGCCGCTCGCCGGGCTCGCCGGCGGGGGCGTAGTGCTCACCGGGCAGGCACACCGCGGGGGTACCGCTGCCGGCGGGGTGCACGGCGTATACGTCCGGGCGGTAGGGCATTTCGAGCACATCGGGCATGTGGGCACTGGCACTCACATCGAGTATCGCGTGGCGGTAGCCCAGCGAGTCGAAAATGTCGAGCACACGCGCGCGAAGCACACCGGTGTGCACACACCAAGCTTCCCCCGGCTCCAGATAGACCTCCACACCATAAGCAGTGCGCACCTCACGCACCAGCTCCACGAGGGCGGCGCGGTCGTAGTCCGGCTTGGTAATCCAGTGACCGCCACCCATGTTCAGGTAGCGAATCTGCGGGCTTGCCAGCAGTGCGCCGAAATCCTTCTCGAACGCGCGGAAGGTGTCCACCAGCTCCTGAGCCCCCTGCTCGCAGAGAGTATGGAAATGCAGCCCGGAAATACCGCTCAAATCGGCTCCGGCGAGTTCCTCTGCCGGTATCCCCAGGCGCGCCCCCGGCACGCACGGGTCGTAAAGTGCGGTATGGCCGGTCGAAAAACAGGGGTTCACGCGCAGACCGAGCAACAGCTCGCCACTCTGCACGCGCGGGTGGCTCAGGCACTGCTCTCGGTAGCGCTGCCACTGGGGCAGGCTGTTGAAGTCAATATGATGGGCAAAGCCCAGCAATTCCTCGAGCTCAGCCGGTCGATATGCCGGGGAGTACACAGCGACATGCCCACCCATGTGGCGGGCAGCCAGACGTGCCTCGTACAACCCCGACGCACAACACCCCGCGGCATACGGACGCAGGGTATCGAAACAGGATGTCGTCGAAAAGGCCTTCAACGCCAGCAGCATGTGAGCACCACTCTCCTGCGCCACCTGCGCCAGCACTCGGGCATTGTGCTCGAGTGCCGGCTGAGATATGAGGAATGAAGCCATATCGGGCGAGTTCTTACAGACCGACAGGCAACTGAGGTGCAGCGGCAGGCTGCTCGGTAGCGGGCTGCTCAACAGCCGGCTGTTCTGGGGCAGCTTCTGCCGGGTTCAGTCGCTCATGCAAAGCCTTCACGTGGGGCAGCAGCCCTTGGAATGCAGCATTCGCACGGTTGCGAAGAACGGGGTCAGGAGTGCTCTTCACCAAGAGCTGGCACATTTCAAGAGCTTTCAGCCAATGGCGGTACACCTCTTGCTCATTGCCACACACGCTCTCGAGGTTACCCATCGAAACCAGCAGGCGAATGTACTGCATGTGCATGCCGGGAGTCAGGCGGTTGAGAGCCACGGCCATATCGATACCACGCTTCAGGGTCGTTCGTCCCTCCTCGGGGTCGTCGGCAGCCAGCTGACACTTTTCCAGCATGGAAAGCTCCTTGTTCCGGTGGATCATGTTTTCACTGACCCGGGAGCAGTAGATATTCAGAAACAGCAGAACTACAGCTGTGATAACAACGTAGGTCATCGCGTAACGGAACTGTGTATTTCCGTAGCCGTGGAATTCGGTTTTATTATTTGCGGAAATAATAACCAACGCCCCACTTCG
>JAZONE010000011.1:0-6687 GCA_045654325.1 Akkermansia sp.
GCCATCTCCACGTTGTTGCCGGCGGCGTTGATCCACTCGCGGGGAACCTTGCGCTCGAAGTTAGCTACGCTGGCCAGGGGCAGGAGCTTCATCTCGCACTTGTAGTTGCCTTCCTCGTCGGTGGTGCGCTCGAAAGCGGGCATCTTGTCGGTGTCACCGGCCACGGCAGCTTCCACGGCGGTCTTACCGGCGCGGTAAGCCTCGTGAGCGTCGGTGGCGGAGCCCAGGTGCGTAGCGCAGCGCTGCAGCAGGGAGGGCTCGATGGCACGCACCTTGGCGCTGGTCACGCGGGCACGCACGATTTCAGCCAGCTTGTTGGCCAGGCCGCCGAGCTGGGCGTGGCCGAAGCCGTCGTTGCTGTTGGTCTTGGCTTCGGAGATGAAGTTGCCATCCTTGTCGTGGATACCTTCGGAAACCACCACGAGGCACTTGCCGGTGGCGTTGTAGATCTTCTCCACGTCGTTCAGGAAGCTGTCCATGTCGAAATCAACCTCGGGGAGGTAGATGAGGTCGGGACCGGCACCGGCGTAGGTAGCCAGAGCAGCAGCGGCGGTCAGCCAGCCGGCGTGACGGCCCATCACCTCGATGATGGTCACCATACCGGTGTCGTAGCAGCAGGCGTCGTGCTTCACTTCCATCACGGAGGTGGCGATGTACTTAGCAGCAGAGGCGTAGCCGGGGCAGTGGTCGGTGCCGAAAAGGTCGTTGTCGATGGTCTTGGGGATGCCCATCACGCGGCACTCCCAGCCACTCTTCTCCATGAACTTGGAAATCTTGTTGCAGGTGTCCATGGAGTCGTTACCACCGTTGTAGAAGAAGTAGCGCACGTCGAACTTCTTGAAAGTCTCGAGCATCTTCTCGTAGTCGGTCGGATCCACATCCGGGTTCTTCATCTTGTAGCGGCAGGTGCCCAGAGCAGAGGAGGGGGTGAACTTCAGCAGCTCAAGCTCCACCGGGTCCTCCATGCCCATGTCGTAAAGCTTGCCTTCCAGCACGCCCTTGATGCCGTTGGCGGCACCCAGCACGCGGGTAATCTGAGGAGCGTTGAGAGCGGTCTGGATAGCACCCAGAACGCTGGCGTTAATCACAGCGGTAGGACCGCCGGACTGACCGATGATGCATGCACCTTTGAGTTCGTTCATGATATGAAGAATGTGTAGATGTATTGGTTTTATCTTGTTCCCTCCGCGATGTTGTGGCCGAGGGAACGGCCGCCGACGGCGGGCGCGTTATTCTACTCTCTTTATTCTGACTTGGCAAGCAAAATAACCGGGCTAGTCGGCGGAAAAGATTAAAAATGACGAGAATCAGCCTGATTCAGCCCCCGTATACCATGGCGAACTCTCCAGTTCGTTCATGCGTTCTCAATGTCCGGCTTCGGGTGTTATTGCTTTATTCGTATCACGAATTGCGACCGCTCCCGATTAGGCCCGGGGGCGGTCGCACTCTTTATATCCATCATACGAGGCGTACCTGCTCCTCAGCTGGAGAGTATCAGGGTAAAGAAAAATCCCGCAAGCGCTTGACTTGCGGGATTTTCAACGGACAGGGAGGGATTCGAACCCTCGGTACGCTTTTGACGTACACACGATTTCCAATCGTGCTCTTTCGACCACTCAGACACCTGCCCATGCTTGGCATGAACCCTTGGTGAAGGGGTGCGGCGGCAATATACACGAAAAATTGACGGCTTGCAAGCTAATTCTTGCAAAAAAGGTGATTTTTTTTGTTACTGGAGTTTCTGGGTGACTTTGAAGTGGAGTTTGGCCACGTCCTGAAGGCGGTCGCGGCCGTGGGTATTGATGAAGTGCTGGGCTGCGCGGGTGACGTGGGGAGCGCAGCCGAGGGGCATGGGGCATTTGCTGGCTTCGGCGGTCTGCTGAATCCACTGCACAAAGCGGTCACGGGCCAGAATGGAGGCGGCGGCCACGGCTACATCGCTTTCGGCCTTGGTGCGTTGCTCGAGCTGCACGGGAATGTGGCGCTGGCCGAGGGCTCGTTTGAGTACCCATTCGTTGGCGAACTGGTCACTCAGCGCGCGGGGGCAGGTGGGCACTTTCTCATGCAGCGCAGCGATGACGCGCGCGTGTCCCCACGCGAGCAGGCGGTTAAGATTCCCGATTTCGGTGTATAGCTCGTTGTAGCGGCGGGGGCCGATGCAGATGACCTCGTAGACTACGCCGGCGGTTTTCTTGATTTTCTGGGCAATGGCGTGAATCTTCTTATCATCGGGGATGGATTTACTATCCCGGCAGCCGATTTTCACCAGCTCGGCAGCACAGCGCTCATCTGTATATACCCCGGCCACGACCAGCGGACCGAAGTAATCACCCTTGCCGCTTTCATCCACGCCGAAGTGCGGGGTGGTATCCACCAGTGCGGGCAGAGTTTCGCGCAGGGAAGGGGCTTTTTCCTCCGGTTCGAGCTGCAGGATGTCTTTGACGAAATCCTCTGCTCCCCGTCCCTGGATGAGCAGGCGGCCCTTCTTGGGATAATAGGCTGTATTTACCGTTTCTGACTCAAAACAGAAATCGGCGTAATCCCGCGTGGTTATGCGGAATTCTGAAGTTCGCTCTAGCTTTTTCCGGAGCGCATCGGCTTCTGGTTTGGTGAGCTGAATACTGTACTGATTGGCCATCTCGGGCACTAGAATGCGGAGAAATCGCCATTCCGTCAACCCCAAAAGGCCGAAAAAGCGCTAAAAATCGGGCAGTTGACGCAAAAAATGCTGTTTTTTGTCACTTTAGGCGAGACAAAAAGATTTTTTTGGTCTACAATGTGCCCGGCTTTTCAACAAAGCGATTTTTACTATGGCAAATACGATTACTAAGAGAGAGCTTGTGAACAAGGTATGCGCTGAGCTGGACAACGGTTTCACGCAGAACGAGGTGCTTGACATCATCCAGAAGACCATCGAGCTGATTACCGATGCTCTGGGTAAGGGTGATCGCGTTGTGCTGCGCAACTTCGGCACTTTCACTGTGAAGGAAGTGAAGCCCAAGGTTGGCCGCAACCCCAAGGATCCCGCCAAGAACGTCCCGATTCCTGCCCGCACGGTGGTGAAGTTCAAGGTTGGTAAGAACCTCAAGGAGGCTGCTGCTAAGCTTTCCTAAATTCCAATCCGGCACGTATGTGCTAGAGAACGAGGACGCTTCTATACACATAGATGCGTCCTTGTTCTGTGATAGAAACCTACAGAAAAATCCGTATCCTGTTAACATGAAACTGAGAATTGCTGTACAATCCAAGGGCCGCTTGAATGAGGACACTATGGCGATTCTGGCCGAGGCCGGAATCAAGGTGAGCTCGTCGAAGCGCACGCTGCTGGTCAGTGCCCGCAAGTTCCCCATGGAAGTGCTTTATCTGCGCGATGATGATATTCCCGAGACCGTGACCGACGGCGTGGCCGATATCGGCGTGGTGGGGCTGAATGAATATCTGGAGCGCCAGGGTGATGCCGATATCGTGAAGAAGCTCGGCTTCGGCGGGTGCCGCCTGAGCATTGCGGTTCCGAAGGAGCATGAGTACACCGGCCCGCAGTGGCTGCAGGGCCGCAAGATTGCTACTTCCTATCCTGTGATTCTTCGCCGCTGGCTGGAGGAGCAGGGGGTGCAGGCTCATATTCATGTGATTACCGGTTCTGTGGAGATTTCCACCGGCATCGGCCTGGCCGATGCGATTTTTGATATCGTGAGCAGCGGCGCCACGCTGGTGAGCAACAACCTGCGCGAGGTGGAAGTGGTGCTGGAGAGCGAGGCTGTGCTCATTGCCCACAAGAACCTCTGCCACGAGAAACGCGAGATTCTGGACAAGCTGCTGTTCCGCATGGATGCGGTGATGACCGCTGCCGATAAGCGCTACGTGCTCATGAACGCCCCCAAGGAATGTGTGGACCAGATTGTGGCTGTGCTGCCGGGTGTGAAGAGCCCCACCATCATGCCGCTGGCCCAGGAGGGCTGGTGCAGCATCCACACCGTGCTCGATGAGACCTGCTTCTGGGATATCATCGGCCGCCTGAAAGAAGCCGGTGCCCAGGGTATCCTGGTGCTGCCGATTGAGAAGATGATTCTGTAACCCGACCAAACTTCCATTATTCCATGACCATCATAACGGAACCGAACCGCGAGCAGTGGGCGGAGCTGGTGCGCCGCCCGGCCTTCGATGTGACTCAACTCTTTGATGTGGTGCGCCCCATCATGGACGCTGTGCATACGCATGGTGACCAGGCGCTGCATGAGTACGGTCACCGTTTTGATGGCGTGGAACTGGAGGAACTGGCGGTTTCCCCCGCCGAAGTGCAGGATGCCGCAGCCCAGGTGCCGCAGGAGCTGAAGGATGCCATTGAGCTGGCTTACTGCAATATCTACGACTTCCACGAACTGCAGCGCAACAGCCAGGCTCCCGTGAAGCTGGAGACCGCTCCCGGCGTGGTCTGTGAGCAGCGCACGCTTCCGATTCAGCGCGTGGGCCTTTATGTGCCCGGCGGCCAGGCTCCTCTGTTCTCCACTGTGCTCATGCTGGCAGTTCCTGCCGCAGTAGCCGGTTGCGAGGAAGTGGTGCTCTGCACGCCTCCCGGCAAGGATGGCAAGGTGAACCCCGCCATTCTTTTCGCGGCTGATTTGTGCGGCGTGAAGCGCATTTTCAAGGTGGGCGGGGCTCAGGCCATTGCCGCCATGACCTACGGCACGGCCTCGGTGCCGAAGGTGGACAAGATTTTCGGCCCGGGCAATGCTTATGTGACCGCCGCCAAGCAGCTGGCCTCTCTGGCCGGGGTGGCCATCGATATGCCTGCCGGACCCAGCGAGGTGGAAGTGCTGGCCGATGCCGGCTGCGTGCCCGCCTTTGTGGCGGCAGATCTGCTGAGTCAGGCTGAGCACGGACCGGACAGTCAGGCCATGCTGGTGACTACGGATGCCGCTGTGGCACAGGCTGTTTCTGCAGAAGTGGAGAAGCAGCTGGCTGAGCTGTCCCGCCGTGATGTGGCCGCCAAGTCCATCGCGAACAGCCGCATCATCGTGCTGGCGGATAAGCAGGACTGCATCGATTTCACGAATGCCTACGGGCCTGAGCACCTCATCATCGCCATGGCTGATGCCGATGCCGTGGCAAAGGAAACGGTGAATGCCGGTTCCATATTCCTGGGCAACTACAGCTGCGAGAGCGCGGGCGACTACGCCAGCGGAACCAACCACACGCTGCCCACCATGGGCTGTGTGCGCGCCTACAGCAGCCTGTGCATCGACAGTTTCCAGCGCAAGCTCACCCTGCAGACCCTCACCCCCGAGGGCATCCGCAGCATCGGCAGCACGGTGGAGCTCATGGCCCAGGCCGAGCAGCTCGATGCCCACGCCCGCGCCATGACCCTGCGCATGCAGGCCGTGGCCAGCATGGAACCGGAGGAGCAGGGTACAGGCATAGCCCGCCTGGTGCGCCCGAATATCCTGAAGCTCAAGCCCTACAGCTCTGCCCGCGATGAATACGCAGGCAAGGCTGCCCACGTGTTCCTGGATGCCAACGAATGCCCGCACAACGCGCCGAACAACCGCTACCCCGACCCCCTGCAGTGGGAGCTGAAGCAGAAGATTTCTGCTTACAAGGGTGTGGCCCCTGAGCGAATTTTCCTGGGCAACGGCAGCGATGAGGCCATCGATCTCATCTTCCGCACCTTCTGCACCCCCGGTGTGGATGAGGTGGCCGCCATCGCCCCCACCTACGGTATGTACGAGGTCTGCGCCGATATCAACAACGTGGGCTACCGTGCCATCCCGCTGGAGGAGGACTACCGCTTCGACGCAGAGAAGTTCCTGCTTTCCATCTACTCCCCCTGCACCAAGGTGGTGTTCATCTGCAGCCCGAACAACCCCACGGGCAACCTGCTGCCGCTGGAGGAAATCCGCAAGGTGCTCGATATCTTCCCCGGTATCGTGGTGGTGGACGAGGCCTACATCGATTTTGCTCCCGAGGGCTCGTCCGTCATCTCCCTGCTCGAGGAATATCCGCGACTCATCGTGCTCAACACCTTCTCCAAGGCCTGGGCCTCAGCCGGTATCCGCCTTGGCATGGCACTGGCACACCCCGAAATCATCGCCCTGTTCAACAAGGTGAAATACCCCTACAACGTGAACATCCTCACCCAGCGTGCCGCCATGGAGCGCCTGGACCACATGGATGAAATCCGCGCCTGGGCAGAGGAAGCCCTTGCCGAGCGCTCCCGCATGATGCAGGCCGTGGCTGCGCTCCCGCTCTGCGAGAAGGTATACCCCAGCGATGCTAACTTCTTCCTGGCCAAGGTGAAGGATGCCTGCGGAATCTACGACGCTCTGGTGGAGCAGGGTATTATCGTGCGCAACCGCCACCGCATCATGATGTGCGAGAACTGTCTGCGCATCACCATCGGCACCCCCGCCGAGAACGACGAACTCCTCGCAGCACTCAAGCAATTCTGACCATGAAGAAAAAGGCCCTTTTCATCGACCGCGACGGCACCATCATTCAGGAACCCGCCGATGAGCAGATTGATGCTTTCGAGAAGCTGGTGTTTGTGCCCGGCTCCTTCCGCGCGCTGAGCAGCATCCGCGAGCTTACCGACTACGAGTTCGTGATGGTGAGCAACCAGGACGGCCTGGGTACTGATTCCTTCCCCGAGGATACCTTCTGGCCGGTGCACAACTTCATTCTCGACACGCT
>JAZONE010000012.1:0-2516 GCA_045654325.1 Akkermansia sp.
CCGCCCCGGCAGAGATAACGGAGTCCTGGCTGCTCCCGCAACTGCGCCGCCTGCTGGTGACACTGGAGTACCTGCATGGCCGCAATGTGCTGCACCGTGATATCAAACCTGCCAATGTATTGCTGCAGGCGGATGGAGAACTGGTACTCATCGATTTTGGAGCGGCTCGTATCATGGTGAGCGAGCGCTCGGCCACGCACATTGAGTCGGAGGGCTACACCCCCATCGAGCAACTGCAGAGCGGCAGCAAACATGGCCCGTGGACCGATCTCTACGCCCTGGGGGCTACCTGCTACCGCCTCATCACCGGGGAACGCCCACCCCGCAGTGTGAACCGCATGGGCAAGCGCGACTGTTATCAGCCGCTCGCCTCACGCAAGGAACTGACTCAACGCTTCAGCCCGGCCTTGCTCAAGGGAATCGACAAGGCTCTGGCTATCTGGCCGGAAGACCGCTGGCAGAGCGCCGCCGAATGGCTCAGGTCCCTCCCCGCTGAGAAGGTGAAAAAGGAAGCGCTTACTGAGCCGTCTCCATCTGCGCAGGCTCCAGTGAAAGGCAGTGCCCGCCTCCCCTGGGTACTGGTTCTGCTTCTGCTGGCCGCAGGCGGCGTGGGTATTTTATACCATCTGAATACAGCAGCAGAATGGGAGCAGAAACTGACTGCCGCAGAACAACGGGCGACAACCGCAGAAGAACGGGCGACAACCGCAGAGCAGAAACTTCAGGAAGTGGCGCCTCTGGTAGAAATAGGTCAGAAGGTCAAGGAAGAAGAGGCTCGCAAAGCCCGGGAGGAAGAAGAACGCCGGGTCAGAGAAGCCACCCGTGAAGGAGCCCTGGCTCGCTTGCGGGAATTAGGCGTATCAAACCCGTATGGAGGAGTTTTGCGTTCAGCTGCGGAAGCCGGAGATGTCGAAAAAGTCCGCCTGATGCTGGCTGCCGGTATAAATCCGAATTATGCAAGCACCGCCGGCTGGACTCCGCTCTATATGGCTGCGGATAAAGGGCACGCGGAAGTGGTGAAACTCCTGCTGGCCGCTCCCGGAATAGACGTGAATAAGGCAAGCATCATCGTCAGGACCCCGCTCTATATGGCTGCGAGGGGAGGGCACGCAGAAGTGGTGAAACTCCTGCTGGACGCTCCCGGAATATACGTGAATAAGGCAGACGCCGACGGCTGGACCCCGCTCAATAAGGCTGCGGATGAAGGGCACGCGGAAGTGGTGAAACTCCTGCTGGCCGCTCCCGGAATAGATGTGAATAAGGCAGCCGACGACGGCCTGACCCCGCTGAAAACTGCTTTAGACAAAAATAATACCGAATGTGCAGAGCTGATCCGCGCGGCGGGGGGACATGAGTAACACAGGATGCCCCGACGCCGCGAGGAGTGATTCGGCATATGGAATGGGAAATTCTACTAAGTCAGCGTAGCTCGATTGGAATTTGAATTACGAGTTACGAATTACGAAGTACTGTAGTTAGGCGCGCGGAGCGCGCATTGATACTGCCGCGCCGAAGGCGTGGGGCCAGAGCCTCGGCGTAGCAAGCACGGCGCCAGCCGTGACGCGAAGACGGGAACTTTTGCATTGACCAGACAGGGGGTACTATAGTATGCTGCTGGGCGCATGGCAGCTCTCCATACAATAGATATTTTCGGGATTCCCTATGTGGCATCGGATTTGGCGGAAGCAAGCCGTATGTGGGTGCAGCTTGCCCGGGAGACGGAGCGCCCGCTGCTGTGCGCTCATTCAGATGTGCACGTGCTGACGCGCGTGTTGCGCGAAGCTGAATACGGGGCAGGGGTGCGCAAGTTCGATTTCATCTGCCCGGATGGTATGCCTATTGTGTGGTTGATGCGCCGAAAAGGCGCAGATGCGAATCGCTTGTATGGTCCGGATGTGATGGAGTGGATGTGGAAATGCGGACGCGATTCCGGGCTGAAACATTTTCTGCTTGGTGGTACTGAGGAATCATGCGAGTTGCTTACCAGGAATCTTCAGCGCCGGTACCCCGGGGCAGATGTGGTGGGGCATTATTGCCCGCCTATGCCCCCGTGGCCCGAGGGTGAGGATGAGAGGATGCTTGATGCCATACGCCGGAGTGGCGCACATTGCGTATGGGTTGGCCTTGGCTGCCCTCGGCAGGAAAGGTGGCTTTACGAACACCGTTCCGAATTGCCGCCCGCCATGTATTTCGGCGTGGGGGCTGCATTCAATTTTCATGCAGGGCTGGTGCAGCAGGCCCCAGCCTGGGTGAGGGCACATGGCCTGGAGTGGTTGTATCGCTTGTGCAAGGAACCACGCCGCCTTTTCAAACGGTATCTGGTGCATAATTCGCTTTTCCTCTGGTATTGCCTCACGCGCCGCGTATAACAATACAATTGGAATATGCAGAAGTACGAGGTACGAGGTGGGAAGTGCGAAGTATAAAGTCAGGCAGGCTGCGCCTGCAGGTGTTTTCTATTGATAACAAATGGCGAGCCGCAAGGCTCGCGGAACTTTCACTTCGTACCTCCCACC
>JAZONE010000013.1:0-8483 GCA_045654325.1 Akkermansia sp.
CCATGCTCGGGGCTCTGATATCATTTTCGTTTTACCCAGGGTTCCGCGACTGCGTCGCTGCACCCTGGGCTATTATTGTGTCGCCCTCTCCGAGGGCTCAAAATTCCTCGGGCTTTCAGCCCGACAAAGTCCAATTTATCGGGCTGCGTTATAATTTCCGGACTCGTTAGAAGATGTCTCTAATCTCGATTTTGTAGCCGCTGCGTATACAAACGCGTAATCTTTATTCGTTCATCGCGTTAGCCGGTTCTGGTGCATATATATCTACCAGCAAATCTGAAACAGTCCCATATTTTGTCCTACATCTGAGTAAAAACTCTTGCTTTTTGCTCAGATGTGAGACATAATCAGGCATCATGAACGAGAGATGGCCACTCTATCCGCAAGCAGTAAAAGCCCTGAAGAAGATGGGAAATGATTTGCGAGATGCCCGGCGCCGGCGGCGTATATCAACGACGACGCTTGCGGAGCGTGCGCGTATATCGCGAGCAACACTGTATCGAATCGAAAAGGGAGATTCCGGGGTATCCATGAGCAGCTACGCAGCGGTTATCTTTGCTCTGGGCCTTGTTGAGCGCCTGAGCGATGCTTTTGATGCGCGTCACGATGCCGTAGGATTAGGTCTGGAAGCAGAACAGATGCCAAAGAATATAGTGAATAAGCGCTATGACCAATGATACTGAGATAGGGGTGTATACCGATTTATTGCAACCTGGTGCAGACTGCATACGGGTCGGGACATTGTGGATACACCACCGCCGTCAGGGCTCTGCCAGTTTTGAATACAGCCAGGAGTGGCTGAATCACCCGCACAGCTATGAGCTGGAGCCTATGCTGCCGCTGGGGCGTGGAAAATACCATACCGCCCCGGGGCAAGTGCTTTTTGGCAGCATGAGCGACAGTGCACCGGACAGATGGGGTCGCCGACTGATACAGCAAGCACATCGCAAAGGTCTGCCGGGATATCCGACGGTGAGCGGAGCTTTGGGGGAACAGCACTATCTGCTAGGGGTAAATGATATGGCCCGCATGGGTGCCCTGCGATATTCTACAGATGGAGGTGCTACATTCCTGCATACAGATGAGGGCGCAAGCATCCCGCCGATTATTGATTTGCTTCCCTTGCATCATGCAGCGGAACACCTTTGCCGCGACACCGCAACACCGGCGGAATTACGCATGCTGTTGAATCCCGGTTCTTCCCTGGGTGGTGCATGGCCCAAGGCTAGCGTAAAGGATGAGCAAGGCAATCTCTATATGGCCAAGTTCAGCAACTCCCAGCAGGAATACGATGTAGTAGCATGGGAGGCTGTTGCTATGACAATCGCGGCCAAAGCCGGGATAAGAGTTCCGGAGTTTAGTCTCAAACGCCCGGCACGAGGTAAGAGTGTATTTCTGAGTCGCCGCTTTGATCGCAGTCCCAGTGGTACACGTCTGCCTTACATTTCCGCTATGACGATGCTGCAAGCAAAGGACGGGGAGGTTCACTCTTACGCAGAGCTGGCAGAGTATATGAGCCAGTATACAGCAAATCCCCGGGCAGACCTGAAAGAACTGTGGTGCCGCATAGCGCTGAGCATCATGGTGACCAATGTGGATGATCACCCAAGGAATCATGGTTTCCTTCGTCTGGAACGAAAGGGATGGCAACTGGCTCCGCTGTTTGATGTCAACCCCACTCCGGAGCATGTCAAGGGGCATACTCTTTCCATGGATATCGTGGAGGGAGATAATACAGCTTCACTCAAATTACTCTGTGATCACGCGGATGTTTTTTATATACGCCCCAGGGAGGCTAAGGAGTTACTCATCCCCATAGCCCGGGCTGTATCGGGCTGGCGAAGCATTGCAACGAATATGGGAATCCCGGCAGCGCAACAAGAGGAAATGTCAGGAGCCTTTGAACATGCAGCGGGGTATAATTCGGTGCTTAAGCCATAAAGCAGTTTGTTTTCACGATGTGATTTCCCGATTCTCACCGCGCTGTTTTTACTAGCTACCCTCTATTGATGCCAATGTGTGCAGATGTTTTTACTTATGCTCCGGGTACGGCTCGACTCTTACATCATGAAGACGGGAGAGCTCGCGTTTTTCAGAACATCGCTCCAACAATGTCGCTGATCAGGAACAGGGTGACGCTGGCGACGTTGAGTGGCGCTTCTACCGCAAAGCAGACTGCCGATGCCGGCAGAGCGTAGAGAGCGCGCCAGGTAAGGTGCCTGTCTTCAGTCAGGTCTGTTATGTACACGTTCTGAAGTAGTTGTTTGTTCTCGCTCGGCGTGAATCTATCATCCGGAGCGCTAAACCATTCCGCATCATCAGCGAACTTCAGTTTGCCCTCTGAATCCTTTTTCAACTCATGGTATACAATGTCACCTTCAGTACCGGGGATGGGTTTCATCTCCCAGCCTTCGTGGTAATACCATTCGTAAAAGTTCTCCCATGAGCGGTAGCGTACATGGCGCAACTGGGTGCGTTGCCCTTTGGCGTACTCCTTTTCGTTGCTGTGATATACGGCATCCGGGCTGCAGTATACACCCTCAGTTGCGAAAGCGTGTTCGTAGCAGCGTTGGTAGGTCCTCATGCATGAGGTGAGGCTGAGGCACGCCACAACCAGAGGGAATGCTGACCGGGCTATATGCAGGCGGTTTACCATGTGTGCATATTTGTCGCCAGCCATCATAATGAAATGTTCGCTTTATTTTGAAGCCCCCACCAGCGCGGTAGCCAGAATGGTGCATACTCTGCGCAGGTGGGGGCACATGTGTTGAAAGGCGGGTGAGAAATCAGTAGTTCAGCTCGCCGGCGAGTACGCGGCGCTCGAACTCCTTGATGTCGACCACTTCGCCGGTGCGGCGGGCGTGCTCCACGGCAAAGGCAATGACGTGGGAGTGGGCGCTGGCCT
Organism: Akkermansia sp.; assembly: GCA_045654325.1. GTDB lineage: Bacteria > Verrucomicrobiota > Verrucomicrobiia > Verrucomicrobiales > Akkermansiaceae > Akkermansia. Next base: position 2,906 of record JAZONE010000013.1, read on the forward strand.
GAATGGGGGTGGTCATGAGGGTGGTGTCCTCCACCACGCGCATATCGTTGTACAGGTTGCTCACCAGGCCCCAGTCGCCGCCGCCGTGGCCGGCATAGCCGCCGTCGGCTTCCTCGATATCGACCTTACGCATCTTCTTGGAGAAATGCTCGGTGATGGTGATTTCGCCCGGGCCGTTTTCCTTGTAGAATGCGCCGGCGCGGAGCTTGGCCTTGGTGCCGTAGATTTCGATGTGGCGGCCTTCTTCGAAGGCAGTCATGGTGAAGGTGCCGGTAATGCCGCCCATGTAGCGCAGAATGGCCACGAGGTGGTCGGGCTGGTCGTTGTCCTCGCACTGGAAGGCATCGCGTCCCCAGGGAGAGGTCTTGAGCCACTCGGTAATCTGCTCGGGGGTGGCTTCATCCACGCCGTCCATCACCATCTTGAGCCAGCGGCGGCAGGAGTCATCGGTGATGTACTTGCGGGCGTCCCACGGATCTTCGCCGATGGGGGTGGTCCAGTCGGTGCAGCGGGCAGGGCGGGGTTCGGTGAGGGTTTCCTTGCGGAAGAAGGAGAGCTCGCCGAAGCTGGATACCTGCTCGCAGGGGCGGTTGAGCAGCCAGTAGAGAATGTCCATATCGTGGCAGCACTTGGCCACAATCATGGGGGTGGATTTGGTGCTGTTGCCCCAGTGGCCGCGCACGAAGGAGTGGCCGAAATGCCAGGCGCCCACGCCTTCGTTGGCATTGAAGGTCATGATTTCGCCCAGTTCACCGCTGCGGATGACATTGCGGATGGCGTTGTAGAACGGAGTGTAGCGCAGCACGTGGCAGATGGCCACGCGGCGACCCAGCTTCTCGGCCAGGTCGCGCAGCTCGAGGGTTTCGCGCAGTGTCTTGGAAATGGGTTTTTCGAGCAGCAGGTCATAGCCCAGCTCCAGCGCGCGCTTGGCGGGCTCGAAGTGGTAGTCGTCCTGCGTGCCGATGATGGCTACGTCGGCCAGCTTCGGCTGTGAGAGCAGCTCATCGGCATTGGCAAAGAGGCGGATGCTGCTGCGCTCCTCCTCAGGAGCAAAATCGCGCACCTGCTCAGCGCGCACGGTTACCGGGTCAGCCGCCGCCACGATGCGGAACTTGTCCGGGTATTCCATTGCCAGTTTCATGTAGGTGCGTGTGCGGGAGCCGCAACCGATGCCTGCCAGGGTGATTCTGCCGTTTTCCATGATAAAGGGGGGGATAATGTTGTGCGCAGAGTGTACGCTCCCACGGGGGAGATATCAAGCCTTTTGTCGCATCCATAACTGAGAAAAGTAAAGCAGTCCCGTCATATGCGCTGCGTTGAGCTTTGTTCGGGGCTGTTTCAGATTTGCAGGCAGATAAATCTAGCAGAACTAGCTGACGTGCTGAACGAACAAAGATTGCGCGTTTGTATAAGCAGCGGCTGCAAATCGAGATTGGAGACTTCTTCTAATAAATCTGGAAATTACCATGCAGCCCGATAAATTGGACTTTGTCGAGCCGCAGGCGAGCGGAAATTTGAGCCCGTTAGGGCGGCATAATCATAGCCCAGGGTGCAGCGACGCAGTCGCGGAACCCTGGGTAAAACGAAAATGATATCAGAGCCCCGAGCATGGCGAGTGGGCGGCAGAAAGCGTTGCGCCACAATAAGCTGCGGTCTCCCTGCCACCCACTCACTTCGTTCGGGGTTCCGGGTATATTTAACACCAAACCCAGCGTTCCGCCGCGTTGCGGCTCCACGCTGGGCTATGATTATGCCGCCCTACGGGCTCAGAATTCCGCGCACTACGTGCGCCTGTATGGGCTCGCCAACTTCCGACTTTGGCGAGCAGAACGAGTCTGCAGATCTGAAACAGATGCCAATCTGATTATGCCGTCGCGTTTATGATTGACTCCCGCGCGCGGCTGTGGCAAGATACGGGCACTATGTTAAAAGGAATTTCTCCCGTTGTGTCTCCTACCCTGCTCAAGATTCTTGCTGAGATGGGGCATGGTGATGAAATCGTCATTTCCGACGCCCATTTCCCGGCACACACCTTCTGCAACACCGTGGTGCGCGCCGATGGTCTGGGCGCAGATACCCTGCTCAAGGGCATCATCCCCCTGTTTGAGCTGGACAGCTACGCCATCCCCGTCATCATGATGGAAGCCGTGCCGGGCGATACGCTCGACCCCGCCGTGGAAGCCAAGTACCGCGCCGCCATGGGCTACGAAGGCACCATCGAACGCGTGGAGCGCTACGCTTTCTACGACCGCGCCAAGCAGGCCTACGCCTGCGTCATCAGTGGCGAAACCGCCAAATACGGCAACATCATCCTCAAGAAGGGTGTTACGCCCATCTGCGACTAATGTACCGCATCTGCAAAAGCATCGAGCTGGAAAGCGGCCACCTGCTTTCCAAACACCCCGGCAACTGCCAGTTCCCGCACGGGCACACCCGCAGCGTGGAGCTTGTGTTTGCCGCCGAAACACTCGATGAAAACGAGATGGTCATGGATTTCAAGGCCATCAAGGAGATGATGGGGACTTTCCTCGAGCAGTTCGACCACGCGCTGTGCATGAATACCGCGGACCCGAACTTCGAGAACTTCCGCTCCATTTACGGCGACCGCATCATTCCCTTTGACCAGGGTGACCCCACCAGCGAAGCCATGGCCCGCGTCGTGTATGAACACGCTGCAGCCGCCCTGGCCCGGGCACAGGCGGGCGAAGGCACCTACCCGGTGCGCCCCTGTGTGCGGCTGGAGCGCGTGCGCGTGTGGGAAACCAGCAGCAGCTGGGCAGAATACGAAGCCTGAAAACCAACATCCCCCGGTTCCTGAAACCGGGGGATGCTGTTTTTATATTCCAAGCTCTTCCATGATGATTTCGCGCACCCGTGTGTGCACCTCTTCAATGCTGCCGTCGGCCTCCACGCGGTGAAGCCAGGGCATTTCCATGGCCGAATAAATGGCGGCGCAGTCACTGAGGAACTTTTCATTCTCGAAGGCATCCTTGCCGTTTCCCCGGGCATGCATACGCTCCTGTGAAAGCTCAATGGGGATATCCAGCCACAGAGCGACATCCGGCACCGTGGCAAATGCCTCATTCCACTCGCGGATTTCCTCGACATTGGCACCGCTGGCTCCCTGATAAGCCATCATCGAAAGGTAATAGCGGTCCAGCAGCACCCACTTCCCTGCCTGCAATGCGGGTTCTATCACCTCGCGCACATGCTCGCGGCGGTCCTGCAGCAGGCAGGCAATTTCCTCATCTATGGACAAACGGTCGCCGGCCAGAGCAGCCTCGCGCACCCGCATACCCCAGGGTCCACGGGTGGGTTCAAAACCGGTCACCACTTCAACACCGCGGGAGCGGAGATAACGGGCCAGCAATTCCACCTGCGTTGACTTGCCCGTGCCGTCAATGCCTTCAAAAACAATCAATGAGCCTCTTAGGTGAGGAGAATCAGGTTCCATGGTGAGCAGACGATAGCACAGCCACCCGCCCCCTGCAAGCATAAAGTGCTGAAAACAGAGAAAATAATATACTGACGCCGTTTTATCCTTGCCTGGTCGCCCTCTGGGTGACATAATCCACGCCATGTCCGATACCGAGACCACCGCCAGACACGAGCTGCGGCTCAAGCAGGCCCGCCAGGTGCGCCACCCGCTTTACTACTCCCCCGGGCTGAGCATCGAGCAGCAATATTACATGAACCGGAACTGGGCCTGGCGCCGCCGCCAGCAGAACCGGCGTGCCTACCTGCCCCGTCTGGTTGCCTGCGGGTTCCGCATCGCCTTTTCACTCTTTTCCATTCTGAGGCATCGTGAATTCAGCATCCGCCGCGTTTACAACGTCTTCCGCGCCCTGCACAACGGATTTTACGGCAAGTTACGCCCCTATTAAAATGCAAAAATCACAGGTAGGCGCAAATTTGTCTTTACAAATGACGAGATATCGCTATAATCTGCGTCCCGACGCATAAGCTTCTCCAAATAACACAAACATATCACCAAAAATCATGAAAGTTCTTTCCTCACTCGCATCCATGAAGCGCCGTCACGCTGATTGCCAGATCGTGAAGCGCAAGGGCACTCTCTACGTGATCTGCAAGAGCAACCCCAAGTTCAAGGCTCGTCAGGGCACGACGGCCGGCACGCGCCTCTCCAAGAAGGGCGTGAAGTAAATCTTACCCCATCCCCAGCTTTTCCGTCGGGGATAACAGCAGAGAGAAGACCGGTGTCAACCACCCCGGTCTTTTTTCGTGTACCAGCCAGACATGAGCCAGAATATCCGCACCCACATCCTCCCCATCGGGGATTTCACCTTCGACAACGGCGAAACCCTGCCGGGAATGCAGCTTGCCTACGAAACCTACGGTGAGCTGAACCCGGACAAGAGCAACGCCATCCTGCTCTTTCATGCACTCACCGGCAGCCACCACGCCCATGGGCTCAATGCCTCTCTGCCCGAAGCAGGCGATTTCTGGCAGCCTGAGAACTTTGAAGGCTGGTGGGACCGCATGATCGGCCCCGGCAAACCACTGGACACGGAGAAGTACTTTATCATCTGCATCAATTACCTGGGCAGCTGCTACGGCAGCAGCGGCCCCACCAGCCCCGCGCCGGATGGCGAACCCTGGGGCAGCCGGTTCCCGCTGGTAAACGCCAACGACCAGGCCCGCTCACAGATTAAGGTACTGGATTACTTCGGCATTGACCGTTTCACCGTGGTAGGCCCCAGCCTGGGCGGCATGCTCTCTCTCTCTCTGGCGTCTCTCTACCCTACCCGCATCAAGAATATCATCATCATCGGCGCCGGGTACAAGCCTGCCATCGAACACAAGCTCGATGCCTTCGAGCAGATTCTGGCCATCGAGCTGGACCCCGCCTACCGCGAGGGCCGCTACCCGCTGAACGACCCGCCCCGCCGCGGTCTGGCACTGGCACGCATGATTTCTCACAAACTCTTTGTGAACCAGCGTGGCCTTGAGAAACGGGCACGCAAAGGCGTTTCGGACCGCAAGGGAATGCTTACCTGGTACATGCCGCAGCGCAACACCGAAAGCTACATGCTCCACCAAGGCACCAAGTTTGCCAAGCGCTACGATGCCAACGCCTACATCCGCATCATCAATCTCTGGGCAGGCTATGACCTTGCCACCTTCTCGGGGCTGGGCAGCGTAGATAAGGCATTCAAGCTGTTTGCCGCCCACGGCATCCGCTTCATGCTTTTCTCCATTAACACGGACTGCTGCTTCACCGCCCGCGATATCTCCTGCTTCCACCGCAAGCTGCTCAAGAACGGGGTCGATTCCCGCTACAAGTGCATCCACTCCGTCAAGGGACACGACTCATTCCTGCTGGAACCGGAGCTGTACGAAGAAGACCTCAAAGCATATCTGAACTGATTTTCAGAAGCCCTGCCCCACCCGGCAGGGCTTTTTTTTGTGCATTCTCAATTTGCGGCTTGCCACGGCGGGCGCAACATGGTATATCTAGGGTGTTCGCAACCTCTATATTTATTACCATGAAAGTATCTGCACTTAAGAAGACCAAGGGTTTCACCCTTATTGAGCTTATGGTGGTGATTGCCATTCT
>JAZONE010000014.1:0-16431 GCA_045654325.1 Akkermansia sp.
AAGAGGTGGTCACCATGCCGCCGCGCCGTCTGCTGGCGCAGCGCGGAGGCCGCGTAGGCTTCATCTACCAGGAGCCCATGAGCGCCCTGAACCCCGTGCATACCATCGGCGACCAGATTGCCGAAACGCTCATGCTGCACCGCGAGATGACCGCTGAGGCCGCCTGGGTGGAGGCTATCAACTTGCTGAACCGCGTGCGCATTCCCAGCGCCGCCGTGTGTGCAAACCAGTACCCCGGCTCGCTTTCCGGTGGTATGCGCCAGCGCGTGGGCATTGCCATGACACTGGCCTGCCGCCCCGAACTCATCATTGCCGATGAACCCACCACTGCCTTGGATGTGACCGTGCAGCAGCAGATTCTGGCGCTCCTCCGCGAGCTTCGCGAGGATTTGGGGGCATCTTCTCTACTCATCACGCATGACCTTGGCGTCATTGCTCAGAACTGCGACCGCGTCATCGTCATGTACGCCGGGCGCATTGTCGAAAGCGCCCCTGTGGAGGAGCTCTTTGCCAACCCTCGCCATGCCTACACCAAGGCTCTGCTGGCCGCCATGCCCCGCCGCGAATACGAGCGCAAGACCATGCTGCCCTCCATCCCCGGCCATGTGGCCTCCATCCGCCACCAGGTGAAGGGCTGCCGCTTCTGCCAGCGCATGGGCGTATCGGTCGATTTGCTTACTGACCGTCCCCCCATGGTGGAAATCGCCCCCGGCCACCGCGTCGAGGCCTGCCCCCGTTGCTTTGCTCAGTCCGAGTGAAACGAGGATTTCGTCACGAAGTGATATCGTCTATGCCTTTGGCAAAGATTTCGTCCTGACCGCAGGTCAGGATTTCGTTTTCCTGGATACTATAAAGCTGCCGGTATCATGCCACAGGATAAGCTAAAAACGGCTTGACAATTAAGCCGGAAAGCGTAGAATGAACGCCGCCGCGTTCTGCTCTCGGAGCGTGGATATTACAGATTTTACTTATACTTTCATTATGAACAGTTACCGTACCCATACGTGCGATGAGCTCCGCCCCGCTCATGTAGACCAGGTTGTGACGCTGGTCGGCTGGGTGGACACCGTGCGCGACCACGGCGGTGTGATTTTCATCGACCTCCGCGACCGTGCCGGCAAGACCCAGGTAGTTTTCCACCCGGAAATTGACGCTAATCTTGCCAATCAGGCCGAGGCACTGCGTGTGGAGACGGTGATTCAGGTGACCGGCAAGGTGGTGCGCCGTCTGAAGACGGATGAGATTGACGCCACGAACCCCGACCTGGCTACGGGCGAAATCGAGGTGGAGGCCACCAGCCTCACCGTGCTGAACCCCGCTGCTGTGCTGCCCTTCCAGCTGGACCGCAACATTGCCAACGAGGATATCCGACTCAAGTACCGTTTCCTGGACCTGCGCCGTCCCGCGATGCAGCGCAACATGATTCTGCGCCACCGCATCACCAAGACTATGCGCGACTACCTCGACGAGCAGGGCTTCCTGGAGATTGAGACCCCCATCCTTTCCAAGAGCACTCCCGAAGGCGCCCGCGACTTCCTGGTACCCAGCCGTCTGACTCCCGGTGCTTTCTACGCTCTTCCCCAGGCTCCGCAGCAGTACAAGCAGCTGCTCATGGTGGCCGGCATGGAGCGCTACTTCCAGGTGGCCCGCTGCTTCCGCGACGAAGACCTGCGCGCCGACCGTCAGCCTGAGTTCACGCAGATTGATATCGAGGCTTCCTTCATCACTCCGGAGGATATCTACGCCTGGATTGAGGCTATGCTCAAGCGCGTGTTCAAGGAGAGCGTGGGCCGCGATATCGTGACTCCGTTCCCCCGCATGACCTGGCACGACGCCATGGACCAGTACGGTTCCGACAAGCCTGAGCGCCGTTTCGAGATGAAGATTACCGATTGCTCGGATATCTTCGCTACCAGTGATTTCCGCGTATTCTCCGGTGCCATTGCCAATGGCGGCGTGGTGAAGGCCATCAACGCCAAGGGCTTCAACCCCTCCGTGGGTCAGGTGGATTCCCTTACCCAGACCGCCATTGAAGCCGGTGCCAAGGGCCTGGCCTACATCAAGGTGCGCGACGTGAATGACCGCGACGGCTGGAAGAGCCCCATCACCAAGCGTCTGACCGATGCTGAGATTGAAGCCCTGAAGCAGCGCCTCAACATCGAGAGCGGCGACTGCATCTTCTTTGCCGCCGGTGCCTGGGAGCAGAGCTGCACCATTTTGGGCCGCGTGCGTCTCGCCTGCGCTGATTTCATGGAAATCCTCAAGGACAACGACGAGGTAGACCTGTTCTGGGTGAACCGCTTCCCGCTCTTCGGCTGGGATGAGGAGGAGCAGCGCTTCTGCGCCATTCACCACCCCTTCACCCGCCCGGTTCCCGAGGACGTGGAGAAGGTGCTCAAGGGCGAGATTTCCACCGATATCTGCGCCGAGGCTTACGACGTCATCTTCAACGGCAACGAGCTGGGCGGCGGTTCCATCCGTATCCACGAGAAGGAGCTTCAGGATGCCACCTTCCGCGCTCTCGGTCTGGACGACGCTACTATTCAGGAGCAGTTCGGCCACCTGCTGGCTGCCTTCTCCTTCGGTGCTCCGCCCCACGGCGGCCTTGCCCTGGGTCTGGACCGCGTGGTCATGCTCATCGGCAAGTGCGACTCCATCCGCGAGGTTATCGCCTTCCCGAAGAACAACCGCGGTGCCGACCTCATGAGCGAGTCTCCCGCTCCCGCAGAGCCCAACCAGCTGCGCGATGTGCACATTCAGGTGAAGCTGCCTGAGAAGCTGCGCCAGAAGCTGGAGGCCGAAAAGGCAGCTGCTGAGCAGCAGGCCTGATAATCCGGTTCATCTTAATTCCGCACCCGCAGAGTTTTCCTCTGCGGGTGCGTTTTTTTGCTTGATTTTCAGGTGGAAATGGCTATCTTCATCGTAATCTATAACATCGTCAGCAATGGATATGAAATATATAGACAGATACAGACTGGAACGAGAGATTGGCGAAGGTGGGTATGGGAAGGTATGGCTGGCCAGTGATACATTGACCGGAGAAAAAGTTGCGGTCAAGCTGTATAAAGCATCTTTTTCCGATAAGTCTGTTGAAAAGGCAAAACGGGAATATGAACTTGGCTCCGGGCTGAATCATCCCAATATTCTGGCGTTGAAAGATTTGGTTTGCCAGGACGGAATGTTGTGTCTGGTAATGCCTTATTGCCCGTCGGGATCTATAGAGGGGTTGTCGGGAATCATAGATGAAGAAATGATTTGGAAAATAGTGAAAGATGTAGCAAGTGGTATGGAGTACCTCCATAGCCGCGGCATATTGCATCTGGATATTAAACCCGCCAACATTCTGCTGGACGCCGCCGGGAACTACGTGCTGGCAGATTTCGGAATCAGTCAGAGGATTTCGGAGTACATTCATCAGGATGATGCTGAAAGAACGGTACTTATCAGTCAGTATATGGCTCCTGAGCGGATTAACCGCACCTGGAGTGTAAATACATATAGTGATGTATGGTCATTCGGAGTTATGCTGCAGGAGCTGGTGAGTGGTAGTGTATCTTTCTTGGAAAAAGAGGAAAGGATGTGCATGTCTTCTCCGTATTTGCGAGAACTTATGATTGCATGTACCCTTGAGCATCCTCATTTGCGCCCCTCCGCGTCTACTATACTCCGAGTTGTGGAGGATGTGCCTGTTTTTGTGAATGAAGAGCCCACGTGCGTAATTGATAAAGATAATGAGTTTCAGGACATGGATGATGAACCTCAGATTATCAGGTGCACGAACAGGGGGAGGGAAGTGGTTCTGAAATTTCGCTACAGTGGCTGGATACGTGAATATAGTAAGGTGATTCGCGATGCAATGAATCGGTATAAAGTGGTCAGGAACGCTAGTAATCTCTATGGTATTGTAGATGATGCCGGCAATGTGGTAGTCGATTTCGCATACGATGAGATTCTTCCCTTTGGTGAATGTTGGATACCAGGTCCCGGATTTGGTTCCTTTTTTATCGGGGCTTATTTTGTTCAGAATGATAAGATAGGCGGTTTTCGTATACAGGACGATGGGAGTATCGTTGAAGACTGGAAAGGAACATTGGAGGAATATGAGGAACGGTGTTCGTGGACTTGATGGCTTCGCGTTATGGGGGTGTATGGGAAAGTTCAGGTGAATCAGTAGCCCTCCCATGAACGGGAACTGCCCAAAAACGGATACAGCCCCTGCTTCTGACGGGGTGAGCGTTTTTTTCTGGAAAAATGCAGGGAATTGAGATAAAACAAGAGCATTCATACGCTATACCGATGACGGAGATGAATCACGAATCCCCCAGAGAGGCCGCAGGTGGCGAGGCAGAGCGCATAGACTGGTCTGCCTGGCTTGCGGAGTACGGCTCGCAGTTGTTGCTATATGCCCGCCAGCAGTGCCGGAGCCAGGCAGATGCCGAGGACGTGCTGCAGGAGGCGCTGGTGCAGCTGGTGCACGCGGTGGAGGGTGGTTCATTCACCGGCGCACGCTCCCAGTGGAGCGCGTATGCCTACACCGCTATCCGGCATCTGGCCATGGATCGCGGCCGCCGTGAACAGGTGCGCCGCAACTACGCCACCGCCCAGCAGGAAACCCTGCGCGAGGGCGTGGAAGAGACTCCCTGGCTGAGCAGCGCGGCGGATGACGAGTACTTGCGCGCCCGCCTGGAGTCGATGTTGCGCCAGCTGGCACCGGAGTTTGCAGAGGTGGTGGTGCTCCATATCTGGGGCGAACATACCTTCCAGCAGATTGCCGACATGACCGGAAATAAATTATCTACCATCACTTCACGTTATCGCTATGCGCTGCAGAGCCTGCGCCGCGAGCTTGAAGCCAACCCCATAGAACGCTGACCCCATGACAATACCGCCCGATTTCCAGCCCCGGAGCACCGCACCCGCAGCACTGCCTGCGGAGCTGCAGTCGCGCCTGCTCGGTGCCATGCAGCAGGCCTCTGCCGAGGAGCGTGAGTGCCGCGAAATGGAACAGCTGCTGCGTCGGTTGCGCCCTGCAGAAGTTCCCACACGCCTGGCCGGTAAGCTGGGGGTGCAGATGTATGTTGAGGCTCAGCAGAGCCGTGGTTCTGCCCGCCGCCGTGGTTATTGGTGGCGAGGTGGCGCTGCTGCGGCTGCTGCACTGGTGCTTATGCTGGGCAGCGGAGCCTTGTTTATGCCCGGCAGCGCTGTGGCTGAGGGGAATGACCAGGGACTGATGAGCCGGAATGTCATCAATTCCCGCGGTATCGATAAGGTTGAGTGGCGCCGCGGCGAAGCTCCTGTGCGGCACTACGAAGTGATTTACGAGGATGCCTTTGTGCTCGATGCGGACGATACAACCACCGTCATCCGTGTCCCGAATACCACCGAGGTGGAAGTAGAGGAGGAATACCTGTGAAGACTCCGATTATCAGTCTTGCTCTGGTCTTGTTAATACCGCTGGCTGCGGCCGCGGAAAAGCCGCGTGCCCTTTTCGGCGTGGTGGCAGAAAAAAATCCGGAAGCAACGCAGGTGGGGCTGGTCGTGCAGGCGGTTCTGCCCGGTAGCCCTGCTGAGTCTGCCGGGCTGAAAACCGGTGACCGCATTCTGCAGATGAATGGTCAGCCGGTGGCGAATCGTGCTGAGATGCGGGCTGTCATGCAGCAGCTCAGCCCCGGTATGTCGGTGGACCTGCAATTTATTCCTGCCGGCTCTCAGAGCGTGGCGGGCGCCACTGTGGTGCTGGGCGAGCGCCCCGCAGAGGCTGCCGGTGCCGCGTATTCCAGCCCGGATGCAGCCGTGGGTGGAGATCGCAGGATTCGCCCTGTATCGGTTGACCCGGCTATCCGCCAGGCTATGCGTGAGCAGCGCCGCGCGGTGGTGAAGCAGCTGGCTGCATTACCGGCCGGTTTTGTGCCGGAGGAGGTTTCAGATTACCTGCAGGCGCTGCGTAATCTGGCGCGTGATGCCAACCCGACCGGCCGGGGCTGGATGGTAGGCAAAGCAGGCGAGGTGAGTCTGCAGTTCAAGGACGCTGCCGGTGTGCTGGTGTTGTACGGTGCCAGCAATCTCCTGACTCTTACCGTTTATGATGCGGAAGGAAAGGTGACCCACACGCTGCCGCTGAATACCCCCGGGGAACGCAGCGCCGTGCCGCAGGAGATTATTGACCGCCTGCAGAAGCTGCGTTGAGTAGTTGACGCACCAGTTGCAGGGTAATCTGCCCGCTGTCGCGCAGCGAGCGGGGGCAGATGCGGCTCATGTTGTCGCGCGCGGTGTGCCACCAGTTGCTGCCGCTGAACGCGGCAATGAGGTTCAGGCTGTCTACCCCGGCCTCGAGGTAGGGCACGTGGTCATCCAGATACCCACCGGGCCACACCGTCCATTTTTCTTCGGATAAGCCGAGAGCGCGTACGGCTGTCCGATACTGGGCAAACATGAAATCCGAGGTATCGAGCAAGGGTACCGCAATGGTCTTGTTGCGCCCGCCCACCATATCCAGATTAATCTGCCAGCGGGGCAGGGTAGCGCCACGGCGCATGACATCGTGTCTGGAGCCGTACAGCCCATCCGTCTCGCTCATGTGGCGGGCAAATGCTTCTTCGCCATCCAGAAAAATGAGTTCCACCGGTGCGTCTCCCAGTGTGCGAGCCAGCTCCAGCAGCACAGCGGCACCACTGGCTCCGTCGTCAGCGCTTTCAAAATCGGCAGCAATGTTGATTTTGGTGTCAATGTGGCAGCTGAGCAGCAGCGGTGCGGGGGCGCTGCTGCGGAAGGCACGCAGATTGCACATCTTAACCCCATTGGGGGCGGTGAATGCATCTCTCGCGGTCTGCCAGCCCGCGGCATGCAGGTGCTTTTCGAGATATTGCAGCTGCTGTTCGTAGGCGGGGGAGCCGCTGTAGCGCGGACCAAGGGCGCAGATGGCGGCGCAGTGTACGTAGGCGTTGTCGCCGCTGAACTCCGGCGTGCTCACCAGTTCAGTGGGCCTGGCGGCAGGCGGTACCGGCTGCGGGGCGACCTCTGGGTGGTCATCGCAGCAGCAGAGCAGCAGAAGCAGGGGCAGCAGGCGGCGCATCAGAGGTTCTCGCTGATACCGAAAATCTGGAGAATGCGCACCAGATCCTCTCGCCCGGCGTAGGGAATTTCGATGACACCGTTGTTCTTGCCTTTCATGGCAATGTTCACCTTGGTGCCGAAATCCTGAGAAAGCTGAGTGCACACGCGGGCATAGGCCTCAGGCAGGGCAGGCGCCGCCGGCTTCTCTACGGGAGGTGCGGGGTTGAGCAGGTCGCGCACCATCTGCTCCGTCTGGCGTACGGTGAGGGTGCCGCGGGCTACACGCTGGGCGGCAGTGGTCTGCTGGAGCGCATCTTTCAGCTGCAGCAGCACTTTGGCATGGCCTACGGTAATCTGCTGCTGGTTGAGCAGGTCGCGCACTTCCGGAGCCAGATCAAGCAGGCGCACCATGTTGGCAATTACCGCGCGGGATTTGCCTACGTGCTGGGCAATTGTTTCCTGCTTCATACCGAAACGTTCCTGCAGCAGGCGGTACTGCTCGGCCTCTTCCAGCGGGGTAAGGTCGGCACGCTGCAGGTTTTCAATAAGGGCGAGTTCGGCCACCTCCTGGTCAGAGGCTTCGTGCACCACCACTTTCACCGTGGTCATGCCCAGGCTGGTCACGGCGCGCAGACGGCGCTCACCGGCGATGAGTTCGTACTGGCCATCTACCTTGCGCACCACGAGGGGCTGGATGAGCCCGCGTTCCTTGATGGAGGCAGCCAGCTCCTCAATCTGCTGCGGGTCAAAATGGCGGCGCGGCTGGAAAGGGGAGGCCTTGATATCCTTGACATTGGCCTTGATGACGCGGTCGCCATCTGCCACAACATTCACAGGGGCTTCTCCCCCCTGCTTCTTCATAATGAGGGCTCCCAGCCCTTTTCCTAATGCTTGCCTGGCCATAACGTGTGGCGGCGATTCTACCTGATACCCGGTCAAAAATCAACCCTATTTTTCCCTGTAGGACACAAATGTTCCACAATGTTCCCCAAACATCACACTACCCCCTTGACATCATGTACACCTATGCAGGGCAAATCACAATTGTACCCGGTCATCTGCTTTATACCATATATGAAACGTGGTTCGCAGAAGCGGGGTCTGAACTGTGTAACCCATGTCTGATACCATGAAAAACGATACAAAAAGCCCCGGAGGCAGTAGCCGAGCCGCCAAACTGGGCGTATTTACCCTGGCTATGATTAATGTTTCCGCCATAGTGAGCCTGCGAGGCTTGCCGGCGGAAACCACCTATGGGCTGAGCTCAGCCTTTTATTACATATTCGCGGCTCTGTTTTTCCTGCTGCCGGTTTCGCTGGTGGCGGCAGAGCTGACCACCGGCTGGCCGCAGAAGGGCGGTGTGTTCCGCTGGGTGGGTGAGGCCTTCGGCACCCGGCTGGGGTTCCTGGCCATCTGGCTGCAGTGGATTCAGACCACCATCTGGTTCCCTACGGTGCTGACCTTTGCGGCGGTTTCGCTGGCATTCATGGGGCCTGACCAGCAGTGGGACCACGCGCTGGCCTCCAACAAGATGTATGTGGTGGCCATTGTGCTCATTGTCTACTGGGCGGCCACGCTGCTGAACATGCGCGGCATGAAGACCAGTGGCGGCATCACCAAATGGGGCGGCCTCATCGGCACGGTGATTCCCGCCGCGCTGCTCGTGCTCATGGGTATGATTTACTGGGGGCAGGGAAATCCCATCGATATCAGCCTTGAAGCCCGTGACTTTGTGCCTGATTTGTCGAACTTCAACAATATCGTGCTCGCCGCCAGTATCTTCCTCTTCTATGCCGGTATGGAGATGAGCGCGGTGCACGTGAAGGAATGCGAGAACCCCAGCCGCGACTACCCGCTTGCCATTGCCATTGCCTCGGTGGTTACGGTGTGCATCTTCGTGTTCGGTACACTGGCTATCGGCTTCATCATTCCGCATGATCAGATTACCCTCACGCAGAGTCTGCTCATCGCCTTCGATAAGCTTTTCGCTTACTTCTCTGCCTCGTGGGCGGCTCCCATCCTGGCTTTCTGCCTGGCCTTCGGTGTGCTGGCGCAGGTGGTGGCCTGGGTGGGTGGCCCGTCGAAAGGTCTGCTGCAGGTAGGCTGCGCCGGTTACTTGCCGCGCTTCATGCAGAGCACCAACCGCAACGGCGTGCAGGTGGGTATTCTCATCGTGCAGGGCTGCATTGTCACGCTGCTTTCCGTGCTCTTTGTGGTGCTGCCCAGCGTGCAGACGGCGTACCAGATTATCTCTCAGCTCACCATCATTCTGTATCTGATCATGTACCTCCTCATGTTCGCGGCAGCTATCTACCTGCGCTATCGCGAGCCTGATACTCCGCGCTCCTTCCGTATACCCGGCGGCAAGACCTTCGGCATGTGGATTATCGGTGGCCTGGGCATGCTGGGCAGTCTGCTGGCGCTCATCTTCAGCTTCATTCCTCCCGGCCAGATTCCCGTGGGCAGCCCGGCGGTGTATGTAGGCATCCTCATTGTCGGCACCATCATCTTCGCCGGCATACCCTTCCTCATCTACTCCATGCGCCGCCCCTCCTGGGCCGACTCCAAGGCTGTGGCTGAGTTCGAACCCTTCTCCTGGGAAAAGAAACGGTAACTCCATAAGAAAGAAACGCGGTGCGGCCAGTGAGTACCCCTCATTGGTCGCACTTTTTTCTCTGAAAATCCGAAAAAATGGAAAATAGAGCTGAGAATTCCCGAAATTCGGGAGTCTTATATTCCCGAATTTCGGGAATTGGGTGGGCTTTATTCCCGTTTTTACGGGTTTCCGCTTGCGGGGCAGGGTGGTGCATGGTAGTATGGTGGCGCAATGAAGTGGTGGAGGATGATGAATCGCTGGCTGCTGGCATTCGGCCTTTCGGGCTGGGTGTTTGTGGTGGTGTGGGACCAGTGCGGCGGCGACACGATTAACGACTGGTGGCCGGTGCTGGGCTGGTGTGTTCTGGGGGCCACCGGGCTTCTGCTGCTCAGCTATGCGGGGCTGCTGTTGCGGTGCTTGTGCCGCTGGCATCCTGCGGTGCGGGAGTCCCTGTTGTGCTTGTTTTCCGTGCTGTTGATGATATGGGGCTACCGCGGATTCGAACGCGTAACCTGGTATGAGTTGCATCTGGCGGATTGTTCCGGCGTACGCACCTCACCCACCTGGCATGTATCGCCACTGCAGAAGGCATATATGGCTGCCAGCGATGATTGGTCGGTGGGGCGTTTCGGCCTCAGCCTTGTGGCCAATATGACCGAGTTTCATAACAACTACCACCCCATCGTCGGCCACGGACCGTGCAGGGTGGAGTATTCCGTATATGAACATATCCACCGCGTTAAGGATGCGTTCACTCTGGAGCTGCCCCGGAATGCGGAATCTGCGTTGCGGTTACAGATGGCGGAAGATTCCACCGCCCTGGGGCTCATCATCGTCTCCCATCCCGGGCAGGTGGAATCCTGGTACGAAAGCAACCAGACCCCGCAGCAATGGGCCGCCGCTCAGGGCCACCTCTGGTTCCCCCTCTCACCCGGCAAACCGCTCGATTTGCCCGATTTCATGGGGCATGTGCAATTCTACATCGCCTACCGCCCCGGCCCCGCCTCCGATGCTCCAGCCAATCTCACCCCCTACGAGCTGGTACACTTCGCCGTGCGGCTGGTGGAATGAGGGAAGGTATTGTGTGTTTCCCGGTCGAAGAGGTTGAGATTACAGGTAAAGAAAATTTCAGACGTGTATAACCGGTTCTGCTCCCGGATGCA
This sequence comes from Akkermansia sp., assembly GCA_045654325.1. Classification (GTDB taxonomy): domain Bacteria; phylum Verrucomicrobiota; class Verrucomicrobiia; order Verrucomicrobiales; family Akkermansiaceae; genus Akkermansia. Next base: position 10,813 of record JAZONE010000014.1, read on the forward strand.
GACTTATGCGTTGGCATAATTAAGCGAGATTGTTGTTTTCGGAGCACGGGCCTGAAGTCCCGTGCTCCGATGAAGCTCCCCGCCAAAGAGTCCAATTTGACTAGCAGAATGGGCCAGCGAATTTGAAACAGCCCCGATTTTTCTTCTTATCGAAGTTCATACACGAAGGGCTCGCTATCCGAATTATTCACACAGGTAATATACCGTACTTTAAGCCCAATATCCAATAGTGGCTGTACCGCAGCCATTAACATTTTATCTGTGCTAAGATAATTCACATGAACTGTAAGATTTGACTCTTCCAGTAAATAAGGGCATACCTCTACCAGTTCCTCAGCTGTGCGACAGACAATGCTTTGATTTAACAGATATGCTATGTCTTGTCCCGGGGTGCGATAAACATTAATTCCCTGAGCAGCACTTAACCGGGAGAAAGAAGTCTTTGATACATGGGGAGATAAGTGCAGCGTGCAGGAAGAAGGCTCTGTAACTTTAGTACAGCCAACTAACCCGAATAAGCTCAATAGAACCACTGTAAAACTGGATTTTCCTGACAACATAGAAATGAATTAGAAACAGCCGCATTTTACTACTTATAGATGCGATTGTAAATATCTTTCGCGTTTGTTGTCTGCACAAGATTTTTTGAAAGTCTGGCAGAGCTTATGAGGTATATCGGAATCAATGATTGCAAGTGTGGACGCGAGAAAAAAATTGCACCTCTTCTTGCATCAAAATAGGGCATTTTTTTCTTTCAAATCGCTTGACTTACGCTGCAATTTGTGGTCCAATCCCGTCAGGAGGGAAGCCTCCTGCTATTAAACATTTGTCATGAATCAGCCCTCGGGTGTTGCCGCACCGCTAACGGGGGCTTTTTCTTTGCCCGGGCTGCAGACGGGTTTCAGCAGCTTTGCCTTGGCGTGCAGGTCTCGATACCAGGGTTGCCGGCGGACGATGGGACTCAGTTCTGCCAATGCCAGATTCACCAGCCGTGCCATGCGGTCTGCACAGGATTGGTGCAGGGCAGGTTCCTGCCGGTGCATCTCGTGTTCTGTGCGGCCGGCATAGCGTCGGTAGATGCTCTCCACCGTCTCGCGGGCAAATCGGTGGCAGCCTATGGTCACATATTCCTCGGTACTTTCTACCACGGGGTATTTTCCGCTTACACGTGTGCCAAGGATGCGTCCTCTCTTCCAGAGTTCCAGTGCGTGCTGTAATTCCGATGTGCGATCTTGTACTCATCGTTTGGTCGTTGTTGGGTTATATATTGGAATGCTCACACATTCAATGCATGAGGAGAGGGCGAAATAACCCGCTCATGCATATATAGCCCCAAGAACGACCGTTTTTCACCGGCATTCAGGAAAAAGCTGTTTCTATAGTCATGGTGTCATTGATTGGGATTCAAATGAAACCAGCTTACGTGGCGATTTTCAAGATTGGTTGTTGCTTACACTTTCCACTATAAAGTAACTTCTACGCTCGCAGTTACCTCATTCCTAATCTGATTTTCGACTTCAGTATATAGGTTGACCTCGTTATGAATATCTTTCGTACGAATAGAAACAATCAATGAATACCGCGCCTTATCATTGTACCTATGGTGCGTCGTTTTGGTCTTCCACCAACCTGCTGCAGGAATAACTGCGATTCCTCCCATTGCGGCTAAATCAGAAGCACTTCCCTCCCATATATCCGAGTGAATGGAACCGACAAAAGCGTTATTTCCGAGTTGCCATCCATCATACTGAGCCCGATTATTTACCGAGTCGTCAGCCTCTCTCATTGCCATGTTTATCTTCTTAAGATGAGCTTCTCGTGTATCAACGCTTTTACGAACACTATATCTTAAACTGTATGATGGATAACTATAAGTTTTTTCCAAACCTTCGGTTGCAGAGGGATTGGGTTCAACGAAATAAGAAAGCGTCACTTTTAGCTCAACTGAAGCATCACCAAGTTCTTCGAGTGCAGCCTTTGGCCATGGTAAATCATGATATACCATTTCATTATAGGTCACGTTCTGTCCATCTTTCTTGCTGTACGGTGTCAATTCTCCTTCGTACACCAGAGTGAGACTATTTGACATACATGAAAGAGCTCTCGCTAAACTCGCTTCACCGTGTCCACACATTCTTGCCAAGGTCATATAGGAAGAAAAACTAGGCTTTGCAGGAAGGTACATGCGCTTCATTTCGTCTGTCCATTCAGCAGAATGAACAAGTAGAGCACGAACAGTTTCAAGTCTTAAGGCTGGATATTCTCGCATAATGGTGGCAGCCATATGCGTTGCTAGCCCCGCTGCCAAACTTGTCCCATAAAATGGCACATATTGATTGCGGGTTTGATGCTTGCTTGGAGCAAGCAACTGTAAATCATCGGGCCGATCTTCTATCTCGCCAACAAGTAAAATGTTTCCTCCTTCACAAAGGAAATCTGGCTTTATAGGGGCTGAGTGTTTCCAAATGGAGGAATTGCTTGTCCAAGGAGATAGTTCTCCATCTTGAGCATATAATTTAGCATTGGAAGAGGCGAAAGGGTCTATGTATTCTGTTAAATGAGTTACAGCTCCAATAGAAAGGATATTCCACGCTTGAGCAGGATTTTGAACTGTGGCAGACACATCTTTGTCATCACACAAAAAATCCGTACGATTGCCAGCAGAGACAATGAACAACCGTCCACCGCAGTCGTCTTCCCCTGACATAGACGCAGAAGAATCAAGTGCAGCAGACCATGACGAAGGATTGCCTAGTACCATGGTCTGATGCTCCGATGTAATGGCCATGCAGAAAACGCGTGGAGTCATGGGGTCCTCGATTTCAACCTGACTGACTGCGCGAAGCGTCACTTCTCCATGCAATTTGTCTTCATTACCAACTAGCCCCATGATACGACACGATTCTATAGGATGCGCTTTTATTTCCCCATTGGCATTCATCATGACGTGGTTAAGATTCCCATAAGCAGCGATTCCCGCCATAGATGTTCCGTGTCCATGAACGTGCATATCAGCACCACTTTCTCCATCATCTGCGCATAGTAACGCTCTGCCTTGGATAAGAGGTGTGAGGATAGGATGCTGATTGCAGCCGGAATCTAATACGCACACTCGCGGGTTACTTTTATCTGGTATTATTAAACGATCTACAACATGTTCTGACCACAAAACTTGTTCAGCAGGCTTATCGGTCGTCACCAAAGAGGTTAGCTCTCTACATGCTCTACATTGCTTAATAGAATCAAGTTGGGAGATTAATAAATTCAGCTTCGCCCCATTGGCATATACAGTATAGACTAAATATTCGGGAAAACACAGAGGGGTATTACCATGGATGATTCCATTTGACTTACACACGCGAAGAAACTCTTCTGACTCTTTCTCTTTGTTTTTTCTGGTAAGCCATACCTCAATCCAGATTTTATCTTCTTTTGGCGGTGCAACGGTTCCATCCTTCCAATACCAGTTGGAAATGGCACTGCCAATAGAACCTATTCTGCCCACTAAACCATTATTTTTAGGTTTCTGTTTTGGTGTGTCTTTATCTCGAAAATCTGTAATCTTCTTTTCTAACTTCGATACGGTTTTTTCAGGAAGAAGTACTGTCGCCACATGTTTATCCCCAGTTTCGCGCCAATCGAGAAGTTCCATCTCACTTTTATCCAAGCTCTCCACGGGAAAATCTTTCCCATACAGAGTCTCAATAGACACACGCTTAACCTTCTGATTAGCCTCCCCAGCAAGCGTCTCAGTAAGCTGTTGCAATATCCGATTTGCGTGTTCTACTCTGTCTCCATATGAAAATACTCCTGCTTTATGCCTTCCTCGATCGGGAGTCGAAAATGCTATATGTTCGCCATCTTGCGAAACTATTAAAAGAGGTAAATTTTCAGGCATATCTTATTTCTGGAGTTTTATCGCCGCTGAACGCTCTGCAAATGACTGCTCCAAAATAAGCTGAGTTACCTGTACATTGCCTTCCAATAGAGCAATCTTAACAGCATCATGGCAAGCATTCACCACATCAGCGCAGCTCATGTTTTCATAATTTTTTGCGATTGAATCAATGGATATATCCTCTGTTATGAAAGTCGACAAGGAATTGCGGATAAGTTGCGAAATTCCTTTCCTATCAGGCAGAGAAAATTCTATGCAATCATCGAAACGTCGGAAAATAGCCCTATCCAGCATGTTTGGTTTATTTGTAGCCGCAACTAAGATGCTTTCAGATTTGTCCTGTTCAATACACAACAATAGTGTATTAAGCACCCTGCGCATCTCACCAATATCATTTCCACCGCGTTCTCCACCCAAAGTATCAAACTCATCAAACAAATAGAGCGCCCTATTTTTTGCTATAAACTCAAATACTTGATGTAGTTTCGCACTACTTTCTCCCATGTAGCGGGAAAGTATCATATCGAGCTGCACGGCAACCATGGGCAAATGTAGAGTATTTGCGAGAACATTTGCCGTCATAGTCTTCCCTGTTCCAGGGGAACCAGCCAATAAAATCTTGCGCCGATTGCTCAATCCGTGTTGTTTGAGTACCTCCTGTTGCACATACTCGTGCATTATTCGATCAACTCGTTTTTGATTTGCTTCATCTAATACGAGCTGATTACGAAATCTGTCAGGAGTACGCAATGTAAGAACATCCTGCATATCATCAGGAATAAGTACTTGCTTGGATTTCGTTTCTCTCCCAACCATTTTGAGAGCCTTACGAATATCATTTGCGAATGCCTGATGACCCTTGCGTGCCTCTGTCGAGGCAATTTGAAGAGCAACAGTATAGAAATGCTCCCGATCGTCACGTGTGTGAGATCGTATAAGAGACATAATCTGTTCTGCCGTTGCCATGCCTATCGGGAATTATGCACATTGCAGAGCAATTGTCAAGAATATTAATACAGTCACTGAACGGCGCCACACGTGTCCCAAAGATTTGGGACACGTGGATTTACAATTGACAATTTACGATTGACAAATCAAAAGTTAGCAGCTTACGACGATAGAGACACAAATGAAAGCTTACTGCCGATGGTGAGGCGTCTGATACCCCACTACGAATTTTCACACAGAATACTATGCCTTTATGTTGTTTAGGACTATTTTTCCATAATCTTTGGGACACATGTGGAACGGCGCACGAAAAACCGATGTATTAATGAGAAAACAGTCCCATGTAATGCCAAACAAAGCCCAATTTTTACCGGCATTCAGGAAAATGCTGTTTCTATGGTCATGGTGTCATTGATGAAGACTATTTACGGCAATTTACACGTAATTCATCGAAATCTCAGGCAAGAATGAGCCCCGGCAGACCAAGGGCTCCAGCGGCTGGGCATCCTAGGCTTGCGGGCCTGTTTTTGCGCTTAGTTGCATGGAATTATCTCCCGGCTCCGAACTAACAGCTTGCAGAGCCTCCCGGATTCTGGTAACATGACACCGTAACAAATAACCATCTTCCAAATACTATGAATCTGAGACCTTTTGTATGTTCTTCGCTTGCCTTGTTGGCATTGGCTTCTCCGCAGGTTTTCGCTACTGAGCCGGGCGAGAAGATAGCCACAGCTGATATCCCGCAAGCAACAACAGAGTTCCGCGTCAGACAA
>JAZONE010000015.1:0-63324 GCA_045654325.1 Akkermansia sp.
GAGCTGCATTTCTGCCGCCCTCGGCGCCTCGGAAAGTCATACTTGGAAAATTGCCTCGCCCGGCCGTAGTGAGCGGTGAACCGCTTTCTCTTTCGGGCTACCCCGTAGCGGGGTGCGGGGCAAAGCTTACCAGAACCACGACGAAACGTCAAGCATATTTTTGAGATTTTTTGTGCATTATTTTTCATCCCCTGCCCTAACTCGCACATTTTCGTGCAGGTTAGATAGAAAAATATTTTTTCTGAAGAAGAGAGAACCCCGGTGAATAGCTCACCGGGGTTCTGAGGAATGCTTAAGTTTGCTATCAGAACTTGTAGGTGGCGCCTACGCTGGCGCTATGAGCGTTGGCGTTCTCTACGATTTCTCCTGTGTAGCTCGCGTTCACGCTCCACTGGTCGGTGAGGCTGTAGCTGGCGCCCACGGTGAAGTTCAGGCCGGTGCGGCCGGGGTTCATGCCGCGGTAGCGGGCATCGGGCGTGGTTACGGTCGGGTTGTGGCGCACCAGGTCCTGGTGCACGGCCACTTCGCCGTATACGCCCAGCTTGCCGATGGCGTGGCTGGCGCCCACGCCGATTTCAGCGCGCAGGTTCTGGATGGAGCCGGTCTTGATGCCGTCCACCGTGGCGCTGTCGGAAGCGTAGTACTGCATGCCGCCGAAGCCGCGCAGCACGGTGCTGCTACTCAGGGCGTGGTCGTAGCTCACGCGGCCGTCCAGCTGCAGGTGATTCTGCTTCCAGCTGCTGTCGTGGATTTCCGAATCACTGCGGCCATAGGCGGCGCTCCAGTCAGCGCTCAGCTTGTTCCAGTTCGTCTGACCGTAGAGGCCCAGGTGCGTGGTATCCTGCTTGATGGTGCCGTAATTGTGGGCGCTCACGCGGGTGCGGCTGCTGCCCAGCGCCACGCCCAGCAGGCTGCTTTCGCACAGCTGGGTTTCCACACCCAGGGCGCCGCCTGTCACGTTGGTATCAGCACCATTGTGGCCACCTGCGGCGCTGTGGCGGCTGCTGGCACCGATAGCACCGGCCCACACAGCGCGCTCACCGCTGCCCAGCTGCACCGTCATGCTGCGGCTGCCGATGGCATTCACAAAGGCGCGGCTGGCCTCCACCTGTCCCCAGTTGGCCTGCACCAGCGCATCCGCCACCGGGCTGAGGTCCGGTGCCGTCACCAGCACCGCGGTAGAGCCGGGTGTCCCCCCATCAATCTCCCCGGGCTCGTCGGATTCATCGTCCTTGTCGAATACGGGATTCCAGGTTGCGCCCTTGCCCAGCGTCAGCGTGATGGACTTCTTATCGTCAAGAATCAGCTCAATACCATTGCCCGCCGTGATGCCGAATACGGAGTACAAATCAGCTTCACTCAGTCCTTCATATTCCTTGAAGGTAGCCAGCTTGTAAGACTTACCGCCCTCGAAACTGCAGTCACTCAGGTCAATGGTACTACCGCTGTTCAGCGTGAGTTTCTTGCTCACCTTGATGGTCTGGGGCTTACTGCTCGTCATGGTGATGCATGCACCATCAACCGTCAGATTAGCAGCGCTGAGAGCTCCGCTGAGAGTCAGGCTGCAGCCACTGCCCAGTGTGAAATTACCCTTCACTGCCAGCGGCATGGCGGCGTTCTTGCCGCTCGGGTCGTAAAGGCGGATAAAGGAATTGTTCTTCAGCTCCAGATTACCGGTTACGCTCATCTTACCGGCTACCACCAGCTCAGAATCATCTACCGCGTTATCCGCGTTCTTTCCGTTGATATTGACTGTCTGAGCCTTTGGAGAAGCACCCACACTACGCATCCCGGCGTTCATTTCCAATCTGAAGTCAGAATCAGTCAATGACAGGCTGGAAGCTGTAAAACCGCCGTAAATGCTGATGGTAGATTTTCTGATGATTTCGCCATCTTCATCACGCAAGCCGCTTGCCTCGAAATCTCCCTTGAATGACAAAGCTACCGGTTTGGCGCTACTGGTCACCAGTGAGCCGCCATTCGAAATATCAAGCTCACAACCGCTCAGTTTACCCTGGGTCACAATAGAACCACCATCCAGCGTAAGGGTGGATGTCTTGGCGTTCATCGACAGCCCCTTGGCACTCACAGTCAAGAAACCGCTCTCATTCACACTAAGGGCATTGGTGCTGATCTTACCGTTATCACTCAATATTACCTCGCCCGTGACGTTTACCTGGCCGGAACCGCTCAGCGAGCCGCTCACCACACCACCCGAAAGCGTGGCAGAGGTAGCAATGTCCAGCGTTGAGCCTTTCATCAGCTCAGCGCCTTCCTCAAGCGTATAGGTACCCGTAAACTTCTTACCCCCCTTGATTACGCCGGTTCCGGTCTGAACAATGTCATTACCCACAGCTTTGGAGGAAAGGTCCAGAGTACCATTTTCTACATAGACATCACCCTGCCCCAATGAATTATCTCCCTTCACCTTGATACCGCCGCCGTTCAGGCAGGTATCGCCTGTCCAACTGCTGTTATCCTCGTTGAGCGTAAGGGTACCGCCACCGCTCTTGGACAGGTTTCCATCGCCAGTCAGAGAACCGGGGGCTTTTTTATTACTTGCCAGAGTGACATTCGTATCTGCCGCCACGGTAATGGCACCCGGTGCTACCGACCCCTCAAGAACGATGGAACCGGCTTCCTCAATCACCACCTTGTCATCCTTTGTCAAATTGCTTCCCTGCAGAGCAGCCCCGGTGGGCGCCACCTCACTCATATACCTGAGTACCAGCGCATTATCCTCTACTTTCAAACAATGAAGAGATGAAGCACCCTGCAATTCCAGCGCGAACACGCTGCCGGAGATATTACCGGCAGAGAGCAATGTGTAGGTATTACCTTCCACATAGGATGCATCCAGTTCGATGGTGGCGTTGCCCAGAACGAGCGTATCCGATACATTCAGCGACGAGCTGTGCAGCTGCAGTAAGCCGCCTTCCAGAGCAAGAGATCCCTGGATTTCGGTATTACTCCTGACATCCCAGCTACTGCTGCCATCAAGCGTGAAGCGGCCTTCGAGAACAGAGCCTTTTAAGGTAACCGTCCCGGCGGTAATATTGGTGGGAGCACTGCCGGAGTTCCGCAAGCGTCCATCCACCAGGGTGACATTGCCCGTGCCCAGAGCGTGGGCATGCGTCATTTCCAACACACCCTCATTCAGCACAGTACCTCCAGTGTAGGTATTATTCCCGCTGACCTTTACATTACCCTGCACCAGCAGTCGGCTTGTCCCACCCAGCTCTGCGCTGATTGTACCCTCGCGGGCGGTAATTGTGGCATTTCGGGCAGAACCGGACAGGGTACCATTCAATAATTGAATCTGACCACCTGTAGCATTCACCACGATGGAAGTATCTGCATACAGGTTACCCCCCGACATGGAAATATTGGAAAGAGCATCAGCAGAAGCCTTTCTCGCGGCAGAAGCACTCACCACATCTCCGCTGTTCAGGTAGTATGTATCGTAGGCAACTCCACCCCCGAGAACAGCCAGTCCATCGCTACCGAGCGTCAGTGTGTGGCTGCCATGCCGGAACGTGGCGTTGCCACTGACTGAGCCGCCATTCACCACCTGCACACTGTAGCCGGCAGATTTGGCAAAACCGCTGCCACCGGCATTGCCGGCCGCATCCACATAGCTTACATCGAACGAGTTCAACGCCAGGGATGAAACATCAAATACCCCGCTGAGACTGAGCTCCCCGCTATTGAGAATCTCGCTCTTAAGCGCAACTGTTGTCTCCGCCTCAAGCGCTGTGGTTCCCATCGTCACCACTGTGCCATTTCCCAGAGCTGCAGCATGAGCCAGCGCGAATGAACCACCGTTGAACACTGTGCCCCCCGTGTGCGTGTTGGCACTGGCGATACATCCGCCACCCGATGCCGAGATGGAGGCTTCACCACTTACGGAACCACTCAAGGTACCGCTGGTGAGCTGAATCTGCCCGCCCGTTGCCTTTACCATCATCGAATCATCAACATGCAGAGTCCCCCCGCTCATCGATACCGATGTCAGGGCTCCGGAGGATGCAGCCATAGCCGCACTCACGCTCACGGAGTCGGTTCCCTGGAGATAGTAGGCGTGATAATCAACCTCGCCGCCCATAGCAGCATAGCCATCGCTCCCCAGCGCAAGAGTGTTACTGCCATGGGTTATGATAGCACTTCCACTCACAGCGCCGCCATTCACCACCTGCACCTGATAACCACCGGCTTTCCGGAATCCGCTGGTACCAGTATTGCCGGCAGCGTCCACATATGTGGCTGACTGGGCAGCCAAGGTCAAGGCAGATACATCAAACACGCCGTTGAGCGTGAGGCTGCCGCTGTTGAGAATGGAGCTGCTGAGCCGGACCAGCGTAGTGGCGGTGAGAGTATTTGAACCCTGCGTCATGATGCTGCCGGAACCCAGCGCAGAGGCATGGCTCAGCGTGAAGGTACCGCCGTTGAACAACGTGCCGCCCGTGTGCGTATTCGCGCCGCTGATGGTCACAGCACCACCGGCACTCAGGCTGCTTGAGCCACTCAGCACAGCACTGAGCGTACCCCCCGTGGCTGCCACATCGGCATTCTTCACCGAGCCGCTCAGCGAGCCACTGCTCAGCAAGATATGACCACCTGTAGATGTAACTCTGGTGGAGGCATCGGCATACAGGCTGCCGCCGGACATGCTCACAGAAGTCAGCGCGTTGGCAGAAGCCGCCTCAGCCGCGCTCACACTCACAGAATCACCGCTGTTGAGGTAGTAGGTTGCGTAGGATACACCACCGCCACTGGTTGCGTATCCATCGCTCCCCAGGCTGAGAGAACGCGAACCATGTTTAATGGTAGCATTGCCACTCACGGTACCGCCATTCACCACCTGCACCTGATAACCGCTTGCTTTGCGGAAGCCGCTGGTGCCGGTATTGCCGGCAGCATCCACATAGGTGGCAGACTGGGCAGCCAAGGTCAAGGCAGACACATCAAACACGCCGTTGAGCGTGAGGCTGCCGCTGTTGAGGATAGTGCTGCTGAGCTGTACCGTAGTAGTCGCGTTAAGCGTATTGGCGCCCTGCGTCATGATGCTCCCGGTCCCGAGCGCAGAGGCATGCCCCAGCGTGAACGAACCGCCGTTGAACACCGTGCCGCCCGTGTGAGTATTCGCACCGCTGATAGTCACCGTGCCGCCGGCGCTCAACCGGCTGCTTCCGCTGAGACCGGCACTCAATACACCACCCTCTGCTGTAACCTGAGTATCACCTATAGTTCCACTCAGCGTGCCGCCGCTCAGCACTACACTACCACCGGATGCCTCCAGTCGGATTGAGGCATCTGCGTACAGTGTACCACCGGTCATACACACCGTGGCCAGGGCATTGGCAGAGGCAGACTCTGCCGCACTTACCGAAACAGAATCAGTGCCGTTGAGATAGTACTTATCGTAAGCAATTACATTATTTTCCTCCGAGGATACAGCATAGCCATCGCTCCCCAACTCCCATGAGGTATCACCGAAAAGAACCTGTGCATTTCCAAGCACCGCACCGCCCTCGACCACCTGGATCCGAGCCCCGACCTGCTCAACGAAGCCACTATTCCCGATTACCCCGTTCACATCTCTGTATTGCCACGTAGAGTCCAGCATCGACAACCCCGACGCATCAATACATCCATTGACAATCAATAATCCGGAGTTATGAATAACATGATGAAGCGCGACCTTGTCGGTTATATTAAGCACCGTATTGCCAGCAGTAGTGACACTTCCGTATCCCAAAGCATGGGCATGATCCAGCGTGATAATGGCATCGGTAAACACATTATTACCGGTATGCGTATTATCTCCGCTCAAAGTCAACAATCCGGTTGCATCCAGTGACGTGGCTCCGCTCAACGACGCGCTCAGCACACCTGCTTCAGTCTGCAGAACCGTATCCTGCACCGAGCCACTCAGCTCACCTGCCGTAAGGTGAATATGGCCTCCACTGGCCTGAACCTTTACGGAAGCATCACCTTTCAGTATGCCACCGCGGATATCGATATATGAAATCGTGCCGGAGCTCAGATAAGATTCACATAGAGCAATGGCTGCACTAGCCATAACCGTATCCCCACTATTAAGCACATAGACGCCCGGCCGGTAATATTGAGCTGTAACGGCTCCAATACCACATTTATAAAGCTGGACCGAGGAACTATTATACGTGATCCGAGTACCATCTTCAACGAAGACTTCACCACCATTAGTGACGCGAATCATGTATGGAATAGTCAAAGCTATTCCACTGGTTCCCAAATCGCCATTGGTTCCTACATAGGTCTGGTAATCGCGGGTGATGGACAGAGAGGTGAAATTAAACTTATCCCCGCTCAGGGTCAGGCTACCGGAACTTTGAATGGCACCATTGATATTCACAGTACCCGATGCTCTGAGTGTCGTATTTCCCTCGACATAAAGTTTTCCCCTGCCCAGAGCAGCTTCTCCAACCAAATTATATACGCCATTGCTCAGATACGTACCACCGGTATGGGTATTGTTGCCACTCAGAGTCAGAGTTCCCTCGCTTGCATGGAGTGAAGCCGAGCCACTGAGAGCTGCCGCCAGCTCCCCACCTGTCGCATTTACCCGGGTATCGGCAATGGAGCCTGAAAGGGTTCCTGCACTCAATTCAACCAACCCACCGGTTGCATTTACCGAGGAATCAGCGTCGGCATACAAGGTACCACCGGCCATCACAATCTTCTCCATGGCTCCGGATGAGAAAGCCACAGCCTCACTGATGCGTACAGAATCTGAAGAGTTCAGGTAATAGGTATCCCATTCTGTAGCTGCATCATCATCATGAAGCACCAGCTTTCCTGCTGCGTCCAGATGATAGCTGATCCCCTGGTATTGAACCAGCGCATCCCCCTGCACCACCCCACCACTGACAACTCGCAAATCGGGAGCCAGAGCCCGTTTGAACCCACTAGCAGCCTCCTTACCCGAAACTGAAATGTAGGTCCAACCTGTCGGCGTCTCCGGGGTAAGGGAATCCACGATGAAAGTTCCGTGCAGTGTCAGAACTCCTGTGTTGTTGATGCTCTCATGAAGCGCTACCGTTCCGGCAGAGGTAATGGAGGTATTGCCGTTGGTGAGGGTGGGTCCCTGCCCCAAGGCATGGTCATGATTCAGAGTGATAGCCGCATCGGTGAAGATATTACCACCGGTGTGGGTATTATCTCTGCTCAAGGTCAGCGAACCGGTGGCTTCCAGTGAAGTAGAACCACTCAAAACAGCGCTCACCGTACCGCCTTCTGTCTGCAGCCGGGTATTCGCCACTGTTCCACTCATATCACCAGCAGTGAGGTGAATCGTACCGCCAGCAGCCTCTACCATGACAGAGGTATCGCACTCCAGTAAACCGCCGGTTACCATGATGCGGGCCGGGTTTGTGGAAAGCTTTTCGCACCAGGCTTTTGCGTCACTCGCCAGAACAGAATCTCCGCTATTAAGCACGTAGACATTGGGTGTCCATCCATACCCTCTGGTGGAAGCAATCCCTCCTTTCCAGATCCACACATGTCCATCCTCGTAGGTTACCTCTGCTCCATCCTCCACGATGAGTTCACCTCCACTCGAATAGCGAATCATGCCCAGCAAGGTTACTTTCACCCCGCTGGTTGAAAAATATCCGTCCGTACCGAGGTATCCATAGTAAGTCGATGCCTGAATGGGAATGCCGGTTAAATCAAACGTGCCACCGCTCAGGGTAAGCACACCGGAGTTCTGTATCATACCGGTGATGGTTACCTTATCCTCAGCCACAAGGGTAGTATTTCCCTCTACATGAAGGCTCCCCTGCCCCAGAACAGATTCTCCCTTCAGCTGGTAAGTGCCATTGCTGAAATAATTACCGCCGGAATGAGAATTAGCACCGCTCAGCACAAGCCCCCCACCGGATGCATGAATGGAAGTGTTACCGCTCAGCGTAGCACACAACTCGCCGCCGGTTGCCTCAATCCGGGCATCTGCTATGGTGCCGGAGATGGTGCCGGCCTGCAATTTGATATCACCGCCGCTTGCAGCAAGGTGGATAGATTCATCAGCGTACAGCGTACCCCCGGTCATCACGACATTTGCCATAACCCCGGCAGATTGGGCCATCGCTTCGCTGATACGCACAGAATCCGTACCGTTCAGGTAATAAGTATCCCAAGCCGTGATATTCACGCTATCACCAAAATACACACATCCATCCGACTCCAGATGATAGGTATTTCCCTGGTACTGCACCGATGCATTTCCCAGCAGCTCGCCGCCTTCGACAATCTGCAACTCAGATGCCTGATACCGGCGGAACCCACTATCCGAGGTTCCTCCGGAAACAGAGACATAACTCCAGTCATCTGAATAAGAAGGCTCAAAGGAATCCACAATGAAGATTCCGTTCAGAGTCAACGTTCCGCTGTTGATAAACCGCTCGCGGAGTTCCACTGCTTCCACCGCAGATACGGTTGTGGTTCCGGAGGTCTGAACGGAACTCTGCCCCAGAGCGTGCGCATGACTCAGCGCAATGCTCGCATCTGTGAACTCATTACCCCCGGTGTGAGAATTATCCCCACTCAAAATCAACGAACCGGAGGCCGCCAGAGAAGTAACACCGCTCAGCGCAGCACTCAGCTCACCACCGCTTGTGTGCACAATGGCATCGTTTACCGCCCCGGAAAGTGTTCCCTCACTCAGATTCACCACACCGGCCGTAGCCGAGACACGAACGGACACATCAGCATTCAGCGTACCGCCGGTCATGATAATCTCCTCCAGTGCCCCGGAGGAATATGCCTCTGCGACACTTGCGTACACACTATCGCTGCCACTCAGGAAATACCGTTCATATTCAGGCTCCCCACCGTCCAGGTAAGCATAACCATCATCTCTCAGAACGAGCTCCTTATCGCCATGTATTACCGTAGCGTTCACGGCCAGTTCGCCGCCTTCGACCAGCTGCACCCGGAACCCGGTGGACTGCAGGAAACCGCTTTCCCCGACTCGGCCTTCGGTATCAACATATTGTTCTCCCTCTGAAATGAGAGGCAGTTCTGAAGCATTGAACACGCCCAGCATCATCAGTGAACCCGAGTTCTGAATAACCTGGCGAATATTGGTATACGGAGAGCCTCCCCCGGTGAAGTTCGTCTCTTCGGAATCAAGCGTAGTTATCCCATTCGTTGTAAGGCTGCCTTGGCCGAAGAAATTGCAATGGTTTATTATAAAATAGCCACCATTCAGGGTCGTTCCCCCAGTATGGCTGTTATTCGATTCTGACGACAACACCATATCGCCCGAACCGGTAAAGGAGGTCGAACCATGCATGGAGGCCTGCATTGTACCACCGCTGGCGTAGACCGTGGCAGAGGGCAGATATCCACCCATTACCCCTCGCTCCAGATAAATGGTTCCCCCCTGTGCATCAACGTAGTTGATGTCTTCATCCACGTACAATGTACCTCCACGAAGCTGAACGGAATAGAGTTTCCCGTCGGAAGCCCTTCTGGCTTCGCTCAATCTTACAGAGTGCCCGGTATTGGCCAGATAGGAACTGTAGTCTACACTACCGGCACCTTCAGCCACAGCCACACCGTTCTGCCCCAGGGAGTACAAGGTTCCATTATGGGTCAGAGTCAATCCCTCGGCAAGGGTAGTTCCCCCTTCCACCAAAGTAAAGGTGGAGAAGCTCGCATTAACCGCAAAACCGTTGGAGCCATGGTTGCCGAACTCATCCACACGCCCCGATGAAACAGTCGACACCTCCAGGGCGTCCGCTTTTATCGAACCGGATAAAGTGAGGGTTCCAGTGTTCGTAATGGGCGCATTGATGCTCCACTCCGTTCCTTGCGAAACAGAAATGGTGGAGTTCCCCGAGCTTGTTATGGCATATTTTGTTATCGATGCCCCAAGGGTCAGCTTGGCATTCTGAACATATACCGAGCCACTTCCATTACCAAAGGCAGAGGAGTGAGCAGCTATCAACTCGCCCTCCGTTATCCAGGTGTCTCCGCCATATGAGTTTGAGCCTTTCAACGTCACCGTCCCCGACCCGCTTTTCCTCACGCCCCCGTATCCCATCAACGAGAGGCTGACACTGCCACTCAGCAACTTTGCCTCCGAAACCAGCGCCAGCATATCGCCTTTCAGGTTACCGCCGTTCAGGGTAAGCCCACCGGCATAACTATATCCGCTTTTAACGGTGGCCTCACCCGTTATTTCAAGATGATTACGGCATGACTTACCTTTCAGCTGCAGCGTACCATTGGAAATAGTAATTGTCCCCGTGCCGAAAGCCTGATTATGCCCCGCAACCAGAGTACCACCAGCCAATGTGATTCCACCACTGAAGGTATTGGCTCCATTGATTTGCAGGGTGCCGCCATTGGTTTTGGTGATGGACATGCTGCCCTCTATGGCTGCATCTGAATCAGCCGCTGCCAATGTAACAGTACCCGATGCATTACTGACCTGCAGTTTATCTGCCGATACCTTTCCCTGTACGGTTATAGTGAAGTCACCATCGCGGGCAATGGATAAATGCTCATGAGCCGTAGATTGCGACTGACCATTCCACTGGGAGCTGCTCCACACGCCATCGCCCACAGTCCACGACATGCTTTGCGCCGGGGAATAATAGAGAACACCATCGATTATCTCGAACCCACCACTACTGGTAGTGAAAAGCCCCTCCCAGATGGAATCGTTACCTTCAAGGTCAAACAGCTCGTAACTCGTCCCGGTCAGCGAAAGATTATTAGCAAAGACTACATCAAATGTACCGCCTCCCACAGAATTACCACTCAGACTCAGAATAGTCGAGCCGGAGGTCAAGGAACCAATATACAGCGTTGCACTACCGTCAAAACGCAGAGAGCCGAACTCCAGCGTATTATTACTGGCGGTGATTTCAATACGTGAGCCGGCCCCCATGGTCAGCTGATTGGTTTTCAGCGAACCCTGACTCAGACACAGCACTCCGTTCGACCCCAGTTCGTAGGACTGAGTTGTAAGAGATGCGTTGTCTCTCAAAGCCATCGTGTAGTTGGAATAAGCCACGCGACCGGCGGTAACATTCAGATTGTAGAAAGCCGTGAGTGAGCTTCCCGTAGCAGTAATTAAATCAGCTTCAATGGAACCGTTTCCCTTGTTGTCGAAATAGTATGAATAAGAGGAGTTATCCATAACCATCTCCGACACCTTCACATCGCCCACCACACCTACAGAAGTAAAGAGTCCTGCATCATCGAATATGACCTTGCGTCCCTGGTGGAAAAAGCTGTTGTACGTATCATAGCCCACTGTGACCGACCAGCCGCTTTCCGCATCCGGAAGCACATCTGGTGTTGCGTTCGCCTGCCAGGTACTGGCATTGCCAGTCCACCGCAGCGGGGTATCCTCATCATAATACTTCTCAAGGGCGTTCTTGAATGCAGACGATGTTTCTATATATGATATAGCCGTCAGATGCACCGGGCTGTTATACGCATCTATCGTGCATGCTTCATTCTGATACATGCGCGTATACCCGTTGGCATCCTTTTTCAGATAATAGGTGGTTAACCCGTACTTTGTATCATCAGAATCAGCAACCTGAACCGCCTTTAACGAGCCATCATCATTCAATATGACTCCATAACAGGTGATAGCGTGCCCGTTGTCAACATTGAGCCAGTGCACAGAAAGGTAAACCAAGCGACCCTTCTCCGTCAATTCGTAGTTACTGTATCCGGTTTTCGTATACCCCAGCCCCTTCAGCAGCTCATCCCGCACCCCGGTCATCGCCCGACCTTCCAGACTGACATATGCTGCCTGAGCGGCACCTTTCCAATATCCGCCTTCGTTATTGGGCTTCATCCACCCCGATGGCGTCGCCGCTCCGTTAAAATACCAGTTGACGCTATAATAACCGTTTCCGCCCTGGTCATACCAGTTATCGTAGAACAGCATCCCGATCTGGAGGGACTGCACGCCCTGAAGCGAGGTTAATGCTTCCTCATCATACGTATAACCATGGGGCAATTCCTTGCTTCCGGTATACAGAACACCGTAATACGACTGCCAATATTGTATCTGATTGGACACAGTGGCGGCCCAGCAATGCATGGAGTCATTTTTCAGATTATCGAAAGAAGAAGAGGAAACAGACCCGATATATGCCGGCATCCTATCTTCCAAATCCCCTATAATGTCCAGATTCCTGTTTGCTGCGTACCAGGAATTAACAGTACTGACCACCGATGACTGCCGCCATGCAACATACCCCTTACCGTGGTCGTAAAACCGCTCCGAACCTGTTACAGATGAAAAATCCACCCCCTCTGCACGAACATACACATCCGCTAGTGAGCTACTCGAAACCGATGCAATAGCTAACATGCTCATCAGCAGAGCACGCCTGAGTGATTTGTTGAGTCTCAGTTTCATAATCTCGTTCTGTATTTGTTTTTACACAGCGGAAGCCATCCTCTCGCTCCAATGTAAATCTTACTCCATCCGACATTCGATGTCAACCTTTATCCCTTACATAATTAATGCCATATCAGATGGTTGTATTCTGATAGGAATAAAGAAAATAACACAACAAGTATTCTCCCGACAGTGGGAGCAATGAGTGATGAGCCCTCCGCCGGAAAAAATCAGAGAACGGCCTGTACGCCCAGGCCTACCAACAGCATCCCGGCAATGGTTTCCAGCCACCGGGTGGGCAAATGATGCAGCAGGCGCGCGGAATGAAATGCCAGCAAGGCACACCCGAAAGTAACGGCACCGATAATACCGACAGCCTGTCCCAGACGGAGATGAGGACCGCCGATATTTCCCAGCGCCATACAGGCCCCGACCGCGAGCGCATCAATACTGGTGGCCACTCCTACAAACAAGAGTCCTAAAAGCCCCAAGGGAGAAAGGGAAGCTGTTTCCTCCTCATTCTCTCGCCAGGCTTCTCGAATGATATTGCCCCCCAGCGCGCCAAATACCACAAGCACCAGCCAGGGTGCCCAGGTATCCACCACAGAGCGCAGCACCTCGCCGCCCCAATACCCGAGCAGCGGCATACCGGCCTGAAATCCCCCCACCACGAATGCCAGCCACAACGCGGCCGAGGCGCGGCGTTCACGCAGCACCATGCCATATGAAAAGGCATAAACCGTAGCATCCACCGCCAGGATGAAGGCAATAACTGTGATATGGAGATAATTCACGCCCGCGCATCATAACAAAACGGGTTCTCCAAGTCAAGCGGGCTGATGCAAAAGAAGCGGCTCCGTTTCAGGGAGCCGCTTCGTTGAGGATTAATAGCCTTTCCACATGTGGCGAGGATCGGTCAGGGGGATACTGTCGCCGGATTTCAGCTGACTCCAGTCGAACTCCGTACGCCAGCGGTAGCGATTGCCGTTCGGTTGAACAAGCAGCAGGTCAACTGCCTGAGCGGCTTTACCGGTGTTGGCGCGAGAGGCCAGCTCAGCCAGGGGGATAGTAAGGGTGAAGGTCTTGAGACCGGCATTCTCGCTTTCCATCACGGCACAGAATGCAAGGGCATCGTAGTCCTGATTCACCGCGTAGGGCGGGTCCTGCACCAGGGCGTTCACGTAGGTGCAGTTCTGGCACACCACGCGCAGTTTCAGGGCATCTCCCTCCCACTTCAGGCTCGACATCACCACCTTCGGAGCGGGACACTCGGCGTAGAACGGAGTCTTATCCCCCGCAGGCGCAAAGACCTGGCAGCGGTCCAGCAGGCGAGCCGAATTGAGCGTGAGGTAGGTCGGAGTCATGCCGAAGGTGTAGTTACCGGCGCCCATGAGCGGGGTGCCCATGGCGACTTTCTCGCTCACCGGGCCTTCGTTGTGCGGTAGGTTGAGGCCGTGCCCCAGCTCGTGAGCCAGACCACCGAGCCACTTGGTAAGCAGGCGGCCTTCGTGTGTATTCTGCCCGATGTGGCGCAGGTCAAAGTGAGCATAGTCCAGCGCAAAACAGAAGCGACCAAGGCCGTAGAACGGCACACCACCAGGGTTCCGGTCGGTATTCTGCTCATCATAGAAAGTAGGCATGATGACCAGGATGTGGTCGCTCTTGAACGCACCGGGATTGGCCTCGGCATACTCGCGGAGTTCTTCCAGGCAGGGGCCATGACCATGGCCATACGCATAGTCTCGGTGGGAGCGCTTACCCCGCACCACATGCAGCTTCACGTTGCCATTCTCCAGACGCTCCAGACCAAAGGTGCGCCCCGGAAAACCATTGCGGGTCATTTCCCTGGCGTAGTACTGCTGCACATAGAGCATAAGCTCGCTCAGGCGGCGTTCATAGTCAGCCACGGGCTTATTATCATTACCCAGGAAATAGACCACGTTGAGCGGGTGCTCGGTGGGCACCACGGCTACTTCATCGGCCAGCAGTTCCTTGGCCCGGTCGGAGAAATGAGCAGGCACCGCTGCGGAGCACAGCGAGGCGAGCATACTCACAGCGGCAATCAGTGTCGTTGCTTTCATGCGCTCCATTCTACCACAAAAGCCGCCCAGCGGCAAGAAAAAGAGCACTACCACCTAAGCAGTAGTGCTCAGCAAGTGCTTTTTACGCAGACCGCAAATCAGGCAGCCTTGATGGCTGCGATGAGCTTGTCCTTGGTGGTCATGCCGGTGATGGTGGTCACGGCTTCACCACCCTTGAAGATGATGAAGGTCGGCAGGGAGCGCACACCGTAGCGCACAGCGATGGCCTGACCGGCAGGCTGGCCGGCGTCCACCTTCACCACCTTGGCTTCAGCTGCCAGGGCTGTACCCACCTGTTCCACAGCGGGCATCATCATTTTGCAGGTGCCACACCAGGTTGCCCAGAAATCCACCAGTACAGGAACGGGGGACTGAAGGACCTCTGCCTCGAACGTGCTCTCAGTTACTTCTTTGAGTGCCATATGCGTATTGTTTTTGTTTGTTTCTCGGGGTATAAAAAGCACCGCCAGTTCTGACCACCGGCGGTGCTGCTTTTATTCAGATTTTCATGCGGTGGCTTGCGTTACATGCAGGCTTTCAGCCTGGCCACCAGATTTTCCTTGGAAGTAGCCCCCACCACAGTATCCACCAGCTCCCCGCCCCGGAAGAACATGAGCGTAGGAATTGAACGGATATTATAGCGGTTGCAAAGTTCCTGAGTACTCTCTTCATCCACATTCACCTTGCAGACCTTGGCCTGCCCGGCAAGTTCCACTGCAATCTGATCCACAATGGGGGATATCATCTTGCAAGGTCCGCACCAGGGAGCCCAGAAATCCACCAGGACGGGCACGGAGCTTTCGAGTACCTCCGTTGCAAAGTCACTGTCTGTAATCTGTAATGCCATGGTGAGGAATATGACGTCTCAGGAACTGCTTCCGTTGAAAAAATCTTTATTCTTCTTCGTCAGAGGCTTCTTCCTCGTCACCGCTCTCTTCTTCAGCGGCTTCATCGGAAGCGGCATCTTCTTCAGTTGCTTCTTCTTCGTCGCCGGCAGCGGAGACATCACCGGATGCATTTTCAGGCCAGCCGAAGGTAGGTTCAGACACTCGGCCGAAAGTGGTATCGATGGTGTACTGCTGGTAGCAGAGGAAAATCATGGCAAGCACGGCGATGATAGCCACCACAAGCACAGTAGGATGAGTGGGCTTGGGTTCGTCATCGATGATTTCTTCCACAACCTTCTTCTTAGCAGCGCCGGGCTTGGCACCAGCCTTTGCACCGGGCTTGATACCGGTAGTCTTGGCACCGGGGCGGGCGGGCTTGGTGCCGGCCTTGGGCAGCGGAGCCGTGGCTGTGGGCATGGCAGCAGTAGCTGTAGGAGCGGCTGCGGGAGCCACCGGAGCAGACGGAGGAACAGGTGCGCCGGGAGCGGCAGGTGCGGCGGGGGCTGCAGGAGCTGCCGGAGCAGCGGGTGCAGCAGGTGCGGCGGGTGCGCCGGGCATAGCCGGACGAGCAGGAACCTGCAGCGGCATGGTCGGGGTCACACGCGGAGCCGTGGGGGGAACAGGAGCAGCGGGACGAGCCGGAGCTGCAGGTGCGGCAGGTGCACCGGGAGCGGCGGGACGAGCCGGAGCCAGCGGCACAGTAGCAGCAGGGCGCGGAGCCGTGGGCGGCACAGGAGCACCAGGAGCAACAGGACGAGGAGGCATGGGAGCCGTAGGAGCTGCAGGCATGGCGGGACGAGGAGCCACGGGAGGTACAGGACGAGGAGCCGTGGGTGCAACCGGGCGCGGAGGAGTCGGAGGAAGAGGAGGAGTACTCATAACGTCAGTAAAGTCTGGTGCCGCCAAAGCGGATTTCTTCTTATATTGCATTTTTTTTCTGCTTTTGCAAGCGGAAAACATCCACGGGCGCTATTTTTTTCGTTTTCCAGCGGCAAGCGGCGCTTATTTCTGCTTTTTACGCAGCAGTTCACCATAAAGGGCAGGCTTCCCTCCCGGCGTATACGGCTGCCGCCAGGAATCATCAGGTTGAACACCTATGGCGCGGAGCATGCGGACATCGACCTCGCAATCCTTGACAAAACGCCGCAGTCCCGGTTTGATACCTCCATGTTCGTTCCACGGCTGTGGGCCCTTGCGCCAAGTGAGAATAAAGTTCAGACGAGTGGCCTTATCAAGCGCCAGCGCATAGGTAAGCAGAGAAAGCGCCCGGGCATGATTCCCCTGCTGCATCTCGTAACGCCCCCAGATGAGAAGGTTATAACCATAATAAGAAGGCCAGTCATTCAAACAGGAATCGGGCATTGAGTCACCCACGTAGTACTCGCGCATCAGGCGGTCAGCCTCAGCAAACTTCTGCTCGGAACCGAGCACATCCACCAGCATCGTCAGGGTGAACAGCTGGCGCGGATTTGCAGCCAGTGCCGTCTTCAGCAATTGCTCCCGCAAAGCGAGATTCGGCTGAGGCGGAGGCGGCAGCAGGAAATAGGTATCCATGAGAGCAGGAGACGGATACACCGGAACCAACCCAGCAATGAGAGCCCTGCGGGCATCGCCGCTGTTATCCACCCCGGGGGAACAGAGCGCTTCATACTCCCACTGCGCTTTCCAGGCAGGGCGCAGAGTTACCGCCAGCCACCCGGCCAGCACCCCCAGACCGGACATCAACACCAGCAGCACCACGCGGCCCGGCCAGCGCTCAGCACGCACCTGTAGCACCGCAGCATGGCTTCCCGCCGCCCAGCGTCGCCGGCCGAATACTGATTCGGAACTACGGGCAAACGGAGACGCCAACACGCCACAGAGAAATGCACACAAAGCCACCAGAGCAAAGGAATGCCAGGGAAAGTCCAGTACTGCGTATACCGCCATCATCAGCAGCATCAGCGCGGCCAGGCCTGCCAGCAATCGGCGGTCAGAGCTCTCGTAGTCCGACACCATGCAACGCAACCCCTGCAGCACATGCAGCAGCAGCACCCCCAGTACCAGCACTAAGCCAAACAAACCATAATCCACCCAGACCTGCAGGTACTCATTGTGCGCATAGTTCGGCAACTGCCACTCATTGTACCAGGGCACAATTTCCCACTGGGTCACATTGGCACCACAGCCATACCAGGGAACACCGGGCAACACTTCACACACAGACCGCCATATCAGATAGCGAAGATGCGAGTTCACTCCTAAAATCGCACTGACCACCTGATTTCCAAAGAGAAAATCATACAGCACCAGTCCCCCCGCCACTAACAGGAGTACGCCGAGGAGCGCGTTCCACCAACCAAGTCTGCGCCCGGAACACACACGAAGCAGCAAGCTCATGAGCCAGCCGCCCAGCAATGCCAGCGGCAGCAGCATATACACAGAACGAGAATTACAGGCAAAGGACAGAGCGACTGACACTACCGACACCAGCACACCCGCCACGCGCCACGCACCGGCCTGACGCCACAGCGACCAGGCTCCCAACGCGCAGCCGCCAAGGCAAAGAAAAACACCGGCAAAATTCTTATACACAAACAGGGTGGTCGGCACCGAGTTCGGGCCGGCAGGAGTCTGCGAGGCCCGCCCGGTCCACGCGAGTTCAAACCCCGGTATATCCACCAGCCAGTACGCCACCACATTTGCCAGCAGAGCGCCCCCCAGCACGGCAAACAGCACCCCGCGCCGCGGCAACTGCGCCGCATACACACCTGCCACATAATACACAAACGCTCCCAGAATCAGCACGGCTTCACACCACGAATCAACCACGGCATAGCTGCACAGACACCGCACCAGAAAATACCCGCCAGCAAGCAGCGAACACCAGCCCAGCCAGCTTATACGAACAAGGCGCGCGCCCCGCAGCATTCCCCACGCCGCCAGAGCAAGCACACCGACCAGCACCACACATGCAGGGTAGGAGCTGAAAGCATGCGCATCCACCCCGCTCATCGAAAACACCCACAACACAGCCAACAACCAGCCGGCTACACGCCCGGGCAAGCTCTCAGTCAATCGCAACGCTTTCTTCTCATCACCCATGCGCCGCATCATAGCAGATATCTCGCCTGGCTTCAAGGTGCAAGCCCCGCGACTGACGCACTTGCCGGACCAGCCCGGCAAATCTGGCGCTGCTGTGAGCACAGCCCGTCACCATGCCGAAATTTCTTGACACCCAGCGGAAAGTATGCCAGATTGCGCGCAGCGACCATGAAAATCCTGCTTGCGCTTACTGACCAGAGTTTCACCGCCACCAAATCCGTGGGCATATTCAATGTATCCCTGGGGCTGGCGCGTGGGCTCATGCAGATTTCAGGCGTGAGCGAGCTGCACCTGCTGGGCAACACCGAATGCGCTTCCCATTTCCATGACCTGCCCGCACATGTGCACCTGCATCTGGCAGATAAACCCGTACCGCGGCGCTTCGGGCGCGTGTGGTGGGATCAGGCAGGCGTGTCAGCCGCCATCCGCCGCATCAAGCCGGACTGGGCCATCCTGCCGAAGGGTTTTCCCCCATACTTCCCGATGCTCGGCAAAACTAAGCTGGCCTGTTACCTGCACGATGTGAACTGGGAATACTATGAGCAGAAACGCAGCGACGACGATACCCCTTTCCCCTGGCACCAGCTGCTCTACTTCCGCACACTGGGGCTGCGCTGCCTGCAGGTCTCTGATTTAGTGCTCACCTCCACCGCCTTCAACAAGAGCCGCTACGAGCACTACTGCCCCGGCTGCCGCACGGCAGTGGTCGGCATCGGGTTCGATGATGCACCCCGCCCCTATACCCCGGCTGCCGGGCGTGATATCCTCTTCTACGCCTCACCCTACCCGCACAAACTCACCGCCCTGGGCATACGCCGCGTGGAAGGCTGGCTGCAGCAACGAAGTGATGCCGCCGGAATCCGCATTCACCTTATCGGCGGGCTGCCTGGCGGCACCTCCCTGCCCGGCACGCACTGGGTTCAGCATGGCCGCCTGCCTTTTGAGGAAATGAAACGCATCATGCACTCTGAATGCCGCTGCGCCATCTACTTCTCCGACTATGAAGGCTTCGGCATGCCCCCGGTGGAGTGCCTGCGCTCCGGCATCCCCTGCGTGGCCAGCGCCCTTCCCCCCATCTGCGAGAATATTCCCGCGCGCTTCACTTTTGATAACGCAGATGAAGCCGGCTTCATCCGCACCCTCAACGCCGCCTACGATGCGCCCGACATGAGCGCCCTGCCCACCTACCCCACCTGGCAGGAGGTTGCAAGCCGCTGTCTGGCTGCCATGCAGCTCCACTCCTGAACCCACACCAGCAAGAGCGCATCCAGTCTCACGCTCAAACTGCCCATAAAAAACGAAGAAGGCAAGCCTTTCAGCTTGCCTTCCTCTTGAAATCTTTCCCGAACAATGGGATTCAGGCCTCAACAGCGGGGGTCACGGCAGCAGCCGGAATCTCCTCCTTGTTGGTGAAGTGCCACTTCACCTTGTTGCGCTTGCTGGCGGAACGAGCCTTGCGGCGCTTCTCATCCATGGGGCTCTCAAAAGCGCGACGACGGCGCATCTCCTCGAGGATACCCTCGGTGTCGAGCTTAGTCTTAAGGCGCTTCAGAGCGCGATCGATCGGTTCTCCTTTACGTACAGATACGGAACGCATGATTTTTCTTTCGTTGTTGATAAATTGTCCGGGAACGGGCAGGCAAGATACAGCAATTGCAGCTTCCTGTCAAGTTTTTTGTCACAGTTTTCTAAAAAATCCCTGATTTCGGCATTTTTCCGCTCATAAAAACGCCACTCTATACCCCACCAAAACGCTGTAGTTTTTTTTCAATCAAGTAGTTGACACACCATGTTCTGAGCTGTATATTAGGAGCATGAAAAAACAGTTTTCCCTTGTTCTCATGCTGGCAGCAACCCTGGCTGCGGCACCAGCCGCAGCAGATGATGCCACCACCGCAGCACCAGCCGCCACGCAGTCCCAACAAACAGGCAGTCAATACTATGAGGAGTTTTGTGACTTTCTTCGGCTCGCCGAAACACTCATACAGATGCAGAATGAGTTGGGAGACAATCCTTCCGAAGAGGCAGAGATTCGTTTCTTAGCAGAATGCTCGAAAAAAGCGGTTTCCAAGGCAGGACAGCAGCGAATGCTGTTTGACTCTCCCCAGCTGCTCGACTTCATCTCAGACGAGGAAAGTGAAAGTAATGGAAAGCAGGCGGGGATCGATACAAAACTGGAAGCCATGGCAGCCGACGGGCGACCCAATCTCTGGACCCTTCTGGCAGGATTAACCACCCAGAACCCGGATATTCCCGAAGAGGAGAGAGAACAACGCATACTGAACTATATGCAGCGAGCAGCTCTGGGTGGTTCAGCTAGTGGCATGGTGAGTCTGGCCGGTACCTATTTGAAGAATGACACGCAGGGACTGAGTGATAACGACATTCCCGACTGGTGCTCCAAAGCCATCATTGCTCATAACCTGAACCTTACGGAACGCAGTGACAACTTTGTCGTCAGGCAAGCCCTGCGCATTGTGGCACTGGATTACCTGCTGCGGGGCAAAGGCTCCGCCGTATTGGCAACGGCGGCCATGTACCTGGAACTTGCCCTCCTGGAAAAATCCAGGGATCTCGCAGAAACCGGATACCTCCTGGGTGAATCCCTGCTACGCCTGTCGGAAGGAGACTTGAAAAACCGCCACAAAGATTGCCTCGAGGCGTACCTTGTTGGTGCAAAAGCGGGACATCCGGCAGCGATGCATGCCGTTGCCGAGATACTGAGTCATCACCCAGCCTACAGCGAAGAAGAAATTGCAAATCTGCGGCATCAGGCTGAAATGGCCGGCTATAATCCCTTTATCAATTACCTGAAAGAAATCAAGACCCGCGCCATCAGCCTCAATTTTTATTTCACAAAAGAATACCTGTACCTTCTTGAACGGGATGAAATTGAAAATCTGCATACATGGGCAAAGAAGCTCCTGCCCCACTGTCCGGACCGCCAGCCAGGCAGGCACATAAACAACATAAGAGGTTTCATTTCTAAGTTAGCAGACGCTGAGGTGATAGAAGAGTACATGCAGGCGGCGGAGACACCGGTTGCAGAGCTACCCAAGGTGAAAGCTCCCGAGCAGAAGCTGGAAGCAACCGTTGAACCGGGGGAAATCGGGCTGCTGATATTGGTGCGCAATTCTGTCCGCGATAAAGGAACAGCAATGGCACTGGATGCAATCCTGCAGGCTTATGAAGATGAAGAGCCGCAATACAAGGCCATCACACGAGTACTGCGGTTGGCCAACCTGCACCGAGCCTTGAGAGAAAACGATGCATACGGATTCTCCGCCGCACTAGACATGCTGAGCATCGAGCGCGAGCTGGGCGG
This sequence comes from Akkermansia sp., assembly GCA_045654325.1. Classification (GTDB taxonomy): domain Bacteria; phylum Verrucomicrobiota; class Verrucomicrobiia; order Verrucomicrobiales; family Akkermansiaceae; genus Akkermansia. Next base: position 21,796 of record JAZONE010000015.1, read on the forward strand.
AGCTCCCGGCTGCACCGAATCCCAACGAAACGACCTCTTGCGAGTATTCTCAGGCATATACCGGAGCTACCTGCGCAAAAACGCCATCCCGGCAGCGGAGTAAACGCACAACGGGCTTGCCAAGGCAGGCGCGAGCGTGTACAATGCGCGCGTGACTGCGCCGAAACACCCACCGATGTGCGATTTTGCCGAACGCCCGTTCATTCTCTTCTGGGAGGTAACGCGGGCATGTGCCTTGGCCTGCCGGCACTGCCGGGCCATCGCCCAGCCCCAGGCTCACCCGCAGGAGCTGAACCATGAGGAAGCACTGGCGCTGGTGGATACCATAGCCGAGCTGGCTCCGCCCATGCTGGTGCTCACCGGCGGCGACCCGATGATGCGGCGCGATATTTTCGAGATTATCGAGCGTGCAGCAGGTAAAGGCCTGCGCGTGGCACTGAGCCCGGCGGCGACCCACCGGCTCATCAACACCGATTTTCACAAGCTGCGCTCCGCAGGCGTGGTAAGCATGAGCCTGAGTCTGGACGGAGCCACGCAGGAAACGCATGATGCCTTCCGCCGCGTGCCGCACACATTCGAACGCACGCTGCAGGCGGCCCGCATGGCGAAGGAAGCAGGCATCCAGCTGCAGATTAACACCACTATCTCCCGCACCACGCTGCCGGAGCTGGAGGGATTCGTGGAGCTGCTCAAGCAGATTCAGCCGGATGTGTGGAGCGTGTTCCTGCTGGTACCCACCGGGCGCGCCACGCTGGATGAACTTCCCACTGCTGATGAGCTGGAGGCCCTCTGGCAGCGACTGCTGGAGCTGCGCAGCGAGCTGCCCTTCGCCATCAAGACCACCGAGGGCCACCACTACCGCCGCGCCATGATGCAGGCTGCCCGCGGACAGGGCGCCCCTGCTCCGCGCCACATGGTACCCACGCGAGATGGCAAGGGCGTGGTGTTCATCTCTCACGTGGGCGAAATTCAGCCCAGCGGCTTCCTGCCCATCACTGCCGGCAATGTACGCACCGATGACCTGGCCGGCATCTACCGCAACCACCCGCTCTTTGTGCAGCTGCGCAACGATGATGCGCTGGGCGGCAAGTGCGGCAAATGCGAGTACCGCCGCGTGTGCGGTGGCTCCCGCGCCCGCTCCTACGGCAGCTGCGGCGATATGATGGCCGCCGAACCCCTTTGCAACTATATTCCTGCCGCTCTGCGCGGCGCTTCTCCCCAGCCATGATCAACATCACCAAACTCTGGACGGGTGCCGCCCAGCCCGCCGACCACATCCGCTACGGTCTGGGCCACGGCAGCCACGCCCCCCACAGCAGCACTGCCGCCTGCACCCCCACTTCCTCCCGCGCCCGCAAACCCATCGTGGTGTGGAATATCACCCGCACCTGCAACCTGCGCTGTGTGCATTGCTACGCCGACTCGCACGCCGAGCGCTACCCGGGCGAACTGAGCTGGGAGCAGTGCTGCGCCGTGATTGACGACCTGGCTGACTACAAGGTGAATGCTCTGCTGCTTTCCGGCGGTGAGCCGCTGCTGCACCCGCAGCTGCCCCAGATTCTGCAGCGCGCCACGGAAAAGGGCCTCAAGGTCACCATTTCCACCAACGGCACCCGCATCACCCCGGATATGGCCCGCCTCTTCAAGGACCTGGGCGTGGCCTACGTTGGCATCTCGCTGGACGGCATCGGTGCCGTGCATGATAAGTTCCGCGGTGTTCAAGGCGCATTCGACGGCGCCATCCGCGGATTCAAGCTCTGCGAACAGGTGGGGCAGAAGACAGGCCTGCGCCTCACCCTGACCCGCAACAATGTGCAGAGCATGGAGCAGATTCTCAACTTCATCGAGCAGGAGGGCATCCAGCGCGTATGCTTCTACCACCTGGTGCCCACCGGGCGAGGCGTGGATGTAGCCAGTCTGAAACCGGAAGAAGCCCGCGCTGCGCTGGATATGCTCATCGCACGCGCGGAAGCCTGGCACGCCGCCGGGCAGACCCGCGAACTGCTCACCGTGACGCAGCCGGCAGATGGCGTGTACCTGCTGCTGCGCCAGCTGCGCGAGGGGCATCCCCAGGCAGCGGAGACCCTGCGTCTGCTCAGCTGGAACGGCGGCGGCGCCAACAGCTCCGGCCGCGGCATCGCCAATATCGACACGCAGGGCAACATTCACCCCGACCAGTTCTGGCAGGGCGTAACCCTGGGCAATGTGAAGAACCAGAAGTTCTCCGATGTGTGGGAAGCCGCCCAGGAACCCAGCGCCGCTGTGCTGCAGGAACTGCGCGGCAGCGATGACCCGCTGGAGCGCCAGAAAAAGCTGAGTGGCCGCTGCGCCACCTGCAAACATTTTGCCCTGTGCGGCGGCGGCTTCCGCACCCGTGCAGCCTTTGCAAACGGGCACTGGTACGGTTCCGACCCCGGCTGTTATCTGACCGATGAGGAAACCCAGATGGATATTTCGACTCTTCTGAAGTAAAAATTTTCTCTTCCCAGGGTGAAACTGCACTTTTTTTCTTGCAGGAAACGAAATGATATGGTATTTCTGATTGCGTCATGAAGCGCTTACTCCTTTCTACAATTCTCTTGGCTCTGGCCGGCACGACGTATGCCGACATTCAGGCACCGCCCGCCTCAGAGTACACCGCTACCCGCAAACTGGGTCGCGCCATCAGCAACCTTCTCTTTGCCGTGGAAGAAATTCCCACCACCATGATCCGCTGGAACTCCGCCGAGGGTGACTACGCCGGCTTCTCCGTGGGTATCGTGGACGGCGTCAGCCGCACCTTTGCCCGCATGGGCTACGGCTTCTACGAGCTCGTTACCTTCTGGGCTCCCACCTACAAGTGCACCTACAAGCCCTGCTACCAGGATACCTGCGGTCGCAGCGGTCTGAAGGAATACAACGTGTGGGGTGGTTTCTCCGAGTTCCCCGAAGAGCTCGGCTACCAGAGCAAGTATGATTACTGCCGCCGCACCTCGGATTAATCATCTGCCAAAGTATTTCTAATAAAACCCCGGTCAGAATATACTGACCGGGGTTTCTTATTCGAAATATCACGCGCGAGCGACCAGCTGTGAGCCTGAAGTCAGGAGACAGGAACAGACGTATCAACTGAAAGAGAAGGCCCGGCTCAGAACAGGAAGCGCGTCTTGAACCAGCGACGCAGGCGATACCACACCAGCAGAACAGCCAGGCTTAACAAGCCCATAAAGATAAGGGCCCCCTGCGACACATACTGGTACACTTCCGTACGCGTGATGTAATAATTGAGCAGGTATCCACCACCGGCCAGCAAGGCAAAAGCCGGAGCGCAGAACAAAGCCGTGAGCCAGGCCGGAATGCGCGAATATTCCTTGATACCAACCAGGCAGGACCACCCCGAACGCCAGCAGGCAACCGTTCCCCACAAGAACAGGAACAGAACCGCCACAGCAGCAGCAACTCCTCCAAGAAGGCTCCACGGATTCACATCGCCATACGAAAATGCACGGTGACACGCCTCCCACTGGGCCGAGGTGCAAAAACGGGCGGCGGGATCCTCCATATGCAGGGCATCCCCCTGCTGACGCCCCACCACATACCAGGTGACCCCCTGCGAGGGGCTGGGAAGGCAGAGCACATGACGCCCACCGGGAACAGATTTTACTTTTTCTGCACCCGGCAGCCATTCGGTCTGGTCGTACGGCCATATTTTCTCCACCGGGGTATTCAACAGGCGGTATGCACCCAGCAGCATGGCTGATGCAGCGGAACCATAGCGGGCAGGTGCCTCAGTCTCCAGCCTTCCGGCCGCACGACGAAGCACCAGAGCCACGCGCTTCACCCGGGTTTCCGCATCCTCCAATTCGCATTCGGTGCTCAAGCCGGTGCCTTTGAGTTTCACCAGACAGCCATCCAGATTCGGATTCGGCGATGCAGGCGCCTCATACACTCGCTCAGAGGACAGATAAAATGCCAGCTGTCCCACAGAATAGGACGCAGGCAGCAGACACCCCACCGCCATGGCCGCACAGACAAGCGATACAGCCACGCACACGCAACCAGCAAATGTTCTGAGGCGTGATGCCTTGACCCATTTGCGCAATTTGAGGAGATACTGTATCATTTGTTGACTATTATATACCCGCGCACGCGCGAGTCAACTAAAATAGATATATAATCTTAACTTCTTAACTTCAGGCACGGCTGAGAATCATCTGCAGCTCCATCTGGAAAGCCTGAAGCTCTTCCTGCGTGGGCTGGCCGCTCAAATCATTCCAGGCAAAGCGCCCGAACTGATCAATCTGCCAGGCGCCGTGCGTTCCCGAGGGGAAACTGACCTTACCCGAAATAAGGGCACCGGGCAGCATCAGCTCATCCAGCGTCACCACAGGCTTGCCGGCCACACCGGGAGCAGGTGCCGGTTGCACTGGCTCCGGCGCAGGAGCTGCGGGTTCCTCTTTCTTCACCGGAGCAGGAGCAGCCGCAGTGGCAATCTCAATACCGTGATCCAGCAGCAGGAAACGCACGTCCATATACATCATGTGCACGCCGCACTCGCTCGCCAGGCGTTTCTGAATTCCATTCAAATCCACACCCTCTGCTGCCCACTGGCGCACCATCTCAAGTTGCTCTGCTGTAACCGCACTCATACCCTGCATCATACCCCTGCCCTCGTTCTTTTCAAGAACCAAGCGTGACTTACTGAAAAAAACATGCTCATGTTAGCTCGTACTAACATATTGTCAACACAGTATTTCTAAGGGCGGGCACGACTTTAGGCTTGCACTTTACAAAGGAAAGTAGTTTAATATCCGTGCGTAACTGTGGGCGCAGGTTGCCCCGTATTCTCCGTTTATGAACACGACAAAATTTATACAAGTGCCTGATGTAGCAAGCGCTGCGATGGATTATCTGAAGAACGACGCAGATGACCGCGGTGAGCTGGTAACCCTGAATGTAGGTCCGTCTCACCCGGCGACGCACGGCGTGCTTCGCCTGAAGCTGGTGATTGACGGTGAAGAGATTGTATCCTGCGACCCGGTGATTGGATACCTGCACCGCGGCATGGAGAAGATAGCGGAGAACTGCCACTACAACCAGTTCGTGACCTACACGGACCGCATGGACTATCTTGCACCGATGAGCAACAACATCGCCTACGCCTGCGCCGTGGAGAAGCTGCTGGGCTGGGAGCTGCCGGAGCGAGGCCAGGCTATCCGCGTGCTGTGCTGCGAGCTTTCGCGCATTTCCTCCTGCTTCCTGGGCACGGGTGTGTACGCCATGGACACCGGCGCCATGACCGCTTTCCTGTACGCCTTCGAGGAGAAGGAGCGCGTGCACAACCTGTATGAGCAGATCTGCGGTGCCCGTTTCACCTCCAGCTACACCCGCATCGGCGGCATGACGCGTGACCTGCCCAAGGGCATCGAGAAACAGATTCTCGACTTCTGCGACAGCGCCCTGCGCACGGTGGACGAAATGGAGAAGCTGCTGCTGCACAACAAGATTTTCATCGACCGTCTGGTGGGCGTGGGTGTCATCACCAAGGAAATGGCCCTGCAGAACGGCATGACCGGCAACAACCTGCGCGCCAGCGGCGTGTGCCGTGACCTGCGCAAGACCAATCCCTACCTGGGCTACGAGCAGTATGAGTTCGACGTACCGGTGGCAGAGGAAGGTGACTGCTACGCCCGATTCCAGGTACGCATGGAAGAAATCCGCCAGTCCGTACGCATCATCCGCCAGGTACTGGCCAAGATGCCCGGAGGCCCCATCTGGGTACAGCTGGACAAGGGCATTCTGCCTAAGAAAGCCGATGCCATGCAGGGTATCGAAGAGCTTATCCGCCAGTTCATGGTGACCACCGAATGCGTGAACGCCCCCGCCGGCCAGGTATACTTCGCCGCCGAAAACCCGAAGGGCGAGCTGGGCTTCTTCCTGGATTCGCAGGGCGGCGGCATTGCGAACCGTCTGAAGATGCGCAGCCCCTCCTACTGCACCCTTTCCATCCTGCCGGAACTGCTGCCGGGCCACCTGGTGAGCGACATCGGCGCCATTCTGGGTTCCTTCGACTTCGTGCAGGGCGAATGCGACCGCTAAACCTTTAATCAAACATCTGACAACGAAAGAGCACTTAACCATGTCCGATACCCCTAACGCGATTGATGCCATCACGGCTGCCAAGCCGAGCCCCGGTGAGCAGCATTTCCCGAAGTTCAAGGTAACCCCCAGCCTGGTGAAGGAAGCCAAGGAGCTGGTGGCACAGTATCCCGAAGGCAAGGAGCAGTCCGCCGTGCTGCCCATCATTCACCTGGTGCAGGAGAAGTTCGGCTTCATCTGCCCTGACGCCATGCCCTGGATTGCCGAGATGTGCAAGAGCACGCCCATCCACGTGGCCGGCATTGTGACCTTCTACCCGGGCATCCACACCATGTGCCCCGGCAAGTACCACTTCCGCGTGTGCCGCACCATCGCCTGCTCTCTTTCCGGCGGCGAGGAGCTCATCCCCTACATCTGCGAGAAGATTGGCGTAAACTTCGCCGACATGAGCGACGAAGAGCCCATGCTGGTGAGCGCAGACGGGCTGTTCAGCGTAGAGCCGGTAGAATGCCTGGCCAACTGCGGTTTCGGCCCGAATGTAATGGTCAACGATGTGCTCTATTCACAGGTGACCACCAAGAAGATTGACGAGATTATCGCCAAATACCAGCCCAAGAAGTAAAACCTCTCTCCGACGCGTACCATGAGCGAAATCATCTATAAACCCGGCCGGGAACCGCATCCCCGCGAAACCCGCCGCATTTTCCGCAACATCGACCGCAAGGGCTATGACCCGTCCATCAAGTGCTTTATCAAGGACGGCGGTTACGAAACCCTGAAAAAAGCCATGGAAATGGAACCCGCCGCTGTCACCGACGAGGTGAAGAAGAGCGGGCTGCGTGGACGTGGCGGCGCAGGTTTCCCGACCGGCGTGAAGTGGACCTTCATCCCCAAGGGCAACACCAAGCCCGTGTATGTGGTCTGCAACTGCGACGAATCCGAACCCGGCACCTTCAAGGACCGCTTTGTGGTGCACCAGGACCCGCACCAGCTGATTGAAGGCATGATTATTGCCTGCTACGCCGTGCAGGCTCACTTCGGTGTCATCTACATGCGAGAGGAGTTCCCCGAAGCAGCCAAAATCATGCAGAAGGCACTGGCGGAAGCCAAGGAAGCCGGATTCCTGGGCAAGGACATCCTGGGCAAGGGCTACGATCTGGAAATCATCCTGCACCGGGGCGCCGGCGCCTACATCTGCGGTGAAGAAACCGGTCTTATCAACTCCATCGAAGGTCTTCGCCCGTATCCGCGCATCAAGCCGCCCTTCTTCCCGGCTGCCATCGGTCTGTATGGCTGCCCCACCATCGTGAACAACGTGGAATCCCTCTGCCAGGTGCGCCAGGTGCTCATGATGGGCGGCGAGGCCTATGCCGCAGAAGGTGCCCAGCGCTCCCCCGGCACCCGAATCATCGGCGTATCCGGTGACGTGAAGCGCCCGGGTTACTACGAAATCATCTCCGGTTCCATGACCTTCGGTGAGCTGCTGTACGATGTGTGCGGTGGACCGAAGCGCGGCCGCAAGTTCAAGGCCATCATCCCCGGCGGCGCCTCTGCCAAGGTAATGCGCTGTGACGAGGTGCTGAAGGGCCGCAACAGCGACGGCTCGGTGAAGAACATGACCATCTTCGACGTGCCGCTGGACCTGGACAGCATCGCCCAGCACGGCTCCATGAGCGGCTCCGGCGGTATCATCGTAATGGATGACAGCCGCAGCATGCCCAAGATGCTCAACAACCTGAACCGTTTCTACGCCTGGGAATCCTGCGGCCAGTGCTCGCCCTGCCGCGAAGGCAACCCCTGGATGCTCAAGCTTTCCACCCGTATCTGCGAAGGCAAGGGCTCCCCTGAGGATGTGGATCTGCTCAAGAGCGTGGCCGACAACATCTGCGGCCGCACGGTCTGCGCCTTCGGCGAAGCCTGCTCCTGGCCCACCCAGGCATTTGTCACCAAGTTCCGTGAGGAGTTCATGGCGCTCACCAAGCCCATCAACGCTCTCAAGCCGCACTCTGCCGAGGCTAAGGAAGCCCGCAAGTTCCTGACCCGCGAAGACTAAACCTTTTTCTCCTGAACAATGAGTACACCCCCCGCAATTCTGCCGAAAGACGCCGCCGCCGCTGAAGGTAAGGTGAACGTCCAGATTAACGGCAAATGGTACCGTTTCCCGAAGGGGACACGCATTGCCGACGCCTGCAACTCCGTAGGCGCGCATGTACCCTGCTTCTGCTACCACCCCAAACTTTCCGTGGCCGGTTCGTGCCGCATGTGCCTGGTAGAACAGGGCATGCCCCCGCGCCAGGCTCCCGGCACCACCCCGCAGTATGGTGACGACGGCTACCTGCCCATCAGCTGGATGCCCCGCGCCATCATTGCCTGCGCCAACACCGTGGCCGAGAACATGGGTATCCGCACCACCGGCAAGCTGACTGAGGAAGCCCGCCGCGGCGTGCTGGAGTTCCTGCTTTCCAACCACCCGCTGGACTGCCCCATCTGCGACCAGGCCGGTGAATGCAAGCTGCAGGAATACACCACCGACTACGGCAGCGGCACCCACCGCTTCACCGAAGAAAAGACCAAGAAGGGCAAGAACCTCTCCATCGGCCCGCGCGTGAACCTGGACCAGGAGCGCTGCGTTCTCTGCCGCCGCTGCGTGCGCTTCATGAAGGAGATTGCCGGCCAGGACGTGCTGGGCGTAGTAGGCCGCGGCACGCACAACGCCATCGCATGCTACCCCGGCACCCAGCTGGACAGCAACTACTCGATGAACGTGGTGGACATCTGCCCCGTGGGTGCCATGACCAGCAAGGATTTCCGTTTCAAGATGCGTGTGTGGTTCCTGAAGAGCACCCCCACCATCGACGTGAACTGTGGTACCGGCACCAACATCAACATCTGGACCCGCGAGCAGCAGGTATACCGCATCACCCCGCGCCAGAACGACGCAGTGAACAGCTGCTGGATGCCCGATGACCACCGCCTGAACTACAAGTTCATCAATGCTCCCACCCGTATCACCACCCCGCTGGTGAAGACCGATGCCGGCGCCGACCAGCGTCCCTCCACCTGGGATGCCACGCTGGGCATGGTAGTGGAGCAGCTGCACCGCATGGCTCCCTCCGAGACGGCGCTCATCTGCTCTGCCCGCATGACCAACGAAGAACTCTACATGGTGCGCTCCCTCTCCAAGCAGCTGGGCATCACCAAGATGGACGTGGTACCCCGCAAGGGCGAGAACGACGGCATGCTGGTAAGCGATGACCGCAACCCGAACACCAACGGCGCCAAGATGATTCTGGGCAAGACCGGTGCCGGGCTCGCCAACATCCGCCGCGGTGTGCGCAACAACACCATCCGCTTCATGATTGTGCTGGGCGAAGACCTGACCGAGGAAGCCGGCTTCACCGCCGAGGACCTGGCCGGTCTGGATTACCTGCTCGTGGTGCACCACAGTGAAAACGCCACCACCAAGGCTGCCGACGTAGTGCTGCCCGGTGTGACCTTCGCTGAGAAGTACGGCACCATGATTAACGTGGCAGGCCGCATCCAGCGCCTCAACAAGGCAATCGAACCCATCGGCGACTCCATGTCCGACTGGGAAATCTGCCGCAACCTCTCCGAGCGCCTGGGCTGCGACTGCGTGCGTGTCATCGCCTGCCCCACCCCCATGTCGGTGCTCGACGAAATGGCCCAGGAGTTCGAACCGCTCGAAGGTATCACCTGGGGTAACATCGGCAACGAAGGCAAGGTCATCATGGACACCGGCGTGACCATCCCCCTCATCGAACGCGAAAAAGCCAAGAAGTAAACCGCTAACACACCATACCTCAAATGGACGCTATCATCGATTGGTATAACGACCTCATGAACAACGAAATCTGGTTCTACCTGATTCACACGTTGGTCAAGCTGGTCCTCATGTTCGCCGTTATTCTGGCATTCGTGGTTCTTTCCGTGTGGATTGAGCGCCGCGTAGCCGGCTGGATTCAGGACCGCCCCGGTCCCAACCGCGCCGGTCTGCCGCTCTTCCTGCTGGAGCGTTTCGGCAGCAAGGAGAAGCAGCCCCTCAAGAAATGGCTGCACTTCTTCGGCATCCCGGAGACAAGCTGGATTGCCAAGCTCTGCACCTGGCTGCGCCTGGACCGCGAGATTCCCTGCTGGGGTCTCATCCAGCCCTGCCTCGACGGCGGCAAGCTTTTCCTGAAGCAGGAAGTGACCGCCGGATACGTGCGCAAGTTCTATTTCGTGCTGGCACCCATGCTGGTGCTGGGGCCGCCCATGGTGGCAGCAGCGGTGATTCCCTTCGCCTCCGAAGTGAACACCTGCTACGGCAACATCTCCATGTGCGTGGCTAACCTCGACATCGGCCCGCTGTGGATTTTCGCCATCTCCGGCCTCTCCGTATACGGTCTTACTCTGGCCGGCTGGTCCTCGAACTCCAAGTTCCCCTTCCTGGGTGGTCTGCGCGCCACGGCACAGCTCATTTCGTATGAGGTGTCCATGGGTCTTTCCATCATTCCTCTGCTCATGATGTTCGGCACGCTGAACCTGCAGCAGATTGTGCAGTTCCAGGCAGACAACGGCTGGACGCTGCTCCCCCTGTGGGGCGAGGGTCTGAGCTGGCAGCGCTGGGCCATGCTGGCCCCGCTGGGTATCAGCTTCATCGTGTTCGTGACCTGCGTCTTCGCCGAAGCCAACCGTACCCCCTTCGATATGGCCGAGTGTGAAACCGACCTGGTGGCCGGTTACCACGCTGAATACTCCTCCATGAAGTTTGCTTCCTTCTTCATGGGTGAATACGCCGCCATGGTCATCGGTTCTGCCGTGGTGGTCACCCTGTTCCTGGGTGGCTGGTCCATCGGTTTCGGGGCAGATGCCGCTCTGGCAGCCTACTGCGACTGGCTGGCCGTGCTCTGCCAGTTCTGCATGTTCATCGTGAAGCTGCTGGCTTTCATCTTCTTCTTCGTGTGGGTGCGCTGGACCCTGCCGCGCTTCCGCTGGGACCAGGTGATGAAGCTCGGCTGGCTCTATTTCCTGGAAATCACCGTGGCCAACATCTTCCTGGCCGCTGCCGTTCTCTACTTCGTCAAATAACCCCCTTTTCCTGTACTGAATATGTCTTACATCAAGATTAAGCGACCCAAGTTCAGCCTGCTGGACAAGATATATGTGGTCGAGCTCGTGAAGGGGCTTGCCATCACCATGCGCCACCTGGTGCTCTCCCTGCTCGGCAAGAGCCGCGGCAAGGCCGATTTCAGCACCAAGGGCGTGGGTGTCTGTATGCAGTTCCCCGATGAGCGCTGGGATTCCCGCCTGCCGGAATACTACCGTGGCGCCCCCACGCTGGTGCGTGGCGAGGACGGCCGCGAACGCTGCGTGTCCTGCCAGCTCTGCGAATTCGTCTGCCCGGCCCGCGCCATCACCATTACCCCCGGTGAGGTAGACCCGACCAGCAACTGCCAGAAGCAGGAAAAAGCACCGGCCAAGTTCGAAATCGACATGCTGCGCTGCATTTACTGCGGTATGTGCCAGGAGGCATGCCCGGAGCAGGCCATCTTCCTCTCCAAGGAATACCTCATCACCCTCACCGACCGCAAGCAGGCTATCCGCGACAAGGAAACGCTGTACCGTCTGGGCGGCACGCGCAAGGGTCTCGTCAACAAGTGGAACCAGTACAAATAAATTACCGTTATGTTTGAATCCTCCCTCTGTCAGATTCTGTTCTACCTGCTGGCTGCTCTTGCAGTGCTCTGCGCGGTAGGCGTGGTATGGTACCGCAACCCGGTGAACTCGGCCATGTGCATGGCACTGTGCTTTGCCATGGTGGCCGCCATTTTCTTCGGCATGGGTGCGCAGTTCCTGGGCATCGTGCAGCTCATCGTGTATGCCGGTGCCATTCTGGTGCTGTTCCTGTTCGTGGTCATGATGCTTGACCTGCACGACGAGAAGCGCAGCGTGGGCAGCTATGCACACGCCGCCGTGGGTGTGGTGGTAGCCGGTTTCTTTGCCGGTCTCATCATCAAGGTATCCCTCAGCCTTCCCGGCGCCACGGATAACGCCTGCCCGGCCATCACCCTGTGCGAAAGCGCGGGCGAGCTTCTCATCGGCGATGCCCACCAGGCGGCCAAGGCAGAAACCGCCCCTGCACTGTACGGTGGCAAGCTGCCTGAGCTGAGCGCAGCCGCTGCAGCCCGCACGCTTGATCCGGCACTCAGCGAGGCCGATGCCGCCAAGATTACCTCCATTTCGGACGTGAAGCTCATCGGCAAGTGCCTGTACACGCACTACAACATTCCCTTCGTCATCCTCGGCTTTGCGCTGCTCTCCGGTTCGGTGGGCGCTGTGGCCCTGGCCCGCAAGATCCGCAAAGACTAACCCCCATTTTACTGACTCATGATTCCGTTAGCACATTATCTGATTCTGTCAGCCATCCTTTTCTCCATCGGGTTAGCCGGGGTGCTTATCCGCAAGAACATCATCGTGGTGTTCATGTGTCTGGAGATGATGCTTACCGCAGCCAACGTGGCGCTGGTGGCATTCTCCCGCGCCCAGGGCACGGCTGGCGTGCCTGTGTATGATGCACAGGTGCTCTCACTGTTCATCACCGGCATTGCCGCGGCAGAAGTAGCCATCGGCCTTGCTCTCATCGTGGCCATGTTCCGTGCGCGTCGCACGGTGGAAAGCACGGCTCTCAGCACACTCAAAGACTAAATCACCAGCATGAATATGATTCACAATCTCCCCTGGTTGTTCCTGGTACTGCCCCTGGTGGTGGCGGCCATTGACTGGGTATGCCTGCACAAGCACCCGCGCCTGGCAGCCACGCTTTCCCTGCTGTCTGCAGCAGGTACCTTCGGGCTCTGCGTGGCCTATCTGGCCGGCATGCTCAACACCGGCACCCCGGATGTCTACACCTGGATGCCCTGCTCTCTGGAGCAGTTCTGCCTGCACATGGGTCTGGTGATGGATCCGCTGGCCATGCGCATGATGCTGGTGGTCACCGGCATCGGCCTGCTGGTTCACTTCTTCTCGCTGGGCTACATGAAGGGCGACCCCTCCAACCTCAGCCGCTACTTCGCCGGCCTGAGCATCTTCATGTTCAGCATGAGCACCATCGTGCTGGCTGACAACCTGGCCATGACCTTCATCGGCTGGGAAATGGTGGGCTTCTCCTCCTACCTGCTCATCGGCCACTGGTTCGACAAGGCAAGCGCTGCAGATGCCGCCAAGAAAGCCTTCATCACCAACCGCGTGGGCGACTTCGGTTTCCTGCTGGGTATCCTGCTTACGCTGGGTCTCTTCGGCACCATGAACTTTGCCGACATGGGCGGCAAGGCTGCCGGCATCGCCCCGGCTCTGCTTACCGTCACCATCGTGTGTCTGTTCTGCGGTGCTGTGGGTAAATCCGCTCAGTTCCCGCTGCACGTGTGGCTGCCGGATGCCATGGAAGGCCCCACGCCGGTTTCCGCCCTCATCCACGCCGCCACCATGGTGGCCGCCGGTGTCTACATGCTGGTGCGTCTGCAGGTGAGCATGGGCGCTGAAGCCTTTACCGAAACCTCCTGCAGCATCATTGCCTGGGTGGGTGCCATCACAGCCGTCATCGCTGCCATCATGGCCACCCAGCAGGACGACATCAAGCGCGTCCTCGCCTACTCCACGCTTTCCCAGCTGGGCTACATGGTCATGGCCGTGGGTCTGCTTGCCGGTGAAGCCGCCATGTTCCACCTCTACACGCACGCCTGGTTCAAGGCTCTGCTCTTCCTCGGTGCCGGTGCCATCATCGTGTGCTGCCACCACGAGCAGGATATCTGGAAGATGGGTGGTCTTTCCAAGCGCATGCCCATCACGGTGCTCTGCTTCGCCATGGGTACTGCAGCCCTCATCGCCATTCCCGGCTTCTCCGGCTTCTTCTCCAAGGAAGCTATTCTGGATGCCGCTCTGGCCAAGAACCCGACCTTCTTCTGGATTGGTGCCGGTGTAGCAGCCCTCACCACCTTCTACATGCTTCGTCTCTGCATCGTGGCCTTCATGGGTACTGCCCGTGACCACGGCGCCGAGCACGCCAAGGAAGCCGGATTCACCATGGTGCTTCCGCTGCTGATTCTGGCCGCCATGGCCATCATCTCCGGCTATGGTTTCGTGGCCAACGATCTGGTGCCGTTCAACGGTTTCCACGCTCACGGCTTCGCTCTGGGTCTGCCCTTCTACGTAAGCATGGGCTCTCTGGCAGTGGGTATCCTGCTGGCACTGGCCATTTACGGCCTGGGTGGCCGCACCAAGGACCCGCTGGCCGGCAACTGCATTTCCAAGGCTCTCCGCAATCGTCTCTACATCGATGCCCTGTACGACAAGGTCATCATCGGCGGCGTGCAGGAAGCTTTCGCCAAGGTGGTCACCTTTGTGGACTGCTTCATCATCCACGGTATCATCCCGCAGATGCTTACCTGGCTCACCGTGCGCCTGGGTTACCTGTGCAGCTGGATTCAGTGCGGCTCCCTGCGTGCCTACACGCTGGTGACCGGCATCGGCATCGTCATCCTCGTTCTCCTTATTGCAAACCAATTCTAAACGCTTATCACAATCATGCTTATCTGGCTTATACTTGTTCCTGTGATTGCAGCAGCCTGCATTGGTCTGCTCAAGACTCCGGGGCGTCTCACTGCGCTCATCAGCGCAGCCATCACCCTCATTCTGGGCACCTATGCTGTGCTGGCACCTGAGTGCTGCAGCAGCTGCCTGTCCACTGTGGGCGACACCCCGCTTCAGCTCACCCTGTCGCTGCCGCTGAGCCGCATCATGGTGGTGCTGAGCATACTGGTGACCTTTGCCGCCATGGCCGGGCTCAAGGCTCCCAATGCTGATGCCGAGCGCAGCTGGGCCATCTCTGCCCTGCTTATTTCCGCCGGTGCCACCGGTGCCTTCATGTCCGACAGCATCATCGCCTTCTACGGCTTCCATGAGCTGGCGCTCATTCCCACCTTCATCATGATTGGCTGCTACGGCCGCGGCGACCGCCGCAGCATTGCCTGGACCGCCACCCTCTACCTGGGTCTGGCATCCATGGTGCTGCTTGCCGGTCTGATTATGCTCTGCACGCAGATGCATGCCTGGAGCTTCAGCAGCATGGCCGCCGCCGTGCAGGCCGGCGTGATGCCCACGACCCCCTGCCTCATCGCTGCGCTGCTGCTGGTGGGCTTCGGTACTCTGGTATCGCTCTTCCCCTTCCACAGCTGGGCAGCCCCGGCCTATGCCAGCGCTCCCACTCCGGTAGCCATGCTGCATGCCGGTGTGCTCAAGAAGTTCGGTCTGTATGGTCTGTTCACGCTGGCCATGGTATTCGGACCGAAGTGCGGCGACCTGTTCGGCAGCTGCAACAACTGGCTGCTTGTCATGCTGCTGGGCAATGTGCTCTGGGTGGGTTACATCACCATCGCCCAGCGCCGTCTGGACGACATGCTCGGTAACTCCTCCGTGATGCACATGGGCTACATCTTCCTGGCCTTTGCCGCCTACATTGCCTGCAACGGCAACAACGAACTGGCTGCCCAGGGTGCTGCCCTGCTCATGCTCGCACACGGTCTGAGCATCGCTCTGCTCTTCCTGCTCACGGGTCAGATTGAATCCCAGACCCGCACACTGGAGCTCGACTGCATGGGCGGTCTGGCCACCAAGCTGCCGGTGCTCGGCTTCCTCTTCGGTCTGGCCGGCATGGCCTCCGTCGGTCTGCCTCTGCTGGCCAACTTCGCCGGTGAGTTCAGCATCTTCGTATCCTGCTTTGCCGGTTGGACTCCCACGCCCATGACCTGCGACTGCTGGCTGGCCTCTGTGGCCAACTTCTTCGGCGGTCTTGGTCCGGTGCAGCTCGCCCTCATCGGTGCGCTGTGGGGTCTGGTCATCAGCGCTATTTACATGCTGCGCGCCTTCCGCAACATCTTCGAAGGCAGCGTGGGTCGCGCATCCGAGCGCGCCACCGGGCTCACCCGCATGGATATTGCCGCTGCCGTGTTCCTGGCCGTCTTCATCGTCCTCTTCGGTATCTGCCCCCCCATCTGGCTTTAATTCTGACACCCCCATACTGATTAACATATGAACCTCGTATCCACATACACCTGGTGTCAGTTCACACCGGCATTCATCCTGGTGGGGCTGGCAGCCCTGCTCCTCCTGGCAGATGCTCTGCTGCCCCGGATCTGCAAGCGCAGCTTCGCCCTCATCGGCGCCATCGGCACGCTGGGCACTGCACTTTACCTGCACTTCGCTGCTGCAGGCAGCAACATCTTCGGCACGCTGGCCTGCGTGGCCACCGGTCTTTCCCTGCTGCTGGCTTTCGACTACAAGAAGGTGAGCTGCGAATCCATCGGTGGTTCCGGCACCGAGGAAGGCACGGGCGAGTTCTACGCGCTGCCGCTGGTAGCCTGCGCCGGCATCCTGTGCCTGACTCAGGCGAAGGACCTGATTATGCTCTTCGTGAGCCTTGAAGTGGTGACCCTCACCTCCTACGTGCTGGCCGGTTACTTCCGCCGCAACCAGGGTTCCATTGAAGCCGGTATCAAGTACCTGGTGCTGGGTGCCATGAGCACCGGCATCCTCGTATACGGTACCGCCTGGTACTTCGGCATGGTCGGCTCCTTTGCGCTGGACGCCCGCACCGTGGTCTACGCCATGATGGGAGGCGTTGCCGGCACTCCGCAGGTAGCCGTAGGCTTCCTGATGGCCGTGGCGCTGCTCTTTGCAGGTGCCTTCTTCAAGGTTGGTGCAGCCCCCATGCACGTATGGATTCCCGACGTATACCAGGGTGCCCCTACCCCCACCACCACCTTCCTGGCAGTAGGTTCCAAGACCGCCGGTTTTGCCCTGCTGTGCATCCTGGCTCGTCCGTTTGCCCACATGGCCGTTCCCGGTGCGTTCATGGGTGATGTGCTGGTCTGGAGCTTTGCTATCGTGGCTGCTGCCACCCTGCTCATCGGCAACCTGGGTGCCCTGCGCCAGAACAACCTGAAGCGTCTTCTGGGTTACTCCTCCATTGGTCAGGCCGGTTTCATCCTCGTATTCTTCCTGAACATGGGCAGCCGTTCTCTGACGGGACTGGTGGGTGCCTACATGCTGGCTTACACGCTGGCCACTGCCGCCGCCTTCTTTGCTGTGGCCATGGTGCGCACCCAGCGTGGCAGCGAGGAAATCGCCGCTTTCCGTGGGCTCGGCAAGACCAACCCCCGCACCGCTTTCCTCATCACTGTCAGCTTTGCCTCTCTGGCCGGCGTGCCTCTGACCCTGGGCTTCCTGGTGAAGATGTACTCCTTCGTGACCGCCATCAATGCCATGGGTGCCTGGATGGGTCTCTGCTGGCTGCTGCCCATCATGGTAATCACCGCAGGATGCGGCTTCTACTACTACTTCAAGGTCATCCGCGCCATGTACTGGGAGAAGCCCCAGCCCGGCGACCAGCCTCTGCAGGTTCCCGTGTGCACTGCCGTGGTCATGGCTGCCTGTGTGATAGCTCTGCTCTATCTGGGCACGGTACCCATGCTGATACACGGCTGGGTGTAATAAAAAAACAACCCTTCCTTTCAGGCCCCGCAGGATATATCCTGCGGGGCTTTTTATACATATTCCCACCGCAGCGTTCCCTACGGCACAAATTGGAAGTCCCGTGCTCCGATGAAGTTCTTCGCCAACTTCCGATTAATCGAGCTGTTGTTCATACCGGCAGGGGTGACATGTTATCTACTTGCATCCACGGAGCAATACGCTATAATGCCCGCATGGCGAATGTTTCCCTTTCACTCGGTGAAAAATCGTACGAAGTGCACGTATCCAACGGCGCGCTTGACACCATCGGCTACCTGTGCAGTGGCATACGGCTCGAAGGCAAAGCCGCCATTATCACCGATTCCAACGTGGGACCGCTCTACGCAGAGCGCGTGCGCCGGAGCCTGGAAGAAAGCGGATTCACCACCAGCCTGCATATTTTCCCTGCGGGCGAAGCTCACAAGAACCTGAGCACCGTAGAAAGCATAGCCGGCGAAATGGTACAGGCCGGGCACGACCGCACCAGCTTCGTCGTGGCGCTGGGCGGTGGCGTGGTGGGCGACATGGCCGGATTCATTGCCAGCATGTACTACCGGGGTATCCCCTTTGTGCAGATTCCGACCAGCGTCATGGCGCAGGTAGACAGCTCCGTAGGCGGCAAAACCGCCGTCGACCTGCCTGCAGGCAAAAACCTCATCGGCGCGTTCCACCAGCCGAAACTCGTCCTCATCGACCCCATCACGCTCACGACCCTGTCTCCCCGGCTGCTCCGCGAAGGCATGGCCGAAATGGTAAAACACGCCGCCATCCGCAAGCCGGACATGCTGCATACCCTGCGGGAACTGGCTGATGAAATCGATATCGGTTTCAGCCTGGCCACCATTGGCCGACTGCCCGACATCATCGCCGCCAACATCGCTATCAAAGCCCGCATCGTCGAAGAAGATGAGAAAGAAACCCTCGGCATCCGCGCCTTCCTGAATCTGGGACACACCATCGGCCACGGCATCGAGGCCGCCCTGCCCTACGGTGAGTTGCTGCATGGCGAAGCCGTAAGCCTGGGGCTGCGCGCTGCACTCTTCCTCTCGCGCCGCCACGCCGGGCTGACCGCCGCCGAGGAGCGCGATGTGCTCGACACACTGCGCGCGCTGGAACTCCCCCTCACCCTGCCTGCCGGCGTAGAGCCGGAGCGCGCCCTGGCACTGACCGCCAGCGACAAGAAGTTCCGCAACGGCGCCATCCGCTTTGTGCTGCTCGAGCAGCTCGGCCGCCCCGTTCTCAGCAAAACCATCACCCGCGAGGACCTGGCAGACGCAATCCAGGTACTCACCACCCCCATTAATCACTAATCATTATTCATTCCCATGACCGATTCCCGCACCACTCAGCTGGCCCAGAACCTCATCCGCCACTCCTGCCGCGTTCAGCCCGGCGAGCACGTTCTGCTCGAAATCATCGACGCCCCCGATGAAATCGCCATCGAACTCATCCGCGCCGTGCGCGAAGCCGGCGGCCACCCCCACATCAACCTCCGCCACTCCCGCGTCACCCGCGAAATGTTCGCCGGTGCCACCGATGAGCAGTACTCCGCCATCGCCGCCATCGAGCTGGCCGAAATGCAGGGCATGGACGCCTATATCGCCATCCGCGGCGGTTTCAACAGCTTCGAAAACTCCAGCGTGCCCGCCGAAAAAATGGCACTGGCTCAGAAACACATGCGCCCGGTGCACAACCACCGCGTCTGCAAGACCAAGTGGTGCGTACTCCGCTGGCCCACCCCCAGCATGGCACAGGGCGCCGGCATGAGCACCGAAGCCTTCGAGGACTTCTACTTCCGCTGCTGCCTGGCAGACTACCAGCAGCTCCGCGTCGCCATGGACAAGCTCGCCGAGCGCATGATGCGCACCGACCGCGTCCGCATCACCGGCCCCGGCACTGACCTCAGCTTCTCCATCAAGGGCATGCCCGCCATTCCCTGCGCCGGCGAAATGAACATCCCGGACGGCGAAGTCTTTACCGCCCCCATCAAGGACAGCGTGAACGGCACCATCCACTACACCGCCCCCACCCTCTTCCAGGGCATTCCCTTCGATGGTATCCGCCTCACCTTCAAGGACGGCAAGATTGTGGAAGCCCACTGCAACGGCAATGAAGAAGCCCTCAACAAGATTCTCGACACCGACGAAGGGTCCCGCTTCATCGGCGAGTTCGCTCTGGGCGTGAATCCCTTCATCCTCCAGCCCATGCGCGACATCCTCTTCGACGAGAAGATTGGCGGTTCCTTCCACTTCACCCCCGGCCAGGCCTACGAAAACTGCGACAACGGCAACCGCTCCCAGGTGCACTGGGATATGGTCTGCATCCAGCGCGCCGACTACGGCGGCGGCGAAATCTGGTTCGACGACGAACTCATCCGCAAAGACGGAATCTTTACGGATTCAGAATTGGCAATCCTGAATCCGAAGAATGATTAATTATTAGTGATTAATGATTAATTATGAATTCCACCTCTGCAGATGACCGTAAATACACGGAACTGAGGCAACGCACCAAAGAGTTTGGATTGCGGGTCATCCGCATGTGGAAGTCGCTTCCGAATACAACGGTCGCAGAGGTAATTGGCAAGCAGCTCCTCCGCAGCGCAACATCTGTTGCTGCAAATTATCGCGCAGCATGTGTTGCCAGGAGCGATGCTGATTTTCACAGCAAAATCAAAATATGCCAGGAAGAAGCAGATGAAAGCTGCCTCTGGCTTGAATACCTCATCGAAGGAGAAATCATTCCCGAACACAAGCTATCCAGTCTGCTCGATGAAGCCCGGCAGCTCGCAGCAATCATGTCCGCTTCATCCATCACTATATACAAACGAATGAGCAGCAACAAAGCCCGCCCCACCAACCATTAATCACTAATCATTAATCAATAATCACTATGAAAGATCCTCGATTTACCCAGCTCGCTGACCAGGTGGTCAACTATTCCGTGCGCGTTCAGCCGGGCGAACATGTGAACCTGCGTATGCAGGATATACCGGATGCCATGGTGGTGGAGCTCATCCGCGCTGTGCGCCGCGCTGGCGGTGTGCCGCATGTGGATATCTCGCACTCCATCGTCTCCAAGGAACTCGCCATGGGCGCCACAGAGGAACAGTACGAGCTGCTGGGCCGCTACCGCCTGCAGCGCGCAGAGGACATGCAGGTGCACATCTGCTTCTATGCCGATGCCAACACCTTTGAAAGCGCCGATGTACCCGGCGACCGCATGCAGATTGTAAGCCGCCACCTGAAACCCGCCAGCGATGTGACCTGCAACCGCCGCAAGTGGACGGTGCTTGCCTGGCCCACCCCCAGCATGGCCCAGGCCGCCGGCATGAGCACCGAGGATTTCGAGGACTTCTACTTCCGCTGCTGCCTGGCTGACTACGCTGCCATGAAGGAAGGCATGCTGCACCTCAAGGCGCTCATGGAACAAACCGACCGCGTGCGCATCACCGGCCCGGGCACTGACCTGAGCTTCTCCATCAAAGGCATCCCCGCCATCCCCTGCTGCGGCGACTGCAACGTGCCCGATGGCGAGGTATACACCGCCCCCGTGCGCGACAGCATCAACGGCACCATCGCCTACAACGCCCCCAGCATCTACCACGGGGTTCCCTTTGATGGCGTGCGCTTCCGCTTCGAAAACGGCAAGATTGTGGAAGCCCACTGCAACGGCAACGAAGAAGCCCTGCTCAAGATTCTCGATTCCGATGCCGGCGCCCGCTACATAGGCGAGTTTGCCCTAGGGCTCAACCCGCATATCCTCCGCCCCATGCGCGATATCCTCTTCGACGAGAAGATTGCCGGCTCCTTCCACCTCACCCCCGGCCAGGCTTACGAGGAAGCCCCCAACGGCAACAACTCCGCCGTGCATTGGGATCTCGTCTGCATCCAGCGCCCGGAATATGGCGGTGGCGAAATCTGGTTCGATGACACCCTCATCCGCAAGGATGGCCGCTTCCTTGATCCGAAACTCAGCATTTTCAACGCCGAATGAAAAAGAAACTGCGCAGATGGCTGATTATCATCGCCCTGCTCCTCCTTGCGGGGTACAAGGGCACCGAGGCCTTTGGCAACTGGGGAGCAGCGCAGCTGGAGTGCAACCAGGTGCAGCTGCCCGCCACTGCCCTGCCCGGCGCCGGGCCGCTGCGCATTGCCCTCTTCTCTGACCTGCACAACAACCGCGAGCTCTTTACCAAAGCCATCTCCCATATCGAAGCCGCCAGACCCGACCTCATCATCTTCGGCGGCGACTTCATTATGGTCAACGACCGTTTCATGCGCACACGCTGGGCGGTAGAGGGGCTCAGAAAATTGCGCAGCATAGCTCCCACCTTTGCCATCCTCGGCAACCAGGATTACGAGCACCTTGAGCAGGTTCAGCGCGTGTTCGACACCGCCGGCGTGCCCATTCTGCGGAATCAGGCCGTCAACTGGACCACCCCTGGCGGCAGCACCCTCCGTATCATCGGCCTGGGCGACTGGAACGAGGGCGATGAAGCACCCGCCACCTGCATGCAGCCCGCCGGGCAGGAACCCGCCCCCGTTCTCCTCCTCTCCCACGACCCGGAGAGCCGCTGGCTGCTGCGCCGCTATGACTGGGACCTCATGCTCTCCGGCCACAACCACGGCGGGCAGATTTCCAACCCCATCACGGGCGAATACATCTCCTTCCGCTCAT
Source organism: Akkermansia sp. (assembly GCA_045654325.1). GTDB lineage: Bacteria > Verrucomicrobiota > Verrucomicrobiia > Verrucomicrobiales > Akkermansiaceae > Akkermansia. The sequence continues at coordinate 44,119 of JAZONE010000015.1, forward strand.
CCATGCCCGCCGGGCTTTTCGATTTCGAAGAAAACCGCCGCGTCTTCGTCACCCGGGGCGTCGGTGCCATCCTCGGCATGCGGTTCTTCTGCCCGCCGGAAGTAAACATCATTGAAATCCAGCCTTAACCAGAACGGCGCAGTCACCAGACTGCGCCGTTTTTCCTGCTGAATCAGTCAAGATCGTTGATAGCATCTATCAACTCCCTCAGGCGGGCATAATTCCCGCGCTTGAACGTAAACTTCAGGCGGCAGAGATAGCCCAGGTTCTCTTCCGGGTCGGAGTGGTCCTCCATGAGCTGCTCCAGATCTTTCAGCGGCATGATATCCTTGAAATCATCGCGCAGCCAGGGCAGAGACGATTCCGCCAGCGGATGCGACAGGCGGATAGAGAGCGTGTCGCCATCGAAATAGTACGAGTGATACCGGCTGTAGAACTGAGCAATGTGGTGGTAGGCATCCTCCGCATCCTTGGAGATGTACAGCAGCTTCATATCCTCCGGGGAAATGAGCCCCGCATCCAGCAGTTCCTTTTCAATGAAGTGAACCCAGCGGTGCCAGAAGGACTCCCCGGGCGGGTCCATGAGAATAACCGGGAAAATCGTGCATTTACCCGTCTGAATAAGCGTGATAGCCTCAAAAATCTCATCCATGGTACCGAACCCACCCGGGAAGGCCACCAGGGCATCGCTCTCCTTCAGGAAATTCAATTTTCGCGTGAAGAAGTAGTAAAAGTTCATCATCTTATCACTCCCCTGCATGATGGGGTTAGGGTGCTGCTCAAAAGGCAGAGTGATATTCAGGCCGAAGGAGTTCTCCTCCGTAGCGCCTTCATTGCAGGCCTGCATGAGACCGGGCCCGCCACCGGTGATAATCATGTACCCCTGGCTGGATACCAGATCCGCAAAGGCTCGGGCCTGAATATAGCTCGGGTCGCTCGGCTGAATACGCGCCGAACCAAAACAGGCAATCTTGCGCCGGTTGCGGTACGGGTAGAACATCTTATCCGCCTCAAACATCTCCGCCATAGAGCGGTTCATAATCTCCAGCGAATGTTCCCCCAGCGGACTGGCGGCCACATTCATGACCGTGGACAGCATCTGCAGCACAGTATCAGGCGAGTGCTCACCGCAGAAACGGCGGGAAAAATCATACAGGTTCGCATCGAGCACCGGATTCCCCGTGCTTACCGGTATGGTGAACGAAGTGTGTGTTTCGGCGCGGCTGTTGATATCGCGCGCGGCAAGAAAATCGGGACTGCTCATATCCCATAATATGCACCACGCAATCCAGAAAGTCAAATGAAAAGCGCAGAAAAAAATCAGGTCACCAGACTCTGCGTCTGGTGACCTGAGAGCCGGATGTCAGGGTCGAACTGACGACCGTCCGATTACAAATCGGGTGCTCTACCACTGAGCTAATCCGGCAGAAAACTGCTTGCGGGGGCATTGTACACTATGCACATGCCCTATGCAAGCTTTTTTTCTCAGAACTTGAATCCGCAATCCACGCCCACGGTAATCTGGAAGTGGTCAACCGGGCCGGCACCAAAGGTGACACGGTCAATTTTAGCGGCATTCGAGCCGGACCACGAGCACTGCAGCCAGGGAGTGACATAGAAACGCGAATCACGACCGAACGTGCCGGAGTGCGAGAATGGCTGCAGAGCCGCTTTCACACGGTAGGCATCCACGCCTTCAACTCCCTTGCCCCAGTACTTGTAGCTGGGTGCCACGCCCACCGACAACTCGAGGTCGGCACCGTAGTTGCCGCGGGAAACGACATCGGTGAATCGATAGCCGGCCTCCACATCAAAATAAAGACCGGTAAGGCCGTAGAATCCCCACCCCATCTCCAGGCCGCCGAAAAAGCCTTTCTGGTAATCATTGTAAGTCAGAGAAGCCACGATTTCCTGAGTGGCGTGGTGAGAAGCGCCATCATAGTGCCGCGCCATGAATCCCTCCAGGCCACCGTGGCGGTACGTATAGCCGAGCTCAGCCTTCAGATTCGGGAAAATTTCCTTGCCGAGCGAATACCCGACACGGGCAACGGGCATTTCACCTAGTGCACAGGAGGCATCCCAGATAACACCGTATTCACCGGAAATGTTATGGTAGATACCGCGACCGAAAAGGTTACGATTCGGCAGGTCAAACGAGGCACTCACCGAAGAATAGCCATATTTGCTCAGCGCATCGCGCACGCCCATACCGCGCACCTGGTAATCACTGGTGTAGGCATTCAGGTTCACATAACCATGGTACTCAGAGCCAGCGGCAGGCAGCGGCGCCGGAGCCGGGGGCGCGGGCACATAAGCGGGCTCCTGGTAACTATCTTCCGTATACCCATCATCGTATGTGTACTCGGTATACTGAATGGGGCCGGAAGGTATGGCAGGCGGCGCATCAATAGCCAGCAGCGGGCAGGCCATGGCAACAGCAAGAAGGGCATGTCTCATCATACACACTTATTTTACAATGCCGCTTGTCTGCGCGCAAGTCTAAATCATAAGCAGCAAGTATGTTGTTGACACAAAAAACTCCATAAGCTATATTAGCGGCATGAGATTTCTCCCCTTGTTATGTCTTCTTCTGCTGCTGCAGCCGGTGCAGGCAGAGACCGCACCGCAGCCCGAGCCCGACCTGATGAGCATGACTCAGGATGCCCGGTGTCACCAGATTGTGGTGACCTGCCTGATAAACGGCAGCCCGATGCGCATGATGCTCGACACCGGAGCCACCCACACCGTACTGCACGAGGAAAGTGCCGCGCGGGTGCCGCAGGCACAGTGGATTGACACCAGCAAAATCAAGTTCAGGGGCAACTCCACACAACAGCCCCGCCTGCTGGCCGCGGCTCTGCAAGTCGGCCCTGCGCTTTCGGAAACACACCCGATTATGGTGCTGAGCCTCGATGCGGTGCGCGGCATGATGGCAGAACCAATCGACGGCATCGTCGGCATGGATATTCTCGGGCAGGTTCCCTTTACCTTTGACCTGGCCAAGGGTGAGTGCTACTGGGGCATTCCCTCTGACCGCCAGCTGGTTCCTCTCTACGCCAGCCCCGACGGCACCGGGCGCGTGGTGGTGCAAGGCATCTGCGGCGGGAAAAAGGCGAACATGCTGCTGGATACAGGAAGCAGCGTGACCCGTATCATTGCGGATGAATGGGCTCCCGGAGCCGGCGAGGAAATCAATGCCAGCATGGGCAATGTCGACACCGCACAGCGCATCACGGTTCAGGAAGGCAAGCCGGGTGACCTCGAGCTGGCTCCAGGCGTAGTGGTGAGCGGGTTCAAACCCATTCTCTGCCCGGCGGGTGAACTCCCCATGCTGGGAATGGATGCGCTCCGCGGGCTCACCCTGGTGCATGTTCCCTCGCCCAAAGCGCCGCATGGGCTTTTCCTGCTGGCCAAATAAGGCAGGATTCGGCGTATAGGCTTGACAAGAAGCGGGCGCAGTACTATTTTATTGCGCCCGCCATGTACAAGCTCGCCTTATCTATCTGTCTGTTGTTTATGAGCAATGTCGTCATGACATTTGCCTGGTACGGATTCCTGCGCAAGCCGGGCGAATCCGCGCAGACCCCCATGTGGATGCTGATTCTGATGAGCTGGGGGCTCGCTTTTCTGGAGTACTGCTTCATGGTACCCGCCAACCACCTGGGAAGAGCCTATGGCTTGTCTCTCGCGCAGCTGAAAATCATGCAGGAGGCCCTCACCCTGAGCATCTTTGTTCCATTCATGATTCTGTACATGGGTGAGCAGTGGAAGTGGGACTACCTGTGGGCCTTCCTCTGTGTGCTGGGTGCGGTCTTCTTCGTGAACCGCGAAGCGCTGATGGGCTGACATTTTCATTTGCTTACGCTTGCAAAACAAACAGAAAAATGATAGAATTCCTCCCGCGATGAAGCTCCACACCTCGATTTCCCTGCTCTGTCTTGCACTGCTGCCTGCCTGCAATATGCTCAAGCCCGGTGAATATACCCCGCTGTACCTGCAGGAAGCCTCGCCGCTCGACCCGCCCGGCATGGAAGCACGCCGCGCTGAAGCACGAGCCAAATATGTCAAGGAAGGAAAATACGCAGATGGCGAAACCCTCGAGGTGCAGCATGGTAAAGCCTTCCTGTTCAACCGCAACCCGGATTATTACGAAGGCGCCGATGGCAGCATGGTGAAAGCCGCAACGGCGCGCATCCTTTCCTGCGAAGGCCTGTACTACTTTGTGGAAACAGATGATGGAGCCCGCGGCTTCCTTCGCGAAACAGATTTTGTCAACCCCGTTGCCCTGGTTTCCACCTATGGAAACGAAGATCTGCTGCCGGAAGGCTCCCTGCCCGGCGTGACAGAATGGGCCGACGAGGACATGATGGATGGTGAAGAACGCATCGTGACCAACGCCAACGGTCGCACCGTGGTCATCGTGAACAAGAAATCGGAAAAGGCGGAGGAGTTCGCCTCCCGCATGCGCGAAATCGAAGCAGCCCCGGATACCCCCGCACCTTCCGGTGACGACAGCCTGCCCACCCCGACCGCCGAATTACCGGAACCGGCCGGCAGCACGGGCGAATGAGCCAGCCGATTCCCAGACTGATTGAGCGTTTTCTGCTGTTTCTGGCCGCAGAACGCGGCTTGAGTTCCAACTACCGGATTTCGGTTCAGCACACGCTGGAGCGCTTTGCCGACTGGTGCGCCGAACATGGGCACAGCGCAGAAAGCGTGGATGAGCCCCTGCTGGCCGGCTACCACCGCTGGCTGAGCAGCGACTGCGGCCTCGCCGCCTCCTCCTGCCGGGTTGCCATGGTGCACCTGCGCCAGTTTTTCCGCTTCCTGGCCAGAGAAAAGGAACTGCCCACCAACCCGGCCGCCCTGCTGGAATGCGGCCGCGCCGGGCACCCCCTGCCCGAAACCCTGGGCGCAGAAACCGTGAATACGCTGCTGCAAAGCATTGACCCCGCTGACCTGCCTTTCGGCGCGCGTGACCGCGCCATCCTCGAAATGCTCTACGGCAGCGGCCTGCGCGTCAGCGAACTGGTCAACCTGCGCGCAGACCAGGTGGACTGGGAGGAAAACTTCCTGCGCATCACCGGCAAAGGCAACAAAACCCGCTATGTCCCCCTGGGCGGAGTAGCAGCCAGGGCCCTGCGCTCCTACTTGCAGCACGCTCGCCCCCGCCTGCTCCGCAATGGCAGGCACGCCGGCAATATACTCTTCCTCTCCAACCGTGGTACGCGTCTCACCCGCGACCGCATCCTCCAGATTATCAAGGAACGAGCCCGCGCCGCAGGCCTGCCGGAAAACGTATACCCGCACATCCTGCGCCATTCCTTCGCCACCCACCTGCTCGAAAACGGTGCCGACCTGCGCGTCATTCAGGATATGCTCGGCCACGCCAGCCTCTCCACCACCCAAATTTACACCCACGTCGACCAGAAACGACTCGTTGCCCTGCACCAGAGCTTCCACCCCCGCGGAAAAAAGGAGTGAAGTGAACGATGCCCTGAATCCGCAAGCCTATACTTAAAACTCTTGTCGTTGGCATAATCACGCGAGCTTGTTGTTTTCGGAGCACGGGACTTTCTTGTCTCGGCGAAGCCCAAAGGGCGTAGACGGAAGTCCCGTAAATCACGGAGAGTGTAATCGGGACTGAAGTCCCGTGCTCCGATGAAGTTCACCGCCAAAGTCCAATTTATCGGGCTGCGCGGCTTCTGAAGCGCGGGGTGAATCAATGAAAAGCCCGCATCCCGTGGGAGGGGATGCGGGCGTAAGATATTCTCCTGTATACTCTTTACCAGAAGATGGCGTAGAGGGCCAGGGTGGCGACGATGACCGCCACACCGAAAGCCTTGGCGCGGCCGGAGGTCTTCATCTCGATGATGCCCTTATCCTCAAGCACCACAGCTTCGCCACCGCGGAGGTGGTTCACGATGGTGAGGATGAGGCCCACGAGGCACACCACGATGAGGGAGTAGCCCATGCGGTTGAGGAAGGAATCGCCTGTGCAGCCAAGGAAGGTCACCCACTTGAAGGAGGCGTAGGCCACAGCACCGATGACGATACCCAGCCAGCCGAACACGCGGGGGCACTTGGGCACGAAGAAGCCGAACAGGAACACGGCCAGCACGCCCGGGCTCAGGAAGCCCTGGAACTCCTGAATGAAGGTGAAGATACCACCGAAGGCGGGGTTATCCAGGAAGGGAGCCACCACGGTGGCAATCACGGCGCAGACGAGCACGCCCACCTTACCCACAGCCACCAGCTGAGTGCCGGAGGCGGGTTTGCCGGTCATCACTTCCTTACCCTTGTTGTAGAGGTCCATGGTGAAGAGCGTGGAAGCGGAGTTCAGCATGGAAGCCAGGGAGCTCACCACAGCGCCGAACAGAGCAGCCAGCACGAACCAGGCCCAGCCGGTGCCGGGCAGCAGCTTGCGCAGCAGGGTGGCGAAAGCGTAGTCATACTGGTAAGCAGCCAGGGTGGTGGTCACGGTGTATTCGGCCACATTGGCACGGGCAGCAGCGGTAGCAGCCTTGTCGATATCCAGGATTTCACCGGCCTTGGCAGTACGGCCGGCCACATCCTTGGCAGGAATGGCAGCAAGCTCGGCAGCCTTGGCTTCCAGAGCGGGCACCTGATCAGCAGCACCCACGGCGGAGAGGTTCTTCTTGAGGTAGTCCACGGAGGAAGCGGCAGCGTCCTCGCGCACCAGGCGGCTGGCGGCGATGTCGTAAATCACCTTCTTGCCGGACTGCTCAGCAGCCTGCACAATGGCGGTGGTGTTGGAGTCGGCCTTGGCGGCCAGGTCATCGCGGAACAGGTTGTAGGCCAGGATGCCGGGGATAATCACCACAAAGGGGATGAGAAGCTTCAGGAAAGCAGCGAACACGATACCCAGCTGACCTTCCTCCAGGCTCTTGGAAGCCAGGGTACGCTGCATGATGTACTGGTTGAGGCCCCAGTAGAAGAAGTTGGGGATCCAGAGGCCCAGCAGGTACACGGTCCAAGGCATGACGGGGTCGGAAGTCTCACGCATCATGTGCAGCTTGCCGCCGATACCGTTGGTGGCACCCTCCACATCACCGGCGTTCAGGTTCATCATGCGGTTCAGACCGTCGCAGAACTGGGAGCCGGTGGAAGCCAGAGCCTCGGCGCTCGTGTTGGCGGAGGTCACAGCCGTATCCAGCACATTCTGCGGCAATTCAGTGTAAGCACCCAGAGCCATGATGGCGAAGTAGGCCACCACGCCGCCACCCACGATGAGGGCGGCGCCCCAGATGAGGTCGGTCCAGGCGCAGGCCTTGAGACCACCCACATACACATACACCGTGGCAGCACCGGCGATGATGAGGCAGCCGGTGGTCACGCTGAGGTCAAAGTACACAGACACCACGCTGGCGCCGGCGTAAATCACAGCGGCGGTGGGCACACCCACGAGAATGAGCAGGTTTACCAGAGCCATGATCACGCGGGCAACACCATTGTAGCGTTCCTCCAGGAACTGGGGAATGGTGAACACGCCGCGCTTGAGCAGCATGGGAAGGAAAGTGAAAGCCACGATGACCAGCACGATGGCGGCAAGCCATTCATAACCGGCGATGGCCAGACCCAGCCAGTCGGCAGACTGACCGCTCATGCCCACGAACTGCTCGGTGGAGATATTGGCAGCCAGCAGGGAGAAGCCCACAAGCCACCAGCTCAGGCCACGGCCGGCCAGGAAGTAGTCGGCAGCGCCCTTCTCTTCCTTCTCCTCAGTGCTTTCGCCGGAGTCGCTGGATTTCCAGATACCCAGGCCGATAACACCCACAACAACCACGCAGAACACAATCATTTCCCACAGGGGAAGCGCATCCTGCGCCGCAGCAGCGCCGGCGGCCTCCTGGGCCATCGCGGTGCCGCTCATGAGCGCCAGAGCGCTCAGCATTGTCAGCATATGTTTCATAAGTTATTCCGTTGATTAAGCTTGATAAAGCACTCGGGCACCTTCGCCCGGGCGGGTGATGAGGTAATCGGTCTCGATACCGAGTGCCTTGCGATAGGCCTCAATCATCTCCTCGGCCACCTGCTGCACGGCTTCGCTCTTCACCAGAGCCACGATGCAGCCACCGAAACCGCCACCCGTCATGCGGGCACCGTAGACGGAAGCAGCAGAGGGAATCGTATCGGCCAGGGAAACGAGGGTATCCACCTCGCCGCAGGAGACTTCGAAGTCATCCTTGAGGGAAGCGTGGGAGGCGCGCATGGCCACACCGGCGGCGTCCCAGTCGCCCTTGTGCACAGCCTCAGCAAAGGCAGCCACACGCAGGTTTTCGCCGATAACGTGGCGGGAACGGCGGTAGCAGAGGTCGCCCAGCTCGGCCTTCTTCTCTTCCAGCATCTCCAGCGTAGCTTCACGCAGAGAGGGCACCCCGAGAATAGCGCAGGCATCCTCGCAGTTCTTGCGGCGGGCAGCGTAGCCACCATCGGCAAGGGAGTGCTTCACAGCAGAGTCGATGACCAGCACGCTCACAGCGGGGTCGGTCATGGGGATAAGCTTGTAGGAAAGGTCCTTGCAGTCGAGCATCAGGGCATGATCCTTGCGACCGTTGGCCGAGATGAACTGGTCCATGATACCGCAGGGCACGTTCACGAACTCATGCTCCGTAGCCTGGCCGATAAGGGCGCGCTCCGTGGGAGTCACATCCACCCCGCAGAGTGCGGCCAGAGCCGTGCAGGCAGACACCTCGAAGGCGGCGCTGGAGGAAAGGCCACCACCACGCGGCACATTGGAATCAATCAGCATATCCACAGCCGGCACCTTGATGCCGCGGCGTTCCAGATTGCAGATAACACCACGCACGTAGTTACTCCAGAAAGGTTCACCGGGCTTGGTCACTTCTTCCGGGTCAATCTCAACCATCTGCTCGCCCAGGGCACCAATCCAGCGGTGCTTACCGGTGGGAGACGGGGCGACAGCAATGACGTTGACATTATTGAGCGCCATCGGCAGCACAAAGCCGTTGTTGTAGTCCGTATGCTCACCAATGAGGTTCACACGCCCGGGAGAGGCGGCTACAACTGTGGGCTTGTGACCAAAGTACTGCTCAAAGTACGGGGAAATCGTTTCTGCACTTATTTCGCGTTGCTCTAAGTCCATAGCGCACTATGTTTACCATATTACGCGCGCGATGTAAATAGCAAAGTCCCGCCCGGACCGGAAAGATGCTTAAAAAATGCAACAAAAAAAGCTCTCCGAACCGGTGAGACGGGAACCGGCAGGAGAGCTGATTACTCAAACAGGCAAAATTACTTCTTCTTGCATCCACCCTTCTTGCAGGTCTTCTTGGCGGGCACGGCCGACTTGAACACGGAAGAGGGCTTGAAAGAGAGCGTGCGGGAGGCTGCAATCTTCAGAGCTTCGCCAGTCTGCGGGTTGCGGCCTGTGCGGGCGGAGCGGGTCTTCATCTCGAATGTACCGAAGCCCACGAGCTGGACTTTATCGGTGCGGACGGCATCCTTAATAGCATCGAGCACGGCGTTGAGAGCCGTCTCTGCGCACTTCTTGGTTGCACCTTCACCGAGTTTAGCCTGAATGCAGTCAACGAGTTGAGTCTTATTCATAGGTCTTCATATTAACATGAGCCCAACGCATTGCAAGATAAAAAAACCACTCACGTTAAAAAAAAACGCTCCGGCGGGTGCGTGAACACCTGCCGGAGCGGAAAAAAGCAGACTACATCACCACTGATACTCCGCAATGGCGGATTTCATTTCACGCACGGCCTTGGTAAGGCCGGTGAAAATGGCACGGCAGATGATGGAGTGCCCGATATTCAGCTCTGTAAGATGAGGCACAGAAGCCAGTTCTGCGAGGTTACCCACCTGAATACCATGACCGGCATGCACCTCGATACCCAGGGAATGAGCTAGCTCTGCGGCTGCAATCAGGCGGGCAGTTTCTGCGGCGCGCTCCTCGCCCAGCGTATTGGCAAAGCGGCCGGTATGCAGCTCGACCATAGGAGCCCCCAGTTCTGCACTGGCGCGCACCTGCTCAAGCTCCGGGTCGATGAACATGCTCACCTTGCTGCCGTTGGCCAGCAGAGCCGCCACAAGCGGGCGCAGCTCCTCGAGGTGGCCGGCCACATCAAGCCCACCCTCGGTGGTAATCTCCTCACGCCGCTCAGGCACCAGGCACACAAAATCCGGCTTGAGACGCAGCGCAAACTCCAGCATGGCTGCGGTGGCGCCCATCTCCAGATTCAGCGGCAGGGGAATCTCACGCCGCACAGCCAGCGCATCGGCATCCTGCATATGGCGGCGGTCTTCCCGCACATGCAGGGTTATGGAATCAGCCCCGCCCTCCTGCGCAGCGCGGGCAGCCGCCACGATATCGGGCTCCACGTTGTGGGAATCGAGCATAGTGGCATAGCGAGCCTGACGAAGCGTGGCCACGTGGTCAATGTTTACACCGAGATGCATGATAAAAGTAAGATTAAATCAGTAGGACTTTTGTTGAAAAAAGAACCCCGGCTCTGCCGAGCAGAACCGGGGAACGAAAGGAATGGCTTTAGTGCAGGAAGTGGCGGGCACCGGTGAAGACCATGGCGATACCGGCAGCATCGGCCGCGGCAATCACCTCTTCATCGCGGATGGAGCCACCGGGCTGGATGCAGGCGGTAGCGCCGGCATCGATAGCGGTCTGCAGACCGTCGGCGAAGGGGAACAGACCATCGGAAGCGATGACGCTGCCCTTGAGGTCGAGCCCGGCCTGACCGGCCTTCCACACGGCAATCTTGGCGGAGTCCACGCGGCTCATCTGGCCGGCGCCGATACCGAGCGTACCGTTCTTGTTGGTAAAGACGATGGCATTGGAGTGCACCTGCTTGCAGACACGCCAGGCGAAGCGCATGGCCTCGAGCTCCTCAGCCGTGGGCACGCGCTTGGTCACCACCTTGGCTTCCAGGTTGTCAAGACCCATCACCTCGTCGTCGCGCTTCACGGTCATGAGACCACCGGGAGCCGTGCGCACCATGGGCACCTTGCAGAACTCGCGCCAGGCATCCATATCGATACGCATGATGCGGCAGTTCTTCTTCTTGGTGAGGATGGCGCGGGCCTCGGGCTCGTAATCGGGAGCAATAATCACATCGGTGAAGATGGCACCCACGATGCGGGCAAGAGCCTCAGTCATGGGGCGGTTCATCACGATGACACCACCGAAGGGAGCCTGCGTATCGGTCTGGTAAGCGCGCTTCCAGGCTTCCACCAAATCCTCATCGTCCTGACCCACACCACAGGGGTTGGTGTGCTTCAGAATAGCCACCGTGGGGCGGCGGAAGTTCATGATAAGGGAAGCGGCGGCATCGAGGTCCAGAATGTTGGTATAAGAGAGTTCCTTACCCTGCAGCTGGGTGAAGATGGAGTCGAAGTTACCGTACATGACGCTGGGCTGGTGGGGGTTATCACCGTAGCGCAGAGTCTGGTTGAAGGGCAGAGACACCGTGAAGTTGTTCTTGGTGCTGTCCTCGGCGCGGTGACCCAGGTAATTGGAGATAGCGGTATCATATGCGGAGGTGCGCATGAACACCTTCACGGCCAGCTTCTCACGGGTCTTCAGGGTGGTGTTGCCCTGGTGATTCTCCATTTCCTCGAGCACGGTATCATAATCCGCGGGGTCGGAAACCACCGTCACGGAAGAGTAATTCTTGGCAGCGGAGCGGAGCATGGAAGGACCGCCGATATCAATCTTCTCGATAGCCTCGGCCAGAGTCACGCCTTCCTTGGCCACCGTTTCCTCAAAGGGATACAGGTTCACGCAGACCAGATCAATGGTGGGGATATTGTTATCCTTAGCCTGCTGCTGGTGTTCCTCCAGGTCGCGGCGCTGCAGAAGACCGCCATGCACCTTCGGGTGCAGCGTCTTCACGCGGCCGTCGAACAGCTCCGGCGCGCCGGTGTAGTCAGAAATCTCGGTCACCGGCAAGCCCAATTCCTGCAGGTAGCGGCAGGTGCCACCCGTGGAAATAAGCTGAACATTCTGGGCCACCAGGCCCTTGGCAAACTTATCAAGCCCGGTCTTGTCCGATACGGAAAGCAGGGCGCGCTGAATTCGTGTGGTTTCCATGATAAAAACAGGTTGCTCCGCGAACGCGGCGGCGTAAGGTACTATGTTCCCGCGTAAAATGCAAGCCCAAAATCGCGTCGCCATCCACAAACCCGCAATTTTACGCCCACACCTTGCGGAATCTAATTGACTTCACGAAACATTTGGGGCATAATGCTCCCATCGAAACAACTTGCACCATGTCTTTCAACATTCAGAACGTAGTCATCGGCGGGCAGGAGCCGTTCTTCCTGCTCGGGCCCTGCTCTCTTGAGAATGAAGCTTTTGCCTGGGAAATGGCAACAGCCATCAAGGAAATCTGCACCCGTCTGGGCGTGCAGTTCATCTTCAAGGCATCGTATGATAAAGCCAACCGCACCAGCGTGAAGAGCTTCCGCGGCCCCGGTATTGAGGAAGGCTGCCGCATTCTCTCCGAAATCGGCAAGGAACTGCAGTGCCCCGTTGTGACCGACGTGCACACCGAGCAGCAGGCAGAATACGCCGCCCAGTATGTTGACCTTCTTCAGGTTCCGGCATTCCTGAGCCGCCAGAGCGACCTACTGGAAGCCTGCGCCAAGACCGGCCGCCCGGTGAACATCAAGAAGGGTCAATTCCTGGCCCCTTGGGATTGCAAGAACATCTGCGAGAAGATGGAAGCCTTCGGCTGCGATAAGTACATGCTCTGCGAGCGCGGTACCTCCTTCGGCTACAACAACCTCATCGTTGACATGCGCGGCATGTACTGGATGAAAAAGTTCGGCTGCCCGGTGGTATTCGACGCCACCCACTCCGTGCAGCGCCCGGGTGGTCTGGGCGGCGCCACCGGTGGCGACCGCGAGCTGGCTCCCGTACTGGCCAACGCCGCTATGACCATGGGTATTGACGGCGTCTTCATGGAAGTACACAAGGATCCGGATCACGCCATGAGCGACGGTCCGAACCAGGTGTATCTCAAGGACCTCGAAAAGATTCTCAGCAACCTCATGCTGGTACGCAAGGCATGCCAGCAGATGTCCGCCATCTGATGAGAAAAGCACTGACACTCCTTTCACTGCTGCTGTTGTCCCTGCAAAGCTGGGGACAACAGCCGGACGCAGTGGCAGACCATGAGTTCCCGGCGCTTCAGATTCTACCCGTAGGAACTGTGGTTGAGGGCATTTCTATTCCCCGCTACGAAAAGCACAAGGTAACAGCCTTGATGCTGGCGAAATCCCTCGAGGTAAAAAGCCGTACATCCGTAGAACTCAGGGGGCTGAGTGCGTCGCTCTACAGCAATAACAACGAGCAGACGGACATCAGCACAGAGAGTGTCACCTACAGTTTCTCCACCAAGGTAGCCCGCACCTCCGGGGACGCCCAGGTTCAAGACCCCCGATTCAGCGCTAAAGGCAGAGGAATCATTTTCAGCACAGCTAAACGCAAAGGATTCCTGCATGGGCCGGTAAGCACTTCCATATCGGCCAAGCTGTTCAACCGGAAAAAAAGCCCGAAGAAATGATGAAAGCCGCCGTTATCGCCGCTCTGGCCATTCCCGTATTGTGCGCATCGGGCGCAGAATACAGCACGAGCCTGCAGAACGCCCGCACCCAGGCGGACCAGCTTACTGCCAACTTAACCCAGGTGGCGGCAGAACTGGAAAGTCTGGGAGTAAAGCTTCCCGACGCAGAAGAGCAAACCCAGGCTCCGGAAGCACCGCAAGATGGTAACACACACGCCACAGCGGATCTGGGCATGTTCTTCGATGCAGCGGAATCGAAGCTCGTCTATCTGGGGAATGTACGTGTGACTGATCCACGCGGCAAAATCTTTGCCAAAGAGCAGTTACACCTTTACCTGGAAGACTTCCTTGCCGACAAGAAAAAGGATAGCGACGATACGCCCCCGGCAGCCCCTGATTCTGAACCGGCAGCCTGTAGTTCCCCCACCGAACCGCAGGAAGAAGCAGAGCAAGAAGCGACTGAGCCCGGTGAGACAGCAGAAGAAAACACTCTTCCTGTGTCTGACGTGGTGGCGCACAGCGTAATCGCAGACATGCGGAACAACGCCATCTACATCTACTCTCCCGCCGCAGGCGAGGAACTGGTAGTAACTGTTGGCGAAAACAAGGTGCGCATAACGCCCACCGCTGACCAACCTGCGCGTATTCTGGCTGACCCCGAGGGTAATATCCTGCTGGAGGGCAGCAGCGTACAGCTCAGCACGGTGGACAACGCGGGCGGCACTGCCCGACTGACCACTACCGGCGGCCACGTGTACTACCACGCTGCCACGCATACCCTGTATGCGCCCGGCAAGAGTGAACTCATTCACCCGGATGGCAGTCTGAACTGCACGGAAATGCTCTGCGTGCATCTTGCACCGGCCGAAGAGGAAGCCGCCCCCCGCAAGAAAGGCTTCATGCACCAGTTCACCGGGATGCGCTTCAAGGGAATAGCCACCGCCACTGCCCGGGGACAGGTGACAGCCAGCGGCAAGGCAACAGAAAACCGGCTTGCCATCCGTGCCGAAGGCGATGAGCTGCAGTACAACGGCCAGACCGGCCAATGTTCACTCACCGGCAAGAGCTGCCGACTGGCATACGGCAACAGCGAAATCCACGCCAACGAAGGATTACACCTTCTCCCCAATGGTGACATTGAACTGCGCGGCAGCGATATTCATGGCAATTACGAACGCGAAAGCTCTACCACCGGACAAATGCTCCGAGGCACTTTCCACGCCAACGCCAACGTCATTTTCCGCGCAGAGCTGGGCACTGTATCAACCGAACGCGGCATCAGGCTGGCTGATGACGAAGCAGACTTCAGCTGCACCGGGCCGGTGCACCTGGTTCTGACCCGCAAGACGGATGCCACCCCGAAGGCACCCAGAACCGGCATGCCGAATCTGGCTATCACGCAGTTCTCCGATATCTCCCGCGCCCGGGCCACGGGACAGGTGACGGCTCACCGCTTTGACCTGAGCACCAGAAAATGCATAGGCGAGCTGCAGGCCGAAAGTGTGGAAACCGACCTGACCACAGGTGAAACGCTGCTGACCGGCGTTATCGGCGAACCGCTGAAAGCACATTACAATGGCAACAAGATAGAGGCCATTCCGGCAGAAGGCTCCGCCGCCACCATGGAACTGCTTGCCAACGGTGACTTAAAGCTCAATGGTGACCGCATTTCTGCCGAATTGCAGTCTGAAAACGGAATCACGACCGCCAGATGCCGCAGCTATGTGCGTCTCATCCGCTCCGCAAACCGTCTGGAGACTGGTTCCAGCACTGTGCTGAACTCCCCCAGCGGCATTCTGACCACCAATGGCAGCCTGCACGCAGTTCTTACAACCAAGGGAG
Source organism: Akkermansia sp. (assembly GCA_045654325.1). GTDB lineage: Bacteria > Verrucomicrobiota > Verrucomicrobiia > Verrucomicrobiales > Akkermansiaceae > Akkermansia. The sequence continues at coordinate 59,532 of JAZONE010000015.1, forward strand.
AGGCCTCCACTGCGAACAAGAAGTATCCCGGCTTCAGTTTCAACTACGACGGTATCAGCGAGGCAAGCACCAACGAAGGCTGCACGGTACGCACGGAAAAAGGCTCCATGCAATGCACCGGAGCGGTTCGTCTGGTCATGGATACGGACAACAAGTCCGCAGACAAGATGATGGGCGGCCTGAAATCTGCCACAGCCAGAGGCAATGTAGCCATCGCCGGGCGAGATAACACAGGAAGAGCCCTGCGCGCCACCGGTGATTTGCTTGAAATCAACACGGCAACCGGCATGAAAGTCCTGAGTGGCCGCCAGGTCACACTTGGCGATGCCAATGTCACCCATTTTGCCAGCGGCGCCGGCGCGTGTATCCGCATTGATGCTAAGAACAACGCCAGCATCCATGGTGAGAGACACGTTACGCATGCCACCAACATCCGCCAGCAGATTAACGATAACAAAAACAAGAATCAACAGAAGAAGTAACTATGGATATCCTTCTCAAAGCCACCGGACTCTGCAAATCATATGGCGAACGCCAGGTGGTCAGCAATGTAAACCTCGCTGTACACGCCGGCGAAATTGTCGGGCTGCTGGGTCCGAACGGCGCCGGCAAAACCACCTCATTCTACATGGTGGCCGGGCTGGTCCGCCCCGACACCGGCACCGTTGATTTCTGCGGCAAAGACGTATCCGGGCTGCCGATGCACCTGAGAGCCCGTCTGGGCATGGGCTACCTGCCCCAGGAAGAATCCATCTTCCGCAAGCTTACGGTGAACGAAAACCTCATGGCCATCCTCGAAACGCGCTCCGACCTGACCCGCAAGCAGCAGAAGGAGAAATGCGACGAGCTGCTGGAGCGTTTCAACATCACCCGCCTGCGCAAGAGCCAGTCCATCCAGCTCTCCGGCGGTGAGAAACGCCGTCTCACCATTGCTCGTGCTCTGGCGGCCAACCCGAAGTTGCTCATGCTAGACGAGCCGTTTGCCGGTGTGGACCCCATCGCCGTGCAGGATATCCAGCACATCGTGGCTTCGCTGCGTGAGACGGATGGGCTCTCCATCCTCATCACTGACCACAACGTGCGCGAAACGCTGGGTATTGTGGACCGCGCCTACATTCTTTTCGAAGGCAAGGTCATCAAGGAAGGCAATGCGGATGAGATTGCCAACGACCCCAAGACCCGCAAGATTTACCTCGGCGAGCAGTTCAAGATGTAACCAGCGGCGCAAGCATAGCGCACAGCTCATCATATGAGGCCACACGCGAAAGCTGTGGCCTCAGTGCTTTTGTGCCGGGAATACCCTTGGCATAGGCAAGAAGGCGGCTGCGCATAGCGCGCATGGTCACAAGCTCATCACCATAGTGCCGGCTTTCAATCGCCATGCGGGTGTGGCGCAGCATGAAATCGATACGCTGCTGCGGGGTGGGAGCTTCCGGCACCGTGCCGGTGCGCAGGTACTCCCGGGCCTGCCGGAAAAGCCAGGGGGCGTTCATAGCGGCGCGGCCTATCATCACCGCCGAAACCGCGGTAGTCTCCCTGGCTCGCTGCACATCCTGCGGGGTGGAGATATCGCCATTTCCGATGACCGGTATGCTCACCAGTCGGGCGCAATGGTCTATCATGTTCCAGTCGGCCTGGCCACCATATTGCTGCGAGCGGGTGCGGCCATGAATCGCGATGGCCTGCACACCGGCATCCTCCAGGCGGCGCACCGCCTCCGGGGCGCAGATGTGTTCCATATCCCAGCCGATGCGGATTTTAGTGGTCACCGGGCAATCTGCGCCCAGCTCCCGCACCACCGCCGCTGCGATATTCTGCAGCAGGGGCAGATCCTTCAGCAACGAGGAGCCACCATTCTTCCCCACCACCTTGGGCACAGGGCAACCGGCATTGATATCCAGGAAATCCGGGTGCATGGCATCCACGATGATGCGGGCAGCTGCTGCGCAATGCTCCGGAACGGAGCCGAATATCTGCACCCCCAGCGGGCGGTGAGCATCCTCGAACTCCACATAGCGGCGGTTGCGGTTCCAGGCCTGGAGCACTCCCTCTGCCGAGACAAACTCGGTCACCATCACATCAGCTCCTTCTTCCTTGCACAGCGTGCGGAAGATAGGATCGGTCACCCCAGCCATGGGGGCAAGATAAAGGGGGAAGCTTGAAAAATCCGGCAAGGGCATGGCGCGCAGTGTATCATACTCTCACCGCCGGGACAAGGCTTTTATCAAAGTCCTCGCGCTGCGTGGATATCGTCCGGCCCCGTCGGGGCCTGGATTTCGTTTCCCGATTGTGCAAGGCTTGATTTTTCCCGATGTTTGGGAAAATATTTTATCACGTTACATTGGAAACGAAATCCGGCTATGCCGGACGAAATCCTGCCTGCGGCAGGACGATATCCCTGCGGGACGATATCCTCCCGTTGGTCGGACAATGTTACCAGAAAAGGGTTTCGACCCAGCCCAGATAGGCAGAGACAAGTTCTGTGCCGTAGAAAAGCCAGATGAATGCTGCGGCAATGAGCGCCGGGCCGAAAGGCATGGGGGTGCCTCGGCCGATACGAGCCACTGCAGCTGCACCCAGACCAATGAAACTGCCACCCACCAGTGCAAACACTACTCCCTGCCAGCCGCAGAGCGCACCTATAGCCAGCGCCAGCCAGGCATCTCCACTGCCCATGGCGGCCTTGCGGGCAGCATAACCACGGCAGGTGCCGCGCAGCTCATCATGTTCCTCCAGCGAAAGCTTCGTGCCGTCCGGCAGCGTGAGGGAATCCACGGTGAACACCAGGTCCCCTGCCCCGGCAGCCTGATTTTCCACCACCCCGGCGGTCAGCGTGAAACGGTTACCGGCTTCCATGAACAACTCACTCCACAGCAGACGCTCACCATGGATAAGCAGCTCCACGTCCTCACCATCGGCCGCCTGGTGCAGCACCCACTCCTGCGGAGCGTCAAATGCCTGCTGCTTGCGACCGAACATAAGCTTGCCCGCCACGGCCACGAGACGGAACAGCAGAAAACCGCCGAAGGCGCCGCTGCAGCTGCTCATAAGCCCCTGCAGCGGCTCAATACTTTCGCCGCTGAACCAGGGCGAAAGCAGCGAAATACCCAGCCCCGCCACCGCGGCCAGCAGGGTGAGCCCCGGCAGCACCACCATGAGCTCCCAGTCGATGCAGAAGCAGGCCAGCATAAGTGCCACCCACACACACAGCAGTAGCTGGGTGATGATATCATCGGTGCAGAAATACCAGGCTACCGCCGCAAAAAGCAGTGCGCAGACCAGCTCCACCACACAGTAACGAGCCGTGTAGTGCCTGCCACAGCAGGCAGTGCGGCCGCGCAGCATCAGGTAACTGAGGACCGGCAGATTCAGATACCACGGTATAGGTGCCTTGCATTGCGGGCAGAAGGAGCGGCGCGGTTCATTCACACTCATCCCCCGAGGCAGGCGGTAGATGACTACATTCAGAAACGAGCCCACGCAGGCACCGAATAATCCGAAAAACAGCGGCAGCAGCCACGGGGTGGTGGCTGTCACTTCCTGGGTAAATGTGTAAATCTCTTCCATACCGGTCAGTTTCGGATTCAAAGATACCACACAGCGCGCTTTTGTCAAATGGGAATTTGGCGAGCCAACGGCGAGCGGAATTTTGAGCCCGTTAGGGCGGCATATCATTAGCGAGGGGTAGAGCCCGTCACGCGTAGCGTTGGCGGGCGGAACCCCTCGTATGCAAAAAAATCATCCGGAACCCGTGGAACGGGTGACAGGAGCCGTGGAAATGTTGAATGCCAAA
>JAZONE010000016.1:0-3827 GCA_045654325.1 Akkermansia sp.
ACGGCGTTGAGCACGTAGGCTACGTTGGGCAGTTTGCCGGCATCTGCCAGTTTCTGCACCTGGCTGAAGTATTTGCGCACGACCTGCCCGGCGCGGATGAGGTAGAGGGTGATGTCTGCATGGCGGGCGATGATGTCCGTATCGGCCAGGATGCCCTGCGGCGGGGCGTCCACAATCACGGCATCGTACTGCCCGGCCAGTTCGCGCAGCAGGGTACCGAAGCGCTCTGTGGTGAGCAGGGTCACCGGGTTCGGTACGCCGGTGCCGGCGTAGAGTACCTGGGCCTGGCCGGCGTGTTCCACCCCGGCATCGGGCGTGACCACGGTGAGGGTGTGGATGACTTCTGCGGGGTTCTGCACGTGGTTGAGCAGGATGTTGGTGAGGCCCTTGCGTCCCTTGCCGCCGAGGTCGCGGGTGAGGCTGGTCTTGCGCAGGTCGGCATCGATGAGCAGCACGCGGCGCCCGGCCTGGGCAAAGGTGGCGGCCAGGTTGGCAGAGACGAGGGTCTTGCCTTCGTTCGGCATGGTGGAGGTGAGCAGGATGACGTGGCCGCCCTTTTCGGGACGCGGCAGGAGGTTATCCACGTTGTTGCGCAGGATGTGCAGGCACTCGGCCATGGTGGAGTGGGCGTCCTTCACGAAGATGCGGTGGGCGCGCTTTTCCCTGCGGGTGAGCTCGGGGAGCTCGCCGACCACGGGCTGGCGGGTGTGGGCGCTGAGGTCGTATTTGGTGTTCACCTTGTTGTTGAGCATGCCGATACCGAGGATGGCCAGCAGGCACACTGCACCGCCGCCCACGGTGCCGGCGGCAATGAATACCTGGGCACGCGGAGCGATGGGAGCGTCTGAGCCATAGGCGGTTTCAAGCACACGGGCTCCGGGTGTAGTGACAGCGAGTGCAAGGGCGTTTTCCTGCTCCTTGGTGAGCAGCAGCATGTAGAGTTCCTCCTTCACCTTGTGCTCGCGGATGAGCGGCGCGAGGGCTTTTTCTGCGCCCACGGTCTCGCTCATGCGGGCCTGCAGTTCTTCGAGCCGCTTGTTGTGGTCGCTCAGCTGCATGGCGAGGGTGTTCCGGTAGTTCTGCAGGGATCTGCGGGCGGCCTGCAGGGTGGCGTTCATCTGCTCGCGCAGGGCAACGGCGATGGGGTTCTTGGCGCCGGCGCTCTTGGAAATCTTGCTGTACTCGAGGTAGGCTTCGTTGTAGGCCTCTACCTTGGCGGCGATGGCTTCATCCGTCACGCCGGTGTTGACGGTGAGCAGGGTGCCGGCTTTCTCGCATTCATCGAGGTTGGTGCTGAGGGTGGCGGCGAGTTTCTGCTGCATTTCCAGCTGGGTAATCTTCTCGCGCAGCTGCTGGGTGGTGCCGAAGTCTGTGGAGAAGGCCGTTTCGGTGTCGCGCATCACGTTGGCGCTGTCCTTGGACTGGCTCATCTTCTCGTCCACCTCGGTGAGCGCGTTGCCGATTTCCTCGAGTCGGCTGCGGATGAAGGCATCGGTCTTGCGGGCGGCTTCGCTCTTTTCTTCCTTGGAGTTCTCGTTGTAGGCCACGATGAGCTCGTTGAGCACGTCCTCAGCCTTGGCGGGGTTGGTGGCGGTGAGCGTCATCTCGAGCATGGAGGCGTCCTTCTGGTCGGGGCGGGTGACGCTGAGGGCGGCGAGCAGACCGCGGGTGGTAGCCAGCGCGGAGCTGCGCTGCACGGTGATGGTGCGGCCGGTGCACTGCGGGGTCATGTGGGCCGTGGGGTGTACGCTGATGGTGGCAAAGGGGAGTTCGAGCGGGGTGCCGTAGCGGCCTTCCAGGCTCACGGGCTGCTGCACGCTGTTGGTATAGGTGAGGGAGTAGGTATCGGCATCCAGCGGGGTGATGGTGATGCTGCAGCTGCGCTGCTCATCGATGGCTTCGAATCGCACGAGCAGCGGGGAGCCGGTGTAGAGCTCCACAAGGCGGAAGCCCTGCTGCTGCCAGTAGGTGGTGTTGAGCTGGAGTTTCTCGACCACGCGCTGCATGAGGGCGGTGGATTTGAGGATGTAGCTCTCGTTTGCCAGGTTGGCGGCGCCGGGGTCAGCACCCAGCTCGGTGAGAATGCGATCTGTGGAGGCGGTCTGCTTGCCGCCGTCCTTCATCATGACGCTGGCGGTCTTCTTGTAGACATAGTTCTGCTGGCCGGCGAAATACCAGGCGCCGGTGCCACCCAGCGCGGCGCACAGGATGATGAGGAACCAGAAGCGGCGGAGGGCCGTGAACACAGCCTCGAGCGAGAGGCTGCTCTCTTCTTCTTCTTCGAGCGCAGGAAGCGGAGCTGCTGTAGCAGGTGTGGTCATGATGAGGGGAGAAATGGGGGGGATTATAGAAACACGGGGGAGAAAGAGCCGGGGTAGCGGGTATCTGGCACGCCAGCCCGGTGGTGGCCGGGCTGGCGCTGGTGTGGTAAATTACACTTTTAAGCGGCGCACAGAGCCACGATGGCGGCGATGAGACCGAGACCGGACATGGTGAAGCCCAGCACCTGCATCTCTTCGCTGCGGGTGTTGATCTTGCGGTCAGACGGAGTCACGTAGATGACGTCGTTCTGCTGGATATAGTAGTAGGGGGAGTTGATGAGGTCCTTGCTGCGCAGGTCAAGCTTCACGACTTCGCGCTGGCCGTCTTTCTCGCGGATGAGGGTTACGTCGCGGTTGCCGTCGATGGTGAGGTCGCCGGCCATGGAGATGGCTTCCAGAATGGTGACGCGCTGGCCCTGGATGGTCTGCACGCCATTGCCGCTCACTTCACCCAGCACAGTGAACTTGAAATTGGTAATCTGCACATTCACAGAAGCGTCTTTGATGTAGTCATCGTTGCGCAGAGCGGCGGCAATGTCATTGCCCAGCTGGGTGCAGGTCTTGCCGGCAGCATGCATCTTGCCGATGATGGGCAGCACGATATCGCCCTTGGCATCTACCAGATAGCCCTGCGGACGCTGATTGCTGCCGCCGCTGCTCTGCTGGCCGATTTCAGCCTGGGCAAACGGAGCGACCAGTTCGGGCTGCTTGCTGCTTACGGAGATGTAGAGCTGGTCGTCCTTCTGAATGGTTACCTCATAGTTCTGCTTGATGGGGGTGGCAGACGATGTTTCAATTCCCTGAAGGTAAACTACCTCCTTCGGGCTCACACAGGAGCTGAAAAGACCGGCCACGCCCAGCACGAGCACGGCGAAAATGGAGTTGCGAATGGCTTTGTACATAGTCATGAGTTAGGTTGAGCATTTTCGCGCGTGCACAGGCGTATGTCCCATTCACTAGCGAACACGTGCAGTATATCGCATTTCATGTGCGGAGATATCGCATTTCATGTGCAGAGAGATTTATGGTATATTGTAGACGAGTAAATTTCTTATTACCCCCCCCCGCGGTAGGAAATAAGAAACACATTCACCGTACACCCGTTACAATTTGTTAATATTTTATTAACATTGGTTATAAAAGTTCAACAGGGAAGAAAAGATTCATATCAATCCCACTGAAAACATGTTAAAAAAACAGCTAAAATACCCGATTTTATTTATCGTATAACGCTCTAATAGTAGCTTTTTTCCACAAAAAATCTCTGTACATCGCACATGAAATGCGATATACTGCACGTGTTCGCGAGTAAATAGCACATACGCCTGTGCACGCGCGGAACGCACAACCTAACTCATTACTATGTACAAAGCCATTCGCAACTCCATTTTCGCCGTGCTCGTGCTGGGCGTGGCCGGTCTTTTCAGCTCCTGCGTGAGCCCGAAGGAGGTAGTTTACCTTCAGGGAATTGAAACATCATCTGCCACTCCCATCAAGCAGAACTAC
>JAZONE010000017.1:0-33620 GCA_045654325.1 Akkermansia sp.
TAAGCACGGGCTTCAGCCATACCGCGATCTGCAAGAACCTTGGTAATTGCAGCGGTGAGGGAAGTCTTGCCATGGTCAACGTGACCGATCGTACCCACGTTCACGTGGGGCTTGGTGCGCTGGAATGATTCTTTGGCCATATTATTGAATTAAGTTAGAGCTGCTATTCTTGCAAGAAATCAAAAAGCTTCTGGCGGGATTTGAACCCGCGACCTCATCCTTACCAAGGATGCGCTCTACCACTGAGCTACAGAAGCGACTTGACTCCGGGCGTCCCACTCGGTGAGACGTGAAAGCGAGGGGAGTATACACGCTCTCGCCACCCAAGTCAATGATTATTTCTATTTTTTTTGCAAAAAAGGCAAAATTTGGCGAATTTTCGTTAAATTTGCGCCAAAACGGGTGGAAAGTTGGATTGAAAGGTAGAATTTTCGGGTGCAATATGAGGGCCTATGAAGAAATTCGCAATCACAACCGCCGCCGCACTGCTCGGTCTGGCTCCCTGGGCCGCCGCAGATGAAGCCAAAACCGAAAACAAGCCGGACTGCACCAGCTGCTGCACCAAGGACGTCAGCTGCCAGTCCCCCTGCACCAAGTCTGATAAAGGCGTAAGCTGCGGGGAGGAAGCCTGGCTCGATATCGAAACCGTCACGGTAGAAGCAGCCAATGGTGACCCCATTGCCCAGTATACCGTCGCTTACCTCATCGAAACCGGCGATGAAAACAGCAAACCTGATGCTGATAAAGCGCAGGAATGGTACGCCAAGTCAGTTCCCGGGCTCGAAAAAGCCGCTGCCGAGGGTCATATAGGCGCATGTCGCGCGCTCGCGCGCATGTATGCTGAAGGTAAAGGAGTAGACAAAAACCCGGAAATGGCCGAAAAATACAGCAAAATGGCCAAGGAACTCTGGGAAAAGAAGTGTGCTGAAAAGAAAGCTGCCGACGCAGCCGCCAACCAGCCTGCACAGAACTGATAAAGAGTCTTAACTCCGACACCACATGCCCCCTGCCCCACAAGGCAGCGGGGCATTTTGTGCAACTTTGCTATCGGTTTTGCGTTTCAATCTTCCGCTGCAGCAGACTGGTAAAACACGCGGCGGAGGTAAAGCCCGCCAGCGGGTGCGCAGTGGCGGGTCTTGCTACCGAGCGGATTAGCCAGCATGGCGGAAAGTTCGGCTGCGCTCATGCGCCCGCGCGCTACCTGGTGTGCCGTACCTACCAGCAGGCGAACCATGCGGTACATAAAGCCATTGCCATGCAGTCGCAGCCGCAGCAGCCCCGGCTCACGCTGCAACGTGGCGCTGTAAATGGTGCGCACATAAAAATCGGCGGGTGGCTCTGCCGGTTCATTGCCGCGATTTGCAGCAAAGCGCCGGAAATCATGCTCGCCCTGGTACAGATGCAGCGCCTGCTCCAGTAAATCCACATCAAACGCGTGGGGCAGATGCCACGCGCGACCGCTCAGAAAGGGCGAAAGCACCGGCTCCGTGCAAATCAGGTATTCATATTCCTTGCCTACAGCCGAAAAACGGGCATGAAATGAATCCTCTACCTCCTGCACCGCCAGAATCCGGATACTGGCGGGCAGATGCGCATTCAACGCCGCCTGCCAGTTCGCCGGAGTCATACGACAGTCTGCCGGTATGTCTGCATGAAAACACTGCGCATGCGCGTGCACGCCTGCATCCGTCCGCCCGCTGGCGGCTATGCGCAGCGGAGCGCGCAGGATAGCCGCCACGGCACTCTCTATGGTGTCCTGCACAGATTCACCACCGCGCTGGCTCTGCCAGCCGCAGAATGGCAATCCATCGTACGCACATGTGAAAAGCAGTCGAGCCATAACCGGAAACAAGACAAACGCCGCAGTCTCCATTCAGGAAACTGCGGCGGGCATCATCAAAACGTGATAATCAAGGTGAAACTTTTTTTGGGGATTTAGAGCTCGATTTCGAGATCCTCCTCTGCGCCGAGATCTTCTTCGCCACCCAGCTCTTCATCACCGGTAGCATCGTCAATCTCTTCGGAATCATCAGCAGCGGGTTCTTCCTCTGCTGCAGGCTCTTCCTCTGCGGTAGCAGGTTCCTCATCGGCAGCGGGTTCTTCCTCTGCGACAGGCTCTTCATCGGCGGTCACGGGCTCGTCGTCAACGATGGGTTCCTCCATGTCAGCAGCAGGCTCCTCGTCCGCAGCGGCGGGTTCCTCATCGTCAGCAGCGGGAGCGGGAGTTTCCTCGTCAGCCTCAGCGGCGGGAGCTTCCTCCTCATCGGCAGGCAGAGTCATAGCCGGCATTTCAGCAGCCTCTACTTCTACAGCCTCGGGAATGGCGGGCACATCCTCGGGAGCAGCAAACTTGAAAGCACCGTTGTCCTCAGTCGTGGCCACATAGGAGAGAGCGGCGGCCAGCTTCTCGGAACCATAGTAATCGGCGAAAGCGGGCGGGTTGTTGTTGCTTTCGGATTCGCCGTTGTAGATGTAAATCTGCCCCTTGGCAAACTGGTCCTGGGTGGAAGAAGTCACCGGAGCACCGGCACCCACACCCACAGCTGCCACCAGAGAGGCGTCATCCACTTCGCCATCAGAAGAAGTCACGGGCTTACTTGCCTGCACACGGGCAATTTCACGCACCAGACGGCACACAGAATCGGAATAAGCACCGGCCTGGCTGGCAGCCAGTGCATTGTTATCTGCACTGAATACGCGCACACTGGCGTTCTGGAAGCGCTTATTGAGAGCCTCCACGCGGGGGGCCACGGCTTCAGCCGTCTTGTAATCGGTCACCTTCTGCAGTTCAGCAGTCAGTTCATCAGCCAGCTGCTGGGCAGACTTTTCTTCTTTCTGGCAGGAAGTCAGCATGCCGAAAGCCAGCAGGGCGCAAGAAGGGATGAGGAGAAAACGTTTCATGGAGGGAATAAGATAATCTACGTTCCAAAAATTAGCAGGATTTCTGTCGCGTGTCAAGGTAAAGAATGATGATTCAGTAAAAAATAGTCGTTTTTTAACAGGGGCGGGGTTAAACAAGCATCTCAGGATTGTTTCTTCACCGGCTCCGGCAAAATATCCGCGTAGATTCCGGGGTCAGAATCATCTATTACGGTAGCCCCCACGGTGCGGGCGTAAAATTCCTGCGGTCCAGTCCCGCCGATGATGGCGTATCCATACCCCAGCGCACGCATCTGCTCCAGCGCAGTAACCAGCAGCGCCCGCCCTACCCCGCCCTGGCGCAGCTCCGGGTCTACCCCCATGGGGCCGATGAAGCCGCGCATGGTGGCATCGTAGCAAGCGAAACCCACCACGCGATTATCACGCGTAGCGATAATACACCCGGGGGGCTGATGACTCATCGCCACAGTGAACTCACTCACCCAGCGGGTACTGAAGGTACGGGCAATCCATTCCTCCACGGCATGCATCTCATACGGGCGGCACGGACGCACCTGCACCCCCTGCCCTACCAGCATTTCGCGCAGCGGTGCGCCGTCAGGCAGGTTATACAGTCTTACCAACATATCTACCATAAGAAAACAACAGGATATCTGAGTTAAAAACAAATCCGCGGGGCGTTTCCGCCCCGCGGATAAATGAATGAGCAGTCCCTTATTCGCCCTTCTTCACACCCTCGAGGGCGTTGCAGTAGTAGGCATCCAGCTGGTCGGCCAGCGCGTTGGGCGCATCTGCCGGAGCCGGATACAGGGTCTTCAGGTAGTGAGCCAGAGCCACGGCATCGCGGAAATCAGCCGGAGCATTGCCCCAGGATTTCTTATCCATGGGCTTGGAGGCCTTGGCAGCAGCGTCCTGCACGCCGGGCATAGCCCACAGCAGCTTCATCGCGCGGTTCAGGGCATCTTCCGGCATTCCCTTCTGGGCACCGTGCATGGAGATGACAGCCTGGCAGTACTTATCCACTGCCTGGCTGGCGGTCTTCACCTTATCGGCAGCAATGGTACCAGCCTGCTGGTCTGCCGGAATCTGGGCAGCCATGGAGCGACCTTCGGCGTAGCAGAGCCAGCCGTAGCATTCGGCATCCATATTACGCAGCGCGGCCTTATCCTTATTCAGCTCATCGATAGCAGCCTTCACTGCGGCATAGGATTCGGGCGTATCTGCGCACTCACCCAGCACCTTGGCGGCAGCCAGACGAGCTTCCTCGCAGGGATTCAGAGCCTTCACACCGGGCACTGCGGCAGCCAGCGTCTTCACCGCAGGCAGATCCACCATGCGGGCAGCGCAGGTCACCTCATGCAGAGCTGCCAAGGTACCGGGAGAACCGGGCAGACCGGCAAAGGCGGCATACTTCTTCTTGATGCTGGCAAAAGCCTTGCGGGCATCGGCCGTTTCGCCGCCGTAGAACTCACGCAGTGCGTTGGTCATGTCTGCAGGCTGGGCAATGTAGAACACCTTGCAGGAGCCGGCAGGTGCCGAAAGCATCTGGTCTGTACCCTTCTGCAGATAGAAGAATGAGCCGTTGGCGTCGCCACGTTCCAGCTCCAGCTTCTCCACCTTCTTGGAGCCGGGCACCACCACGTAGGCAGTCAGCTTCGGAGCCTCCTGAGCAACAGCGAGCTGTGCGCAGGAGAACGCCGCCAGGGCCATACCGATATATTTTAACGATTTCATGTGATGAGAATACAGGGGTTAATGTTACTTCTTCTTGCTGCTCTGAACGGCATTCTTGAATTCCTTATTAGCCTTATCTTCCTTCTTCACAGCCGGGTCATTACCGTAGTTATGCACAGCAGACACCACCTTGTTGAACTCGTCGCGTTCTTCGGGGGCCAGCTTGGCTTCCACACCACTGCGCTTAATGAGGTTCACATAAAGCACACCGGTATTCCAGGCCTGCCAGCGGTCGGAGTTCTGGAATCCCTTCTGCAGGCGGTCACCCTGAATGGGGGTATTGCGCTTCCAGAGGATTTCCATGATGGCGAGACAGGCCTGAGCCGAGTACTTCACCTTACCCTTGTGCTGGTTGAACAGGTTCATGTAAGCCAGCAGAGCGTTCTTGGCATCGTTAGCCTTCACATAAGCCTCACCCTGCATCAGCATCATATCCATGCGGTCGCGCTGATTCTGCTTATTCTTGAGGTACTTGGTCGTCGTCTCGATAGCGGCGCTGTTGTTACCCGTGCGCAGATGCAGCCTGGTCAGGCCCACCAGAGCGGGGCCGGCCACGGCAGGATCAGGATTACCGGCCACCTTGGCGTACAGCTCAGCAGACTTGGCCTGCTTGGCGGAATCCTTGGAGTATGCCAGCGTGTTGGCCATACCCAGCTCAGCATCGCCCACATAGTCGGTAGCGCGTTCAATCACAGCGGCGTAGTAAGCCTCTGCCTGAGCCAGCTCTTCGGTGCGGCTTGTGGGATCCGGGAACTTGGATACATAGTTCACCAGGAAATCACCCACCTGCACACAGATGTAGTTGGTGAGGTCGGACGGCTTGTAAGCGGCGGTCATGGCGCGGAACTCCTGCATGATTTCCTCTTCCAGCTTCTTGGCAGCCTCTTTATCCTCTCTGATGGCAGTCAGCTCCTGGTACATGGAGTTAATCTGAGCCATGCGGAAGATAGCGTTGGTGTACTTATCGTTCGGGTCAATGCCGGGGAAGCTGGTGAAGTGAGCCGTCTTTTCAGCCAGAGTCAGCGTCTTGCCAAGATAGGTCTTGTTGCCGTTGACATAGGCTTCCACATAGGTATTGATGGTCTTTTCCAGCTCGGGGTCAGCTTTCTCATTCTTGTACATGTAGTTGGCCTCGCGGGCAATCACCTCCTGCACCTTCTTGGTCACAGTGGTGAAGTCAGCTTCGTCCTTAATCATCTTCAGGTACAGAGCAGCCGTCGGCAGGGCAAAGGTTTCACCCTCTGCGTCAGCCTCTGCCCAGAACCGATCTGCATAGCCACGGCAACGGGCAGCCACAGCAGCCTCGCTCTCACCCTCTGCCGGGTATTCGGAAGCATAGGTAGCCAGCCAGAACAGGCCGTTGGCAGCCGTAGCACGACCGCTGTCTGTCTTCAGAGCCAGACCGGCATTCACAGCGTTCTCCAGACGAGCCATAGCAGTGGGCTTCTTGGTCTCATCGGAATGGTTGAGCAGCAGACCACCGGCCAGCAGCTCCGTGGTGGGATACACATCACTGGTCGGCCAGGAAGCAGCCACGTGGTCGCTGACCTTCAGCGCACGGTCGCGGTATGCCTCGGCGGTCTTGTCATCCTTGGCATGATCGTACAGCGTCTTGAGCTGTGCCATGGCCGCATAGTGAATCTTGTCACTCAGCGGAGCCTCATCAGCCAGATTTGTTGAAGTGTACTTGGCGGCATATTCGTCAAACACAGCCACGGCCTTCTCACGCATGGTCGGGTCCTCTGCAGCCAGGCGGGTGTACGAATCAAACAGGAAGTAGAACACCTGGTTATCGTAGGTGGCAGCTTCCTTGGGGGTCAGGGCATTCTTGCCTTCGCCGGCCTTCAGCTCACCGCTGTCAATCAGGGCGCGGGCGGTCTCCACCACCTTGGCGTAGTCCTTGAGCGTGTAGTGAGAGGCCACAATCATGTAGCGGGCGGTCAGATACAGCTTGTTGGTCTTGTCGTCAGCATACATCTGCACCACTTCCTCGGCGGCGGGAATCACATTAGCCCAGTCCTTGTCATCAGCAGCGCGCTTCATCTTCTGGAACACCAGCACCTTGGTCTGGTCACCCATATCCTCGCCTTCCAGCATCTTCTCATACTTCAGGCCGCTCTCGTCATCGCCGGTCAGGCGGCTGAGAGCACCAAGCTGCAGGATAACAGTGTTGCGCAGCGGACGCGGCTCTGCACCATTCTTGCCGGGCTGAGCCAGACGGGAGTAGCGGTCATACAGCAGCTGGAAACCAGCCTTGGCCAGACGGTTGCTACCCATATCCTTGGCAATCATCGAGGAGGACATCACCGAGAAACCGTCGAACAGAGAGCCGGCATCATCCAGCTTCTTGTAGCTCGCGGCAAGAGCCTTGGCAGACTTGCCGGTCGGGCTCACGCCGGGCAGATTCTTCGGAGATGCGGCCACACCCTTGGCGTGAGCGGCAAGCGCAGCGCGGGCAGCGGGCATATCCGTCACCAGACCGAACAGCTCATTAGCCGTACGGGCGGCCTCAGTAGCCTGCTCCATGTTACCGGCGCGCAGTCCGGCTTCCATCACCTTGTATGCACGCTGACCCAGGTTGTAGAACTTGCTGGAGTTGCGGGCAGCGCGGGCAGGATCCAGATTATAGCTGGCGCGGCTGGAATCGATGAGCTTGTAAACCCAGCCCACATTCTCAGGATTGGTGATAGCCACGTTCACAATGGTGTTCAAGCCTTCCATGGCCATATCATCAGGCACGCGGCCCTTCACCTTGCGGCTCATCTCCAGATACTTGGCAGCCTTCTGGAAATCAGGGTTTTCTTTCAGAATGTAGGCCTGCACCAGCACAAAGCACACCTGGCCGTCCAGCTTGAGCTTCTTCTCCAGGTTACTTACCTTGCCCTTCTGCAGAAGGTCGAGGTACTTCTCGAAGCAGGCAATGGCATCATTCAGCTTGCTCTTGTCGGCAGGTATCTTGCCTTCCACGCCCACACCCTGCTTGTAGCGGCAGTTGGCCATCTGGAACAGCGCATAGGTGAAATAGGGCTCATAGGCCTCCGGCTGACCGGGAATGCTTTCCTTGGCCTTTGCCAGGGTGGCAGGCTCCTTCCAGCGCGGGTCCTCGCTGAATGCCTTGAATGCATTGTAGGCATTCTCATAATCGCCACCCTTGAAGTAGCTCACGCCCTTCTCCCAGGCATAGAACGGCAGCACGTAGGCAAACTGACGGGCAGTAGCGCCTTTGCCGCTGAATCGCTTGATCACTTTGTCGCAAAGCTCCACAGCCTCCGCGGTCTTGCCGGCCTTGGCCAGCTGCTTGACCTTATTCAGCGAAGACAGCGGGTCCTGCGCCTGGCACACCATCGGCACCGAGAATGCCAGGGCAGCCATCACAGATAATGCTGTTTTATAAGTAGTCATAAATCTATATCGTTGATTGGTTGAAAATTGGTTCAGAGTCGGGACAAAGAAGGGGAGCTGCGCGGATTTAAGCTCCGTCACGCTCCCCTTCCGAGCCCGGAATCAGGAATTATTCCTGGGCAGAGGTGTTCAGACCCACCGTAGTGATACCGGCCTCAGAGAGGGCGGCCATCACGTCCACGATTCGCTGGTGCGGCGTGGCGGGGGCTCCTTCCACCATCACGATGGGGTTCGTATCTGCAGCCTTGGCCTGCTCGGCCAGGTTCTTGAGAGCTTCCACCAGCTCGCGCAGCTCGCGTTCTTCGCGGTACTCAGGCGTGCGGGGATCCAGAGTGGGGTTCATGGCACCGCCCATGGGCATGTCGCCATTCCAGTACACAGCACCGGAGGCTTCCACCTTCACTCGGCCGGGCTCCAGGGGCGGCGGCGTGCCGCTGCCTGTAGACGAACCGGGCAGAGAAACGCTCAGGCGCTTCTCACTCACCAGTGAGGTTGCCACAATGAAGTAAATCAGCAGCAGGAAGCAGGCGTCCATCATGGACGACATGTTCATCTGCGGCTCCTCTTCGGGCTCAGCGGCGCGTTGTTTACGTCTTGCCATAATTAAATCTTTCCTTGATGCGGGTTAACTTATCCTCTGGCAGGCAGGGTGCCGAACACCACGTTGCTCAGACCGGCCTGAGCAGCACAACGAATGACGGTAGCAGAGCGCTCCCAGGGAGCATCCTTGTCACCGCGCACATAGAGACGAATCTGCTCGGGGGGAAGATTCTTTCCCTTCCACATCTCAATCTGCTTGGTGATGTAGTCCGTCAGGTCCTGGGTCTGAGCCTGGCTGTAGCCGATGGTCTTAGAACCATCGGACACGCTCCAGACCGTACCGGACTGATAGCTCTCACCGAACTTCTTGGATGTGCGGTCATCCATCTTCTCGATATCGGGGAACACGTTGACCACCACGCAGCCCTTGGCTTCCTTCATATCAGAGCAGGTCACCGCATTGGGCATCTTCACGCAGGGGTCCTTGGCCACCGTAATCTGCGAGGCATTCACCACGAAGAAAATAATCAGCAGGAAGCAGGCATCCATCATGGATGACATGTTCAGCTCAGCCTTAGTCTCATCTTCAGCTCGTGCGTTCTTCTTTGCCATAATCTATGACAGGGGTTCTTGGGTTACGCCAGCCCTGTGTGACTCGTTACACAACAGGGCCGGCCCATTCGGGAGAGGAAATCAGGCTTCCTCCTCTTCCTCGGTCTCTTCCTCCTCGTATTCCTCTTCCTCGGCTTCTTCGTCATCGCCACCGAAGCCTTCGGGGATACGGGCAAGCATAGCCTCGCCGTTCAGCGTGTTGATGGCAGCATTCATCATGTCCTCAACAGCGTTGATGCATTCGGCCTCACGAGCCTTGGCGGTCTTGTTCACGAAGTAGAACACCGGCAGGGCGATAAGGGAGATAATCAGACCCCAGAAAGTGGTAAGAAGTGCCACGGAGATGGAGCCTGCAAGCGTGGTCGGGTCAGCCTGACCGGTTTCAGCCAGCACGGCGAAGGCTTCCACCATACCCTGAATGGTACCGAACAGACCGATGGTCGGAGCAGTAGAACCGGAAAGAGCCAGAAGGTCCACAAAGCGCATCAGGTTCGGGCGTTCGTTGGCAGTGAAGTCAGCCACGGCATCGGACACCGCATCCTTGCCCAGGTCTTCGGGGCGGTTAGCATCCACATTCGGCAGGGCATAAGCCACCAGACGACCCAGGTAGGTCGGGCTCTCGGTTGCCAGCTTGATGGCGGACTGCACGCGGCACTCGGTCATGAGGCCTACGAGCTCGTCGCGCAGGGCAGCGGGAGCGAAATTCTTCTTGTTGAGCTGCATGCACACATACACCACAAGCATGATGGTGATGAAGAACAGAATCACCAGGGGGATCATGGTCCAACCACCATCAATCACCCACTTCTGGAGCATGTTGGTCTGCTTGGCAGCAGCTTCGCCTTCCTCCTGAGCAAGCACAAGGCCGGGGAGAGTAATCATCGCAGCTGTCAGCAGGGACAGTGCACGGACGCTGAAACGAGTAATCGTAGATTTCATAAGCTAGGTAATGCAGAATTGACTTCTTTATTTAATCACATTCTACCAACATGGCAAGCATGAATTGCAATTTCCGGGATTTTTCCTGAAAAAAAATCATTTTTTCTCACGTATAAGACCAGCTGCCCGACGAATTCGCGGCGAGATTTCCGTATTGTCCATCACACCGGAAAAAGCTGAGGCACCGCATCCGGCCGCATAAACAGGCACACTGACCCCGCTATGTTTAAAAGTAGTGAAACATCCTTTCACTTCCCCCTTTTCCTTATCCCCGCCGTGAATACTCAGACCACCGGTCTGATGGTCGGCCGTAACCACCAGCAAGGTATCCGGGTGTTGCTTCATCCACTCCAGCACCACGCCCACAGCCTTATCAAAATCCAGCGTTTCCTGCACGGTTTCCGACAAATTGTTCACATGCGCCTCCGTATCGATTTTAGATCCCTCCACCATCAGGAACAAGCCATCCGGGTCTTTCTCCAGCTCAGCCAGGGCACGTTTCACCGACTGGGGCAGCCAATCACCGCGTTCACTTACCGGCGCGCAGTGCTTGTCTGCAGCCAGCTCGAACCAGCTTGTCTGCTTCTTCAGCGCAGACTTCTGTTCCGATGAAAAGTCCCCTGCTCCGCCACCGGCCACCACGTCAAAACCGGCGTCCACCAGCGCCTTCGCAATAGCAGATGTATCATTCCGACTCTTCACATGGGCATAAAAGGCAGCCGGGGTGGCATCGGTCACCGTCTTGGTCACCACAATCCCCGTGCTCTTACCGGCGCGACGCATCTGTTCCGCAAGTGATTCCACCCTGGCTCCGCCGGCATCAATACCCAGCTGACCATTTTTTGTCTTGATACCGCAGGCAATAGCTGTGCCCCCGGCTGCAGAATCGGTAATAGTATCAGACGCCGACGTAGTGACAGACACACCCGTAACCGGCAGACCGGTGATGTTGAGCTGCCCTCGGTTGCACAACCAGGCAGCCCACACATGCTCTGCCCCCATGCCATCGCCAATCATCAGAATAACATTGCGGGGCGTGGCAGCAGTAGCTGCTGCCGGTTCGGTCGTCGTCTCATGCGGGCGCGCGTGCGTGTATAAGGTAGAGCACGATGCCAGCCCGCTGCACAGCATGACTGCGGAAAGTAAAATACGTTTCATGACTCAGAGACTAGCACAAATGACAAGAGGTGGCAAGATACGAGTGTGCAGCATCTGCAGAATTGCTCTCCCCTGCCGGGTAAAGCAGCTTTCCGGAGCACACAAAAAGGCCGCCGTGGAACGAATCCGCGGCGGTCCTGAATAAAACTTGCAGAATCTGCTTTACTTACCCTTTGTGCCGAGCACCTTCACGGGCTCACCGGGCTGGGCATCAGCACCGGGGGTGCCGGGCTGCACAGGCTGCTCCTCGGGCACAAGATCCCTGGGCATGGAACGAAGCTTGGGCATGGACTGAGTCTGGCAGCAGCAGGAGCTGAACGCAACAGCGCAGACAACGGAAACGAGCAGAGTGGTAAATTTCATAAATCAGAATATGGTTAGATGATTCCGATGCGTATTCAAGCAAATTCACAAGAAATAGTCAATACAATTTTTACTGCGTCAGCACTTTTTGAGCATTTCACGGCGCATGGCGTGATTAAACGCTTGAAAAACACGGTGCAGCCTGCTATAAAAAGCCCGGTATGGCACGGCACAGCAGAGGACGCTTATTTTCATCGCGCGGCAAAGGAACCGGCAACACCCTGTTCCGCCGCATCATTATCTCCGTTGTCGCCGTAGCAATAATCCTGGCGGTTGCGCTCGTTGTGGGTTATTACCAGCTGCTGGCCTACCTGCAGGGCGATTCCTTCCGCACCCGCGTTGCCGATACCCTGCGCACCACCACCGGCGCACAACAGGTTGAAATTGCCAGTAATTTCAACATCAACGGCAACCGCATAGCCAACGAGGGCATCACCCTTACCGGCGTCAACCAGATTGAGCAGGCGCGTGCCACCGGAATCAGCGCCGAAGTGAACCGGGCTGCGCTCTTCAGCCGCAAGCTGCACCTCTACAAGCTCACCATGGAGGATGCCACCCTCGCCATCAACACCGACGGCAGCAAAGCAGACCAGCTGCTGCCGGTAAAAACCACCACCAAAGGCAAGAAAAAAGCCTCCGCCAAAAAGAAAAAGCGCGCAGCCAACGCCCCGAAAGGCGAAGCAAAACTGAACAATACCGATCTGGAGCTGGAGCTTCTGGAATGCCGCGATGCTAATCTGCAGCTCACCCACAGCGGAAACACCTACCAGCTGCTCAACGCGAATCTTACCGCCATTCCCGCACCCCGAACCAGCGCCGACGCCTGGCAGCTCAACATTGAAAGCGCACGTTTCCACAGTCCCTTCTCCTACCTGCGCGACTCCAGCGTCAAATCTGCCACCCTCATCTACAGCAACCGCGGCATCGACCTGACGGACAGCAGCATCATGCTCACTCCGGGTGAACTCCGGGTCAAGGCTCATTACGACCTGCGCCGCAGCACCTGGACCACCGACCTGCAGGTCAATAAAGGCAATGTGCACCGCATCATTTCCGAAGACTGGCAGAAGCGCCTGCATGGCGAACTTTACGGCCGCTTGCTCCTCACCGGCCAGAACGGCGGCGTAAGCACCGGAACAGGTTCTCTCTCTGTGCAGAACGGCATCCTCGAAGGCCTGCCGTTCCTCTCCCAGCTTCCCGTGGGTAACACCTACCCCTACCGCAGCATCGAGCTGGAAAAAGCCGAATGCCAGATACTCTTCCCCTTCAATTCCGATAAAATCAAAAACGCCTGGCTTTTCGATAAAATCAACCTGCAGGCCAAGGACGGCTCACTCATCGTGCACGGACACGTGTTAATCGGTACCGACCGCCGGCTGAGCGGCACTCTCACCATCGGGCTTCCGCAGAAGCTCCTCGGCTCTGCCCTGGTGGCACACGAGGCCGTAGCCGCACGGCTTTTCACCGGCCACGGCGAGGAACCCGGCTATGTATGGGTGAATATGAACCTGAGCGGCACCATCGACCACCCGGAAGAAGACCTCAGCGTGCGCATCGCCACCCTGGCGGGGCAGAATCTGGGGCAGATTATTCAGAAGCTCCCCGAAGGCGACCCCGGAGCCATACTCAACGCCCTGCTCCGCCAGACAGCTAAAGACACCCCCTCCTCAACCGACGCCCCCGCGAAGACCCGGCCCGTTTCTCCCGGCGGACTCATCGACACCGCCACCGGCGTACTCCGCTCCCTCTTCTGATATCTCCCATGAGCCAGCATCAATACCCCTCCCAGTACATCGACTGCGTCTGCACCATCTGCGAGCGCTTTGCACCCACAGCCTACCACGCCACCCTGCCCAACGGCAAGAGCACGGTAGCCTTTGTACAGCTCAAGGAAGCTCACCTGCTCGAGGTCATCAAGCCCGGAGACAAGGTGAACGTCACCATATGCCCGGCTGATTTCGAACGGGCACGCATCCGCAGCATGGCCTGAACCACCATCTGAACATGAACCGGAAACCCGAAGTACTTGCACCCGCCGGCAACTGGGACTGCGTACGCGCCGCTGTAGCCAACGGCGCGGATGCCATATACTTCGGGCTCGACCAGTTCAACGCCCGCATGCGGGCCGATAATTTCAAGCTGGAAGACCTGGGGGCACTCATGCCCTTTCTGCACAGCCATGGCGTGCGCGGCTATGTGACCATGAATGTGCTCATCTTCCCGGCCGAGTTCGAGCAGGCGGTAGCCTATCTCGACGCTCTCGACTCCGCCGGGGTGGATGGCGTCATCGTGCAGGACATGGGACTGGCTTCCCTTATCTCCCAGCACCGCAAAGCGGGCCGCTGGAGTATCGAGCTCCACATCTCCACCCAGATGACCGTAAGCAGCCCCGAAGCTGTGCGCCTGGTGGATGAGCTTTTCGACCCGCAGCAGATTGTGCTCTCCCGTGAGCTCTCGCTCCGCGAAATCGAAGCCTGCGCCAAAGCCACTACCAAGCCCATTGAGGTATTCTGCCACGGCGCTCTCTGCGTAGCTTACTCCGGCCAGTGTCTCACCAGCGAAACCCTGGGGCAGCGCAGCGCCAACCGCGGTGAATGCGCCCAGGCCTGCCGCATGCCCTACAAGCTCGAGGTCGATGGCCGCCTGCGCGACCTTGGCGAACGCCGCTACATTTTCTCCCCCCAGGACCTCTGCGCGCTCGACCGCGTGCCGCAGATGCTCGAAGCCGGCGTGCACAGTTTCAAGATTGAAGGCCGCCTTAAAAGCCCGGAATACGTAGCTGCAACCACGCGCGCCTACCGCCGCGCCATAGACGCTGCGCTGGCAGGGCGGACGCTGCCGCGCGAGAAACGGGCCCGCGATTTATACGCCATGCAGATGGCCTTTTCGCGCGGTTTCTCCACCGGCTGGCTGGACGGCACCGACCACCCGCTGCTCACGCACGGGCGATTCGGTAAGAAGCGCGGGGCGCTGGCAGGGCGCATCGTACGCAGTGGTGAGGGCTGGGTCGAACTGGAATCCACGCCTGCCCTGCCCATTTCCCCGGGCGATGGTTTTGTGATAGACGCCGGCCAGGACCGCAACGAAGAACAAGGCGGTCGCATCTGGCGCGTACAAGGCACCCGGCTCTTCTTCCACGGTAAGGGCAGCCGCATTGACTGGCGCTTCGTGCGTCCCGGCCAGCTCCTCTGGAAAACCGCTGACCCCGCGCTGGATAAATACCTGCACGGCACCTGGTGCAACTTCGAGCGCCATGCCCAGTCCACACCCGGTCAGTCGCTCAGCATCCACTTCGCAGGCCGGCTCGGCAGCCAGCTTACGGCCACTTGCCGCGGGGTAACCGTAGGCAGCGGCCAACCACTTGAGCCGGCCGAAAAGCGCCCGCTGACACAGGAGGTCATTGAAGCACAGTTCAGCCGCCTTGGTGGCACCGGCTTCACGCTGGGGCAGTGCAGTTTTGAGCTCGAGCCCGGGCTCATGCTCCCTGTATCACTGCTCAACAAGATGCGACGCGAGTTGGTGGAAAAGCTGCCGCAGGGCACCGCCTCCCGCCCGGCCGTCACCTGGCAGGGCTGGTCTCACCCCTTCCCCGCTCTGGCTGCAGCCGGCAGCACCGAACTTTCTGTGCTCTGCCGCGAACCGGAACAGGCCTTTGCAGCCGCAGCCGCCGGCATCAGACGCGTTTACCTCGATTTCAAGAACATCCGTCAATACGCAGAAATAACCGCCAGACTCCGCGCCAGTCACCCGGAAACTGAAATCTGGATAGCCACCATGCGCATCATGAAACCGCACGAGGCCGGTTATTTCAAGTTTATCACCGCCGCCGCACCGGATGGCGTGCTGGTGCGCAATCTGGGAGCAGCATACTGGTTCGGGCTCAAAGGCATGCGCATGATTGGAGACTTCTCCCTCAACACCGCCAACCCGGAAAGCGTGGCTCTCTGGAAACAGGCCGGCATGGAGCATCTCACCGTTTCTTACGACCTGAACGCCGCGCAGCTGGCCGATCTGCTGGCGAGTGGTTGCGGTCAGGAGCTGGAGCTTACCCTGCACCAGCACATTCCCATGTTCCACACCGAGCACTGCGTGTTCTGCACCTTCCTGAGCCAGGGCCACAGCTTCAAGGACTGCGGCCAGCCCTGCGACCACCACCGCGTGCGCATCATGGACCGCACCCATGCCATGCACTACCTGCGCAGCGACGAAGGATGCCGCAACACCATGTTCAATGGCCAGGCTCAATCCGCAGCACGCTATGTGGACGGCATGCGCCGCTGCGGTCTGGGACGCTTCCGCATCGAGCTGCTGGAAGAAAGCGCAGAAAAAGCCACGGAACTCATTGAAAGTTACCGTGACCTGCTCTGCGGCCGCACCCGCCCCGATACGCTCATGAAGCAGCTCAACCTGCTCGACCGCATCGGCGTGACGGATATGAAATAATCACTTCCCGTCGCGCTTCTTGAGCGGCACCGCGTGGAACGGCTGCGGTGCCGTGCCCTTGAAGCCCGGGTTCATAGCGGCAATATTCTCATTGCGGATATCAAAGCTGAACTCACCACCATTGGCCTCATCCTTCGCATCCAGGATATGGTCAAATACGCAGATGGGGTGATTACCGGGCGTCTCAGGCATCACGAACAGCCCGATGGCCATGCTGGGGTGCTCCAGCTTCTCGTGAGTTCTGATGGTGTAGCTGATAATGTTGCGCCCGCGGCGCAGACCGCCGGAAATGACATCGGCCCGGCGCTCATCATCGAACTCATGCACAGAAATACCGTTGATTTTCATATCAATGGCGCGGCCAGGGGCATCCACGAAAACCTTGCCGATGAGCTGCGGGCGTCCACATGCCACAGGCACCTTCGGCAGCTCGGTGTATGGGTGAAAACCATCCTGCTCCATCAGCACCCCCAGGTCTCCGCGGTGCAGACGTTCCCTCACCTTGGGCAGACGGGACAGATTGAACATACGGCTCTGGTCAAACTTCCACTTTCCATCCTCAAACACAAAAAGCAGTACAAAGGCATTCTCCGCCGCCTTGCTGTCTCCCAGCTGCACATTGCCCACATAGGTGGCGGCCAGGGTCCGGTTTCCACACCCGGTAATGGCCCCGATATAGCGGAAATTGCTCAGGCTGGGAGGTTCCGGCTGGTTGCGGAAAAAATCATCCGGGAAATTACCTTTCTGAGAAATGATAAGATTACGCACTTTCATCTGGCGGGCTTTGGTCGTGGCACTGCGCCAGGCCACTTCATTGCGGCGCGTCATGCCGATGCGCCAGGTGCTGTACACGCGCTCAGCTGTAGCCCGGGCGGCATTCTGGTCCGGCTTAGCGAAGCTTTGCGCCGCCTTGGCTGCTGCAGGCTGCTGGGCCGGGAGTTCGCTCACCATTACCCCCGCAAACAGGCACATTGTCAGAAAAATAGCTCTCATATATGATTTAGAACCTACAACAGGCTTGCTTTTCTGGCAAGAAAATAGCATACTTACGCTCGTATTATGACGCCATTTTCGCGCAACAGCCGGAACGAAGGAGAAGCCCGATACCGCCACTGGCTCGGGAAGGCTCCTTCTTTCATCTGGAAACGTTTTGCAGATGGCGTTTCGCTGCGGGTTTACATGTTTGCCCCCAAGGGGCACCAGCCGGAACATTTCGCACCGGCCGTCATGTTTTTCGGCGGGGGGATGTGGTCGCTCGATTTCAGCACTGAGTTTGTAGCCTGGGCGGTTCACCTGGCCCACCGCGGCATTGTCTGCCTTCTGCCGGAGTTCCGCACCCGCGCCCGTTATGGAGTGCGCGCAGATGATATCATCAACGATGGGCTCGACGCCTGGAAATGGCTGCACCACAACGCCGCAGGCCTCGGCATCGACCAGTCACGCATCACCCTGGCCGGAGCCGATGCCGGCGGTCTCATGGCGCTCAACTGCGCCATGCAGCCCATGATTCACGAAAAGAAGTGGTGGCAATTCGGCAAGGAAGACATACTCCCCCTGCAGCCGGCCTGTGTAGCGATTTTCCGCGGAGTGGTGGATACAGACGCCCCGGAAGCCCGCCAGTTGAACATACCTGCAGAAGTGACCGAGCCGGACTCCGTGAACCCCTGTGCTCTGCTGCGCCGCAAACTGCCCACGCTGTTCTGCGCCCATGGCATGCTCGACCCCCTGCTCGATTTTGAGATGCGCCAATGGTTCTGCGATGAATGGGAACGCCTGGGCAACAAGGTGGAGCTTATCCTCTCCCCCACGGCTGACCACACCATCACCCAGTTCGACGTGAACCCCGCCACCTTCGAGCAGCTCCTGCTAGGGTGGGAGGATTTCATGGTGCGCGAGGCCATCTGGCCTGAGCCCGAGGTGGAAACCGACGCGCTGATGATTTAACCGGCTACCGTTCCCAGCACATCGCCCATGCGGGCAAATGTCTCGGTACAGTTGGCCGAGTTGCGCACAATATCCTCGGCCAGTTTCACACGCCCCGGTTCAAAGAAGGTCATGACCGTGGAGCCACCAAAACCGAAATAGCCGTGTTCAGCACCCTTTTCCACGGCTTTGCCCGGCTCATAGGTCTGGTAAATGGCGCCCACTCCCGTGGCTCCCACCGCCAGACACAGCACATCTCCCAGCTCCTCCGTGTGCAGTACCGTCAGCTCGCGCTTATTCGTCCACAACCAGGCCAGATTATGGCGCAGGCAGTAGGGTGACACACTGGCCAGCGGACCGGGAATGCGCACCGGCGCCTCCGGTACACCGGCAGCAGGGAAATGGAAGCGGTGGTAGTCCACCGGGCACAGACGAGAGAGCACCACCGTGCCGCGCGCATATTTCTCTGCCAGCGCCGGATTCCCCAGCAGCGCAGGTAAATCAAACTTCTGATTCTTCACAAAGGCACTCGTCATCTGCGATGCATCCTGCCAGCCGCTGTGGCGACCATCTGCCGGCAGCGCCACCTGTCCCTCCGCGCACAGCGGGCGAGCGCCCGGGGCTAACTTACGGTAGAAGAAATCGTTGAAACTGGTATAAGAATCCACCGGGCGCTCAAAATCGGACATCCGGATGTTATACTCCTCTACAAAAGCCTTCAGTTTCTCAGGACTGCCACTGCTGCGGGTATCTTTCATCCACCCCATGATGCGGGAGAAGAAAGCTCGCTTGATGAGCAGATGCAAGCTCAGCTTGCCCAGCGGAGTACCGTATACCCAGCGCAGCGCTGATTCACCCAGCACTTTTTCCTGCTCAAGCTGCCCCGTATAGCGATTGTAAAAGGTAATGCCCTGTGTTTCCATGCGCCCTGCAGTATAACAAAAGAAACCGGGTAAGACAAGCTCGTTCTGTCTTACCCGGTGAAATCCTGCTGTTCAGCCAGTCTTAGTTATTTGAAAAGATATCGCTCATATCATTGAATCCCAGACCGGCGCGGCGCGAGGAAGACCTGGGGGGCGGCTGGGGGCTGAATTCATCCTCCTCCTGCTCGTCATCAAACATGCTGTTTACGCGGGCAGCCATGGCCTCCTCGGCATCGGTCTCGTTCTTTCTGGGGAACACGTTGATATTGCGAGCCTGACGAGCCGCATTCTGCGGGCGGGAGAACATCATGCGCTCCAGCTCATCATCATCTCCGAACATATCCGATACGCGATCCATCGAATCAACCGGGCTTTCATCATTCGCTGCCCCGAGGCTCATATCCAGATTAAACTCACCCTGGCGCGCAAACCGGGAATCCTGAGTCTCCGCCGGAGTTATCGGCTCCCAGGCTGAGCTGAATCCGGCAGAGGACCGCGGCTGTTTCTCAGGCACAGGTGCCGGAATCGGCTCCCAGGAAGGCAGCGGCTCAGACTTCGCCGCAGGAAGCGGGGCAGCGACCGGTTCTTCGTCCGGCAGCTCGGCCTCCTCTTCATCTTCCTCCAGCAGCGGCTCGTTCTCCGCTACAGTCTCTTCTTCGGCCACCTCGGGTTCCTCAGCTTCCTCCTCCGGTGCCGGTTCGGGTTCAGCGGCAGCTTCTTCCTCTGCTGCCTGCTCTGCCGCCAGCTGGTCTGCCTGCACGGCAGCCTGCATCTCACGCGCATCGACAGAGGCTATGATGCTCACGCGCATTTCCTCGCCAAGCAGGGGCTTCACAGCGGCACCGAAGAAAATATTCACATCATCCCCGGCCAGCGCACCGCGCACGGTTTCCATAGCCACGCGAAGCTCTGCCAGCGACATATTGTTACCACCGGCAATGTGTACGATGACCGTGCGGGCAAGTTTGAGCGCATCATGATACGCCACCAGCGGAGACTGAAGCGCAGCGCGGGCAGCTTCTTCAGCGCGCTTCGGGCCGTATCCCTTGCCCGAACCATAAATACAACGCGAGTCATTATTCTCGAGGGCTGTCACGAGCTCATCCAGACCGATATTGATGATACCGGGAGAATTAGCCAGCAGCGGCACCGATGCCGTAGCCTGGGAGAGCAGCGCATTGGCCTCCTCAAATACGGCCTGAGCCCCCGTGCGGCTGCGGAACAGGTCCTCCATGTAATCGTTCTCAAAGCAGAACACAATATCCGAGATGGTCGCAATCTCCTCAAGCGCGGTTTCTGCCTGCTTGCGGCGGCGGGCACCTTCGAAGCTGAACGGCATCACCACCACCGACACCAGGAACACACCGGCCTCGCGTGCTTTGCTGGCCAGCACTGGCGCCACACCCGAACCGGTACCACCGCCAAGCCCCACCACCATCACCAGCAGACGAGCCCCGCGCAGCAGATCATCAATCTGCCCGGCACTTTCCTGTATTGCCAGGCGGGCTACCTCCGGGTCGCCGCCCGAGCCCAGGCCGTGGTTCAACCCGGCACCCAGCTGCACGAACTCGACATTGCCGCACTCGCGACCCAGGCGTTCATCCAGCGACATAATGCAAAGCCGCACATTTTCAGCGCTGGAACCGCTGAAACGCTGCAGAATACTGGCACCGGCACCGCCAAGACCGACAATGACAATACCATCCTCTTTCCTCGAAGTGGTCTGATAAGGAAGCATGTTATGATAGACTGTGAAAAAACAAATCAGCGGCGCAGCCCCAGGGATTGCAGCAGACGCGCCAGCCAGCTGCCATGCCGCGGGTTGATGGCATCATCATCATAGCGCTGAGCATAGCGGATAAGGCCTACGGCTGTACAATAGCGAGGGTCCTGGAGATAGGAATGGTTATGCCCCGGGGGCAGCGGAGAAGGCTGATGCACCGGGATTCCCCCGAAAATATAGTGACACAAGCCGTCCAGGCCGCGCATGAAGCTCGTACCGCCGCTCAGGTAAATGCTCATACCGGATTTAAACAACTCGGCAGGTATACGGTCACGAACGCGCAGCAGCATGGCTGCCAGGCTATTGCGGATAATGCGGTTGAGCTGGCCACGCTCGATGGTTACATCGTGCATACCCAGTTCACTCTTATATTGGGCAAGGGAATGATCCTTGATATCGCCGAAGGCATTACCCTCGGTCCGCTTCAGCACCTCGGCAGCCTTGAGGCTCACACGCTGGTCAGTCAGTCGCACAATTTCCTGGTTGATATTGTTGCCACCCATAGGAATACAACCGGAGGCCACCACATCTCCACCCTTGTAGCAGATGAAGTCGGTTGTACCACCGCCTATGTCTATGAGCAGCGCGCCGCTGTCTTTCTGCTGGCGCGTCAGCACCATCTGCGCCGTTGCCAGCGGTGCAAATACCAGGTCCTCCACCTCCAGCGGCACCTGTCGCACACACAGCAGGGAGTTCTGAAGACGGGTCTTGATGCCATGCATGATATGGCAATTCACATCCAGTGTGCGTCCGGATAACCCGGCCGGATGCCGGGTCGGCTCACCACCATCAATCGAAAAACCACCCAGCTCGCGGTTCACGCAGAAACGGTCAGCAGCCAGATCCAGCTTCTCTGCCTTCACCTTGGCCTCGTCTGCGTGCTCATCCTCGATGATGTCTTCCCTGTCATGCAGACGGTAAGAACCCACATTGTTCTCACCCACAATGTGCTCACCCGTCACAGAGAGGAACACATTCAGAATATCGACATCGGCATGATCCTGCGCAAGCTGCCAGGCATCGCACACGCACTGGCGGGCCATGCTCGGCTCCACAATCTCACCCTTGCGCACACCGGCACTCTTCACCTCCCCAATACCAATGATGGTGGCTGTGGCGTCAGGACGTATTTCACCCACCACCATGCATGTTTTGGTGGTGCCGATTTCCAGACCTACAAGAATCTTAGACTGAGCCATATGAGAAATGAAAAGTTACACTGATAAGTTACGAAACCGAATTTCCTGCGCATTATACCACAAGAAATCCGCGCTTGCGCGGGAAATACGCGTCATATTTACGGCTTGGCCAGAGCCTGCTCGCAAACTTCAGGCGCCGGCATGATAACGGGCCGCAGCGTCACGTAATCTGCCGAATAATCCTCGGACGGCACAAACAGGAAACCCGGTTCCTTGCTCCGCACCTCGTACGAAGTGGCGCGGAACAACGGCAGAACCTGGTCCGTACTCGGGTCATAGGCCTGCTCGCCCGTATATTTACCTTTCACCACATACTCCACATTCTGGTCCGTGCCATACGTAGCACCGGGCAGTGGTTCTTCCGGCCCGCGGTCGGGCGTATGCACCAGAGATTCATCCATCATCACCAGCTTTGCCGTGCGCCAGCTCTGCCCCGGCTCGCGCAAATACCCCCAGAACCGGCACAGAGGAATATAGTACCGACGCCCCACAAAATAGTCGCCCTTTACCTCTTTGGCAATAGCCGCCTCACGCTCACGCAGCGCCTCGCAATCCGACTTGAGCGTATGACACTGGGTCAGCACACCGCAGAGCACCATAGCTATGATGATTTTTTTATTCATGAACACCCCTGTTCTACCCCACAGCCCGCGCGTGGTCAAGCCCAAACTTCGACCACATCTCCGCCAATCCCTGTCAGTCCACCATTATTTCCTTGACAGCACCTATCGCCGCACCTATACTCCGCGTGGGTGCGTTGTAACAGCTCAAGCTCCGAAAAAGCCCCATGACTGCCCGTAGTGCGAACGGTTCATTCCCCTGAAAAGGAGGACCGGACGGGCGGAAAGAAAGGCCCGCACCATATCACCCCCCTCTTAAATTATTTTCACATGTTCCAAATTTTTAAAAGAATCGCCCGTCTCTTCTCGTATGACATCGGGATAGACCTGGGCACAGCCAACACTCTGGTTTACATTAAGGACCAGGGCATTGTGCTGCGCGAGCCTTCCGTTGTTGCCATGAAGGGCGACAAGGTGAAGGCCGTGGGTGAGGAAGCCAAACGCATGCTGGGTCGCGTACCCGGCAATGTGGTGGCCATCCGCCCGCTCAAAGAAGGCGTTATCGCCGATTTCGAAGTAGCGCACAACATGCTGCGCTACTTTATCAAGCGCGCCTGCCAGGGGCGTAGCATCCGAGGACCGCGTATCCTTATTGCCCACCCCTCCGGTATCACCGAAGTGGAACGCCACGCCATCGAAGAATCCGCTTATGAAGCGGGTGCTGTCAGGGTTCAGCTCATTGAAGAACCCATGGCCGCAGCCATTGGTGTAGGTCTCCCCGTAACCGAACCCGTCGGCAGCATGATTGTCGACATCGGCGGCGGCACCACCGAGGTAGCCATCATCTCCCTTTCCGGTATCGTTTACAGCCAATCTGAAAAGTGCGGCGGCGATTCCCTGGATGAAACCATCACCCGCCACATGCTTGCAGCCCACAACCTGCTTGTGGGACCGCGTACGGCGGAAGACATCAAAATCCGTGTAGGTTCAGCCCACCCCCTGCAGCAGGAGCTGCAGATGGAAGTTAAGGGCCGCGACCGCGGTACCGGTCTGCCCAAGACCGTTATCGTGCGCTCCGAAGAAATTCGCGAAGCGCTGCAGGATAAGCTCGATATCATCGTAAGCGCCATTCGGCAGACGCTGGACCACTGCCCGCCTGAGCTGGCCAGCGACCTGTATGACCGCGGTATCACCGTGGCCGGTGGCGGCGCCCTGCTGCGTGGGCTCAGCGACCTGCTGCACGAGCAGACCGGCCTGCCCATCATGATTTCCGAAGACCCGCTCAGCGCTGTGGCAGAAGGCACAGGCAAGTATCTTCAGGAAAACGATGACGTCTTTGAAGAGGAGTAAGCCTAACCGCTGATTCACAACGGCTCAGCTGCTCCGCCTTTCCATCATCCTCCCCACCGGCACGGCACCGCACCACTTGCGGGGCCGCTGCACGGTTTGATGAAAACGCTTCTGAGCAGCAGACTCTCTCCCCGTTTTACCAGGTGAAAAACTCCAACCTCAACCTAAAACCTTGTCTTTTATTTCCAAAATGATTAACACTGTCAAACACTTTCTCGGGTTCGGCCAATGCAACCCGCGAGAGGGAACCACTATCGTCATCAACTCCGAAAAACTGGAACGCCGTGTCGCTCTGCTCGAAGACGGCGTACTCGAGGAGTACAGCATTGAGCGTGAGGGCGAAGACAATATCGTAGGCGGCATTTTCAAAGGCCGCGTCAAAAACATCGAGCCCGGCCTCAAGGCCATGTTCGTTGACATCGGCTACGAGAAAAACGCCTTCCTCCACTTCTGGGATGCCCTGCCTCTGGCCCTCGATTCCTCGCTCGAGGAAATCCAGCGCGAAGGCCGCCCCCGCAAAAAGCAGAAGAAGATTACCAGCAAGGATATACCGGATATCTACCCCATCGGTTCCGAGATTATGGTGCAGGTAACCAAGGGTCCCATCTCTTCCAAGGGTCCCCGCGTCACCACCAATATCTCTCTGGCCGGCCGTTACATCGTGCTCATGCCGTTCACCGATCAGTTCGGCATCTCCCGCAAGATTGATGACCCGAAGGAACGCCAGCGCCTGCGCCAGATTGTGCAGAAACTCAACGTGCCGGAGGGTATGGGCATCATCATGCGCACGGTGGCTCAGGGGCAGCGTTTCCGCCACTTTGTGCGTGACCTCGCCATGCTTCTGACCCAGTGGCGCGAGGTGGAAGAGAAGTTTGCCACCCAGCCTGCCCCGCAGTGCGTCTACCGCGAACCCGACCTTATCGAACGCACCGCACGCGACTTCCTCACCGACAATGTGGACAACATCGTGTGCGATAACCTGGAGACCACCCAGCGCATGCAGGAGATTGCCGGCAAGATTTCCCGCCGCTCCAAGCGCCACATCCAGTACCACCAGTACCGCCAGCCCATCTTCGAGGAACTCGGCATCGAGAAGCAGATCAACGAGGCGTTCCAGCGCCAGGTGCTGCTGCCCTGCGGCGGCTACCTCGTCATTGATGAAACGGAAGCTCTCATTGCCATCGATATCAACACCGGCCGCAACAAGGGCAACAAGGACCTGGACAAAACCATCCTGGAAACCAACCTTGAGTCCGCTCGCGAAATCGCACGCCAGCTCCGTCTGCGCAATATCGGCGGCCTCGTGGTGGTCGACTTCATCGACATGCGCCACCGCAAGGACCAGATGGCTGTGTACAAAGCCATGAAAGATGCCCTGAAGCGAGACAAGGCCAAGACTCAGGTGATGCAGATTACCCCCATCGGCCTCATGGAAATGACCCGCCAGCGCATCAACGAATCGCTGCTCGACTACGTGAACGACCACTGCCCGTACTGCCACGGCCGCGGCCGCGTGAAGAGCGTGATGACCATGAGCGTGGAAATTCAGCGCCAGCTGAAGGCCACCATCATGCGCTACCGGGATAACGTGGGCGATATGATTGTGGTGGTGAACAGCGACGTGCTGAGCCGCTTCAAGAATGAGGATGCCAAGCTCCTCATGGAGCTGGAGCGCCAGTGCGCAGGCCGCCTCATCTTCCGCAGCGATCCCTCCATCCACCGTGAGGCCTTCGCCATCCTGAACCCGGCAAACAATAATAAGCCGCTCTTCCAGATAAATATGTGATTTCCCACGGCGCGTTTCCACCACGGAAACGCGCCGCTTCTTTTTTCCTTGATTTAGCTCTAGCTTTCCGTTAGTATAGAGGCACTATGAACAGACTCGCAGGTAAAACCGCTATTGTCACCGGCGCCGGTCGCGGCATCGGCCAGGCCATTGCCCACAGCTTTGCTGCAGAGGGCGCGAAGGTCATCCTCATTTCCCGCAACCCCGCCTCCTGCGGCAGCGCGGCAGATGCCATCAACGCCGAGTTCCCCGGCAGCTGCAAGGCTTTCCCCTGCGACGTGGCAGATGCTGCAGCTGTAGACACCTGCATCAAGGAGATTCTGGCAGAATACCCCGCCATCGACATCCTCGTGAACAACGCCGGCATCACTAAGGACGGCCTGCTCATGCGCATGAAGGAGAGCGACTGGGATGCCGTACTCACCACCAACCTCAAGAGCGTATTCCTCTTCGTGAAGGCTCTGCAGCGCACCCTCATGAAGAGCCCTGCCGGCCGCATCATCAACATCTCCTCCATCGTGGGCATGACCGGCAATGTGGGCCAGAGCAACTACTCCGCCTCCAAGGCCGGCGTCATCGGTTTCACCAAGTCCATGGCTCAGGAAATCGCCAGCCGCAAGGTCACCGTGAACGCCATCGCCCCCGGCTTCATCTCCACCGATATGACCGATGCCATTCCCGAGAAGGCCCGCGAAGCCCTGCTCTCCCGCATCCCCCTGGCCGACCTCGGCAAACCGGAGGACATCGCTCACGCAGCCACCTTCCTCGCCTCCGATGAAGCTCGCTACATCACCGGCCAGGTCATCGTGGTTGACGGCGGCATGACTATGTAACGCCATACTTTCCAATTAGAAAACAGGTGGAACCATGTTCCACCTGTTTTCTATGTTTACATTCCCAGACCAGACGCACATTTGATTTGCATTTATCTGCGGCCGGGCATATAATCCCTGCATCATTTGAACGATGAAAGCAGAACAAACAGAATCTCCCGTAAAGAAATGCCGGGTCGGCATTGTCACACATTACGGAGCAAATAATTTCGGAGCAGTCCTGCAGTGCAAAGCTCTTTCTGCTGCTATTGCATCACTCGACGCTTCGGTTGACTGCTATGTTCTGGATTACGACCGCAACAAGCGGACAGCATCCCCCTCTCCCCTCAGCATATACCGGACAAAAAAGGATCCCGGCATCCGTGGTGTCATCAAGGGAATCATCCACGTCGGCATTTTCATCTGCACCTACCTCAAATCTTCCGGCAAGACGCCTACCCAGGATTTCATCAATGAAGAAATGAATCTGGACACCCGGGTTCACCTGGACAATGAGAACAAATTAGACTGGGGCGACATTCCAGCTCCATACGAGGCTTTGGTATGTGGTTCAGATCAGATCTGGGCGTTCTGGAGCCTCAGCCCATACTTCAGGCTGGAAACAACCCGACCTACCGCTGCGGCAAAATTGGCATATGCACCGAGCTTCGGCAAGGCCGCCATGATACCGTCGGAGGAAATACAGAGACTGTCTGAAGAATTAAAGCAATTTGCCGCAATCTCCTGCCGGGAGCGAGATGGCGCAGAGCTACTCAGCCGCGCGCTGCAACAGCCGTGCCCCGTGCTGCCGGACCCGACACTGCTCCATCCGCGGGAATACTGGTCGCAAAAGGCCCGGAAACCAGAACGCTTTCCCTACAAGGAAAAACAGTTTGTCTTCACCTACCGCATATCCTTCATGGGCAATTCGACGAAACTGGCCGCACAAGTAGCCAGGCAGCTCAACACGCCTCTTGTTACCTGCGATTTAGTCGAACCGCATTCCTACTACAGCCAGTTCGGGCCGCGTGAGTTCCTGTGGTGCATAGCCAATGCGGCATACGTTGTTACCCCTTCATTCCATGGAACCGTTTTCTCCATCATCATGGGAACCCCGTTCCATGTCGTCAGCAGCTCTGCTCCCCAGGAACGAATCCAGAACCTGCTGAGCCTGCTTGGACTTGAAAATCGTTACTCGCCGGATTCGGTTCCATCACTTCCGGTATCCGATTTACCCCCGGCAAACGAACTCGAAGCGCGTCTGGAGTCCTTGAGAAGCCAGGGGCTGGACTGGCTGCGTTCACATTTCCGGCTTTTACTGGAACATTCCGCATGAACACGCCTCCAGACTTACCCGGAATCTCATCCCCCTGCACCGGCTGCGGGCTTTGTGCCTCCATCTGTCCCCACGGCTGTATCACCATGAAAGAATCGGAAGATGGTTTCATGGTTCCGGTAATTGACGCAGCCCGCTGCACCGGCTGCGGCGTCTGCCGGAAAACATGTGCTAAACAGGAAGAAACTCCGCCTTCCAACCAGCTCTGTGAATGTTTTGAGTTCGTGATCAACGACAAACAGGAACGAATGGCCGCCTCCAGCGGAGGATTCTGCGCTGAATTAGCCCGCCTGATTATTCGCATGGGTGGCATTGTCTTCGGCGTGGCACTGGGGGAAGATTTCAGGGCACGCTATATTGAGGTACGAAGCGAAGAAGATTTATGGAAAATCCGGGGCAGCAAATATGTACAGGCCTGCCCCAATGACTGCTTCCGCGACATCGCTCAGCGTCTCAAGGAAAATAAAACGGTTCTGTTTGTCGGGACAAGCTGCCAGGTCAGAGCCCTGAAAACCAGATTCCCCCAGGCTTCACCCCGTTTGATTTCCGTAGATATAGCATGCTATGGCGTTCCTTCATACCATTTGCTTGATGCGTATATGCGGGAACTGAATACCGGAACTGATAGAGTCAAACAGCTGGACTTCAAAAATAAAAGCCGGGGCTGGCGCAATAACTCCATGCGCCTGATATATGAATCCGGTAAAGAGATTATATCCCCCGCCGGGACTGATTCTTTCGTGCAAGGCTTCAACTCCCGGCTCTGCCTCAACTCCGCCTGCTATTCCTGCGCTCGCAATGCTGATAACCGATATAGCGATATAACCTGCGCTGATTACTGGGGGCACAAAGATAAGGAAAATGATGAATCTCACATGGGCATCAGCTGCCTTATCTGCCACACACAGCCAGGCGCTGACCTGGTAAGCCGGCTGCACGAATCAGCTTCGTTCCGCCTTATCAGCCTGGAAGATGCTACTAAAAACAATGGTGGCCTGCGAACCAGTCACGAACCAATTCCGGCTGCTCGCCGCGTCATGCTGGATCTCCTGAAAAACGGCCCCATAACTCCAGCCGTGAGGCGTTATATCTATCCTCAAGGCGGCAAACGTATTGCTCTCAATATTTTCGGATTCAGATTATCCTTACCGGAATACATCTATCTGCTTCTCCGTGACTGGGTTAAACCGATTCTCAAACGATAGTCCACCAGTATAAAAATAATCTCGCACTACTGGATAATAAATGCTAACATCCCCGCAGATGCACCCCACAGATTCCACTCCTCACTACGGCGCCATTGCCCTCATTCCTTGCTACAACAGCCGCAAATACATACGCCAGGCTGTGCTGGGGCTGCTGAATCAGACCCGACCGCTGGATTTGATTGTGGTGCTCAACGATTGCTCTACTGATAACTTTCAGGAGGAGATTGCCGACCTCGTGGAGCAGCATGAAAACCTGATTATCCACGATAATCCCCGCAATCTGGGGCGCAGCGGCTGCCGCAATGAAGGCTTTGATTGTTTCGATGCAGATTACTATTTCCTGAACGATGCAGACGATGTTTCACTGCCTGACCGAGTGCAGAAAACCCTCGATTTCATGGAAGCCAACCCGAACTTCGGCATTGTCGGTGGTTTTGTGGAATACATTACGCCCCAGGGTAAAGTTTTCGGTAAGGGCACGCAGATGTACTGCCTGAGCGCTGCAGATGCCAAACGCTACCGCGAAAGCCTTGAACCCCTCGGGCTGTTCTGCTCCACAGTCTGCCTGCGCGGTGAAGTCATCCGCAAGGACAACATGCGTTTTGACCCCACCCTGCCCGCCAGCGAGGACATCGAGCTCTGGAATCTCGTGTTGGAAAAAGGCTGGGATGTCATCAGCTTGCAGGAGTATTTCACCCAGTACCGCATGCACGACGACTCCATCTGCACGAGTCGTTTCATCTACTGCCGGCATTACCAGGAATACGTTGTCAACCGACTGGTACGGAGGCGTACCAACCAGACGCCCGTCACGTTTGAAGAGTTCGTCAATTCCAAGCGGGCAGAAGGCTTATGGAAATGGCTCAAGTTCGAGTATCCCATATACGTGGACTATTTTTACCGGACAGGGGGATACAAACTCATCTCCGGCAGCGTCATCAAGGGAGCATGCATGCTGGCTATTTCCATGCTCATGTCCCCCTCACGGCTTCGCCGCCTCATCTACCAGCGACTTGGGAAAAAGCTGTAGAACTCACTTGACCCGCTTTTTCCAGATAACCGTGGGCCGCTCAATCTGGTAGCGGGTTCGTTCCGCCTCATCACCGGCATACGCATCATATACCGCAGGTGCTTTGATGCGCAGGGAAACCACGCGCCTTTTGAAGTTCACCCAGCGGTAAATCAGGTGGTTTGCCAGCCGATACCATTTCGGAATCTGTGAACAAAGCCGCTGCCATTCCTCGTGCGCTCTACCGGTCCAGGCCAGATT
Source organism: Akkermansia sp. (assembly GCA_045654325.1). GTDB lineage: Bacteria > Verrucomicrobiota > Verrucomicrobiia > Verrucomicrobiales > Akkermansiaceae > Akkermansia. Next base: position 30,222 of record JAZONE010000017.1, read on the forward strand.
ATCACCAGTGCAGACAAATAACGAGGTAAAGACCGGAATGGTGGCAAAGCTCGTACCCCGGTTCAGCAAATCCCGGAAAAACAGCAAATCGCCAAGGCATTTCCACTGAATATCAAACCTCGGAGCCATGCGACGGAAAGCCGACGCCCGGTAAAATGAGGAATTCGTAATGCAAATACAGTTCATCCACGAAGCCCACGCCCTGGGCATCACCGGGCAGCGGTGGCATATATATTGATTCCCCGCATCTGTTATGATGTATACCCCGAGCAGCACATCCGCCCTGGGGTTCTTCGGCATCAGCTTGGCTACCTCTGCCAATGCACCGGGTAAATACTGCTCATCCGCATTCAGATGCGCCGTCACATCGGCATCCGCCGGCAGAAGGTCCCATGCCTTGTTGATGGCATCGTACATACCGGCATCCGCCTCACTCACATACGAGAAAGTATACCCCGGAACATCTGCATGCGCAGCTCCCCACTCAGCCAGCCAATCTGCACTTCCATCATCAGACCCACCGTCCTGCACATGGTGGTGCACCTCTATACCCCCACCCACCTGATCTGCCACTGAGCGCACGCAGCGGGGCAACCACTGTGCAGCATTATATGCTGGTGTGACAATATAGAACTTCATACATCTCATCTATCTTGCTGAACAAGCTCACTGTACACCTGTTCGAAATAATTCAGACGAACCCGCCAGGTCATATGTTCGCGCAACCATTCTGCACGCTCACGGTGCCAATCAGGAGTCCGCTCCGGCTGGCGCAGCAGCCTCTCCATGGCCTCTGCTATTGCCTGCTCCATATTATCCACCGTTACAGGCACTTTTATCGCGTATTCTGCCGGCAACCAATGCTGACCGCTCACATCAAGACAAACAGAAGGAATTCCCAACCCCACTGCCTCAAGCAATGCCATGCAACCGGCATCCCTGAATCCGACGGACACAAATCCACTCGCACCCCGCAACACCTCCAGCAGTTCCACCCGCGGCATAAATGGCATCATCTCCACCGCAGTTTCAGGCAAACCCTGGTCTTTTGCATACCGAAGCACACCGGACCTGGCGTCCTCCGCCACAGCCGCCACCTTCACGGGCACTCTCATACCAGCGCTCCACAAACGCGCCAGAGCCCGCAGAAAGAGCTTTAAACCCTTTTCCGGCCGCACACCGCCATCAAACACAAAATAGCGCTCCTGCCCCCTCTGGGGCGCAGCCATTGCAATTTCCTCATCGTGCAGAGAAATTACCGGGGTCAGTTTCACGCCATCTATACCGGCGTAGTTCTTCAATCGGCCAGCCGTCTGCGGAGTAGAGGCCAGCACCACGCCCGGCGCAGCAGCTGCAGCCACGCGCTTCTTCAGCGGCAACACATCCCAGGGAATGTAGCGCACCGCCTCCTTCAGAGCCATCTTCAGGGGCACCTCTTTCCAGAATCGGGGGTGAACGGTTTCTGCACCACCCAGAGGCCCCACCACATAAGGCAAATCCACCTCAAACACATCATGAAGCGCCCGGTACTGATTAAAGGTCACGTGGTGGATCAAATCAAACTTCTGCTCCTGGGTGAGACGCCGCAACTCAGCCCCCACAGCCCGTTGCCACACACCATATGCCCGCGATGAATTAAACTGCTTCAACCCGGCATCAAACTCCACCAGCTGAATAGGCAGACTGGCCTTCTCCAGCGCCGGAACATTCAGATGCCTGAACTCAGACGTGGTGACAACACATACTTCATGCCCCCTCGCTGCCAGACCGGCTGCAACATTCCAGCCCACGCCGGCCTCGCTGCCCCGCCCTGCCCCAAACGAATATGACGATATCAGAATTCGCATGGCATCTTCGGCAGGTAATCCTTCTTCCCGTTTTTATACCAGCTCAGCCAGCGCCCTGCATAATCAAGGGACATCAGCACACATTGCTGCATATCCAGATACCGGTAACATCCCAGGCGACCGATAAAGGAAAGCTTCTCCTCCTGCTCAACCAGGGGCATATACCGCTGGAATACTTCCATATCACGCGCCATACGTTTGGGGTAGAACTCCGGCTCGCCCCGCGAACACTCAGAGCTGAACTCACGCACAAGCACACTCTTCTCGTGCGTTTCCCACGGCGAAAAATAATTATGTTCATGTGAACGGGTATACGGTACCGACAAATCACTATGGTTGACACAGGCACATCCCTGCTGTTCAAACACGCCACGGGTCACTTCAAACCGCACTGTCCGGTACGACAAATCCCCCTCTGCGTAATTATAGTAGGCATCCAGCGGGCCGGCATAAAACACATACTCGAACTCATCTCGCATGCCGTGCTCATACGAACTCGAGAGCTGAACCGATATCAACGGATGATTCAGCATATTCGTCAGCCACTGCGAATACCCACTCATCGGCAGCCCCTGATACCGTGAGTTGTAATAATTGTCATCATAATTAAAGCGCACAGGAATACGCTTCAGAATATCTGCGGGCATCTCGGCAGGAGAAACTCCCCACTGCTTTATCGTGTAGCCCTTGAAAAACACCTCATATATCTCGCGCCCGACCATCGATAACAACTTCTCCTCCGCATTCCGGGGATTCGTTATCGATTTATCACGCTGATCCTCAATAAAGCGGCGTGCCTCCGCAGGCGTAAGTTTCTTATCGAACAGCTGGTTGATGGTGTGCAGGTTGATAGGAAAAGAAAAAACTCCTTTGTGATTCGATGCCTTCACCCGGTTCACCCAGGGATAAAATCGATCAAAGCGCTGCACATACTCCCAGGCTTTTTCGCTGTTCGTATTAAAAATATGCGGACCGAATACATGCATATCCACACCTGTCTCCTCATCCCGGCGAGAATGGCACATACCGCCAATGAAAGATTCCTTATCTATCACCAGACTCGGTACCCCGGCCTCGGCCAATTCCCGAGCCATGATGCATCCGGACAACCCCGCACCTACTATAAGAACTCGTTTCATCGATTTATAAAACTCCTGCCCCTTTGAACAAGGGTCTTATAGCACTTTGCCGTGGTTACTGTCAATTCATTTTTAAGGCACCACCTCCATTGCCCTTGCTGAGATATTTCCCAATGGGTGACTCCAGGAGTTGCCCGGGCTTTATAGGAAACGAAATCCATGCTGCGCAACAGCGGAGACGGACGCATTATTGTCGAGTTTTAGTCCCGACGCAGAGGGCGCGGGGCTCTTGCTTCCCTATGGGTGGCTCTTTGTCCTGCCCCTGCTCTATAGGAAACGAAATCCAGCCTGCGGCTGGTCGAAATCCCGCTTCGCGGGTCGAAATCCTCACTCCGTTCGGTCGGAATCTGCGGGCAGCGCCCGCAGACGGAAAAGCCCGCAGAACTTTCGTTCTGCGGGCTTTGTTTACCCTG
>JAZONE010000018.1:0-84585 GCA_045654325.1 Akkermansia sp.
GCTGTGCGAGTATGAAATCCGCCGTACCGGCGGAAGAAACCACTGCTTTGCAGTGGATGAATTCCTTTGCTGCGCAAAGGACGAAATACCTGCGCTTCTCGCAGGTACAAATTTGAAGGGCTATTGCCCTTCAAATTCCAATTTACCGGGCTGGATGGGCATTTCCGGGCTTATTCGAAAAAGGTTCTGGTACATTATATCTACCCGCAAATCTGAAACAAACACGCCCGGAAGCCCCATGGCGAAGATTAGGCTTCCACGCGCGCACGAAATAGTGTAAAATGGGCGCGTTATGTTACAGGCAGGTATTGTAGGTCTCCCGAATGTTGGTAAATCCACGCTGTTCAACGCCGTCACCCGCTCCCGCAAGGCTGAGGCGGCAAACTACCCGTTCTGCACCATTGACCCCAATGTGGGTATGGTCGAAGTGCCGGATGAGCGTCTGGCCGTGCTGGCCGAAATCAGCAAGACAGAGCGCATTATCCCCGCTGTGATTGAGTTTGTCGACATTGCAGGTCTCGTCAAGGGTGCTGCAGAAGGCGCCGGGCTGGGTAATAAGTTCCTCTCCAATATCCGCGAGACCGATGCCATTGTGCAGGTAGTCCGCTGCTTCGAGAACGACGACATCATCCACGAGCTCGGCTCCGTGGACCCGGTGCGCGATATCGAAATCATCAATGCCGAACTTATCCTGGCAGACCTCGCTGCCATGGAAAAGCGCAAAGAAAGCCGCATCAAGAAGGCTCGCGGTGGCGATAAGGAAGCCAAGGCTGAGGTGGCCCTCATCGAAAAGCTTCTGCCCCATCTCGATGCCGGCAATCCCGCCATCACCCTCGAACTCAGCGAAGAAGAGCGTAAGCTTCTGCGCACTTTCTTCCTTCTCTCCGACAAGAAGAGCATCTTTGCCTGCAACGTGAGCGAGGATGAACTGGCCGAGGCCGTAAAGGACCCCGATTCCCATCCTTACGTTTCCGCCGTGCGCAAGTATGTGGCCGAACACCACAACGCAGAGGCCATCGTCATATCCGCCCGCATTGAAGAGGAACTCTCTGAACTTGCCCCGGAAGAAGCCCGCGAGTACCTCAACGATATCGGAGTGGAGGACTCCGGTGTCAGCGCGCTTATCCGCGCCGTCTATCATCTTCTCGGGCTCCGCACCTACCTCACCACCGGTGTCAAGGAAACGCGCGCATGGACCATTCACGCAGGTGACAAGGCTCCCCGTGCCGCCGGCGTCATCCACACCGATTTTGAGCGTGGCTTCATTGCTGCCCAGGTTGTATCCTACGAAGACCTGGTTGCCTGCGGCTCCATGGCCAAGGCCAAGGAGCAGGCCAAGCTGCGCATCGAAGGCAAGGAATACGTTGTGCAGGACGGCGATGTCGTTGAGTTCCGATTCAACGTTTCCAAGTAAACCATTACCGGCCCCTTGATTTTTCAATCCTCCGGCTTCTGCTACTCAGAAGCCGGAGGATTTCTGTGTAACGGAGTCTATGATTTCAGGGGCAATTCAGCTTCTTTTCGGCTTCATCAACCAGGCGGGCAACGCGCTGGGACTCAGGCACGTTGAGGAAGCCTTTATCCTCCGAAATGCGGTGGCCATAGGTATATTCCATGACCAGGTCACCCCTGCCCCCGGGGCGCTGCACGCGGGCGGTGATGATACCCGGCTCCAGCGGCCAGGCATGCCGTTTCACCCCGCGCCACCAGTTCGCACGGTATACCAGAATACGGCGGTCTGTCAACACATACAGCGTGCGGCGCAGCTGCCGCTGCTGCATAAGCGGAAAAATCAACAGCAGCGGGCAGAGCGGTGCCAGCAGAAAAAGCGGCAGCGTGGCGCTGTTCACCACCGGCTGCTGCGGGCGGCCATGCCACAGCAGCGTTTCGCCCGGCAGCAGCTCTGCCTGCAGGCGGGTCTGTTCATCTTGAGTCATCATACTTCTTCTCTTTCTGCTATGGCTTTTTCCAGAATCTCCTCCACCAGCCGCACATCGCGGATATCCATAAAACCGCCCGCTTCATCATACCGGAACCCGAAGACCAGGTTTCCGCAGCCATCCCTTGCCTGGTCATTGCTGAATACCATATCCGGCTCCAGCGGCCAGGATTTCACCTCCCAGCCGCATACAATCGCCCGGCGATTGGTGATGACATAAACCGTACTCCGAAGTCTGGCGGCATGCAGCCGCGGAGCGATGATACACGCAACGATAGGCACCATGAAAAACACAATGGCCATTACCCAGCTGAGGATTTCGCCCATCATTGAGTCCGTGTTCACTCTATCCTGCCAGAGGAAATACAGCATCACTGCGCCGAAAAGTCCGAAAAGCGAGAAAAAAAGCACCCCCACCACTCGGTTCACTCTGTCGGTCTCAAAATGCCTGACAACAGGCTGCCCCGCCCAGCGCACCTGTTCGCCGGGCTGCATGGCTTTCTGCACCTTGTCACACAGCCTGGGGCTCAGCCCGAAATCTCTGAGGTCGGGGGATTTCATGCTTTCACCCTTTCTGCTATAGCCTTTTCCAGGATTTCCTCTACCAGCCGCACATCGCGCACATTCATGAAGCCCACCTCATCAAAGAGGTGTTTGCAGTCAGGATCAGTACTGGGACGCAGGGCAAAGACCAGATTCCCGATGCCCTTTTCATTCTGGAGATTACTGATTACCATACCGGGTGTAAGCGGCCATGACTCATCCGTCTTAGCGCAGACCAGCACACGCCGATTGGTGATGGCATACACCGTGCGGCGCACCTCGCGCCGGATAACATATGGCAGCACCATAAGCCCCAGCCCCAGCATCACAGGGAATGAGGCCAGGATAAACAGTCCCGGCGACTCCTCCAGGCTGGCTCTCCAGCACACAAAGGCAGCCATCCCCATGCAGAAGCATACGCACCAGTACAAAAGGGGGAGGTTAACCCCGAGATATGCCGGAGCCCCCGCCCAGTACAAGCGCTCGCCGGGTTGCAGGCATTTCTGCAACCTGACACACTGAAAGCGGTTCAACCCGAAATCTCTGGGGTCTGGGGACTTCATACCTTTTTACGCTCAGCAATGGCTTTTTCCAGAATTTCCTCTACCAGGCGCACATCTCGAAGATTCATAAAACCGTACTCAACAGTACGCCCCATTCCCTTGGGGCCATCCTCCCAGCGGGTGGCAAAAACGAGATTTCCGCTGCCATCCTTCCGCTGAAAATTACTGGCCACCATCCTGCGGCTCAGAGGCCACGAATCTGCCCCGGAGCCGACAATCAAGGCACGGCAATCCGTGATAACATAAAAGGTATTATGCAAGAGCCACAGACGGACAAACGGAGTCAGTACAGCCGCAACAAAAAGCAACACGAAGAGGAGAGATAAACCATAGGCAAACAGAAGCACGAAGCCCCCGCCCTCCGGTTCCCCGGTCACCAGATGATAAAAGACAAAGCCTCCCAGGCTGCCTGACACCCCCGTGAAAAGCCATGCGCCGATACAATTCCCCCAGTCGATGCTCCGGAAAGCCATGGGCTGCCCCACCCAGCGCACCTGCTCACCGGGGTGAAGCTCAGCCTGCACCATGGCGCAATGCCTGGGTGACAGCCCGAAATCTCTGAGGTCTGCCGGCATTATTGCTCCTCGGTCAGCTCATAGAGGAACTGCTCCACGCGACGCACCTCGGGCACATTCATGAAGCCCTGCTCCACGGTATGGGAGCCATGCTTTCCTCGGCGCAGCTCATACCCAAGAACCAGATCGCCGCTGCCGTCCTTGCGCACGGTGCATGATTTCACCATGCCGGATTCCAGCGGCCAGACGTGGGACTTCATGGCACCAAAGAAGCCGGGATACAACTCCATGGCGCGGCGATTCGTGATGACCAGCACCGTGTGTTTCTGCTTGCGCAGCCCCCACCAGGGAGACGAAGCAAGCCCCAGCCCCACCAGCCAGAAAGGAATGGAGAAACAGGCAAAAAGCGCACTAGCCTGCGAGGCTCCCCAGGTCCAGAACGACACAAAGCCCAGCCACAGCAGCGAAAAAATAAACAGCCCCAGAGCACCACCACTGAACAAGCGGGGAATGGGCTTACCCACCCACAGCAGTTCTTCTTTCTGCATCAGGTTACATTCCACCATCTGGCGGTCAGCGAGGGATAAATCAGTATCGGAGAGTTTCATGGCGTTTATTTGGTCTGAGATTTTTCAAGCTGCATGATGAGGGATTCCACCACGGCGGCATCCTCTGCAGAGATGTTGAGGAAGCCCTCGGGGTCGGGCACGTTGTTGGTGCTGGAAATGGTGCTCTTGCCCAGAATCAGGCTCACCAGCCCCTTGCCGGAAACCTTGCGATCAAGTAGCATCACCCTGGCCACCGGAAACACCATCTGGTGGTGCTTCCAGAACATGTAGCGGAACACAAGGGAGCGGCGGCTCGTGAGCACATATACATGGCGCTTCTGCCAGCCGAGCGAAATCCAAGGGCTCACCATCAGCAGCAGCGGCACCAGAAAGAACACCACGCGGAAGAAGATATCATTCACCGCCGCATAGTGCATAACCGACTGCGTTAACACGAGAAACACTAAACCAAAGCCGAACAGGTACATACTGAGGCCGCTCCACAGATGCGGCACAGGCTTGCCTGCCCAGAGCAGCTCCTCACCTCGCAGCATACTGTTTTCAACCATCAGGCGATCATCGATGCTTAATTCTGTATCAGCTAATTTCATAACGGTTATCGGGGTTGAGTAGATTCCAGTTGACGGATAAGGGGGAGCACCCGCTCGGCATCTGCTGCCGTAATTCGCAGAAAGCCCTCGGGAACCAGCTTCAGATTGCCACCGCGCTTATTGGCAACATAGGGATTTTTGCCCAGCACCAGGTTCACCAGTCCGCCGGGAAGTTCATCGTGCGATTTCACCATATCCGGTACCGGCACATAGGACAGGGAAATATAGCCCAGAGCGGTATACCGCAGCACCCGGGCGCGCTGGTTGGTAAGCGCGTAGATGGTGCGCTGCTGCATCCACTTATTAAACAGCGGGGCAAAAAGCATCCCGATAAAGGGAATCAGGGCGAAAATCATCGCAGGGCTTCCCCCACGGCAGATGCCATAGAGCAAGGCACTCACCCAGACCGCTCCGAAAAACACGAAGAAGCCGGCAGGTGAGGCCCAGGGCTCCGGCACTGGCTGGCCCACCCAGAGCAGATGTTCATCATCGAAGAGACTTTCTTTCAATCTCTGCCGACAGGCGGGGGAAAGATTGGTATCGCAAAGGTTCATAGGGGGTAAGAGGGGGTAGTAAAAAAAGGAGCGCCACCCCCGCAGGGGAAATCCACGGGGGTGGCGCGAGTTGAAAAGCGATTAGTGAATGCGCTTCAGAAGCCAGGGCAGAAGCTCGCTGATGGCGACGCGCTCCTGCTCCATGGAATCGCGGTGGCGGATGGTCACCGTGTCCTTGAGGGCGGGATCACCTTCCTCGCCCAGGGTCTCGAAGTCGACCGTGATGCAGAAGGGAGTACCCACTTCGTCCTGGCGGCGGTAGCGGCGGCCCACAGCACCGGCCTCATCGTAGAACACGTTCATGAACGGACGCAGCTCGGCCTCGATTTCGCGGGCGATGCGCACCTGTTCGGCGTTCTTCTTGAGCAGCGGGAAGATAGCGGCCTTGATGGGGGCCATGCGGGGGTGGAAGTGCATGACGGTGCGGATGTCGCTCTTACCGTCCTTGCCCAGTTCCTCTTCATCGAAAGCTTCGCAGATAACGGCCAGCACGGAGCGGTCGCAACCGGCAGAGGGCTCCACCACGTGGGGGATGAAACGCTCGCGGGTAGCCTCGTCGAAGTACTCCATGGGCTTGCCGGAGCCTTCCTGGTGGCGGCCCAGGTCATAATCGGTGCGGTAGGCGATGCCCATAAGCTCCTGCACGCCGAAGGGGAACTCGTACTCCAGGTCGTAGGTCTTCTTGGAGTAGAAAGCGCGCTCTTCATCCGGCACATCGAGAATGTGAATCTTATCGCGGGAGATACCGATGTTCTCGTAGAACTGCAGGCTCTTCTCCAGCCATTCATCGGTCAGGCGGAAGCCGTCCTCGCCCTTGCAGAAGTATTCCACCTCCATCTGCTCGAACTCTCGAGAGCGGAAGGTGAAGTTGCGCGGGTTGATTTCGTTGCGGAAAGACTTACCAATCTGGGCGATACCGAAGGGAATCTTGTTGCGGGAAGAATCAAGGATGTTCTTGTACTGGCAGAAGATGCTCTGGGCAGTCTCGGGACGCAGCCAGCCGGTGCTGGCGGGGTCGTTCTCATCGGAAGTAGCACCGATGGTGGTCTTGAACATCAGGTTGAAGGAGCGGGCCTCCGTCACCAGGGAGCCATTGGCGGGATTGTAGCGCACGGAGTCGGTCACCTCCTCGGTGCTTTCCTCGATGAGCTCCAGGTCGGCGGGCTGGGTACCCTTGCCGGCAATCTGGCTGTAGTACTGGAGAGCCCCTTTGCGGGCAGCCTTGGCGCTCTTCTCATCGGTGCCTTCCACCAGCATGGAGAATTCCTTCTTGGTGCTCCAGGAGCCATCCTTGCGGGCAGCGCCCTTCCACCAGTAGGCCACACCACTCTGGGCGGGAATCTGGTCGGCGCGCAGGCGTTCCTTGGTGAGCAGGCAGTCGCACAGCGGGTCGCAGAAGCCACCCACGTGACCGGATGCCACCAGCACCGAGTTGTGTGTGAGAATGGAACCATCCATACCCACGATATCAGGGCGTTCCTGCACGTGGACACGCCACCAGTAATCCTTCAGATTGCGCTTGAGCTCAACACCCAGGGGACCGTAGTCCCAGCAACCGTTCAAGCCACCATAGATTTCAGCGGCCTGAAAAATGAACCCTCTGCGCTTGCAAAGGCTGACGATTTTTTCCATGCGGACGGGATCAGTCTGTGTACGGTCTGCCATAACGCGGGATATTCTACTATAAAACCTAGCATTTGCAAGCAAAATCGCATGTTTTCATTGAGCCGCTTCGGCGGCTCAATTTCGACCGCCCCGGCGGATTTCGATGCTCCGTCAGGAGCAATTTTGATTGCCGCAGGCAAATTTCGATGCAGTTCGCAGAACTGCAATTATTTCCCTCTTGTTTTCAAACAGGTGTTAATAGAGGATATCAACATACGACGAATACTGCCGGCTTCATTACGCAACTTGACTGCAACATCACCCAGATCCGGACAAGAAGTTGCCAGTATTGTCAACCAGTATTCGCACTCATTGCATTCCTTTAACGCTATACGCAACTTATGGACAAAATCATCCGCGCTTTCGGCATACCGGGCTTCGTGCAAATTAGCCCCAATACTGGTACCTGCGCGTGCCAACTGATTTTTGAGAAATGAACGCCTTTCAATCTGGTCGTACAAATGAACCAGCTTTACAGAAAGGGCTATAGATGCATGACGAAGCTTATCCTTATCCATGATTTGCACTCTATCATCCCTTTCATTGAATGAAAAGTTTTTTATTGCGGGGCATCCGCCCCGCATCGAAATTTGCCTGTGGCAATCGAAATTGCTCCTGACGGAGCATCTAAATCCAGCCACATTCGGCTGGTCGAAATTGAGCCGCTTCGGCGACTCAATGATTCAGGAGCGAAACCGTCGTCTCCGGAGTTTTCCCCTCCGGAATAGCCCAGATGAGCTCATGCAGGCCAGGCTCCAGCCGGTAAAGCACCAGCGCATTGAAATCCTGCCCCTTACCACCACCGGCATGCACAAGAGAGGTACCCTGCCGCCCCTGGGTGATGAGCTGGGAACCCTCATAATTCTTCAGCGTGAGCAGCACGGCATATACCCCGCGCTGCGGCACATTCAGCACCAGATGCGCAGCCACAAAGCCCTCGGTATTCGATTTATGCCAGCGCAGCGGGTGATTCTGCGGAGCCCGCTGCGCATGGTGCAGCCCCGGGGTAGCAGGGCGATATTGCCGACGCAGCTCGCGTTCTTTCCAAGCCTTTCGAATCACCCCGATAGTCACAAAAAGCAGCACCAGCAGACCGCAGCTCAGCCAGCTGTAGATAGCCAGGGCAGAAGCAGCCTCACTCCCCCAGAACAGAATACCCACCAGCAAGGCACAGAAGCCCAGCGTGACCGCCAGCCCCCACTTGAACCCGAACACCATACCCGGAAACAGCAGGAACAGAATCAGATAACGCAAAAAGAAGCGCAGATTCAGCGGCGTGCTCTGCAGCAAATCGCGGCGCAGCACCTGTTCGCTCAGTTTCAGCAGCTGCTCCTGTGTGGTATGGGCATCAATCTTCACGCACAGAAGATTAGCACATTTTCCCCTGCCCCGCAAGAGCGAATCAACGCAGGCTCACACGCAGGCTCACACTTACCCGCGAGGCCGTGCGACTCTGCACATGCACCGCCAGCCGATGGCAACCGGGCTCCAGCCGATAAGCAGCTGCGGCGGCATTCACCAGACCGGGCACCAGTTCGCGCTCAGTCATGCAGGCGCAGGCATCGAAAGTCACATCCACACGGGAATCCGCATCCTGCACCTTGGCGCTCAACACGTATACCCCCTGCTTCTGCACCTGCACCACGAGCGATTTTTTCTGATTCTCGCCCTGCTCAAAATCCCACATCCGACTCTGCCCCGGATGCAGGTCGGGAGCACAGGCATCATCATCGGGCAACAGATACTTACGGAACTGGCGATACTCCCAGATCCCCATAACCAGCCGGAACAGAATCAGCAGCACCCAGTCCACCACGGCCCAGATAAGCCAGAACCACAGGAAGGCATCCATGCTACCCGGCTCACCCCACAGCCACAGATACGCCGCCACCCCGGCCAGCAGCGCCGTGCCGATAACACCCAGCACCGGGCCCAGAATAGCCGCCGGCATGAAGATAAAGTAAAGAGCATACACAAAGACGCGCGGCAGGTTCAGCGGGGTATTGGCCAGCAGATTCCGCAGCAGTTCCTTATCGGTGAGCTGCTGCAGCTGGTCGCGGGTGCGGGCTTCATCCAGTTTCATGGCGGTAAAATCAGAAAGGCACCAACACTTGATTGCGTTGGTGCCTTTCCTCAGCGGAGCGGGGGGGATTCGAACCCCCGGTACTGTTTAACGCAGTACGTCCATTTAGCAAACGGGTGCTTTCAGCCTCTCAGCCACCGCTCCAAATGCTGTGTGCCGCCAAAGATACCAGCTCCCCCGGCTTTCGTCAACACCTTTTTGCATCATTTTTCACTTTTTTCAAAAAAATGACACCAGCAGCACCGAACGCACACTTTAGGATTGACTCCGGCGGTGTATCGCATAAAATACTCCGCGTTATGAAGAAACCCGTAACTGTGACCGTGACCGGCGCCGCCGGCAACATTTCCTATTCCCTTCTGTTCCGCATCGCAGCCGGTGAAATGCTGGGTGCTGACCAGCCCGTGATTCTGAAGCTCCTCGAAATCACCCCCTGCCTGGAGAAGCTGCAGGGCGTGGTGATGGAGCTCGAGGACTGCGCCTTCCCGCTGGTGAAGGAAATCGTGGCTACCGACGATCCCGCCGTGGCTTTCAAGGATGCCGACTGGTGCATGCTGGTGGGTTCCGTTCCCCGCAAGGCCGGTATGGAGCGTAAGGACCTGCTCTCCATCAACGGCAAGGTATTCGTGGGCCAGGGCAAGGCCATCGCCGAGAACGCAGCCCCCGGCTGCCGCGTGTTCGTGGTGGGCAACCCCTGCAACACCAACTGCCTCATCGCCCTGCACAACGCCACGGGCATGCCCAAGGAAAACTTCTTCGCCATGACCCAGCTCGATGAATACCGCGCCAAGAGCCAGCTCGCTGCCAAGGCCGGTGTGCACGTGACCGAGGTGACCAACATGACCATCTGGGGCAACCACTCCGCCACCCAGTACCCGGACTTCACCAACGCCAAGATCGGCGGCAAGCCCGTGACCGAGGTCATCGACGACATCGAATGGCTCAAGACTGACTTCATCAAGACCGTGCAGCAGCGCGGCGCCGCCATCATCCAGGCCCGCGGCCTTTCCTCCGCCGCTTCCGCAGCCAACGCTGCCCTGATGACCGTGAAGAACCTGACCACCCCCACCGCCGAAGGCGACTGGTTCTCCGTGGCCTCCTTCACCGACGGCACCAAGTATGGTCTGCCCGCCGGCATCATCTGCTCCCAGCCCACCCGTACCAACGCCGATGGCACCTACACCATCGTTGAAGGTCTGCCCATCGACGAGTTCTCCCGCGCCAAGATTGACGCTTCCTGCGCCGAGCTGCTCGAGGAGCGCGCCGAAGTGCTGGGTGAGTAAAGACACCCACACACAACCTTCCACCCCTCCATGGTTTTCCATGGAGGGGCTTTTGTTTATTTGCGGTTCGATTATCACTGCACAATCGCGCGTCCTTCCAAAATACAAACCATTAACAGAAAAAAGAATAAAAAGCAAGAGATACGGATTTTAAATCCGTATCTCTCGATATGAACCAAACTTTTTCTTCGGATTATTTTTTACTGTTGAATATCCAACCATCAATTCTGGAAACAACGAGCTGCCCCCCATAGGCGAGTAACAGTGTTGCTGCCATCATGCCGACGATGGATAGCTCAGGGTATACACTTCCCCAGCCCATTGGTTCGCGCACAATGACACCAGCTATATCGCTGGACATGATGGGATAAGGACCAACAAGTCCGCCCGTCTGAATAATCCGGATAGGAATGAAGTGAAGCACGAAGATATAAAACACAGCGGGACCTCCTAACCAGACCAGGAATGATGGCTCCTTTTTCCATTTGATGCCGGCAAACAGCCACAAAACACCCAGCACAAAAACGACAGTACACAAAGGATACAGTAAAATATGGTATGCATCCCGAAGAAGATTCTGCCAGTCAACAGGCAACCACTCAAGCAAGCCGAACTTCTCTTTCACTACATAATAGGGCATCATGTGATATTTCATCAATACCCACCCAGCGACCAGACATAAGGCGCCCACAAGCAACACTGGTACGCGAATTTTACGAACGACCTTCTCTACTTCCGGAAGAAACAATGCCATCAACATACCACAGGGAAAACAAAGTTCCGTATCCAGCCACCACATAGGCTTGATGGGAATAAGAGCGACACATAGTACATAAATGAGAACAAAAGAAAGCAGGATGGACAACAGAGGTCGATTAACGCCGACGATTTTAAACCCAAACCATGTGACTAAATATATTGCCAGCGTCATTACGATAAACCAATAACCACCCGCGCCAATCATCGTTTCCACAAAAGACCCCAATGCTTCCTTAGGTGTCAGATGAGTTATCAGGTATACCATGCAAGAGAAAGCACAGCAAATACCCATGTTGATGTACAGTCGCAAAAAGCGTTTGGTTATCAATTCCTTCACATAAATTTCCCTCTTCCTCTCAATAGCTTTGAATATGCCATAACCAGAGAAGAAAAAGAACGAACTGACAATTGATTGCCCTGCAGGGCCATCAAAAAGGCGTTGATACCACAGGTCTATGCCTTCAAACGGGACAATTCGTTGATTTATATGCCTGAGTACAATGATGATAATGAAAAAAGCATTAATGATGTTTGTTCTGTTATGCGACAAACAAGCTCCATTTTCCGGAAGTTGCCAAACTAAGGAAGGCCGTCCCCAAAGCAGCATCAACGCTAACAAAAAGAGAATAAGAAGTGACATGGAAACAAAAGCAGAGGTTGCGACCCGCCAATTTTGATGACGGGAAGCGCATTATACGGATTTAAAATCCGCAGTCAAGCATAAATAACATATTGATATTGATAGAACACGAAAGAAGAAAACTCACCTCACGTAAAAACAGTTGAGCATAGAACTCGTGTGCAACACAGAGCAAGCTGGGTCCCATATCCGGATTCCGCATTCTGACTTCTGTACTCTGCCTACCCCCGTAGCTTGTGTCATAGCGGGCATTCTGCGTGTCTTGACTACTTGACTCTACCGTGCGCCTATGTTACATTGGCACACAAGCACGACTATGGGTAAAACATTATACCAAAAAGTATGGGATGCGCATACGGTGGGTACACTGCCGGATGGCCGCACGCAGTTATTTATAGCCACCATGTACCTGCACGAGGTGACCTCGCCGCAGGCGTTTGCGATGCTGCGCGAGCTGGGGCTGCCGGTGCTGCACCCTGAGCGACTTTTTGCCACGGTGGACCACATCATTCCCACGGATAATCAGTGTGAACCCTTTGCCGACCCCCGCGCAGCATCCATGCTCAACGAACTGCGCCGCAACTGCCAGGAGAACAACATCCGCCTTTTCGACCTCGCCAGCGGCCGCCAGGGCATTGTGCACATGGTGGGACCGGAGCTGGGTATCACCCAGCCGGGCATGACCATCGTCTGCGGTGACTCCCACACCGCCACCCACGGCGCCGTGGGCAGCATTGCCATGGGTATCGGTACCACGCAGGTGCGCGATGTACTGGCCACCCAGACCCTGGCTATGAGCCCGCTGAAGGTACGCAATGTGCGCGTGGAGGGCACGCTGCGCCCCGGTGTGACCGCCAAGGACGTGGCTCTGCACATCATCGGCAAGCTGGGCGCCAACGGCGGTCTGGGTTATGCCTATGAGTTCGGCGGCAGCGCGATTGAGGCCATGGATATGGATGGCAGACTGACTCTCTGCAACCTGGCCATCGAGGGTGCAGCCCGCTGCGGTTACATCAACCCCGACGAAACGACTTTCGAATACCTGAAGAACCGTCCCTACGCCCCCAAGGGTGCTGAATGGGATGCCGCCGTGGAGCGCTGGAAGAGCTTTGCCAGCGATGCCGATGCCGTGTACGATGACGTAGTCATCATCCCGGCAGAGGAAATAGAGCCCACGGTAACCTGGGGTATCTCCCCCGACATGAATATAGGCATTTCCGGTGTGGTGCCCGCCCCCGGCGAAGCCCGCGACGACGAAGGCCGCAAGGCCTACACCGCTGCGCTGGAATACATGAAGCTCACCCCCGGCCAGCCGATGAAGGGTCTGCCGGTGGATGTGGTATTCATCGGTTCCTGCACGAACGGCCACATCACAGACTTCCGCGAGGTAGCCCCCTACCTGAAGGGTCGCAAGGTGAAGCCGGGCATCAAGGCGCTGGCCGTGCCGGGTTCGCAGATGACCGCCGTGCAGTGCGAGGAAGAGGGCATTGCCCAGATTTTCCGCGATGCCGGCTTCGAATGGCGCCTGCCCGGGTGCTCGATGTGCCTGGCCATGAACCCGGACAAACTGGTAGGCGACCAGATTTGCGCCAGCACCAGCAACCGCAACTTCAAGGGCCGCCAGGGCAGCCCCACGGGTCGCACCCTGCTCATGAGCCCCATCATGGCTGCGGCTGCAGCAGTGACCGGCTGCGTGGCCGATGCCCGCGAAGTGTTCGACATCAAGTAACCCCCACCTGCTTTTCACAACATGCCTCTCAACAAAATCATCAGCATCAGTGGCAAGGCCGTTCCCGTAGCCGGGGCGGATATGGACACCGACCGCATCATCCCGGCACGCTTCCTGAAGTGCATCACCTTCGATGAGCTGGCCGGCACCATGTTCTGGGATGAGCGTTTCAACGCCGACGGCAGCAGTAAGGGGCACCCCATCGATGCCCCTCAGCACGCCGGAGCCACCATCATCCTGGGTGGCGAGAACTTCGGCTGCGGTTCCTCCCGTGAGCACGCTCCGCAGGCTATCAAGCGCAGTGGTGTGCAGGCTATCGTGGCGGAAACCTTTGCAGAAATCTTCTTCGGCAACAGCAGCGGCATCGGCCTGCCCTGCGTGCGCGCCAGCCGCGAGGACATAGCCAGCGCCATGGAAATCACCACCACTGCACCTGACACGCAGTGGACTGTGGACCTGGAAAGCATGACCCTGAGCTGCCCCACCGCCAGCTTCCCCATCGCCATGCCTGCCGAGCCGCGTGAGGCGCTCATGCAGGGTAAGTGGGATGCCGTGGTGGAGCTCATGAATGCTCCCGAGGCAGTAGCAGCCCTGGCAGCCAGCCTGCCCGCCCCCGGCAGCAGATAATCACCAACCATTTCGTCTCCATGCTCGCTCTCATCACCCCCCTCGTAACACGTGGTGTCATTGATAACACCACGCGCGGGGTGATTCACCTCACCCTGTGGGGGGTAGATGGCGGCGAAGCTATCGATTTCATTCTGGAGGGCAACTGCCTGCGCGACATCGCCGGCTGCCGGGTCGAGTTCACCAACCAGCACCCCGCCGAGCTGCAGGACAGCGAACACCCCGTGCTCGCCAAACTGCGCAACCGCTCGCAAGGCACCGTGCAGGCGGGTGACATCACCCTCTCCCGCCGCGTACCGGAGCAGGACAACCGCCGGGCACTCTGCAATCTGCTCTCCATCGAGCTCTTTATACAGCGCGAGACGCGTCTGCTCATCGAAACCGCCAGCTACGACTTCGACATATCACTGCCCCAGTGGCAGATGAGCTGGCAGGAAGCCAATGCCCAGGCTTTCATCAACATGGAAGCCCTGCGCGACCACGTGGCCTACAATGTAGCCCAATTCCGCGGAGCCGCCATGCTGCTCATACAGGAGGAGAAACTGCCCTCCTGCTCGTGGGATGCCCGCCTGAACCGAGCTGAAGCCTACATGGCTATTCACCCCTCCATACGTGCCAAATACCGCTACGAGGCAGAAGGTCAGATGTCGGAGGCCTACGTCATGGAGCGCAACGACCTGCTTAACCAGATGGCTGCGGAAGACGAGGCCCACATGCCCCCGGACCCGGAAAATAACCGCGAGTGGGATGTGCTGGACTTCGTCACCACGGAACACGCCAAAGCGGTGAAAGCCGCCATGCGCCACCCCTTGTTCATGGAAACCTCCCGCCTGACCGCCCTGGTGCAGCGGCACATGATGATACCTGAACAGGCCGAGCGCGTAGAGGCTCAGGATTTCGTCAAACACTATGCCGGCATGGTTTCCTATATTCTGGCCACCATCCTGCTCACGCGCCAGTCATCCTTCCCGGTGGACCTGGCCAGCCGCCGCGTGCAGATTATCCACGGGCTCATCCAGAAACTCTGCGCCGCCTGCCATAAGGTTAATGAAGACGTAGTCCCCGTGTTCCGCGAGGCTGCCGGCCTGGTCATCAGCCGGCTGGATGAGTTTGCATCCACGTTCCAACACTGATTTTCCCCGGATTATGTATGTGGCTCAGGAAAGACGCGCGTATATCCTGCGCCTTCTGCAGCAGCGCGGCAGCATCCGCTCCGCTGCACTGGCCAGAGAACTCGGTGTGACAGATGAAACCATACGCACCGATCTGGTGGATATGCAGGCCCAGGGGCTGCTCAAACGCGTGCATGGCGGCGCCAGGTACATTCTCCCCACCCCCGGTCAGGAAACCGCAACCCGCCCGGATTGCCAGCTGGCCATGCTGGCGCTGCGGCATATAGAGGACGGCGCCTGCATCTATCTGGATGCTGATTCACTGGCGCTCGTGCTCGTCTCTCAGCTGGGGGAAAAGCGCTGCACGCTCATCACCCCCTCGCTCAAGCTGCTCGCCAAGCTCACCGCCGCCAGTCTGCCGCACCGCGTGCTCTGCCCCGGCGGCGAGCTGGACAAAGACAGCGGGCTGCTCAACAGCCCTGCTGCGCGCGATGCGATATTCGCTGAATACCGGCCGGATGTAGCCCTGCTCTGCCCGCCGGCAGTGCGCAGCGATCTGGTGGCCTACCACCACCCCGCCCGTGCCGACTGGGCCCGCGCGGCCATTGCAGCAGCGGGAAAATGCCTGGTCATGGCCCCCTCACAGGCGCTCTACGCCCACGCCCACCTGGCAGTACCCCTGCCCGGCAGCCATACCCTCATTACCGAAAACAACCTCCCGCCCCATTTCCAGCATCCGGACCTCGAACTCATTCCCTACATCTCCGCCGAAGACTTGCAACCGGCAGACGGGTTCGATTATTGATTGTCCGCCTCCTGAACGGAGCAACACATCTTATAGCAAAGCGGCTCTTCCGATGCCTCGGAAGAGCCGCTGACAATTTTCACTCCAACCCGGAATTATCAGAACGTGTAGCTGGCGCCCACATTCACGCGATGCTCGCGGGAATCCTCCATGGCGTTGTAGCCATAGTTGGCGCTGGCGCTCCAGCGGTCGCTGATACGATAAGTTGCACCGGCCTCAATACCGACACCCTGGCGACCGGGGTTGGCGCTACTGCCGCTAAGACCATTCATGCGCACCACCGGGTTGTTGCGCACCATGTCGTTCATGTAGCGCACCTCACCGTGCAGCACCAGCTTCTCGCCGCCGGGGCTCACCAGGCCACCCTTGCCATCGTATACACCGGGAGCACCCCAGGCTACGTAGCGGGCTCCCACACCCAGCTCACCACGAAGGTTCTGGATGGAGCCGGTCTTCACGCCGTTCACCGTATCGGAATCGGTAGCGAAGTATTCCAGACCGCCGAATACGCTCATGCAGAGGCGGTCGGTCAGCTTCTTATTCCAGTTCAGGCGGGTATTGAGCTGCAGGCTGTCCTGCTCCCACTCGGTACCGTTCCAGTCGGATTCGGTGTTACCATAGGCAGCAACCCAGTCCAGGCTCAGGCAGCTGGTGGAGCTCAGCTTCTTGAGCCCATGCTCACCATACAGGGCAATATAGGTACCCTCCTGGTCCACATCGCGCATGCCGGCGGGCTGCACCTCACCATCCGTATAGCCGAGGGCGATACCCACCGTGCTGCAGCTGCCAACCTTGGCATCCACACCCACGGCAGCGCCCTTCACGTTGATATCGGAGCCGTCCAGGTCATTGAAAGCACCGAAAGCGGCGGCCCACACCGTGCCACGGCCATTAGCAATGCAGCCGGTGTTGCTGTGCTGTCCGCGCACGGTGTTCACAAAAGCGCGGCTGGCAGTAGCAATACCCCAGTTACCCTGAACAGCGATATCAGCCTTGTCCTGCTTGAACTTGCTCACCAGCACCAGGCTGTTGCCCTGCTGCTCCAGCTCCACCGTGGTGTCATCATAATCCAGGGTCACGGAGCCCGGATCCAGAGTCAGAGAACCGGTACCGGTCAGCAGGCTGGTGCCCACAGCATAATCGCCGTTCAGCGCAAGCGTGGTGCTGCCGGCCAGAGTCAGACTGCCGCCCACCGTCAGAACCTTGCCGTTGTTGAGCGTCACCGTACCATTGTCATTGATGGTCAGATCTCCCGCCACCGTGGCATCACCAGCGGTCTGAACATCCAGTTCATTCACCGTCAGAGCATCCCCGGTAATAGAGCCACCATCAATAAGCGTTACCTTGTTGGCGGTGGTAGCGCCATCGAGCTCGAGGGCATCGTACACATCCATATCGCCGGCATATGCGCCTGCATTGCGCAGAGTGCAACCTGTTACCTTGATGTAGTTCGTCAGAGCGTTGCCCCCCATATCGAACGTGCCATGAGCGGTCAGTTCCACCGCACCTGTGCCAACATCAGCCCCAGCTTCCAGCTTCAGCTCAGCACCGTTAATGACAGTTCCTCCGGTATAGTCGTACGAGCCAGACAGGGTCGTATCCTTTGTAACGGTCAAACTCGATGTCCCCTTGATATCGGCTTCAATCGTACCACCGGCGGCTTCAACTTCGGTTTCAGTTTCAATTAATCCGCCTACGACACCGCCCTGTGCAACTACAAGCTTACCTCCGGTAGTGTGCACATCTGCGGTGTCATCAATGGTTAACTCACCGTCGCTCATGACAATCTCATCCAAAGCGCCGCCACTTGCGGTCTTGACTTCGCTCGAAACTGCGCTGTGCTCACCATCTCGCAGATAGTATTTCGTGTAGTCCACCTTGATATCAGATGCACCATTGGCTCCTATCGTGCAGGCCACACCATCTATCGTAATGGAAGTACCATCGGCTACCGTAAGGCTGGCGGCATCACCTTCATTCTTAACGACCTGATACTGATAACCAGCCTGGCGAAGGAATCCTTCCTCACCCCACTCTCCTTGCTCACAAAGGTAAGCTTCCTCCACCTCACCCAACTTAACCAGGTTACCGGAATCGGCAGAGTAGGAACCTTGCAGAGTCAAGGCGCCGGTATTGGTAATAGTGCCAGGCAGATTAGCCACAATCTTACCGGAAGTAGCCAACGTCACCGTACCGGAAGTTGACACGGCGCCCGCGCCAAGCGCATTGGCATGACCGAGCGTCACAGTCAAGCCTTCGCCACCTTCAATCACAGTTCCATAGCTATGAGTGTTATTCCCCTTCAGCGTAGTATTCTTTCCGCTGATTTTCAGACCAACCTTCAGCGTGGAATTCACATCGCTGAACACCTCGCTGGAAGTTCCTCCTTCTGTCAGGTCAATCCAGGAATCAAAAACCAGAGTACCATCCACATACGTAGTCGAGCCATCCTGAACCCAGGTAGTACCTTCCTTCAGGCTCCACAAACGCTCATCCATGTTCAGCATCACAAAACCATTCTTCAGAGCCGATGCATCAGCCCCCTCTGCAACTTTCTCATGGAAGTCAAAATCAATTACCCCCTCAGTATCTGCGTTTTCACGGGATTCATCCAACCCATACAAATATTCGTCCGTGAAGGTCAGACCGAAATCAGACCCTTCGGCCATTGTCCACGAGCCTCCTGTGGCTACTTTAATGGGAGCATCAGCTGCACCGGTGGCGTCATCAAAGAACGTACCGAATGTTGCCCCGGATTTCACATCGAGCACGCCGCCGATATCAGTCTTCTCTGCCATGACGAGAGCATTCGTCTTCAGCGTTATCGTACCTGCAGTCTGATTGATGTTGTACGTCGTATTGTTTGCTTCAAACGGGGAATTATTCAATTCATAACCACGACTGGGAAGGGCACCGGTAATTCCGGTATCATGACCACCGCCGATATTGATGGCACCGGAACCGCTCTGAGTCAGATTTATGGTGCTGGCTTTTGCAAAGTTACTACCATATGCAAGATGTATCAAACCGGCACCAGTCTGAGAAATATCAAACACGCAACTACCTGCTAAAGTGCCGGTCGTTTCAAGACGCCCCAGCACCAACTTTGATGTATCTCCACTCTGGTTGATGGTTGTCGTTCCACTGCCGCCCATGTAAATGGTATCGCGAAGCACCATGGTGCCGGCAGTCTGGGTAATCGTACTACCGGATTTCATATCCATGTCACCATAAACCCTTAAGGTTCCTCCCGTCTGATTCACGGTAAAGTTGCTGCTACTGCCAAATGCAGTCATGCGATGGCCGCCACCACCGATTCCCTGCACATTGGCAGTATAACCAAACGACACAGAACCTCCGCTGACTGTAAGACTTTCCTTGATATAGGACTGCTTGGGGCCTGCGGCATAGCCATTGCCGCTAGTGCAGTTTGCCGTGCTGGTGGAAACAGTTCCTCCACTCACGTTCAGATTCTTGGTAACAATCTTGGTGCTCGTCAGAGTCCCGCCAGTCACTGTGATTGACTCCGTAGCCTCCAGACCGGTATATGAGCCACCGCCTTTGTACTGACCACCCAGAACCACTTTACCACTACCCTGCACCGTAAGATTACCTGAAACTTTCAGGCCGCTGGTAATATTTGTATTCGTCTTACCTCCATCGGGCGTAACCCACCCCCAGCTATCGTTGAACGCACCCACGTTATCAACATCACCTGCAGAATCCGCGGTATCACCCACGACCAAATCTCCGTTCCATGTATCAGTAGCATTTTCCATCCCCACATTAAGGTAGGAGCTACCGCCCTCCACGGGGGTCTGAATATTTTCAGTAGTCAAGGTCACCGCCATGGCAGGAGCCACAAAAACAGCAAGAAGCGCACTGCGCAACAATTTAGGTAAATGTAATTTCATAGTGTATTTCAAATAATGGTTAGACGAAAGAATCAGATGGAGACGGAAGCCTCACTATCCGGTAAAGTAACGCATTTTGTATGCGAGGCTATATTGTTTACGGATAATCAAGCCGTTACAGATTTGCCATTTCTTGGTGCAGAAACGAAAAGTCGACAGGCAAATGGCTGAAAATCGCTGAAATGTCAACATTTTCTAATTTTTAACTGTACATCGCATACAAAATGCGATAATGCATACGTTTACTGCATGAGAGGGAGTCCTGTTATTCTGCTCGAGTAGTCCGGGTTTTACGAGGCGCTCAGCCTCGACGTAGACATTCGGATATCACTTACACCCACCTGGGGTGTGGCTGCACGGCGGGCTCTAAAAACGAAATCCCTTCGGGACGAAATCGCCCGCGGGGCGGGCGACGAAATCCTGCCTGCGGCAGGACGAAATCCACCTCCGGTGTCGGCGGACGAGGGAGAACAGTTTTCTCTCCGGCATTACGATTACACCGCCCTCGGGGCTTTAAAATTACGCAGACATAGTCTGCCGAGCAATTTACGCCCGCGGAGCGGGTGAAAGAGAGTAGGCAGGGGTAAACCCGCATAGCGGGTGCAGCCCCTGCAACAATAAGAAAAAGATATAGGAGCCCGCGAAGCGGGTGACAGAACGGTGGATATCAAAAATTACGTTTGCTTTCTCTCCGCGATACCGCTCCACCACTTGATATCATCTTCACTATATCCATGTCTTTTTAGAAAATTGCAGAATTCCACTTGCGATGTATGCACTTGGTGATGATTTTTCTGATTTTCAATATACTGCACTACAGCCTCTTTATTTGATTCGCTCACCGAAAAAGCCCCATACCCTTCCTGCCATGCAAAGTCTTTATAATAGGAATCGATGGTTTTAAGCCACTTTGTTGTATTTGATTTAATGTCACGCACAAAATCAGCAAATGAGATGCAGACCGGCGAAGTGGTCAACACATGAATATGATCTGGCCTCCCACCAACAATAAAGGCTCGCCCGGACATGTTGCGTATCACGCCGCCGATGTAGTGAAAGATACGCGACAAATCTTCTTCTCTCATCATGCATCCGTGGCTTTTCGTATGAAAGATAAGATGCACGTAGATATTTGTAAAAGAGTTTCCCATAAGCGTACCATGCCATACTAGCACAATAGCTTTTGGATATCAAGGTTGACTAAACAACGATTTTATTTGATGCATCCGTTCTGTCACCCGCTCCGCGGGCTCCTTTCGTTCTTTTTTGATTAGCAGGGGCTGCGCCCGCATTTGCGGGCTTACCCCTGCCTTCCATCTTTAGCCCGCTCTGCGGGCTTGTATGGTGTTCGTTGCGTTGCTGGGAAGAGGGATACACACTTCGGATGAGGATATTGTTTTATAAACGAAATCCTGCCTGCCGCAGGACGATATCCGCCTCCGGGGGCGGCGGACGGGGTGGGGAGTCCAGGGCAAACAACAAAGCGAGCATCTGAAACCAGATGCTCGCTTTGTTGGAATCTTTTATCTAGCTGGCGCTTATTCAGCAGCGGGAGCCTCGGGGGTCTCGGCAGGGGCGGGGGCGGCGGGCTTTTCCTCTGCCTTTTCTTCCACCTTCTCTGCGGGTTTCTCCTCGGGCTTATCGGTCTGCTCGGGGCGTTCGCTGGCAGCGCTCACCATAAGCTCTCGGCCCATGAAGGGCTGGCCATGCAGCACCTCAGCGGCTCGCTTGGCGTCATCGAGCATCTGCATTTCCACAAAAGCGTAGCCCTTGCTCTTGTAGGTGCGGGGGTTGTAGATAATCTCCACGCTGCGCACATTGCCAAACCCCTTGAAAAGGTCTTCGAGCTCAGCTTCGGTAGCCTCGTAGGAGAGATTACCCACGTAGAGACGGGCGTTGCGGGTGGGAGCCACGGAGGCGGGGCGGCGGCGTTTCTCTCCACGGGTGGCAGGATTACCACCCTGGTTGTTGCGCCCTTTGGCCACGCGCACGTTCTCCTTGGGTTTGCGCTTATTCTGGTGTTTGCTATCCTTTTCGCTCTGGGCGGGGTCCTTCTTCTTGCCGAAACCGAAGAAACCGAGAATGCGCTGCAGCAGCGAGGGCTTGGGAGCCGGAGTCTCCTGCGCACGCGGCATACGGCGGCGGTAGGGGCGGCCCTTGTTATTGCGGCGGCGGCGGGCACCCTGGCCCTGCCGACCTTGCGTATAATGTTCAGCCATATATGGTTATTGAATCGAATTACATTACGGAATCGCACCCGGCTCTGCCTGCACATACCCGGCGGCCTGGGCGCTTGCGAGATATTTCATGGAAATAGGACACAGTATGTCCATTTCCATGTTACTACACAAACACCACAACGCAAGCCAAAACCACGACAGCAGCGGCAATTTGCTTGATTTTTTTAATAAAATCCAAATTTACGTCACCGTCAGCCACCCCATTTCAGCGACCACGGCGGGCGCGGCGGGCACGTGCCGTCTGGAGAAGCGCTTCGGGGTCTTTGAAGTTCTCCTCCAGAGCCTTGATCATATCGGCTTTCATGCGGTCAGGATATGAGTTCTGAGCCTGCTCCAGCACATAATCACGAGCCTTGAGAATATCCTCCACGCTGTCGGCATTGAGAATCATGATATTCAGACAAGGGAAGACAACCATATCACGCTTGCGTTCCATCATGCGCTCGAGGTTCAGGGGATGAGCCTGCGCAATGAACGAATCAAAGATTTCGGTCTGGCGCTTGTAGTCACGGTAACTGGCATTGAGCTGAGCCATGAGTTCGAGCATCTGGGCATCAGCAGCGGCCTGTTCCTTGAGGCCTGTGGAGTCAGCGGGGTCGCAGTCGTGAATCTCCTTGCGCAATGCAGCCGCAGCCAGCTTGAAGTTCTTGGGGAAGGTCTGGTAAACTTCCATAAGCGCCTTGGCCCGATCCACCCCCTGCAACTTGCGGGCGGCTGTCAGCATCTGCCAGCGGGTCAGCGCAGTATCCATCAACGCCGTGGTGCTGGGCACATCGGGACGAGCCCCGACCCAGCCGCCCAGCACCTCGCCGGTGGGAGTCAGCGTCACAAAGGTCGGGAAACCAGTAGCCTCGTACTGGCGGCAGAGATTGCGGCGCTTCTCCAGCTCTGCTTCATCCACAAACTTGCGGCGGGGCAGATCCACCTCCAGCAGCACAAACTTATCTTTGGTATAATCAAGAAACTCTGCTTTATCGAGCACGTTGTGCTTCATACGCATGCAGTAACCGCACCAGTCGGAGCCGGTAAAATTGACAAATACAGCCTTATTTTCGGCTGCCGCGCGTGCTTTGGCCGCCTCGAAATCGGTCATCCACTCGGTACCGGATGCGGGCACCACAATAGCCGCTGCTGCGGCTGCACTGAAAAAGAAATGAGAAAAATTCATGCAACACTATGTGTACCACGAACCGCCTGCTTCCGCAAGCAGAAACTTCACCAGCAACGCTGCAAACACGCGGAACTTTTACATTGCACCTTCTACCTTGCGAAATCCCTCTTCTTATACTCCGCAGATAGCGAGGAGACGTCTATCTATTGGGAACTCTAATAAATCGGCGTATCTCGATTGAAATTTGTCGGGCTGAAAGCCCGAGGAATTTTGAGCCCTCGAAGAGGGCGACAGAACATTAGCCCAGGGTGGAGCTGCGTCAGCTGCGGAACCCTGGGTAAAACGAAGAACATATCAGAACCCCGGAGCGTAGCGGAGTGGGTGGCAGCCCGCCACGGCGTAGGGCGTAAGCCCGGAGACGGGAAGCTTTGGCTTAGTGTTTTAGCCGCGCTTTCTGCCACCCGCTCACTACGTTCGGGGTTCCGGGTATATTTAACACCAAACCCAGCGTTCCGCCGCGTTGCGGCTCCACGCTGGGCTATGATTCTATCGCCCTTGCGGGCTCAAAATTCCGCTACGCTGACGCTCCGCAAACTACTCTCCAAAATCCAATTTATCGAGATACGCTGATTTTTTAGAAGTTCCCACAAGGCAATTAAAGCGGCTGCCCGGCACAGGCACCGGGCAGCCGCCAAATAAAGACCGATGGAGAAAAATCAGTTCTTCTTCATCACCATCTCGCCGGAGCAATTGTACCAGCCGTCGTAGCACTGTGCACGGAAACGCACCTCAATCTTGCCCTTCAGCGCGCGGGGCACGTTGAAGTTCACCGTTTTGGTATCCTTATCGGCAGGAGCGTCACCGTCGCACACATGCTTACCATTGGCAAAGAGCTGGAAGCCCTTGGTGCTCATGCGGCCATTCTTGCTGGGGCTGGGCACCAGGCTGAAGGTATAGGAGCCGGGGCCTTTCACCTGCTTGCTCACATTCACCCGCCATTCCTTATCGATGCCAAAGGTCATCTCTCCATTATCGTAATAGGGGGTATCGAAGGTGTAGGGAACAGAATCATCCCAGTAATTAGCCCAGCGCTCAGCGCCCTTGCCATATTCACTGGCGGGGTCAATTTCCACCACCTTGCGATAGGTTTCCACGAGCTTCTTGCGGAGAGCCGGCTCATTGGTTGCCTTGTATTTCTCACGGTAGACATAGGCCAGACCGGAAGTCCACTGCTGCTGGAGCTCAGTATTCATCTTGTGTGCCTTCATGACCTTCTGCACAAAATTGATACCATCATCAAACTTGCGTTCCTTATCCTTGTACTTGGCATCGGCACCCTTGCCGCCGTTGAGCACGGCGTTAATCTCGTCGTACATCCCCATGTGATCCATGCAGTAGAGGTAGCGGTACATGGTCTCATGATTCGGATCCTTGCGGTTCAGGATATCCTTGAGCTGATTGTTGCGCGAAGCATCATAATACGGCAGCATGGCCAGCGCCTGACCGGCTGCCCTGGCGCCTTCAATACCATCGGTATTGCGAGCCTTTTCCACCAGAGCCATGTACTGGGGCATGGTCTTGAGAGTAGTCTTCACGGCCTTTTCCATGGCGGCCGCACTGAGCACCATCTTGCCGGAGTAAATAGCCAGCAGAGTCTCGTCCGGAGCCATGAGCACTGCCACAGGCAGGTTCATGAATGCACCGAAGGGAGTCAGCTTCTCGCGGTCGTGCAGGTTGGGCACAGTACCCACGCGCTCGTCAATCTGGCCCAGCACAACGGGCAGATTCCTGGCTTCGAGCTTGGTCCACTCCTTAACCACCTGGCCGGCGTTGGGCAGCCAGTCGGAGCCGTACCAGATAATAAGCGAGGGACGTCCCTCAGCCTTGGCCTTGGCGCGGGCTTCCAGGTTCTCGGGGAAAGGAAGCGGGCTGGCGGCGGGTTCAACCACCATTTCTTCCTCCTCCTCGGCCTGAGCGGGTGCGGCAGCTTCGGCAGCCTTTTTCTTCTTACCTTTCTTCTTGGTTACCTTGGCCGGGGCATCAAGCCCGAGCAGACCGGGGTCGTAATAGTAGACACCACCGCCTACCACACCCAGTAGAATGAGAAGTATGAGAATTTTCTTCATATGATTCCAGTAAAGTTAGCGGGTGAATGTGACAAAGTGAGAAATGTGAGCAAAGTCGGGGTTGGCGTTATCAAACTCCAGCTTAATCCACTTGGCCCTGGTACCATCCGGGAACTTAGCTACCCATTCCTTAGGCATATCGGCAATTTCCGCTCTCTTGAACCAGGTGGCGCCGTCCTCACTGGTGGAGATGATAGCCTTCTTCATGCGGCCCTCGTTACCATTCGTCTTGCGGACGATGCAGCCGGTAGTATGCCCGGGATTCTGCAGTTCCACAATGAAGGTGGGCATCTTCTCCCTTTCCGTGTGGCACTTGCCGCCCTCGGGAGTCATGATGCCGGCATGAAGCACGGGAGTATCATAGTTGCTGGTGGTGGAGATGCGGAACAGCGCGCCCTTGGCAGGATTGCCCTGCAGCTCACCCATCTTCTGCAGCGGATCTGCCTTGTAATCGGGTGCACCAAGAGCCAGAGCTCCCTTGGTGAGTGCCATGAAGGCAGGGCCGGAGCGTGCCTGCTCAGCCGCCACAATGGCCTTCTTGTAGGCCTCAGCCATCTTCTTGTTGCGCTCCTCGGCAGATTCTCCTGCAGTCTCACCGCCACCGGCAGATTCGGCAGCCTTGGCAAAGGCCTTGTTGAAAATCCTGCTGCCCTCTTCCGTGGCCACATAAGTCTTCACCGCCCATTCGAGCAACTGGCCGAAGGTGGTGCCATCGCCATTCTTGATATGAGCCACGAACATATCCTCCAGGAACCTCTGGCGACCGGAGTCAGATTGCAGGGTCTCCTGCTGCTTCTGCACCAGCTCATCGAGCTTCACCGCCCAGCTGGAGGGGGTGGTAGCCAGAGCTTCGTGCTCCATCTTGTAGATGTCGAGCTGCTGCTTTTCGCTCATACCGGCAATCACCTCGGACAGGTCTGCCGTAGCATCAATGGCGGCCACACCGTGTCCATCGTACTTGGGCAGCATCCTCTTCACCAGATAGTCGTAGCACTCATCGGCAGAGATGCCGCGCTTCTTCATCTGGGCGTGCAGAGCAGCACGGAAGAAAGGATGCATGGGAGTATCCTTCAACGCAGAGTTCCACATCTTCTCAGCCTCAGCATCCTTGCCGGCAGCTTCGAGCCCCCGGGCACAGAGGCTCTTGCGGTAGGCCTTGGCCACCTTCTCATCATCGGCAAACACGGCTTCCATCAGGTTGTAGGAAGTGGGGGCTCGGAAACCGAAAATCATGTTGTGCATACCGCCGTCCGGGCCACCGAAACCGCCGACCCACTTGCCGCGCTCCGTGCGCACCGCATAGGCGCAGTGACCGGGCTGCCCCACGGAATAGGCCGGAATGCCATGCGCCATGGCGGCCACGGCACCCAGGTGCGACATAGCACCGCACACGCCACCGTTGCGCAGCGTAGCCTCGGCCCAGCTTTCATTGGCATAAGGCAGGTTGTAGGCGCCGCCCTGCACCGAGTCACCAAACTTGGAGGTTCCCGTGTAGGTGGCAGCCCAGCAGGCTATGCCGTACTTATCCCACGGCAGATTAATGGCTCTGGCGGCATACTCATAGGATTCATCATCCCAGTCCTGCCCCGGGTTAGCCACCACAAAGCGGAGCTCCCAGGCTTTCAGGTTCTTGTAATTGGGGTGCAGGAGCCCCTTCTTGTCCTGCTTCTGGAAAAACTTGTAACGGCGCACAGGGTTGTACTTATTGGGCAGCAACTGGGCCAGCGGCGGTTCCTTCCAGGTTTCGCCACCACCCCAGCAGGAGGCCAGAGCCACCGCCAGCGCCTTGTTCTTCACATCACCCTCCTCTTCTTCCCAGATGCGGTAGAGCACCTGCATGCCGGTATCCTTCTGGAAAGGAACCAGACCGCAGGTCAGATACAGCTCCAGCCACTCGGTATCTTTCATGAACTTCTGCAGGAACGTGGCCTTCTCCTTACTCTCTGCAGCCATTCCGGTAAGAAACTCAGCCCCCGTCACGCGGATGAGCTCGTGCATCATAGCATACTGCAGAGCAGCTGCATCCTTGGGGGATATATCCATCGTCTTCAGCGTCTCAACCAAAGCGGCCTGAACGCCGGCATAATCACCTTTTTCCATGGCGGACTGGACGGCGGCGGGCAGTTTCTTTGCCTTCACCGGAGCCAGAGCCAACTTGCTGCTTCCATTCTCCGCAGCCATCACCGGAGAAAGCGGTGAAAGGCCGAAAGCAAGCAGCCCAAGCATCATAGCACATGTGCGAGTTTGCATGATGGTAGAATGCTACACAGCATCATGAAAGTCAAGCACAAAACCTAAGCCCCGGGACTCCGTATAAAAATAGGACTCAGGCATGCCGACTGGCAGTAGTGAAAACCTCCATGCGCGCGCGTGCATACTCAGCTCAGCGGCATAAAGCTATTGCCTTTTCATAACATTTATGGTAGACTCCCCGGCGTGAAGTCCTGCCGTCATCTCATTCTGTTTATTCTTGCCGCCGGCATCCTGCTGCCCGGCACCGGGTGCAACTGGCGCAAAAAGACATACGACCCGGCAGCCGACACACGCCCCGAACCCAAACTGAAGAAAAGCCCCTACACGGTAAACGGCAAACGCTATCGCCCGATGGACATTGCAACAGCTCTGCAATACTCCGAAACCGGCGAGGCCTCGATTTACAATGACGGCGGCTCCATAGGTGCCATGGGTGAGCGCCTGCCCAAAGGTGGCAAATACGCAGCCCACCGCACCCTGCCC
The DNA here is from genome assembly GCA_045654325.1 of Akkermansia sp. GTDB lineage: Bacteria > Verrucomicrobiota > Verrucomicrobiia > Verrucomicrobiales > Akkermansiaceae > Akkermansia. The sequence continues at coordinate 28,104 of JAZONE010000018.1, forward strand.
CTACCCAGCGTGGTGCGGGTCACCAGTGTAAGCACCGGCAAAAGCTGCGAAGTGCGCGTATGCGACCGCGGCCCGTTCCACCGCCGCCGCATCATCGACATCAGCCCGGCAGTGGCCAAAGCCATCGGTTGCGGCTGGGGCGTGCATCAGGTCAAAATCGAGACCATTTCCGTGGGCGACGGGCCCAATAAACGCGTACGACCGGACGCAGATTAACTATTGTTGCACCAACTCACCAGGAAGTCCAGCTCACCGGCGCCAGTAGCCATTGTCTCTTCTGCTGATTACCGCTCCTGCGTGCAGCACCGTAGCGCCCATATTGCAGATGCCATTTATCATTCCGGAACTCGCCATATACTTAAGACTTAAATCATTCTTCGGCAAAACCCATCAAGTTCCAACAATATCCGGCATTATCCATTTCAGACACATTTTTTTCATCATATTTAATCATTTTATTTTTGTAGACTTTCAACGTTTTCTCTACATCAGAGAAAGGCAAAAATACACCGTAAAATAATGAAAAAAATATGCTTTACAAAGCATTCTCTAACGTGTAGATTTGAAAAGAAGGTAACACATGAAAAAGAAGAATAGAGAAATAACCGTTTTTTCCATCTCAGCGCTGGACTTGTTCTGTTCAGCCATGGGTGTATTCATGATTCTGTGTTTCGTACTCTTTCCATACTATCAGAAAAAGGAACCAGTACCACCCGTCCCTACCAAACCGGAGCCGCCTAAACCAGAGCCACCTAAACCAGAGCCACCTAAAATCATCCCCAGCCTGACAATAGCCTGCTACGGAGAACTGCAAAAGAAGGAAACATCATCCGGGCAGATCCATTGGGGCAGCGCCACGGTATACGATATCGACCTGTACGTACGGGCAACGCTGAAGGACGGAAAAACGGTAGACTATAGCTGGAGGAGCCGCACGCACCCGGGTTCCCCCGCGCTGCTGATAGCAGATTCGATGAGAGGCGGTACTGAAGCCTGGACTCACCCCACCGTCACCCCGGGTACCTACCACATTTCATACACGCTGTCCTATTCCGCAATAACAAAGTACATGTCGTTTTGCGACAAATTCGGTAACGGCAACACCCGGTACGAAATACTTGCGATGCGCGTTGTCACCAATATTATCACGCCGGGCGGGCTTATAGGCGGCAGAGCAAAAACAGACAACGCTCTTCCCCCGTTGGCCATTCCCTTTGACAACATCCACGCTGATCCCGATAAGCGCATTCCGCTCGCCACCATCACCGTAGCCGAAGATGGCACCATTACTGTAACCCCTGCCAAATAATCATTTTTTTCACCTTAACAATCATCTATTTCCCGCCATGTCAAACATCAACATCAATGTAGGACGCCTGGGCGAATGCAACGTGCAGCTCCGCAACAGGTCTATCAGCAGAAAGCACCTGCGCATCAGCTCCACCGAAAACAGCGAAGAATTCCTGATAGAGGACCTGGGCAGCACCCAGGGCACCTATGTGCAGACTCCGAAAGGCTGGACCCGCATCCAGAAAAGCCGGGTAAACAAATACGCCAGGCTGCGGCTTGGTGGCGACAAGCACGCCGTGGAGACCACCCCGGCAGCCCTCCTGCATGCATACGAAGAGCAGAATCGCAACCGTATAGCGCAGCCCGGCTTACCGCCTGCCCCCATCCCAGGGCATTCCCCCGTGCCGGCACCTCCTGCCCAGTCCGAGCCCTCCTCCCCCAGCGGAATCCGCCGCAACCCCGATACCGGTGAAATCATCTACGGTTAACCCAGAAAGCCCCCACTATGCCCGATCAATTCAAGACACTTCGCCTCACGGTCTGCATTCTGGCCGTCGTGCTGGCTTTCATCGTCATTGTTATCTTCAATCTGATTCCATACTACCCGGGTGCAGAACACGGCTCCACCGCAGCGGCCATCAACAGTCTGTCCCAGTTCCTCGTAGACCGGCAGCCGGATGGCAGCAGCAATTTCCTTGCGTGGCAGAATCTCATGTGGATTGGCTTCTTCTGGGCACTGGCCGAACTCTTCATCCGCTTCCAGCTACTCAGCTCACAGCGCAAAGAGCTGCAGATGAAGCTGCTGCCCGAAAGCGCAGAGGTTATTCTCACCGCCGCCAACATGCCGGAAATTCACCGCACGGTAGTAACTCGCAAAGCTACCGGCACGCTGGGTAGCATGGTGAAGCTCCTCTCATCCCAGTTCCAGATTTCCCGCTCAGTGAGCATGTGCAGCACCGTGCTCAGCGCTGAAACCGAAAGCCGCAATGCCGAAATTGACCTGGGGTACAATATGGTGCGCTATCTGGTGTGGATGATTCCCACCCTTGGTTTCTGCGGCACGGTAGACGGCATCCTCAAAGCTCTGCGCGTTGCATCCTCGCTCAACCCTACTGATGCAGAACTGCTTCCGAAAGTAATTGCCAGCATGAGTGTAGCCTTCTGGACTACCCTGCTGGCTCTTGTGATGTCGTGCATCATCATGTGGGTCATGCACATCATCCAGGCCAAGGAGGAAGGCTACCTCAACAACTGCGCCCAGTACTGCCTGCGCAACTTCATCAACAGACTGTATGAAAAATAAACTTTCTCTTCTCCTCAGCAGCTTGCTGGCAGGCATACTGCTGCTCACCGGCACTGCCAAGGCCGCCGGCGACTGCACCACCATCGATGTACTTTCCGCCTTTGACCAAAGCTCTCAGAAAAGCCTGCGTACTAGTTTGGAAGTAAACGGCGTGACGTGTGCCCCCATGAGTGAAGAGCAAACAGCCGAAATAGCGATTGCTCAGCTCAACCAGATATTAGTCAGGTCCGGCATTGGCGACAAAGTCCAGTTCCGGAACGTAGGCGTTTTCAAAGCAAACTACCACACTATAGCAAGACCAAACGGGCAAGGTGGATTAGGGGGTGACTTGATTGCCATTTTTAATAACCAGATTCCCGGACTCTTAGATGCAAGAGCAGAACACAAAGCTGATCTGGTTATCTTATATACAGATTATCCTTTTTCGGGGAGTGGGGTAGTCGGCACCGCAAGTCCAGTTGAGTTGGCGAGCAGCATCACCCGCCTCGTCTCCGTCGATAAGCCGGGAGGCTATGCTGCTACTTTCCATGTTAGCACCATACGAGTTAATGACAGTACGTTTGCGCACGAAGTCTGCCACCTGATGGGAGCCGGGCACGCCGACTACCAACTGGCCCAATGCGGCCCCCAGCTCATAGCGTCTGCTTCCGGTTCATGCACAGAAGACAAGCAGTTCTGCTCACTGATGAGTTATAATTTCTGGCAAGATGTAAACGACGATAACGCTTTGTCTGAACCCTATCGCAGTGCAACAGCAGTACAAGTGCTCTCCGGGCCTAAACCTATTCCATACACTGACCCGAAAACAGGAAAAAAACTAACCCTTCAATTGGGAAATGAGGACACGCAGAACAACGCATCTGTAGTGGCCGGCACGGCCCCCTATGTGGCTTCATTTCAAATCAGCGGCAAAGAAACCCCTAACAACGATTCCTGGGAAAACGCCTTCCCGCTGCCGAAGTTATCGTCAGGCAACGAAACCATACGCCGCATGTTAAAAAGTTTTTTCTACTGGCACTTTGATAAAATCGTGGCAATCGTGGCCAATAGTACAGGCGAAAAATACAACAATGAGTTTAAGGCCAAATGCTGGGAAGTGCGCGAGGAACTTCTTAACAGTTTTATCGAAGAAAAACATAAGGATTTCATTTACCCCGAACTGCTTGAAGCCGATGGCCAGGATTCCTATATATCCTCCATATACGGGTCCACCTGCGGAGCATCCAGACAACATGGAGAGCCCTCTCTCCCCGGAGGCTGCGGCAATACTGTATGGTACAAAGTAATTATCCCGGAAGATGGAGACTTGGAGGTAGGCATCCGCAAAATATTCACAACAAATGATTTTACTCCTGTACTTGGGGTATTCTACGGTGACCAGATTGGCAAGCTCACTCAACTGGAGCAACAGGACGTACAGAACGAGAAAAGTTCATATTTCTTGAAAAACATCAAGGTCAATGTTCCGAAAGGTGCGAAACTGTACATTGCCGTAGATAGTCAGAAGCAAGGTAATGCCCGCTTTAACCTGTTGGCAAGACTTTACCCCGGCAAGTACAACGGCAAGCCTATAGCGACCGGGGATGATGATGATGATGATGATTCCTCTCCGACACCCGTCCAACCCGCCGGCTCCAGTTCCCCCATACTACTTATCCTGTGTCTGGGGCTTGGTGTTGTCTGCATCGTGCTCACCATCATGCTTATCTACCAGATGAAAAGCATGGCCAAAGAAAATCAGGCTTCCGAGAGTCCCTATGCACCGGCCCCCGCCTCCTCATACCCGCCGGCACCCACTCCCGGGTATGCGCCTGTACCAGATAACACACCGTGCAATTTCCCGGCGTGCGAAAATATTCCCGGTCCGGCACCAATCCCGGGGTATGATGCTCCCGCGCCCATTCCAGGCGTTGAGGTAGAGCCCCCTACTGCCCCTCGACCGATGATTGTGCTGAGCGGCATACTCTCCGATGGGCGGAAAGTGAAGTACAAGATTACGGTAGCGGAAATCAGCAGGCACCATAATTTCTACATTGGCCGCGACCCGAAGAAGAGCCATTTCTGCATTGACGACATGAGCATCTCCGGAAGGCACGCCGTATTCAAGATGCGCTCGGAAGAGAATCGCAAGGTACTGTTGCTGGGAGATGCCGGCTCACGGAACGGCACATCGGTAAACGGAAGCCGGATGACCGGCGGGCTTTGTGCCAAGATACACAACAACGCTAAAATACAGCTTGGCCAGTGTGTGTTCACCCTGACCACAAAAACAGAATAACCATCACCCTACCATTTCACCCTGATATGAAGAAGAAAAAAACACTCATCTGGCTCCTGGGCGGCTCTGCAGCGCTGCTCCTTGTGCTGGGCACCACCTTATACCTGCAGAACCAGCGCATCAATGCGCTCGACACAGCCGGTTCAAGTGGTGGAAAATCAGAAGAACTTGCTCCCGTAGGCGGCGGCGACGATACACCGGTTTCAACAGGCTCTCCTCAGACCGACTCCCCGGATGAGGATGAGGGCAGCACCGATGGCCGCCGCATTCAGGTTGGTACGGTAGTACCTGAGGGTTCAGCCGAATTACCGGAGGTACCGGCCGATGGCACTGTGAAAGTTCATGAAGTAAGCCTGCCGGAAGGCGCTCTCGACTGGAGCAAGCCGATGCAGGAGCCCCAGGTGAACGACATCATCGAAATTGAGGTGTTACCCGACAAGCGCTATGAGTTCAAGGTAACCTCGGTAAGTATACATGAGGAGCCCCGGAAGGTAGTGGTACTGGGCAAACTGCTGAATTGCAACGGCGCAGCCAATATGATGCTGCTGAGCGGAAAAATGCTGCTGCAGATTAATGATCAGGACACGCCGATTATCTATAACCTCTACTTTGACCAGCAGAATGACAAGTACATCGTACAGGAAATAAACCCCGAAAAGAAAGCGAAGATGATGCCTAGTGATCATAGTGATGAACAGAAGGCCGCATCAACTACCATTAATCAGCTACAACTAGGTTCTACCCCCACCAAACCCTGAAGCATTCAACCTCAATATATAATTCTCATTCCCATGAATTTAACCTCCTATATCTCCCAAGGACTTGCCAGTCTGGCAGCAGGCGCCCTGCTGGGTGCCGCGAGCCTCGCGGGCCAACCGGAAAACAGCATACCCCTGCCGGCAGAAGGCTGCACCGCTACCAACCTGAAAGCTGAAGCCGCCCGGGTTCTGTACAATAAAGACACCCAGCAGCTCAGCTTCTATAATCTGAGCTGCTTATCACAAGACGCCATCAGCTCCGCCGAGGTATCAATCAAACAGAAAGATTCGACCACCACGCTGGAGAACAAAGATTGGAAAACCGGAGCGAACGACAATGCAGTGGACTGGGTATTCATCATTGATGAATCCCAATCCATGCGCAAGAACAACAAGAACAAGCGCATATTCCTGCGCGAAGGGCTCGGTGTGGTCAAACACTTGGTGAAAGAAGGCATGGCTCCCCAGGATACCATTTCCGTGAACCTCCTTGCAGCTGATATCACCCCGCTGGGCACAGGCAAAGTAGGCAGCAGCACGCTCCTGAAAGCGATTGATGACGCCCTCAAGACAAAAGCCCCCCAGAAAGGCGACAGCAAAACGACAGACATCTTCCATTTTGCAACTGAATATGTGCGCAAACTTACCCCCACAGAAGGGAGAACAACGGTTCTGGTGCTGATTTCGGATGCGGACGATGAGATTAAAAACCGCGATAGTCTCAAGGATCTCGCCAAGGAAAAGAAAGTTCCCATCTGCTCACTGGTTTTCAACAGCAGAACCCGCGACACGAGAGTGAACGACATGATGTGGCTCAGCGGCGAAACCGGTGGCTTCTTCCACCTGCAGAAAGAAAAGTGCGATGACAACGCCACCCGGAAAATCTGCAAGGGGCTGAACAACAACGCCCACACACCCAGCTGCCAGTTCGGCGTGGTTCTGCCGGCATACAAGAGCGACGCCGTTCTCGGACTCCTGCTCAAACTTGAGGAATCTGATAAAACCGCAGAGCTCAAGATGACCGCCTCCGCGCTGGACGAGATTCGCAATCATTTCGCCCCGAAAGCGCCGGACCAGCCCTCTGCTGAGGAACAGGCCATCAACAAGCTCATCTCCGGCATTACAGCCGCCGGGCTTACCATTGAGTCACTGGAAAAGGCAGAGAAAGATACTCCCGCTGATTATCTGGCACTCAGCAAAGTGCTGCAGACTCTGCGCCAGCAGATGGGCAAGCTGCGCGAATCCTGCGTGACCGTCAAGAAACAACCTGCCGAGAACATACAGAAAGTACTGGCAGCCAAGCAGGAGCAGGATAAAGAAAACAAAATCCTGGCTCGTATAGCCGATTTCTGTAACAACAAGAATCTGACGGCTGACAACATTCAGGAAAGCCACGTGCTCAAGCTTATCGGCCGGGAGAAGGAACTCCCCATGCCGGAAAAAGACCTCATCATCAAGCTCATGGCTGACATCAAGAGTGCTCAGCCTGAGGTCAAAGCCCTTGCCGATGCTGAAGCCAAGGACGCAGAGGACTTCGAAGTGCTGACCCCGCTCATCGACAAGCTGCGCGAAAAGGCCGATGCCCTGCTTCCGCTTTGCAGCACGCTGAAGCGGGTAGATGCCGAAGCTGTCAAATCTGCGATTGCCGCAGAGCTTGAGCGCACAGACAGCTCTCAGGACGACCGCAAGATTCTTACTCGTATTCGCGAACTTCACGAGAACAAGTCTGTTACGGATGTAACACTGGGTGAGAAAGAAGTTCTTGCCCTGCTTGGACGCAGCACCCCCCTTCCCGTAGCTCCGCCGCCCTCAGACATTCCGGTCTGGGTATACTGGGTTTCCGGTTCGGGTCTCGTTCTGGTGCTGGTGATTATCGGCATCTGCGTGGCTCACTCCCGCAAGAAGCAGAAAGAGATGGAAGCAGAGCTCGAGCGTATCCGACTCGAAGAGGAAGAAGCTGACCGCAAGGCAGAACAGCAACGACAGCGGGAGCGTGAAGAAGAACTCGCCCGCAAAGCTGAGAAAGAGCGACTCATCCGCGAAGCAAAGGAAAAGGAGCTCCAGCAGATGAAAAACAGAAACATTGCAGACGCCAGTGCCGGCAATGTTGACCCCGGCAGCATTCTTGCTGAGCTCCATGACCTGACAGGAAAGAAAAAGTGGTACATAACCGGCAGCAGCGTCTCCATCGGCCGCAACAACACAAACGACCTGGCATTTGCCGATGACCACACCCTTTCCGGGACTCACTGCTCCATCACCCGCGATGGACACGGACGCTGGTTCATCACCGATAACCATTCCACGAACGGCATCGTGATTAACGGTCGCCAGTACACAGGTACCTTCCAGCTGAACCCCGATGGCAGTCAGTTCATCCTGGGTGGTCGCCAGTTCCACTTCGTCGTTCCGATTGAACGCAGAATGAACCCTATCAACAGCAACAGCAACAACAACGAAAAGACTCATGTATACAGACCCCAATAATACACCGCCTGTCTACAACTCAGACAGCCAATACACAGTAAGCTTCCCTGCTGGCAGCATGGATGATTCCACTCCGATGGACGATCTGAACACGATTCCCGTGTCAACAAATCACGATGCGGAAGTCTCGACCTCCATTTACCAGCAGACCATACCGCTGGGCGGCCAGGCTCCCACCATTCCCATGACTCCCGGAGCCGCCGCTCCTGGTGGTTCCGAACCTGATAGCAAGACCATCCTGATTCGCCCGAATGATAACGGAGACAACCCGGTCTCCCCATTTGGCGCTCCTGTCCAGGACCCGAATGCACCGCTGAACCCGGAAGAATGGGTACACGGCTGGCTGGTAGCCATCTCCGGCCCCATGAAAGGCAAGTTCTTCCCCATCCTGTATGGGCGCAACCAGGTAGGCCGCAGCCCCGAGTGCCGCATCTGCCTGCCGGATGACCCCTCTATCTCCAGCAAGCAGTTCATCATCCGTTTCAAGGAGAAGAACCGCTGTTTCACCGTGAAGGCACACTCTGACTCCAAGCAGAACACCTTCCTGGCCGATGGCGAAGACCTGGACGACGAGAGCACCATCATCGAAATGGGAGACACCCTCAAGTTAAGCAGCGAAACAACCCTGCGTTTCGTTCCTTTCTGTGATAGTGACTTCATGTGGGATTACAGCGTAAAGCCCACCCAGCTGATGCCGACGTCACCCATGCCCTTTGCGCCTTCCATGTACCCGGGATACGACAGCGGAAAAACAATTCCCATCGACCTCGATCCCAGCACCGGCATCGGACGTTCGGATATATTTGCGAACTCCTCTATCACCACCGCCGTCACCACCCGCCCCATTGATCTTGCCAGCGCCGCTACACCGCCCACCATCAAGATGGGAACAGATGCCCCGGCAAGTGATAAAACGCAGCTCATCCGCAAAGCGCCTGTTGCACCTGCAGATGCCTACTCCCCGGCCTACCCTGCCGATCCCTTCGGCATGATGGAAAATAAAGAGCTGGAACCGGAAGAATGGGTACAGGGCTGGCTGGTGGCCATCTCCGGCCCCATGATGGGGCGTTCCTATCCCCTGTTCTACGGTCGCAACCAGGTGGGGCGCAATCCCGAATGCCGCATCTGCCTGCCGGCAGACCCCTACATCTCCGGCAAGCAGCTCATCATCCGCTACAAGGCAAAGAACAAGAGTTACTCCGTGGTAGACCACTCCGATGCCAGCCAGATTACCATCCTGAATAATGAGATTGAACTGGATGACCCGGAAAAAATTGAGCGTGGCGATATCCTGAAGCTGAGCGAGCACACCACCCTGCGCTTCGTTCCTTTCTGCGATGCGAGCTTCGCCTGGGACTACCCCGAAAACACCAAATAAAACAAACGATTCATGGACGTCCGCATTGATTCATTCCAGTCTTTCTCCTTATCCGCCGGCGCATGCCGGTGGATAGGGAAAAGAGACCAGCAAGAAGATTACTGCACCCTCTACCCGCTGAACAACGAGCCTGCACGCGATGGAAGCTTCCTGGCCGTGTTGTCCGATGGCATGGGTGGCGTGGCCGATGGCGAAAAGGCCAGTAAGCACATCGTAGACAGCTTTCTCGGGGTCTACGTAGAGGAAAGCAACAATGCGGCACTTGAGGAAAACCGCCTCGCCACCTGCCTGCTGAAAGCCAATGCTTCGCTTGGTGAGATGAAAAGCATCGGAGCCATCCACGGCGATGCCGGTGCCACGTTCATCTCCATGGCAATCTCTGAGCAAGGGCTTTGCTGGCTGAGCGTGGGCGATTCCCTGCTCTACCTGCAGCGGGGAAATGAAATCACCAAAATCAATACAGCGCACACCTGGGAATGGGAGCTGGGGCGGCGTGTCAAATCCGGCAAAATGACGCCGGAAGCCGCCGCTGCAGCCCCCGGCCCCCGGCATGCACTCTTCGCGGCCGTCTGCGGCGACTCGCTTGACGCCGTGGAAATCCACAAAATGCATCCCTGCCGGGTGGGCGACCGCTACATCATCTCGTCCGATGGGCTGGAACCCCTCATCCGCACCGGCTGGGAAAATCTGCTGAGGCAGGAACAGGTGCGCAACGCCCCACCCCGGCAGGTATGCGAGCTGCTCATGAGCAAGCTCAAGGAAATACGCAACCCCCGCCAGGACAACACCACCATCATCGTCATCGATATTCTACCCCCTGTTGTCCAGTGCGAAGGCTGCGCTACCGTATCCAGGGCCGGCCACAACCAGGCTCAGCGGCATGCAATGGGGTGCTGGGAATCATCACAGGCCTCTCTCGCGGTCATTGCAGATGGAGCTACTGATAACGCCAGCGATGCCCAGGCAGCACGCGCCGCAATCCGCGCCATGAAGCGCGAGTGGGAGTATCAGCTTGCCCATGGCTGCACCCGGGAAAACATGGCACATACGCTCACCGAGGCAATTCTCGGGGCTCACAAGTCGATTCACACTGAAGGTAGCGGCAAATGCTCCATAGCAGCCGTTTACCTCTGCAAGGGGCGATATGCCGTGGCAAATGTGGGCGACAGCCGCGTCTATATGCCCCGCCGTGACAAATGGCACCAGCTCACTACTGATGACTCGTTGGTACGCCTGCTGCAGGAACGCGGCGATATCAGCCAGGAGGACGCGCGAAACCACCCGGAGCGCAACACTCTGACCCAGAGTCTTGGCAGCAGCGCACGCATCACACCACACATCTGCACCGGCCGCTACAACGGCAGAGATTCCTTCCTGCTCTGCAGCGGGGGATTGTGGAAACAGCTTCCCGGCTATCTCTGGTCCATGTCGCAATGGAGCACCGATGCCACCACACCGCCGGCAACCGTACTCAACAGCATGGCCGATGTGGCAGTACGTTCGGCTGCGGGAGCGGCAGAAAACGTTTCAGCGCTCTGGCTTCACTCACTGCGCTCGGATAATATCCCCACCCCCTGGTATATGCAGCGCCAGTACTTCATCCCCGCAGCTGTTGGTGTCGCTGTTCTTGTGGGAAGTCTGGGTGCGCTGTGTACCATCAAATTCCGGGCTCCAGGTCAGCCGGTAAAAACGGTTAAAAATCCCGACCCTCCGGATAAACCGAAGGATACAGACGAGAAAGGCAAAGAGGAAGCCCCCCCCAAGCCCGATGAAACAGAAAAACAGCCAGCCGACAAGGCCGATAAGGAACTCCGGCAAAGAATCGAGGAGCAGCTCGCCGGACTTATTGAATACTCCCGCAAGCTGACAGCCATTCTGGCAAAGCTTGAGTGGGAAATCGGGCGTCCCCAGCTCATGCAGCTGCGTGGACACAGTAACAAGCTCCAGGAGACTATAATGAAGCTTCAGGACAAGCAGGTACTCGGCAAACTCTGCACCGAAGCCACCAAGGACTGCCCGGCAATGAAGGACGCGCTGACCGCCATCTGCAACAGCCCCGACATCCCGGTCAAAGAGGAACTGCTTCTTGCGCTGCTTGGTGAGAAAGTAAGTGTGGCAGCTGCCGATGACCTGCTGGATTCTCTGGAAAAGGAAGATATACTCTCACGCCGCATTAAACAGGGCTACGATGTCAATATCCGGGGGAAAGACAACGAAACAGCACTGATACTTGCCGTCCGGAATGGCAACGCTGCCTGCGTTCAGTTGCTGGCCAACGCAGAAGGAATCGACCTTGACGCTACCGGCAAAAACACCGCTACCGCTCTCAATATTGCAGTTTTTGACGGCAAGGAGGATTGTGTAGCTGCCCTGCTCTTCACAGACAAAGCTCAGGAAAAAGCCCGTCATCTGGACATAAACATAGCAGATCACAACGGAGAAACGCCCCTCACAAAAGCTAAGAACAGCAGAAAAGGGCAAAAAATCGTTGATATGCTGGATAAGCACCAGAAGCTTCTGCAGGCTGAAAAAGAGGAAATAAAGAAGGAAAAAGGGGAAGAAAAGAAACCCGACAAAAAGTAATCACCTGGTCCTCTGATAGCCCGTTAACTTCAATTTTCGAACAAAAAAAATGCCGCCATTACCAAACAACACCATCTTGCTGCAGTTCAGACTGCTTCGCACCCTGGGGCAAGGTGGGTTCGGCATCACTTACGAAGCCATCGACACTCAGCTGCAAAGCCGGGTGGTCATCAAAGAGCACCTGCCCACCTCCTGCGCCTTCCGGTGGAGAGACCACAAGGTATACCCCAAGCGTGGATTCGAAAGAGACTACAGAGATACCCTGCAGCATGCAGGCATGGAAGTCGCCATTCTCAAAGGGCTGAACCACCCGCATATCGTACGCGTGTTGCAGGACTTCTCCGTTCTGAACACCTACTACTATGTGATGCCGTTCATCGAAGCCGCTCAGGAGCTGGGCAGATCCGCACCACGGCCGGAGGAAATCACGGAAGCATGGCTCCGCCCCATACTGTTTGCCTTGCTCGATGCCCTGGGCTACCTGCACGGCAGAGGGCTGGTTCACCGTGATGTCAAGCCCACGAACATTCTGCTGCAGAACGGCACAAAACCTATTCTCATCGACTTCGGTGCCGCAAAAGTTGCGCGCAATCCGCACACGGCTTACCTCATCGAAGCCCAGGGGTACACCCCCATTGAGCAACTGCAGATTGACGGACAGCTCGGGCCATGGACCGACCTTTATGCACTCGGAGCGAGCTGCTACAAGCTGATGGTAGGCCAGACGCCGCCCCGCAGCACAGTAAGAGCCCAGAACCCGGACTCCTACATTCCGCTGAAAAACTTCCCCACCCTCGCAGAGCGATTCTCTCAGGCTTTTATCGACAGCGTAGAAAAAGCGCTCAACATGAATCCGAGAGACAGGTGGCAATCAGCCGGGGAATGGAAACAACAGTTGGTCGCAGTCCCTCTCCCGCACGGAGAGTCTGTTCCTATTCCGCTCCCGGAACAAGAGCAAGCCCCTGAACCGGGTATTATACCACCCCCGCCGACTCCGCCGGTTCCGCCTGCTCCCAAGCCCAAGAATAAGTTCAGACGCATGGTCATTTTATGCCTGTTGATGTACTTGCTGGGCTTCATAACGGCTGTCATCGTCCTGTATCGTTCAGGCTTACTGAACATAAACCTGTAATAAAAAGCGGCACTCATACGAGTGCCGCTTTCTGACTGACTATATATGTAAAAACGAAGGCTCCCCGGCTTATCTCAGCGAGAAGAAATCGCGGATACGGGGGTTATCGCTGGCGGCGATAACGCTGGGCGGGGCATCCACCACTACCTTGCCATCTGCCAGGAACACGATGCGGTCTGCCAGTTCCATGGCGAAATCGGTATCGTGAGATACCACCAGCATGGTCATACCATCCTTGGCTAGCTCCCGCATGAGGTTTTCCACCTCGCCCACCATTTCCGGGTCCAGAGCGGAGGTCGGCTCGTCGAAAAGGAGCACCTCGGGGTTCATGGCCAGCGCTCGGACAATAGCCACACGCTGCTTCTGACCACCGGAAAGCTGGGAAGGATAGGCCTTGGCCTTATCTCGCAGACCGATGCGGTGCAGAAGATGCAGTGCCTGCGTCTCGGCCTCCAGACGGCTCATGAGACCGCACTTCACCGGAGCCAGAGTAATGTTGTCCAGAATAGTCAGGTTGGCAAAGAGATTGAAATGCTGGAACACCATGCCCACCTTGGCGCGGTAGTGGTTCAGCCCGTTTTCGCTGCGGTCCACCGGCTTGCCGTGGAAAATCACTTCGCCACCAGTCGGGTTTTCCAGGAAGTTCATGCAGCGCATCACCGTACTCTTGCCGGCGCCGGAGGGACCGAGCAGGAACACTACCTCGCCCTTCTTCACCCCTACGGAAACTTCATCAATCACGCGGTGGTCACCGAACTCCTTGACCAGGTCGCGCACTTCCAAAATGTTATCAGCGTTCATTCTTCTTCAGACGGTTTTCAAGTTTCTTGAGGAGCTGGCTCAGGCACACCACCACAATCAGGTAGATGAGAGCCACAGCAATCAGCGGCAGGAAAGCATCGTAGGTCTGGCTTCGGATGATATCGCCGCCCTTGGTCAAATCCTGCAGCGCAATGTAACCACACACGGAAGTCTCCTTGAGCAGTACAATGAACTCATTGCCCAGCGCCGGCAGCACATTCTTGAATGCCTGCGGCAGAATCACCGAGCGCATAGTCGTGCCATAGCTCAGGCCCAGGCTGCGACCGGCCTCCATCTGCCCGTGGTCCACAGCCATGATACCGGAGCGTATAATCTCCGCCACATAAGCACCGGAGTTCACACCGAATGCCACAATGGCCACCAGCACCTTGCTCACATCCACCGAGCCGAAAATCACGAAGTAGATAATGAGCAGCTGCACCACCACCGGCGTGCCACGCACCACCGTCAGGTAGATATGGCACAGGAAGTTGAGCACCTTGTAGCGACCGGTCTGGTCGTGTGCGCTGCGAATGACAGCCACCAGGAACCCGATGCACAGGCCCATGAGCACCGCGCAGAAGGAAATCTCAATGGTAATCAGGAAGCCATTCACCAGGTAGCTCCAGCGGTTGTCCTTCATGAAATTCACCTCAAAAGAAGCGACCATACGGTTCCAGAGTCCCTGTTCATCCACGGACACAGCGGGAACCTCCAGAGGCTTGCCATCCTTATCCAGATAGCGGGCCCAGATTTCATCCATAGTGCCATCGGCCTTCATTTCAGCCATGGTCTTGTTAAACATGGCGAGCAGCTCCGGGCGGTTCTTGCTGATGGCCATGGCGTATTCCTCCGACACCAGCGCCACGGGCAGAATGCGGATACCCTTATTGCGGGCCACATGCTCCTCGGAAGGTGCACTGTCCAGCACCACGGCATCAATCTTGCCCGTCACCAGAGAAGCCACAGCCAGCGCACCATCCTGGAAACGCTCAGGCTCCTGGATATTCTCGGTCATATACATATCGCCCGTGGTTCCGTGCTGCACACCAACACGCTTGCCCTTCAGGGCTTCCGGGCTGGTGATATCCGAGCCCTCGCGCACGATAATCACCTGGTCAGCCTTCACATAGCTGGTCGTGAAATCAATCTGCTTCTTGCGGTCCTCTGTCACCGTGATACCGGAAGCTGCCACATCGCCCTTCCCTGTCTGCACAGCGGCAATCACGGAATCGAAGGACATATCCTCAATCACCAGCTCATAGCCGTTGCGGTGGGCAATCTCGCGCACCATATCGGCATCGATACCCACGATACGGTCCCCCTGATAGAACTCATACGGGGGGAAGGTCGCATTGGTCACCATTATCAGCTTGCTGCGCTCGTCCTGCTTCTCGCCACAGGCAGTCAGAAACAGAGCCATGAACGCCAGCATCACTGCCAGCCATTTCTTATACAATATACCAGGCATGCGCGGCGAGCATAACACAACCGCCCTGAAAATGCAAAACTAAAAATATTGATTACAGCAGAATACATGCTTGCCTTGCGACCGGGTAAAGGGTATCCTTGGCGCATGCAGATGAATCTCATCATACCGCTGGAAGAATTTCCCGAGGAGGGAATGTACCTGAGCGGCGAACTGGATCCCGCCGTATTCGGCATCGATGGCGCCGGACTGCGCAGCACCGGCCCGCTGTGCTATGAACTGGAAGCTCAGTTATTCGAAACCGAGCTGATGGTGCGCGGCCGCGTCTGGGCAGAGTTTGAGCTCCGCTGCGACCGCTGCCTTGCCGAATTCCCCTACACCGTGGAGCTGGAGGACCTGGCTTTCTCGTACGACGTGAAGGGAAAACTGGCGCAGGATATCACCGAAGATTTGCGCGAAGAGGTCGTTCTGGGCCTGCCCAGCTACCCAAAATGTGAAATTTCAGGGCTTGAATGTGAAATAAATGACACTTTTGGTGATTTTAGACTGGACAAAGACCCCCATTCGGGTGTAGACTCTGCCACCCCGAGTGGCGAAAGCGTATGGGATGCTCTGGATAAGTTCCCCAGAGAGTAAGCGCCGAAGCTCCACTCATGTATCACATCTCGAACCTCTTAAACAAGATATAGAACTATGGCAGCTCCGAAACGCAGAACGTCCAAGATGAAGCAGCGCTCCCGCCTGGCCGCCCAGGCCTGGAAGGCTCCCAAGCTCGGCAAGTGCCCGAAGTGTGGCGCAGCCGTCCCCGGTCACACCGCTTGCCCGCAGTGCGGCACCTACAAGACCCAGAGCGGCGCTGAGGTGATTGTGAAGCTCGTGGACTAATTCCGCGGCGCTTGACTTCCCCATTCTTTTTTCCCTTACCGGCCCATACTTTCAAGTATGGGCTGTTTTTGTGTTGACAAGAAGCGCATATCTGATAGAGTAAAGTCGAGCATTTTAGCATATAACCATTTTCCCCACACATGAAGCTCGCACTCGATGCCATGGGCGGCGATAACGCGCCCCAAATCAATGTGGATGGCGCCAAACTGGCGCTTGAACAAATCCCTGCACTGGAAAAAATCTATATGGTAGGCGATGAGGCCGCCGTGCGCGCGTGCTGTGAAGCCGCCGGCATTGCCAATCACCCCAAGATTGAGTTTGTACACGCCCCCGAGGTAGTAACCATGGAAGAAAGCGGTCTCATGGCTGTGCGCCAGAAGAAGAAGTCTTCCATGAGCATCTCAGTGGATCTGGTGAAGAGCGGCCAGGCAGATGCCGTTCTCTCCGCCGGCAACACCGGCGCCGCCGTGGCGGCCAGCACCATCAAGCTGCGCCTGCTGCCCGGCGTGGAACGCGCGGGTATCGTTTCCCCCCTGCCTGCAGCCCATGGCAATGTGCTGGTAAGTGACACCGGCGCCAACCCGGATGCCAAGCCCAGCCACATGGTGGGCTACGCCGTGATGGCAGCCCTCATGTCCCGCTACGTGTACAACCGCCCGAATCCCCGGGTGGGCGTGATGAGCAACGGCACAGAGGAATGCAAAGGCAGTGAAACCTCCCTGGCTACCTATGCCCTGCTCGATTCACTCAACAAGAAAGGCCTGCTGCCCTTCGAATTCGTGGGCAACACCGAAGGCCACGACCTCTTCGAACACGGGCTCGATGTGGCAGTGACCGATGGTTTCACCGGCAACATCCTGCTCAAGTGTGTGGAAAGCACCGCCAAGTTCTTCTCGCACACCATGAAGGCCGCCATCAAGAGCAGCGTGCTCGCCATGCTGGGTGCGCTGGGCATGAGCAGCGTCTTCAAGACCCTGCGCAAGCGCATGAGTGCTGATGCCGTGGGCGGCAGCCCCCTCATCGGTGTGAACGGTCTCTCCATCATCGCCCACGGTTCCGCCACCGGCGTAGCCATTCTGAACGCCATCCGCATGGCCTGCGAAATGCACGGCAACAACATCAACGAGCAGATTATCCAGCACATGGATAAGATTAACGCCGCGCTCAAGGAAACAGCCGCCGGAGAATAAGCACCAAATCAACTCAAGTTTCCCTCAACAGCGCTTCCCCTCCCCGGGAAGCGCTGTTTGTTTAATGCGATAAAGCCTCGCATACCTTGTAAGCATACTCAATCCCATACAAGGGCAAATCCACCAACGTAAACGACTCACCAGATTTTCCCCCGGGAACTTCATTCACAGCATATGGAGCCAGAGACGTACGCAGCGCCAGCTGCACATTCTGCTTGCGGCAGAAGGTCATCAGACTCTTGGCCTGGAGATTTATCTCCGCTTTCACCTCCACAGGCACAAAAGCCGCTCCGCAGCCGAAAGCAAAATCAATTTCACAATCTGAATCCCTGGATGACCAGTAGAACAGCTCACGTGTATTCACCGCCCGAAGCTGCTGTTGCACATACTGCTCCGCAAGGGCTCCCTTGAACTCGGTAAAGATAGCATTTCCCTCTACTATCGTCTTAGCCTGCAGGTCGGCCATAGCCCCCAGCAGCCCCACATCCACGAAAAAGAGTTTGAATAGCCTGTCGCGGTAGGCGGCAGGAGGGAACGCAGGTTTGGTCACACGGGATACTGTATGCACCAGCCCGGCATCCACCAGCCACTGCAGAGCATATTCAACATCCCGCATACGCAGACCGGGGGCCACAGCCTTACAGATGAATTTCTTATTTTCACGCGAAAGCTGCCCGGGTATGGAGTTCCAGACCATCGAAATACGCGGAGACACCTCGGCGGGAGCATGCTTCGTGAAATCTCGCCGATAGCCATCCAGCAGGGTCTGATGCACCCGCCGAACCGCTGCAAAGTTCTTTGTCTGCACAAAGGCGGCCACAGCCTCCGGCATACCACCCACAAAGTAGTACTGCTTCAGCAAATCTGAAAAACGGGAAGCAAACACCTTCACCAGCTCCCAATCCCGGGATTCCAGGAGCTGCACCAGATTTCTCTGCCCCATGGCTTCCAGAAATTCACAGAAAGTCATCGGGTAGAGATTCATCATATCCACCTTGCCTACCGGGAAGCCGGTACCCTCATGCACCTGCAGACCCAGTAAGGAACCGGCTGCCACGATATGGTGCTCCCTCGCATTCTCGCAGAAGTATTTCAGAGAAGTCAGTGCCTGCGGGCATTCCTGAATCTCATCAAAAACAATCAGCGATTCCCCGGGAGTCAGCTGGCAGCCGGTCTCTGCCTGAATCAGCAACAGCAGACGCTGCACATCGTAGCCCCCCGAAAAGGCCAGACGCATATTCTCATTGCTATCAAAACTGACAAATGCCACCTCCTTATAATGCTTGCACCCGAATTCCTGCATGAGCCAGGTCTTACCGACCTGACGCGCTCCCATGATGAGAAGAGGCTTCCTCATCGGACTGTTTTTCCATTCCAGCAGCTGTTGTTCGGCGTATCTATTCATGGCATTTTCTCCCCGAAATCAAATTATCACACTTCTTATTCATTATCAATAATAATTTGCAAAAGTGGGACGACTTTTTGCATTTTCGACCACATTTGTGGGACGACTTTTCGAAATTCGGGTACTAAAAAGAGGCCGGAGATGCACCATCTCCGGCCTCCTGAAAGGGATGTCTGATACTCTTTAGCGGAACTTGAGTTCCTTCACCTTGGCGGCGAGGGCATCAAGCACCGTCTTGTGGGCGGCGTCCACCTCAGCGGCGGTGAGGGTCTTCTTCGCGTCGCGGTACAGGAAGGTGTAGGTCATGGCCTTGCGGTCGGCGGCAAGCTTCTCGCCGGTCGGGTCGCAGAACACATCCTTGAGCGCGCAGGAAACCAGCAGCTTCTGCCTGGCACCTTCCACCACCTTCATGATATCCGCATGGCGGGTAGCGGCGGGCACATCAAGGGAAGCATCGCGGCCGGAGCCGGGGAACTGGGGCAGATCCGCAGCCTTGAAGGGAGCGGTGGCCACCTGCTGCAGCTTGCGCAGGTCGAGCTCAGCGTAGTAGCACTCCATGGGCAGGCCGAGGGCGCGGCACTTGGCCAGGGAAAGGCGGGCCACATAACCGCAGGCCTGGTTGTTGATGGAGATATCACCACCCACGGCGGCGTTCTCACGCTGCTGCTTGGCGGGGGTGATGGCAATTGCTGCCTTGGGCACGAGCGTATCAAGCACAGCGCGGAGGTGCTCGAAGTGAGCCTCACCCGGCTTGGTGCATGCCCAGCTGGCGGGGGCCAGCTTGCCGGCCATGAAGATACCCAGCACCTCGGTCTCGATATCCTTGCCCTTGCCACCGCCCGTGTTGCGGAACACGCGGCCGCACTCGAAGAAGCCCAGCACATCCATACCCTGGTGGATGTTGCGGGCAGCCACGGAGATGAGACCGGGAGCCAGCGAGGGACGCAGGGTGGAGTGATCCTCGGAGATGGGGAGGGAAACACGGATAATGTCGCCATCCATCAGCGGCTTGATGGGCAGAGCATTCTCCACGCTGGCGATGGTGGGATCAATGCTCTCGGCGGCAATAAGCTTGAAGGTCTGCACCTCCCAGAAACCGGCACCGGCCAGCTTGCGGGAAAGAGCCATGCGGTAATCGTGAGCGCGGTCCTGAGCGCTCTCGGGCACGTAGATGGAAGTGGTGGTGGCGGGAATGTTATCGATACCGTACACACGCACGATTTCCTCCAGCAGGTCGCAGCTGCGCTTCAGGTCCAGACGCCAGGGCGGGCAATCCCAGGTACCCTTCACATCCACATCCTTGAGACCCAGGTTGCGGAGGATGCGGGCACCCTCCATGTGGGGCAGCGTGCCGTTGGTCATCACGTCGAGCTCCTTCCAATCCAGCTTCACCTGGTCGAGGGCGTAATAAATCTTAGCCTCGGTGCCCTGCTCCAGCACGGTGGCGCTGGTAGCCAGCTCCTCAGAAACCAGGCAGGGGGCCTGGCCACCCACCATCACCGGCTCGGCGGTGCCGCCGCAGCACTCCAGAATCAGCTGGGTGGCGCGGGCTGCGGCACGCAGCACATTCCAAGGGGAGGTGCCGCGCTCGAAGCGGTAGGAAGAATCGGAACCCAGAGCCAGGCGACGGCTGGTGAAGCGGATGCTGCTGCGCAGGAACCAGGCGGATTCGAGAATGATATCGGTGGTAGCCTCCGTCACACCGGAGTCCAGGCCACCCATCACGCCGCCCAGAGCCAGGGCTGCGCCACTGGCATCGGAGATGACCACGTCATCGCTCTTGAGCGTGTACTGCTCATCCATGAGGCTGGTGAACTGCTCGCCCTCGGCAGCGCGGCGGATATTCAGGCCACCGGTAATCTTGCTGGCATCGAAAGCATGCAGCGGGTGCCCCAGCTCAAAGAGGCAGTAATTGGTAATGTCCACCACGTTGTTGATGGGGCGCAGACCGATGGACACCAGACGATTGGCCAGCCACTCGGGAGAGGGGCCTATCTTCACGCCGGAAATGCGGGTGGCGGTGTAAAGCGGGCAGAGCTCGGGAGCGGAAAGGGTGATGAAATCACCGGCAGCCTTTGTCTCGGCAGCGGCCGCAGGGGCAGCGGCGGGGTCAGTCTTCAGGCTGCGGCCGGTGATGCCGGCCAGCTCGCGGGCCATACCCCAGTGACTCAGCAGGTCGGGGCGGTTCGGCGTAATCTCCAGCTCGAAGATGGTGTCCGTCTCCACGAAGGAGCGTACAGGAGTGCCGATGACGTAATCCTGCGGCAGAATCCACAGACCGTGCTCCTTATCAGGCAGACCGAGCTCAGAAGCAGAGCAGAGCATGCCGCGGCTTTCCACGCCGCGAAGCTTGCCGTCCTTAATCTCCCAGCCGCCGGGCAGCACAGCACCGGGCAGAGCGCAGGGAACCTTGTCGCCCACCTTGTAGTTCTGAGCACCGCACACAATCTGGCGCAGGGAACCCTCGCCGGCATCGACCATGCACACATTCAGGTGGTCACTGCCCTCCACGGGGGTCTTCTCCATGACCTGAGCCACCACCACAAGGTCGGTGGTCACGCCGCGCTCCTGGATACCCTCCACCTCAATACCGGCGAAGGTGAGCATATCGGCCATCTCCTGAGTGCCAAGGCCCTCGAGGTCAATGTAGCTGGAAAGCCAATTCAATGAAACATTCATGATATGATAGAAAGGGGTTAGATTTTATTGGAACTGGGCAAGGAAGCGGGCATCGTTCTCGATAAGGAGGCGGATATCGCGGATACCCCAGCGAATCATGGCCAGACGCTCCAGGCCGATACCAAAGGCAAAACCGGTGCAGCCGGCATACAGATTCTTGCCGGTAGCCTTGTCGATATTCTCGAACACGGCGGGGTTCACCATGCCGCAGCCGGCAATCTCAATCCAGCGCGGAGCCTGCCCTGCAGCCTGCAGCAGCACGTCAATCTCAAAGCTGGGTTCCGTGAACGGGAAGAAGTGCGGGCGGAAACGCACGGCGGTCTCCTCGCCGAAAAGAGCCTTCAGGAAATACTCCAGCGTGCCCTTCAGGTCACCCACGCTCACTTCCTTGGCCACGTACAGACCTTCAATCTGGTTGAAGGCAGAAAGGTGAGTGGCATCGATGGCATCGCGACGGAACGCGGAACCGGGGCAGATGATGCGGATGGGCGGGCAATCCTTCTCCATCACGCGGGCCTGCACCGTACTGGTCTGCGTGCGCAGCAGCTTACCGCTGTCAAAATAGAAGGTATCCTTCTCATTGCGGGCAGGATGGTCATCCGGGGTATTCAGGGCATCAAAGCAGTGCCATTCATCCTCAATCTCAGGGCCGTCAGCCAGGGTGAACCCCATGCGGCGCAGCACGCGCACCGCTTCGTCTCGCACAATGGAGATGGGATGCAGACCACCCGCAGGCAGCGTAGCGCCGGGCATGGTAAAATCAACACCGGCCACAGCAGCGGCATCCAGCTCCTGCTGCAGGGCAGCCTTGCGGTCCTCGAGAGCCGCTGTAATCACGGCACGAGCTTCATTCAGCAGCGCACCCACGGCGGGTTTATCTTCCTTGGGCACATCGCGCATGCCCTGCTGCACCTGGGTGAGGGAACCCTTCTTGCCCAGAATCCCCACGCGGGCATCCTCCAGCGCCTTCATATCGGCAATGCCGGCGATGCGGGCCAGGGCCTCTGCTTGTACGCTTGCAATCTGATTTTTCATAATAGTTCGCGGGTAACTATACGCGCGTAGAATCGATTGTCAAGCTTTATACACCTCTCAACGTGTCAACAACGCCGACTCACCAGGCAGAATCACACCAAAAAAAAGCCCTCCGCCTTTCTTCAAAGCGGAAGCCTCTAAATATAACGGAACACACGTATTCCGAAACTCCCCATCATACAGGGGAGAAAAACATGACTTACATGCAGAACTCCGGGGTGGGCGGCAGCGTGTTCTCCGGGGTAGGAGGCAGCGTGTTACCCACTGCGGTGAGAGCGGTAAAGCCAAGCACGATTGCGATAGTCTTCATCATTTTCTCTTCTTTCCTTTCTTGTTTTCCCTGCCGGTGAAATCCGGCTGCGGCATTCTACTCTTTTTTCCCAACTTGTCAACCCCAAAATCGAGAATTTTCTCTACTTTTACATTTTTTTGAAAAATCATTGAAAGAAAAATTTCCTTCAGCCAGTACGCGCACGCAAGCGGAAGACATATTTTTGATTTTACCCGGTAACTATAGGCTTGTAACAGCAGGAGCTACGTGTTAGTATTCCTGCATATGAAAAAAATCCTTCAATACGTCCTGGCCGGATTGCTGGCACTCACACCGGCGGCCTGGGCAATACAGCTGAGCGATGTATCGCCGGATCTCACCCGCACCTCGGCAGATGAGAACCTGACGAAGGACTATGCCTACCGGGTGCTGAGCGATTTGAGCGTACGCCGCATCTGGAATCTGGACGACAACCGCAAGCTGACCATCGATTTCGATCCTCGCAAGGATTCGCTCATCTGCATCGTGGTGGATTACCGCAAACCGGTAAGTCTCGAGGAAGCTGACCGCGATGCCGCAGACATCGGCAAGTTCGAGAATGCCTCATGGCGCAAGTTCGATAAAAACAAGGCCGCCAAGTATTTCATGGGGCGTTCCCGCGCCATGAAGTTCGAGCAAGGCTACATGTTCCAGGAACTGAACGGCGCCAACAAATGCTCCCGCCTCAGCTTCTTCACCAAGCAGCCCAAGGAAAACCGCCGTCTTATCTCCGAAGGCAGCACCTCCGCCAGCGGCTCCACCGCCATGGGCAACAGCGGCGGTGGCAACGCTATCAAAACTCTTCTGGCAGATGAGGAAAAGCGCCTGTTCACGGCCAATAAGACCGACAAGCCCAAGACCACCTACAAACCCACGGTGATTGAACCTGAAGAAGATGAAGAGCCTGTAGAGGAGCCTTCTGAAGATTTCATCACCGAGGATGTTGAACCCGAAGAGGTAGTAGAAACACCCACGGAAGTAGTGAAGGGACCGGTGGAAGTCAAACCCATCAAGCCCGTCAAGAAAAAGGGTGACCGCAAGAAAGATGTGGACGGCCTGATGGCCAAACTCGGTCTGGATAAGCTTGAACCCATCCACTGGATTCTCGGCGTAGTCGGCCTCGTCATCCTCATCACCATCATCAGTGTGGTGGGTCGCAGCAACGAGCGCCGCAAGATTGAAGCTCGCGCCGCCCGCCTGCGTAACAGCGGCAACCTGCAGGACAGCCTCCGCGCCGGCATGCAGGGTAAGAAGCGCAGTTCGCGTTAAAAGCAAGCAACCCTGTTACTTTTCAGCCTCCCCGCAGTCCCAGGATTGCGGGGAGGCCTTTTTTTCATACAAAGCCCGGGTAATGCACTTTTTTGCTTTTCATTTATCCGCACAGGTAGTAGAATGAAAATCAAGCGAAAAGCTGACTCTACCATGAAACTCAAAGGCTACATGTTAACTCCTGCTCTGCTGCTTGCGAGCACCGCGGGTTATGCAGAGACAAAACTGCCGGAACTCGTCTACCGCAGCAACGCCGTCTATTCCGTACTGGAAGCAGCAGAAACAGGTAATGACGAAGTACTTGCCGCCAGAATCAAAGAGGGGCGGGATGTCAACCAGAAAGACGAAAACGGCAACACTGCCTTGCACCTGGCTGCCAGACGGGGTTCCTCCAAATGCGTGAAGCTGCTGCTGAAAGCCGGGGCCGACGCCACTGTTACCGATACCGCCGGTAAGACCGCTGACCAGCTGACCAGCTCAGAGAAAGCACGCAAGCTCATAACCAAAGCCATCAACTACCGCAAAGCAGAACTGCATTTATGTGAGCAGGTCATGGCCGGAAACATGGATTTGCTGCACAAAGAGATGAAGTCACCCCGTTTCAACCCCAACATGCTGGACGGAGAGAACAAGCTCTCCCTGCTCATGCTGGTATGCGCCCACGGCGATGCGGACAGTGTAACCAGGCTCATCAAGGCCGGGGCAAACCCCAACTTCGTATCAACGGATTCCCGCTCCGTGCTGCACAAAGCCATTCTCCGGAATGACGCGGGCATCATCAAAGCCCTGCTGGACGGCGGAGCCGACCCGATGCTCCGGGCCGGCAACCAGGCCGTAGCCCTGCATGATGCCGTGTGGGAACGGAAGCACGAAAGCATCAAAGCCCTGCTCCCGGCGTACAAGAACATCAACTACAGCCCGGACGGCGGCTTCAACGGCACCCCCATCAACCTGGCTATCGACCGCAACTTTGCCGATATCGTACAGCTTTTCATCGATGCGGGCATTGACCTGAGTGACAAGAGGAACGGAGAACTGCCGCTGGTGCATGCCGCCATCACCGGCAAGGCCGACTGCATCAAGGTACTGCTCAAGGCCGGGACTGATAAAAATGCCCGGGGCAAGAACGGCAAGACCGCCAGAGAATCCGCAGCAGAACCCGTACGCCACCTTCTTTAATCCTCGACTCATTCTGTGTTATGAAAACACGAACAGCTCTTACCTTCCTTACCATAGCGCTTGGCCTGCTGCCTCTCTGTCAGGCTGAAACAAAACAAGCGGGCAAACAGACCACCGGCTCCGAACTGGCTGAACATCCCTTCCCCAGATACACCGACTTCTCAAAACTCAACAGCAACCTCGGCAAACAGGAAACAAATTACCGCAATCGGGAGTTCCGGGCCTACCTCCCTGTGGGTGAAATGGCACGTCGGCTCAAGATTGCCAGTTACTCCAGCTTCGAGAATCCGACCGGTATTGCCTATGAAAAAGGTGAAAGCATCGGCGTGCGGCTGGAGGGTACACCCCGAACCAAGGTAGACCTCATTCTGCGGGATTTCCGCCACCCCGGAGCCGAAAGCCGCTACGAACTCCACGAGGGCGACAACACCTTCACCGCCGAACATTTCGGCCACGCCTATATCAATTATCGCGATAATGACCCCGCCACGGCTCCCGCCATCAAGTTGCAGATTAAAGGCGGCCGCATCAACGGCGTATTCACCAACCACGACAGCGCCAAAGTATGGAAAGAGATGCTGGCCAATGCCAGGAGCGATTTTCTGGATATCATGGGTGAGCGCTGCCAGTGGGTATTTGACCTGAAGGCACTCCGCGAACGCTGCCCGGAAAAAGGGCCGGAGCTCGTGGCGCTGTATGACCGCGAAATCATGATTGAACAGCAGCTGCTCGGCTGGGAATGGGAGGGAATTCACCCCGGCAACCATATCATGGGCCGCTCCATGTGGGATACCAACCGCTACATGCATGCCGACGGACTGGGTGGTGCCTATGTCATCACCGCCACACCCGGCCTTGTGGATGTGGATGAAGTGCGCCGCAGCGGAGCCTGGGGCACCGCGCATGAGTTCGGCCACGTGAACCAGACCCGCCCCGGCATGATGTGGGCCGGCACGCAGGAGACTACTGTGAACCTGTTCTCCATGTGCGTGAACTATGACTTCAACCCCGATGAGGTGCGCCTGGAACACGAAGTTTGCCCCACCCTGGAGGGCATGCACGTACGCGGTGCCAGATTCGACTGGTATGTGAACAGCGCTCTGGTAAATAAGCAGCTGTGGCAATTCCAGAAAGGCCCGGACGACGGTAACCGCGAGCCCGGCGAGCGCTGCGGCGACTGCTTCGTCATTCTCTGCCCCATGTGGCAGATGTATCTGTACAACACCGTGGCACGCGGCAACGAACTCTTCTACCCCCGCATCTTCAAGAATGTGCGCGATACCGACGAAAGCCAGTGGGGTACCGGTAAAATCCGCATGGCCTATCTGGACCGCTGCTGCGATGCTGCAGAACTCGATTTCTCGGACTTTTTCCTGCACACCGGCATGCTGGCGGTCATGAACCGCTATGTGAATGACTACTCCTCCCGCTGTGTCACCATCACCGAGGACATGTGCCGCAGCGCCATTGAACACGCTGCGAAGTATCCCAAACCGGATTCCCCCGTCATCTTCTACATTACCACTAACAGCGTAGGCATCTACAAGGACAAGCTCCCCATCCAGCCCAGCCCGGATTTCAAGCCGCAGCTGGTGGAGAAGCCGGTGCCTCATTTCACTGTGCCGGCCGACCAGTGGAAGAACGCAGTCGCCTTCGAGGTATACAACGCAGAGAAGAAACTCATCCGCATCTGTCTGCGTGGTCTGAACCAGAAGGACAACGCCTCCACAGACGTCATCCTGCCGGAGGGCGCCACCACGGTCATGGCCGTTTCCTGGAATGGCAAGCGCTACACCATGTACAGCACCACCGGCGAAGCAATCGACAACAAACCGGATAAATCCACCGGTCCGGGCTTCGTGACTGATACCACTTCGAAAAAGAAGAAAAAGAAGAAGAACTAAAGTTTCCGCACACCGGAGTGGGCATGCTGATTCTGCGACAGCATGCCCACTCTGTTCTTTCCAAGCAGGGGCAAGTGTGTTAGGATACCGCCATGTCACGCTACAATGGAGAACAGGTGCTGGTCGTTCCGCGCGAAGCCTTTGAGGCAGTAGGCGCATTCAACGGTGTCAAGCTCAACCCGCAGGACTACCTGAGCGCTTTCCTGCAGCCCGGCGTGGCACGCTACATGGACCGCGAGCTGGCAGAGCAGAGCCCTGAGTTCAAGCAGCTCATCACCTACGCCATCTTCTGCCACCAGGGCCGCATCCTGGCCTATGCCCGCACCTCCAAGGGCGGTGAATCCCGCCTGCACAACAAGATGTCCCTCGGTATCGGCGGCCACATCAACCCCATCGATGGTCTCACCGATTCCATCTCCACCTACCTCGCAGGCATGGAACGCGAAATCCGCGAGGAAATCACCTTCACCGGCTCTGCCTCCCAGGAGCTCTTCGCCATCATCAACGACGACACCAACGAAGTAGGCTCCGTGCACCTCGGCTTTGTGCACCGCTTCGAGCTGGAGGACGACCAGGTAGCCCCCAATGAGAAAGCACTGGCCGACCTCGCCTTCCGCTCCCTCGATGAGCTCGCCGGCCCGCTTTACGAGCGCCTCGAAACCTGGTCCGCCATCTGCGTGGATGCGCTCAAGGCTTAATCGATTCTCCACAACGCCATTTTTCATCATACCGCCCACTTCAGGGCGGTATGATTGTTGTATAGCATGGGCAGAATACCGCATCAGTGACAGAAATATGCCCCCGGAATAATGATTTCCTGCCCTTGACTCAATAAAAACACACCGCTGAAGCGTCTACCCTGTATATGAATGCCGCACGCAACATCTGCGCCAGTCTCCTGCTCGGAGCATCACTTCTCAGCCTCACCACCAGGGCAGAGGAAGAGCTCACCCCGGAGCAACAGGTGCTTGTCGAACATTTCCACCGCCCTGTTCGTACCCTGGGTGATGCAATGAATACTGCCCGGGCAACCCTGAAAGGGATTTCCGACGTCTCCGGAGCAGATGCCGCAGCCCCGGCCGTTTCTGCCGTTATCCAGGCAGAAAGGGAGGTGAGTGAAGCCGCAGCCCGACTGACAGAAGCCGGACTGAACGTAAGCGGCCTGTACAAGAAGGGGCAGCTGGCAAAAGCCATCAGCAGCCTGCCCATTGCCGCCTACAATGCCGATATCCAGGCTACTCTGGCAAATGGATGCCATGGCAGCGTGAAGCTCTACCTGGCCATTACCGGCACATCTGCCACCGACGAGCAATTACAAACCACGCTCAACGAGCAGGATAAGGCGGACCTGGCAGCGGTCGAACACGCGCTGAGCGCCATAGAACCCATCTGTCCGGTCTCGCACTGGCGACCACTGGAAGATGAGTTCGTGAAGCGTTTTGATGCTTCAGTCCCCGCAGCCGAAAGGCTGCAGCAGCGGCCATTGACAGCCATGCTGCTGCACAGCCTGCTCGAAAAGCACTCCAAATGGATATTCGAACTCGCCAATCAGGAATTCCACCACAACGGCGACATGGAAGAGCGTTTCCTGCTCCGTCCCCAGAACTACATAGGCAGGTGGTACGAGCGCCGCTCGTTCGATGATTACTTCTACCGCTGCGCCGATGCGCTGGACCTCAACAGCGCAACCCCGAGAGGCAAGGCCATCTGGGAAGCAGCCGCACCGCGTCTGGCAGAGCTGCGAAAGAAATACAACCTGGGCACCGGCGACGGACGCACCCGCGAAACAGCCTTCGACATACCCGCAGAAATAAAGCCCGGGGAGTTCAAGAGATTCGTGAACGAAGTCACACAGGAACTTTTTGGCGAGCGCGCCCTGCACAGCAATCTTCGGTGGAGCTCGTTGGGCAAGAACGGGCGCAGGGTAGTGCACGGTATCATCCTCGTGGGACGCCCCGGCAACCGGAACCGCAACAATGACAGTCACACCATCATGCCCTGTTATTTCAACATCGAACAAAAGTGAAGCCGCTCATGAAACAGATACTTGCCCTCATCCTGTGCCTGATACCGGCTGTGCACGCTGCCGGGGAAGGATACGCCACTCCGGCAGAATTCGGCTACCCTGCGCTTTCCCAGGAGCCACCCCGGTACCTCATCCCCGCTCCCGAACGCGAGTGGAACATCCCCGGGCAGCCCCCCTTGCGGGCTACCCTCCAGGGAATCAAGGGCAAATGGGGTAACAATGCCGTCATCATCCTGCGCACCCCCTCCGGACGCGACCGTTCCGTCCCCGCCTATGCTCTCAGTGATGAAGATCTGAATACTGTCCATGACTGGCTGAAGAAGAATAATTTCGAGGAATTCGAAACCTACCGCGAAGGCACCACTCTGGTACGCGTACACTCAGTCATTCCCGTAGGAAAGGAATACCATGTCAGCATCATCCTGACCGATGGCTCGCACATTGCACTGCGCACCAATGCACAGCCCGCCAACCGGGAATATGCCATCAAGCAGCCGGTCAATGCCTTTCAGGTAACAGATGCCACTCTGGAGATATTACGCCGCCACAGCACACGGAAACCGGAAAACAAGCCGGAGCTGCCCATTGCCTCCTCCATCGATGAAGCCACGCTCTATGCCGCAACACACGATGTGGACATTGCGGTATTCTACCTCAACCACCGGGGCAGTGCCACCGACCTGGCCTTCCGCCACTATCTGGCCAACAAACCGGAACAGGTAGCCCGGTGGGCACAGCATTTCGTGTTCCTGATGGCCTACAGCGATGAACACGGCATGTACCCTGCGGAGTGCCACGATGGGGAGTTCACTCTGAACCTCACCCATAGTTTTCATGGCTCGCATGCGGTCAACCTCTGTAACACCAGCTCCATGCTCACACAGCTCCGCCTCGCATGGCTCAACAATACCAGCTGTCTCAGCTACGTGCTCTACACGCACAACAAACGCTCCGGCAACCCATACCAGCAGAAATTCACCACAGGAATCCGCTCCGGCATGGCCTTGGTTGACAGCATGCTCAAACTGAGCGACGATGCATTCCGCCTCTTTGGCCACTAAATCTCAAAACTGCCCCACTCATGAAGAACACTCTTACCTGTATTCTGCTCTGTCTACCCGGCACACTAGCAGCTGCCGATGATTATTTTGAGCGAAGCCTCTACCCCGATTGCCGTAAACTCACCCCCGCCGAAGTAGACCCGCGCGACTGGTTCCCGGCAGCCACGAGACAGGAGCGAGAGCAGATGCGCCAGAACTCCCGCCAGCATTATACTGATGCCCGCACCATGGCCGAACGCCTGCTTGCCGACCCACAGGATGAGGAGGCTTTTGCGGCACTCACCCCGCACACCAGGCACATCAATGACCTGGTAAGCGAGATTTCCCGGGAATCGCGCGAGGCAAAAAAGAAACTGACTACCCTGCTGCAATTCCGCCAGATATACCGCGTTTCAGGACTGTCCGATGAACGCCTGCTGGCGCTGAATGATACCCCCCGGCAGGACTTCATCATCCGCCTGCGCGACATGCTCCAGAATAAGGTACCGCGCGAGCAGCGTATCCGCATGCTCTACAGCATGCTTGAGCACGATACCGCGCTGAACCATGCGGAAATCGACATCATCTACCGCGGGTTACAAGCCTGGTGCAACGTCAGCAACAGCCACCGCCCTGCCGGCGCCGTGGCGCGGCTCTACCTGCGCGAATTCCGCGATGACAAGGAGGTGCAGCTCTCCTCTCCCATGGAGCACGACATCTCCACCCACTACCCGCATCTGCGGCGCTTTGTTTCCTCCGAGTGCGCCATCAACGGAACGGTGGCCAAGGGGCTCTCGCACGAGATGAACTGGAACACCCGCGCCCTCAACCGCCTGCTGTGGCGCGACCCGGCAAAAGCCGTCATCCTGGCCCGCCACATGCAGAAGCCCGGCTATGACCTGTTGGAGCACAACCCCACTTCACTGCTGAGATACATGCGTTTCTGCGGCATTGCACAATACCGCCACCTGGCACTAGAAGTTCCCGAATGCTGCGAACTTGCCATGAATGCCTCCCGGCAGAGCAGCGGGAAAGAAGCAGCCCTGCTTGTACGCAAACAGACTGAGCAGTTACCGCCCATGCTGGCACCGCTGGCACCGCGTTGTCTGCTGGCACTGGGTCAACGCAATCTGAGTATATGGCAGCCGGCCACCCTCACCCCGCATAACGACATTTCGCCAGCCTGGCCCGATGCCTCTGCGGTGCAGCTGCCACAGTGGCAGAACAGCCTGCTCGGTCTGCCGGAAAATGCAGACCTGCAGGCGGCCTTCGCCAAGGAGCTGGACGCACTCACCAGTTACATCGATGCCGTGAAAAAGCACCGCGGCACCGGCTACCTGCTGGCCGAAGCCCTGCATGAATGCGAACGCGTTCGCCCCGACCGCCATGACCTCATCACACCCGTCTATGTGCGCATCGCCATGCGATTCGAGAACGACGGCGTAACCCTGAGCTACCTGCCGGAGGATGATAGTTTCAGTATCGGCAGCGATGACATGGGTGACACCTCCGACCCCATACTCGGCACAGCCCTGCACCTCATTCCGCAGCATCTGCACCGCCTCACCCTGCAACTGGCACTGCTCGAGAAGAATGGGCAGATTAAGGAGCTGGAACAGGCCTGCGGCAGGCTCGCCCGAGTGCTCAACCGAAGCAACCTCTGGCCTCTGGTTATCTGCCAGCGCGAGCTGCGTGGCTTCAGCACCCGCGCTCTGCTCACCCTCTTTTCCCACTATGAGGGTGAGGACGATGCGCTTTTCGACTACGGCGAAGCCATGGGGCTGCGCCATGAGATGAGCATTGCCCGCCTGGGGCATGAAGACGAACTGGGCGAGAACCTGCTGCGCGCGGCCGCCATCAGCGGTGCCCTGCCCGCCAGCAGCGAGGAACGGCAGTCCGCTATTGCCGCATTCATGGAGCTGGCGCAGGAGCATGCCTACAGCGCCGACCCACGCCTGACCGGCGGTGTGCTGCTGCACCTGCTGCGCTGGGGCATCAGTGAACCACTCATGCAGTGGCGGGATTGCCCCGCCCGCTATTTCCAGGGGCGCTACGCCACCAACGGTCTGAGATATATCCGCGCCTGTCTGCAAGCGGGAGACAGGCAGAAGGCAGATCAGATGCTCAGCTCCATGAAGGCCGATGCCGACACGAACACCACACCTGCCTACCGCCTGGCAGCCGCCCTGATGGCGAAGGATAAGGCCACGGCAAGCCGCTTACGCAAAGATGCCCTGCTGCTGGCCATGCTGCACCGCTACATTGACTATACCACCTATGCCGACTACCTGGCCGAGCTTGCCGTGGACGGCGACCCACAGAACAACATCATGCGCGCCGAGCTCATGTTCAGCAATGGCCGCACAGCCGGGCTCAGCCCGGAACTAGGCTTCCGGTATGCACACAACGGGCGCTGGCAGTCTGCCTGTTTTGTGTTTGAATACATGCTCACGCAGGGGCTCACCACCATCACCCCCTACGGCACCGTACCCGACCATGCGCACATGTACTACTACCGGGCCTTTGCCGATATCTGCCGAGGCAAGGCTGAAAATGCACCGGAACTGACCCAAAAGGCGCTGAACGCCCTGGCTGGCACCCCGGCGGAACCCACGGCAGCAGCACTTGCTGCCCTGCCCGCATCCGCACCGGAGAAAAGCCCCCGGACCACAGAGTCGCCTACCGCCGTTCTCCCGGCGCATGACCTGCTGGCGGCACTGCCTTCGCGCAGCTGGAAACTCAAGAACGGCACCACCCTGGAGGGGCAGCTCATTGCCCTGGGGCGCGGCAAGTTCATCAGCCTGCGCCTGGCAGATGGAAGCGCCCGCATCATCCCCATGGGCGAGGTTGCTGGAAATGAACTGCCCTACTTCAATAACTGGAGCCGGGCCAACGGTATTCAGACCTGGGAGCATAAGCCGAACGAAACAAACCCCGTCTACCGGGTCAAAACCTCGGGGCGCCCCATCTATGCTATGCCCGACCTTGGCCACCCCGCCGCCTGGTACATGGCCGTAGTGGATGAGACCGGGTGCATTCACTGGATACGCACCTGGGGGCTCACCGGCCAGGCTGCAGAAAAGGCCGCCGCCTTCTGCCGCGATGCCCGGAACCGCTTTGCTACAGAACTACGCATAGCCGAAACACCACAGCAGGCCATCGCTATGGCGCAGGAACACAAACTGCCCATTCTGCTCATCAGCAGTATATCAGTCAGCGGAGCATTTGGGGAATTACCCTGCCTTTTCCAATACCTGCAGCTCCACCCCCAAGCCGCACGAACCTGGTCAGAACAATGCATCATTCTACCGGTCACGCCACCCATGGGCAAGGAGCGCCCAATCTGCTACCCCGAGCAGCAACGCCGCGAATTGCTGGAGCTGGAGCGCCTGTTCACCCCCGGCGTCAGCCCCGAAGATTCACACACAGGCCGCATGCTCGATGCAACCCTGCGCAGCAACGGCAAGATAACTCTCTGCATGCTCTCCCCCGGAAAGGTGCTCAGCCGTACGCTGGCGCTGGATACCACAGTAAGCCCGGCGGAGCTGCTGCGCAACGGCCCGGCCATCCCCGCAGAAAAACAGACCGCACAACCATGAGAACCATCATCCTCACCACCATAGCCCTCATGCTGCTGCAGGCAGCCGCTGCAGCCCCGGCCCTGCTGGGACTGCGCGCCTCTGCCACAGCAAAGGAAGTGCAACAGGCCTTTGCCGACCACATTGCAAACGGCACCGGGCTGACGGTGTACCAGCTCACCCCCGGCACTCCGGCTGCGGAGCATCTGCGCCGGGGAGACATACTGCTGCAGGCAGACGGCACCCCGCTGCACAGCCCGGAACAACTGGCTGAACTGGTGCGGCAGAGGCAAGCGGGAGACTCACTTCACCTGGTACTGCTGCGAAATGGAGCCCGGCTGGAGCTCCGAGTGCAGCTTGCGGCCCGCCCCACGCAACCGGCTCTGAGCCGTAAGCAGCAGCTGGAACTCAATCGGCTGCTCCTGCTGCTCGTGCCACCAGGCGAATCCGTAGTAGATATTCCGGCTGTACGCCGCCAGATGCTGCAGCTCAGCGAATGCGGACTCGCCAGCAAGGATGAATACAGCACCTGCACCCTGCATCTGCGCCACGAACAGTACCTCATCACCATCGTTTCATCCGAACGCAGCCTGAGCATCACCCACAACCATCCCAAGGTGCCGGATGCCTGTCTGCGAGCCGATTTTTACCAGCGCGACACCCGCCGGCTTCCCGAACCCCTGGAGCAATTGCTCACCGATTCAGAATACTACCGTCCATGAAATACCCACATCTTCTTTTTCCGCTCATCGCCGCGGTGTGTCCGGCTGCACCCGGGCAGGAAACCGGCACTGTAGAGAAATTCGAGCAGGCTCGCCTGGAATATGATGCGCTGCGCACGCTGCTGCGCATCAAGGATGCCCTGGCCGGTAATCAGGATGACCTGCTGCCACCGGTCAACAGGGAATTGTTCCTGAACGGCTTCCGCAGCCAGCTATCCACCGGCGGTGAGTTTCCCTTCAAACGCCTTGCGGAGCACAGCACAAAACGCGCCCGGCATATCGGAGCGCAGATAAGAAAGGCAGATTTCCTTACCCCGCATGCAGCACAGCAGGGGGTCACCATCCTCCCGAATGGGGTGCAGTATGCAACCTTCGTCTCGGATTCCCCGGAGCTCAATTACCGGGCGAGAAGAGCGCACCGCCTGCTGGCAACCGTGCCGGGAACCAGCCTGCAGCTGGGTATCAGCGGCACCCCGACAGCAGTGGATGATGCACTGTATGATGCCCCGCGCGGCATTGCATGGCAATTCCTGCTGCCGGTGGAACTGCTGGATGATGTGGATGCCGAGCCGCTGCGCAAAACCGGTCTTCGCACCGTCGAACTCATCGCGGTGCGCGAAAGCCTGAGCCAGGAACTGCTGGAACAGGCGCGTGCCGCATTTGCCGCGCGCACCCCCGCCCTGCCCGCCATCACCCTTGAAACGCCTGAACTGCATGCCGAACGCTCGCAGCTCATGGGCATGCTGGCAGCTCACGTCATTGATGAGCCCTCGGAATTGCTCCTTGCCCGGGTGGAGGAACTCCTGCCCAGGCTGGATACCCCGCAGGAGGAACTGGAGGAGGAACTGACAGCAACATCAGAACGGTACTGGAAGGCCCGCGAGGAACTCAGAACCATGCAGCACAGGCAGATTGCAGCCGATATCATGCAGCTGCAGAAGCAGATTCACGGCACCCTCGTGCTGAGCAACGGTCTGCTCTGCCGCGTCATCGCCGGCAGTCCGGACGATATTCCCCTGCCGCAGGCCCGCTATATCGAAGAAGAAGAACTCGGGCCGGAAATGTACCTGCGCATACGCGACCGTCTCATTCACGCCCCCAACGACCTGCCGGAGGCCATTCTCCAGGTCCTGCCCGAAATTCCGGCGGGGTCGGCATGGGAACTCATCCTGCCCCCCTCACTCCGGGGTCAGGGCTACGAACTGCCTTTACTCTATCGTATTCGTGCCATACGCCCGCAGCAGAAACAGTCGCCCCCCATACTACCCGACACCATCTGACCAGTATCCCTCATGGGATGCGCAGCAGATACAATGCCTGTCCGGACACCGTCCGGACAGGCATCATCATTGGTATTCGGGCATGTTGCTGACTTGATATCGGAAATTAGAATTGCTGCAGGCGGCGAAGCAGCTGCTGTGGAAGAGCCGAGCGTTCTGCATAGGTGTTGATGGGATACCGCAGACTCCTGCCGGTCACCGGCTCCTGCACCACCAGCAGGAGCGCACCGTTCCGGAACTCCAGCTCCACAAAGCCGGTCGGATAATCGAAGCGCAGACTCATCTGCACATCATCGCCCTGCAACCAGGTATCACAACCGGTCGGCAAACGGCGAGCCAGGGAAAGAAGCTCCAGCATGTCTGCCTGCACCTGCTTCATATCCGCACGGTGCGGCAGGCGGGCCAACTGCATCCGCAGGCGACTACGGGCCTGGGCAAATTGCAGCTGTACCTCCGGCGTCATGCCGGACGTCACCGCCGGTGTGGGCTCAGCCTTGCCTCCAGCCCGCGCCGCCAGCTCGACCAGGGCTGTACGCAACCGGTCATCACGGCGGTACCGGACCCGCAATACATCACCGGGAGCATATGCCCGCAGCGCCTCCTTCAGCTCTGCAGCCCGGGGAGTCGGCACCCCCTGCACACTCACAATCACATCCCCCGCCTGCAAGCCCGCATTCTGTGCAGGGGTGCGCTCGGCCACCCGCTGAACCACCACTCCGCTCCCGGCAGAGTCCTTCGCAGGCACCACGCCAAACACCACAGCACCACTGGCCGCCGGCAGGATAAGCAGGCAGAGCAGAAACAGGCTGAAGAGGGCTGTGGCGCGTTTCATCATATCACATCTTCCGGCAATTCAGGTTCGACGGGTGTTTGTACCTTAATGACCAAATGGGATTGGTCAGTCTCCTGCATCACAAAAATATCACGGCGCATGGAGGGAGCCGCACCATCTGCAGGCAGATGCTCGCGCCTTACCTCCACCACGGGAGCATCCGCTCCGCGCTCCGGCATCAGCCCCCACCACAACATGGGCAGCACCAGAGATGCCACCAGCAGTGCAGCCACGGCGCGCCACCACCGGAGCCGGCGATACACCAGGGCAGAACACATGCTTTCCCCAAGCCGCTGTTGCAGGTCAGGCGGCATGGGTGCTGCGGTGTAGAGCGATGCCAGCTCAGCCTCCAGCTCCAGATCCGCCAGCATCTCTGCATCCTCCTGCTCCATGGCTGCAAGCAGGCGGCTGCTCATGTCGGCAGGCATGGCAGCGGGCTCAATGGCTGCGGCCCATTCTTCAAAGTCTGTCCGCTTCTCATTCATGATGGTGGATTTCCTTCCTCCTGAAGTTGCTGGCGGAAAATACGCAGCGCTGCGCGATACCGGGACGCGACAGTAGCGGGATTCTCACCCAGAATTTCGCTAATCGCCCGGAAACTCATGCCCTGCCACACATGCAGCATAACCACCTCGGCGTAGTCTTCCCGCATGCGGCGCAACACGCGTTCAATGCTGCGCCGGCGATGTTCGGCATCGGACGGACTGCTCAGCCAAGGGGCACTTTCATAAACCGGGGGCAGTTCTGCCGCGGCGGCATAGGCAGTGGCATGGCGGCGGAACTGAGCTCGTGAAAGATCGATGGATGCATTTCGTATACAGCTGATGACAAAAGCCTTCCACTCGGATTTACCCTTGCGGAATTCTCCCCCTCTCACCACATGCACCAGCTTCAGCAATGCGCTTTGCAATACATCCTCCGCATCAGCCTCGCACGAAGTGCGCTGGCGAGCATACAGCAGCAGGCGGTCACCGTGCTCGGCCAGCCAGCTTTTCCAGTCAGGACCGCCACCTGTTTCCACATGTCTGCCTTCTATGGGTCTATCCGAATCCATCTGTTTACACCATATAGACGCAACTGCCGGAGTAGTTTATTGAAAAAAATCGTATATTTTCCAGCAAAACGGTAAATAAGTGACGATTCGGAGAGCGTCTATGAATATGATTCCACCATTGAACACCACTCATGAAATTCCCCATTCTCAGCCTGCTGCCCCTGCTGCTCTTCCCGGTATCCGGCATGACCGAAGCAGAATTCGACACGCTCTACAAACGACTGGATAAGGATGCCGATGCCTGCTACCGACTTTACGAGGCCTACCGCGATGGCGACGGCGTGGAAAAAGATGCCACCAAGGCACGCAAATGGCTGCTCGGCGCCTTGGCTCTGGGCAAACCGGTGGATGACGAAGTGGCCCGGCAGCCTTGGCGAAAAAAGGCAAAACTTCCTCTCGGTATCAAGCCCCGTCCCAAATACACGGAAGAGGAAAAACACGCCAGTTCGCAGAAAATCTGCGATATGCTTCACTCCACGAGCGACCACTTCACCATAACCCAGGACCGCAAGCAATTTGATAAACAGGTGGAAACGGCTGTCAGGGAATGCCTGAACCGGGGGGCTTACCCGAACTACACAGCCGGAGCACACACACCGTTGTCGCGCGCCATCGACGGTAATCACGCCATGCTCAAGGTCTGCCGCATGCTCCTGGAAGCTGGTGGCGACCTGCACGCCAACGGCAATACCTGTCTGGAGGCCGCGGAATACAGCTCCGCGCTCACCAGAAAGACAAAGAACGTGATGAAGTATCCCAAGACACACTTCAACTACCGGGAGCCCGCTGAGGAGGTGTTCAAGTTTGTCCAGAAACATGGGCTTGATGTCCATCTGATTGATGGTTATGGTCGCCCCGTGCTGATGAGCGCCATGCGAAGTTCCCGCACCTTCTG
Organism: Akkermansia sp.; assembly: GCA_045654325.1. Lineage (GTDB taxonomy): Bacteria > Verrucomicrobiota > Verrucomicrobiia > Verrucomicrobiales > Akkermansiaceae > Akkermansia. Next base: position 66,826 of record JAZONE010000018.1, read on the forward strand.
GCTCGAGGAACTCTGCAAGGCAGGCGCAGACCCGAACGTCAGGGCCAGCAAATACGAAATTGCCCGCAAGGTAGACCCCAAAAGCTACTACAACCAGATTTTCAACATTCTGGACGGAGAAACACCCCTGCTGCATGCTGTCCGCAACTGCCAGGACGACATGGTGGAAGTGCTGCTTCGCTATGGCGCCGACCCCACCATGGCTAACGACGCCGGCGAAAAACCGCTCGAACTAGCCCGGAAATGCCAGGAAACCAACACCTACGAAGACAACATCCCCAAACTGAAAAACATCATAGCCATGCTGGAAAAAGCCATTGAACAACAGACTCAGCAGCCGTCAAAAGCCAGCGGCAAGAAGAAGAAAAAGCGCAAAAAGGCCTGATTTCCCACGCCGGTACACTTCTGTACACCACACCCGCTCCGCTGCAGGATGACCAGGTAGCCCCCAATGAGAAAGCACTGGCCGACCTCGCCTTCCGCTCCCTCGATGAGCTCGCCGGCCCGCTTTACGAGCGTCTCGAAACCTGGTCTGCCATCTGCGTGGATGCGCTCAAGGCTTAATTTCCCGCCCTCCGCAGGAAACGAATTTCCTGCAAGGCTCCCGAAATGTACCCGTCCTCATCGGTATAGGGAAAGTATAGCGGTGCATCACCGCCATCCAACCGGGTAAGTTGCAGAAAAAGCACCTCCCCCGGTTCCCAGAACTCGAAACGGCTCCGCCCACGGAACAGGTGCAGCCGGGCCGGGTAAGCAGTGCACCCGGCGTCTACCTCCACCACATCCCCCTCCATCATTTCCTCGCCGGTCAGGTAATGAGGCTCCGAGGCGTGCAGCAGACATTTCAGTTCACTTTCCGACACCGGCAGAATTTCCGCTGCCGTTTTCAGCAGCAAGCCCTCGAATCCTGCTCCCCGGCTGAATATAACACCCCCGGCAGCATCTCTCCATGCTGCTTTATCTCCAGGGCGTACCGGTGTGCCGTCTGTGTATCGGTAGTTCATGCTGCAGTACCATTATAACCACCCGCTGGCAGCGTGTCAATCCAAGTTCAGCCCCGGTCGATTGCTCTTTCTTACCCCTGAAAAATAAATTCAGTACACTCCGGTACACCCTGACTTATGAATTCGGAGTGAATGAAAAAGAAATTTGACAAATTCCGCTTGAATTTCCCGGAAAGGCAAAATTTATAGTTGACTTTTTGAGTGTATTGGAGTGTACTGTGGGTACAGGTAAGTGTACCCAAAAGCATGAATAGTGTCTCCACAGTGATGTTCACGGGCAACGTGACGCACAAGCTCGACCCGAAGAGCCGCATGGCTGTTCCGGCCGGCTGGCGTGACGCGCAGGGAGCTACGCTGTGGATGATAGACGCTCAGAATGAAGGGTATCCGATCCTGAAGTGCTACACGAAAGAGAGTTTTGAGGAGATGGTGAACGGGATTCGCAGCCACGCCGAAGCACGTGGATTCGACCCCGCCGCCGTGAACCGCTACATTGGCACCATCATCGGCCTGAGCTTCGAAGCCGAAGTGAGCAGCCAGGGCAAACTACTCATTCCCAAGGCACAGCGTGAACGCCTGAAGCTGGCGGACAACGCGACGATTGTAGGTCGCGGGTCGTATTTCGAAATCTGGGCACCGGCTGACTTCGAGGCCACGAAGACGGCAGAAGCTCTGGCGAAACTGGAAATGGACAAGGTATTCGGCATTCTCACATGACCCAGGTAGCCACAGAACACCACGCTGCCACCGCCACGCCAACGGGCACCTGTTACAAGGTGACCATGTGGGAAAGCGGGGCACTCAGCACAGCGCAGCTGGACGCCTGGCAGGAAACCAGGCGCGAATTGCTCGCGCGTATGCGTGATGCGGGCATCAAGGGCGCCCGTGGCACCCTGACCCGCCTTGGTGAGGAACTGCGTGAGCTGTCTACCCGTGCCGTGGTGGCACCCCTGGACACCTGTGCCCTGAGCCAGCAGCCTTTTACGCGCGTGGGCGCATTGGCAGCTTTGCTGCTGCGCGAGGAGCAGGTGCTGGCCTACCGCCTCACCCCCTGCACCGCCACGGTGCTGGTGGAGCTGAGCGGCGAGAAAGGCATTGATGCTCTGACTGCCCGCTGGGCCACCGCCACCCCGGAAATCACCTGGTACCCCACCCCGCTGGTGGAGGCCACCAGCGCTGCCGAGGCTGCCGAGTGGCAGGAAAGCTGCCGCCAGGCCGAGGCCGCCGTAGCCCCCGAGGCTGACACGAATGCTGACGCAGAAGCCACCCCCGAGTTCCACCACGTGACCGTGCTGCGGGAAGAAGCCGTGGCCGCACTTCAGCCGGCAGAAGGCCGAGTGCTGGTGGATGCCACGCTGGGGGGAGGCGGCCACACTGAGCTGATGCTGCAGCGCGGCGCCACCGTGTGGGGCATCGACCAGGACCCCGCCGCCCGCCAGGCTGCCCGCAAGCGACTGGCTGCCTATGCTGACCGCCTGCACATCGTGGCCGGCAATTTCCGCAACGCCGCCGAGCTGCTGAAGGCTCAGGGCGTGCAGCAGGTGGATGGACTGCTGGCTGACATCGGCATCTCTTCCCCGCAGGTCGACCAGGCCGAGCGCGGCTTCTCCTTCCTGGCTGAAGGGCCGCTGGATATGCGCATGAACCCCGCCGCCCCCCGCAGCGCCGCCGACATCGTGAACACCGCCGCCGAGAGCGAGCTGGCCGACATTCTGTGGCAGTACGGCGAAGAGCGCGCCAGCCGGGCCATAGCCCGCCGCATCGTGCAGGAACGCGCCAAAGCCCGCATCACCACCACCACGCAGCTGGCGGATATCATTGCCAGCGTACTGCCCCGCAAGGGTAAGCAGCACCCTGCCACCCGCTCATTCCAGGCACTGCGCATCGCGGTGAACGATGAGCTGGGCGCGCTGGATGCCCTGCTGGAAACCGGCCTGAGCCTGCTCAAGAGCGGCGGCCGCTTCGCCATCATCACCTTCCACAGTCTGGAGGACCGCGCCGTCAAGCGCTACTTTGACCGCGTGACCCGCCCGGAAATCGACCGACCGGAGTGGCCGGCCCCGCGCCCCAACCCGGAATATGCCGCCCGCCTGGTGACCCGCAAGCCCATCGTGGCAAGCGAAGCCGAACTGGCGGCCAACCCCCGCGCCCGCAGCGCCAAACTCCGCGTCATCGAAAAGCTGTAAACCATCTTCCTTCCTCTCACCTCACCTGAAAAAAATCACCTTCTGCTGTATCACCTCACCACATGCCACCTTCAACCCACAACACTCGTTACGCTGACCAGGTAAGCTTCGGCTTCCTGTTGTGGATGGTATTCTTTGCCATCCTCGTGTCTACGGGTGGAATCACCTACGCCTTGCTCAAGAATCACCAGGTGGAGGTGCGGACAGAAATCAACAACCTCCACAATGAGATTTCTGTGTGCACCCTGAACACCAACCAGCACCGCGCCAAGACCAATGCCCTGACCAACCGCTGGGCCATGCGCGACCGCCTGAGCCAGGACCGCTCCCAGCTGCGCGATATTGACCGCAGCCAGATTGAAATCGCCCGCCGTCTGCAGGACAGCGGATTCGCCGTCATCACCCGTTAACCCACCTCAGACCTTCCATGAAAACCAAAATACCATTTGCAGGGCGCACGCTGTTTCTTGCCTGCATCGTGGTGGGTATTTCATGCACCGTGGTGGCAAAACTGGTGGATCTGCAGATTGTGGATACGGCCAACCGCAGCAGCATTGCGGCAGATGAGCTCATCGACCGCGAGCGCATACCTGCACAGCGTGGTCTCATCATGGACCGCAATGAGGAGCTGCTCACCAACAACATTCAGCATACCGAGCTGGTGGCAGACCGCTACCACCTGCGCGAAATCACCGCTGTGGTGGAAGGCCTTGCCTACAACCAGGCCGTGCATGACCCGAAGTGGGAAACGCTGAAAGATGATAAAGAGCGGCGTTCGCTGCTCTACGAGTACCGCAACAAACTTCTGGACAACGCCAAGGCGGACATGACCCCCGAGGAGAAGGAAGCCCGCCGCGCGCGCATCAACCCGCGCGACGCTCGTGCCAACCGCCTCATGGAGTATGATGAGAAGCAGATGGAGTACTACTACCAGCTGCACGATAAACTGGTGGCAGAAGTACTCTACCCCTTCCTCTCGCACCAGGAAATCGAAACTGAGGTGAACGGCAAAGTCACCAGGCGCTACATGACCCGCGAGGACATCATCGAGCGCATTGCTCAGACTGAAACCGCCAGATACAATGCCGAAGCTGCAGCCAAGGGGCTGCCGCCCCGCTCATTCCGCAACCAGATTGTACTGGCCAAAGGAATGAACTTCGATACCGGGGAAAAAATCCGCAAAGCGCTGAAAGATGCGCACATACGCGGACTTTCCGTACAATCCAGTCTGCGGCGTTCCTACGTGATGCCCGAGATGCTTTGCCACGTACTGGGCTATGTGGACCACGAAAACAAGGGCATGAGCGGCGTTGAGGCCTATTTCCAGAGTTATCTGGCCGGCGTGGACGGCATCCGCGAATACCGCCACAACGCCCGCGGTCAGGTGCTTCCCAACGAAGACGACCGCTACCTGGCACCCAAGGATGGTCTGAACCTGAAGCTCACCATCGACATGCGCCTGCAGACCATCGTGGAGCAGGAACTGGATAAAGGCATGCGCCATTTCCGGGCCAAGAACGGCTGCATGATTGTGGTAGACCCCAAGACCGGTGACATTCTGGCCATGGTGAGCCGCCCTGCATTTGACCTGAACACCAAGGAACTCATCACCCCGAAGGGTAAGTTCAAGCGTGGCGAAGTAAAGGACTCCAACGGCAAGGCACTGACCGGCGATTTCAACTACGCCTGCCAGACCCGCTATGAGCCGGGCTCCACCTTCAAGGTACTGGCCGTGACCTCCGTAGTCGATAAGGGACTCATGGGTATCCGCGGCTGGGTAAACTGTGAGCCGTTCTCCGTAGGCTTCGGCAGCAAGGCTATCAGCGACCGCCCGTTCAACTACCACAGCCTGCCGGTGTGGGGCGTGCTCAAGAAATCCAGTAACCCCGGCGCTGCCCGCATCGCCCTGGTGGCAAAATGGCCGAACTTCAAGGAATACCTGGAAAAATTCGGGCTCAACAAGTCCGCCGGCATCGACCTGCCCTCCGGCGGTGCCTGCCTGCTGGCAGACGGCTCGAATATCGTGAACTATTCGCGTATTGCCTACGGCTATTCCGTAGCCGTGTCGCCGCTGCACATGGCCATGGTATACGCCGCTATTGCCAACGATGGCATACGCATGAAACCCAGGCTCATTGACAAGATTATCGCTGCCGATGGCTCGGTGTACGATGAATGCGCCCCGCAGGAGATCTGCCGGGTCATGAAATCGAGCACCGCACGCGACCTGCGTTTTGCCCTCGAGTCCGTGACCGAACGCAGTGGCGAATGCGGCCGCGGCACCGCCACGGCAGCAGCCATCCCCGGTTTCCGCATCGGCGGCAAGACCGGCACTGCCAAGAAAGTAAAAACCGGCGGTGGCTACACAGAAAACCTCTACACGGTTTCGTTTGCCGGCGTGCTCCCCATCGACGACCCGAAACTGGTGGTGATGACGGTGATAGACGAGCCACACCCCACTGATTGCAACCCGGGCGGCGGTACAGTGGCAGCACCTATTTTCCGCGCTGCGGCAGAGCGCTTCATCAATGTGCTCAATCTCACCCCCAGTGACCCCGAAGCCTACGAAAAATATCTTGCTACTAAAGAAGAATCTGCTAATCTAAAGAAATAAGAATCACCTGCAACTTTTCCAAGTCATGGACACCAAGACCATATCCGCCATCCTGCCCGGTGCCACTATCACCGGCAAACTGCGTAAGCCCCTTAGCCTGCTCACCGATGACAGCCGCAAGGTCGAGCCCGGCTGCTGCTACATTGCCATTCGCGGCACGCAGTTCGACGGTCACAGCGTCATCGACTCCGCCATTGCAGGCGGGGCAGTCGCCATCGTGGCAGAGACTCCGGTGAGCCCGCAGGCCGCTGAAGCAGGAATTCTCTGGGTGCAGGTAGCTGATACACGCGAGGCCAATGGTCTGCTGATGAGAGCCTGGCACGGCTACCCCAGCAGCAGCATGGTGGTACTGGGAGTAACCGGTACCAACGGTAAAACCACCATCAGCTACCTGGTGAACCACATCTACCGCGCCGTCTGGCAGCGCGCCGGTCTCATCGGCACCATTATCTATGACAACGGCGAACGCCGCGTAACCAGCAGCAACACCACCCCGGGCTCTGCTCTGCTGCAGAGCATGCTGGCTGATATGGTGAAGAACCGCTGCCGCTCCGTGGCCATGGAAGTTTCCTCGCACGCTCTCACCCAGCACCGCACTACCGGCACAGATTTCCGCGTTGGCATCTTCACCAACCTCACCCAGGACCACCTGGACTACCACGGCACCATGGAGGAATACTACCAGGCCAAGAAGCTGATGTTCACGCGCATGGCAGCTGCCAGCCGCAAGAACGTGGCCGTGATTAACCTGGACGACGCATACGGCCGCCGCCTGGCTGCCGAGCTGGCCCCCATCATGAAAGTGCGCACCTTCGGCGAGCACGAACAGGCCGACTTCCGCGCCGTGCCCAAGCTGGTGACCCTGAAGGGCAGCCAGTACGAACTTCTCTACCAGGGCCGCAGCTATCTGGTACGCACGCCGCTCATCGGCGAGTTCAACCTTTCCAACAGCCTGGCAGCACTTGCCGGCGCCGTAAGCTCCGGCGTGGGGCTCAACGAAGCCATCACCGCCATGGCGCAAAGCCCGCAGGTACCCGGCCGCATCGAGCTGGTGAGCAGCGTGAACAACGTGCAGTGCTTTGTGGACTACGCCCACACCCCGGATGCTGTGGAAAACGTGTGCAAAACCATGAAGGCTCTCTGCCGCAATGGCCGCCTTATCACCATCTTCGGCTGCGGCGGCGACCGCGACCGCACCAAGCGACCGCTCATGGGCGAAGCCGCCGCCCGCTACAGCGATCTCTGCATCGTGACCAGTGATAACCCCCGCAGCGAGGACCCCGAGCAGATTATCGACGAAATCATGCCCGGTATCCCGCAAGCCAAGCAGCACCGCATCACCGACCGCGAGGAAGCCATCCGCGCGGCGCTGGAGCAGGCCCGCCCCGGCGACGCCGTGCTCATTGCCGGCAAGGGGCACGAGAATTACCAGATTTTCGCCAACGAAACCATCGATTTCTCCGATGCCGCCGTGGTGCGCAAATTCTACGCCGAAAAGAACCCGGAGGGCATCTCCGTTCCTTCCCGCAAGCCGGAAGGCCGCCGCAGCAAGTAATCTTCTTCTCACCCCGCCACACACCATGACCCACCTGAGCACCACAGAACTCATCACCGCCACCGCCGGCCAGGCCGTGGTGCAGGGTGACCGCTCCATCACCGCCGGGCTCACCACAGACAGCCGCGCCATTGTGCCCGGCTGCGTGTTCCTGGCGCTCTGCGGAGAGCGGTTCGACGGCAACAACTTCGCCGCCGAAGCCACGCAGAAGGGAGCGGCCGCTGTGGTGGTATCGCGACTGGTGGGTGAATATGCCCCCGGCAGCACCGTGGTGCAGGTGGCAGACACCCTGCTGGCGCTGCAGAATCTGGCCGCCTGGTGGCGCAGCCAGCTGGAGCCCCTGCATGTGGTGGGGCTCACCGGCAGCAGCGGCAAGACCAGCACCAAGGACATGTGCCTCTCGGTGCTCTCTCAGAAATTCAATGCACTGGCGACCAAGGGTAACCTGAATAACCACATCGGCGTGCCGCTCAGCATTCTGAGTACCGAAAAGGGCACCGAGGCCGCTATATGGGAGATGGGCATGAACCACGCAGGCGAGATTGCCCCGCTCTGCGGCATGACCCGCCCGCAGATCGGTATCATCACCACCATCGGTTCCGCTCACCTCGAGTTCATGGGCAGCCGCCAGGCCATTGCCTCCGAAAAATGCACCGTAGCCCGCGCCCTGCCTGCCAATGGCTATATGATTTACCCTGCGCTGGATGACTTTGCGGACTACATAGCCACGCAGACCAGCGCCACCCCCATCCCTGTGGGTGGGTGCAACAGCCCCGTGCGCGCGCTCAACCCGCGCAGCACCGCTACCGGCACCACTTATACCCTGCATATCGACGGCGAGGAAGAAGTAGAAGTCTCCCTGCCCGTACCGGGAGCCCACATGGTGAGCAACAGCCTGCTGGCTGCTGCTGCCGGCTGGAAACTCGGCTGCAGCATGCAGCAGATTGCCGCCGGGCTCTCAGCCTCCACCCTCACCCGTGGCCGACTGGCCTGTAAGGAGGTCGATGGCTATACTGTGGTGGATGACACCTACAACGCCAACCCCGAGAGCATGAAAGCCGCTCTCGAAACCGTAGCCGCCCTGCGCGGTCCGAAGCGCTGCATCGCCGTGCTGGGCAAAATGGGTGAGCTGGGCGAGGGTGGCATTGCCGCTCACGCCGATATGGGGTGGTGCGCCGCCTCTCTGGGCTATGCCGCCGTGGTGGTAGTAGGTCCGGAATGCGCCGAGACCCTGGCGCTGTGCGAAGCCGCCGCCGAAAGCATCCCCGCCCTGCTGGTAAACACCCCGGCCGAGGCAGCCGCTGCTCTGCGCCAGCTCATGGAGCCGGGCGATGCGCTGCTCTTCAAGGGCTCCCGTTCCGCCGGCATGGAACGCAGCATGTACGAACTCTTTCCCTCCCTTAACCCCCAATCCTGACTTATGATTAATTTTATTTATGAGCTGCCCTTCGAGGTACAACTTCTGCTGGCTCTGCTGGTGCCTTTCATCGGCTCCATGCTCATTGGTCCGAAGCTCATTGCCATACTGCGAGCCATGAAGGCCGGGCAGCCCATCCGCCAGGCCTGCGGTGGCGTTCTTGCCCCCGAGCACCAGGCCAAGGTAGGCACCCCGACCATGGGCGGCATCATGATTATCGGTCTCATCATGCTCACCAGCATCCTCTTCCTGGACATGGGCAGCCCCAAACTCCAGTGCTGCCTGCTGGTCATGGGAGTCACCGCCATTCTGGGCTTCCTGGATGACTGGGCCAAAATCACCAAGAAGAGCACCGATGGCGTGAGCGGCTGGTTCAAGATTGCCCTGCAGGCCGTGGCTGCCATTGCCTGTGCCGGGTATCTCTACTACCTCGACCCCACCATTGCCCGCGTGCTCGTTCCCTTCTACGGTACGCTGGACCTGGGCATCTTCTTCATTCCCTTTGCCATGCTGGTCATCATCGGCGCATCCAACGCCGTGAACCTCACTGACGGTCTGGACGGTCTTGCCAGCGGCTGCATGGTTATTTCCGCCCTGGCATTCATTATCATCAGTTCGTTTGTCCTGTTCTCCGGCACCGGCAACAATCCCCTGGTCTGCTACCTGCTCTGCATCGCCTCTGCCTGCCTTGGTTTCCTGTGGTTCAATGCTCACCCTGCCAAGGTCTTCATGGGCGACACCGGCTCCCTTTCCCTGGGCGGTGCGCTGGGTACCGTAGCCGTGTGCACGCACTCTGAGCTGCTGCTGGTTGTCGTTGGCGGTGTATTCGTAGCCGAAGCATGCTCGGTCATGATTCAGGTGGGCTGGTTCAAGGTCAGCCGTAAGCTGTATGGCGAGCCCCGCCGCTTCTTCCGCATGGCTCCGATTCACCACCACTTCGAAAAGTGCGGCTGGAGCGAAACCCAGGTCTGCGTTCGCTTCTGGATTATCGCCTTCTTCCTGGCTGTGCTCGGTATCGGACTTCTGCCGTCCTGCTTCATCGACTAAATCTTCAACACTTTTTTCACCATGGAACTCACGGGTAAAAAATTAGCGGTACTCGGCTGCGGACGCAGCGGTATTGCCGCCGCGCGTCTGGCTCTCGCCAAGGGTGCTGCCGAGGTATGCATCTTCGACACCAACACCTCGGCCACCTGCAACGAACCCGGCGTTTCTCTCGTGGCCGGTGCCACGGAGGAACAGGCCCGAGCTTACGCAGCAGATATGGTGATTCTCTCTCCCGGCATCGAGGGCGATATCCCCTGGACGCTCGCCTTCACCGCCCACGGAGCACCCCTCATCGGCGAAACCGAGCTCGCCTGGCACTACTACGGCGGCCGCATCATCGCCATCACCGGAACGAACGGCAAAACCACCACCACCGCACTGCTGGAGCATGTGCTGCTTTCTGCCGGCAAAACCGCCAAGGCCTGTGGCAACTACGGTTACCCCCTCAGCGAAGTGGCGCTCATGGAGCCGCAGCCGGAATTCGCCGTGCTGGAAGTTTCCTCGTTCCAGATGGAAACCATCATCGATTTCAAGCCCGAGGTGGCTATCTGGCTGAACTTCGCCCCGGACCACATGGACCGCTACACCAAGGTGGAAGACTACTACAACGCCAAGCTCCGCATCTTCGAGAACATGGATGCCGGCGGCCTGGCCATCGTGCGTGAAGGCGAAGACCTGCCTGAGCTGGCACCCCGCCGCGTGGGCTTCTCCTCCGTAGTGAACACCGGCCAGCTTTATTTCGAAAACGGCGCCATCTGCGAAGCCGGCAGCGTGCTCACCCCCCTGCGCGGCACCTCGCTGGAGCAGGCGCACAACGCCGAAAACGCCATGGCCACCACCTTGGCCTGCCGCGCCGTGGGGCTGGATGATGCCACCATCTCCGCCGCCATCCGCAGTTTCTGCCCGCCCGGCCACCGCTGCGAAACCGTGGCAGAAATGGACGGCGTGCTCTGGCTGAATGACTCCAAGAGCACCAACCTGCACTCCACCGAGGCTGCCGTGCGCTCCCAGACCCGCCCCATCATCCTGCTGGCAGGCGGCAAGGACAAGGGGCTGGATTACACCGCCATCAACCCCATGCTGGAGCAGAAAGCCCGCGCCTGTGTGGTATTCGGCCAGATTGCCGACCAGCTGGAGCAGACCTTCACCCCCGTAAGCCGCGTCATCAAGGTACAGACCGTACAGGAAGCGGTGGCGGCAGCTCACAAGATTGCCCAACGTGGCGATGTGGTTCTTTTCTCTCCCGGAACCTCCTCATTCGACCAATTTACCGGCTATGTACAGCGTGGCGAGTGCTTCCGCACCGCCGTGAAACAGACCCTGAATATTTAACTACAAACGATTCGCAGACTATTCATGAGCAGAGACCCCAAAGCATCATTCCAGAATTCCGGCCTCGGCCGCGCCAAACCCAAAACCCACAAGTTCAAAGCATTCATCAACGGCAATCTCAAGCAGCAGAAGACTCTGCGTTCTCAGGTAGGTCTGGTGGAGGACAGCACCAGCCCCGTCACCGTACTGCGCGTCATTCTTGGCCTTATCGTGGTTCACTTCCTCGTCATCGGCGGTGTCATGATGCGCGGCAGCATCACCAAAAGCGGCAGCGGCCTGGTTGTAGCGCCCACGATTGTTCCGCCCCCTGTGGCTCCGGCAGACCCTGCACCGCAGGTTCAGCCCACACAGCCGCAACCTGCAGTTGCCGTTCAGCCTGCAGAGCCCGCAGCTACTCCCGCCGACACAACTGAGGTGCACATCACCCAGGCTCCCATCAATGTGGAGAACGTCACCCCGGTGGCTACCGAGCCGGCTGCTCCTGTGGAACCCGTGGCTATACAGCCCACACCCGCCCCGGCAACGGCTCCTGCCGACGTGGTGCCGCTGAGCCACCTGGTCAAGACAGGCGACACCTGGGGCCGCGTTGCCGCGCAATACGGGATTACCGAAGACGTACTCAAGGGAGCCAACGCCTCTCTGGCAAATCGTCACAACCTGCCGACCGGCGTGAAACTCAGCGTGCCTGTGCCTAAGGATTCTGCAGTTGCCAGGGAAGCACTGGCCAACCAGCCCGTAGTGAAGGATACCGCTAAGTACCACGTGGTGAAGAGCGGCGAAAACCCGGGCCGCATCGCTAAGAAATACAAAATTTCCGTTAACAAGCTCCTGAAGATGAATAACATGACCAACGCCGACGCAAAGCGTCTGCGTGTGGGTCAGAAGCTCAAAGTCAGCGAATAATCGGTTCGTATCTCCATGACCTCCCGCGTCAGCATCATCTGTATCTGGATTTGCTTTATCCTCCTGCTCGTGCTGGGGGTGGTCATGGTGGCGAGCACCGGTTCCTGCGCTCCCGGTCAGGATAAACTGCCGTGGTATGATACCTTCCTGGGCAAGCAGTGCATGTTTGCCGTGGGAGGGCTGGGGTTAGCGCTCTTTCTGAGCAAAGTTGACTACCATATCTGGCGGCGCTTCGTCTTCATCATCTGGGTGGTCAGCGTTGTGCTGCTGGCGTGCTGTTTCCTGCCCGGCATCGGCCTGACCATCAACGGTGAATCCCGCTGGATCAAGGTTGGTCTCACCTTCCAGCCCAGTGAGCTGGCCAAGATTGCCCTCATGCTCACCCTGGCAAACTGGTACACAACCTACCGGGAAATGGCCGGCACATTCTGGAAAGGCTTTGTCATTCCCGGTGCATTCCTGTTCGGGCTTCCCCTTTTCCTCATCCTGATTGAAAAGGACATGGGCACAGCGGCCGCACTCGCTATGTCCGGTTTCTGCGTGATGTTCGTATCCGGCACACGGTGGTGGCTCATGCTGCTGGCCATGCTGCTGGGTGCCATTGTGCTGTATGTGATGATGACCGGCAGTGCAAACCGTATGCAGCGCATCGAAGCCTGGCTCGACCCGCAGGCCTACAGCCAGGGCGCCGGTCGCCAGCAGTGGATTGCCATACTGGCCTTTGCGCGTGGCGGCCTGACCGGCGTGGGTCTGGGCGACGGCATTGAGAAATACGGCAACCTTCCCTACGCCCATACCGACTTCATTTACGCGGAAATCGGTGAAGAATGGGGCTTCTTCGGGGCTGCGGGTGTGGTGGTTTTATTCACTCTGCTCACAATTTCCGGGCTGTCGCTGGCGGTGCAGACACACGATACATTCGGGCGCATTCTGGCGCTAGGGCTCACCTGCACCATCTTCTGGCCGGCCATGCTCAACATGATGGTGGTCACCGCCATTCTTCCCAATACCGGTCTGCCCCTGCCCTTCATCAGCAGCGGTGGCACCAACCTCGTCTTCACCATCGCCTCCATCGGCATGCTTACCAGCATCCAGAGGCACACCCCCATCATCCGCCAGAACTACTGGCCTGCCCGCCGACTCAAGGAAATCCAGAAGCCATGAACCCGAACAAGTCTCTCAACGTCATCATTGCCTGTGGTGGCACAGGCGGTCATCTTTTCCCGGGCATTGCCGTTGCCCAGCAACTCCGCAAGATGGGGCACCGCCCCGTCCTTCTCATTTCTCGTAAAGAGGTGGATGCCGAAGCCTCCAGCAAGTATGGAGACCTGGAGTTCCACAGCATCCCCGCCATTGCCAAGCCCCCCACCCTCTCGCTGCGCATGCCCGCCTTCCTCTGGAAGCTGGCGGCAACCTACTTCAGCTGCAAGAAACTGCTGCGCCGCGAAAAGGCCGATGTGGTGCTGGGCATGGGTGGGTTCACCAGCCTGCCGCCCTGCAAAGCCGCCCGCGCGCTGGGGCTGCGCTCGTACGTGCACGATTCCAACGCCATGCCGGGTAAATCAAACCGACTCACCGCCCGCTGGTGCACCGGTGTACTCGTGGGCATGAAGGAAGCAGTGCAGCATTTCCCCGGCAGCACCTGTGCCGTGGTGGGCACCCCCGTGCGCGATGAAATCCGCAACCTGCCCACGCAGAAGGAAGCCCGCGCGCGCCTGAACCTGCCGCAGGATAAGCCTGTGGTGCTCGTGACCGGCGGGTCTCAGGGTGCAAAGAATCTCAACTCGTTGCTGATTGAATCCGCCAAGGCCGACCCCGGTGTGCATTACCTGGTCATTGCCGGTCGCATCGACTTTGAGCGAGTCAACGCCCTGGCCGGTGGAGCCCCGAACATCACTGTGCTCGGTTTCTGCGCCGACATGCCCGCCGCCTACGCCGCGGCAGATGGCGTCATTGCCCGCAGCGGAGCAAGCACCCTCACGGAGCTCTCCCTCATCGGCAAAGCCTGCCTGCTGGTTCCCTACCCCTATGCGGCAGACGACCACCAGACCCACAACGCGCGTGCTTTCTCCGACCACAGCGCAGCCGTCCTCATCCAGCAGGCCGACCTCAGCATCGACAAGGTTCACGACTTTGTGCACAACACCGTCATGAATCCCGAGGCCCGCACCGCCATGGAAGAAGCCATGCGCCAGCTCTCCCGCCCCAACGCCGCCGAGGATATAGCCAAGACTATCCTTGGCGAATAGTTCAGCCATGAGCACTATCCGCATTTCTGTTTCCGCCCAGCGGCTGGAGCTGCACTCCGCCGGGGGAGAACTTCTCTTTTCCGCCCCCTGCAGCACCGGAGCCGCCGGCACCGGCAGCGAGCCCGGCAGCGGGCGCACCCCGCTGGGGAGGTTCGCCATCTGCAGTCTGCATGGTGAAAACGCCCCCATTCTGACCGTTTTCCGCAGCCGCATTCCCGTGGGGCTGCACCCTGCCGCCAGCAAAGGAGAAGATGCGGTGCTCTCCCGCATTATAGCCCTGCACGGGCTGGAACCCCGGAATGCCAACACCCGCGAACGCTACATCTACATCCACGGCACCGCAGACGTGGAACACCTCGGCACCCCCGTCTCCCACGGCTGCATACGCCTCTCTCCGCAGGATGCCGCCACGCTGTTTGACCTCGTCACCCTTGATTCTCTGGTCATCGTGGAAGAATAAGTTCCGGTTACTTGCTGACCGGCAATTGACTACAGCGCATATTCATTGCCGCCACCGGATTCGGCTCCGGGATACGGGCAAATGCCTGAGCGTCTAAAAAATCGCCAGTTAAAGTTTCTTCGGGCTTGACTTTGGTTATCTGGTGGGTATACTCTCCGCGGGGAGAGTACACAACAGCCCCGCGTATAATCATGGAACCTATTTACGAAGGCAAAGCCAAGAGACTGTTCACGACGGAAAATCCCGATGTTCTGCGCATGGAGTACAAGGACTCCGCCACCGCATTCAATGGTGTGAAGAAGGAAGACTTCGAGAACAAGGGCCGTTTTAACAAGGCTATCACCCTCATCATCTACCGCATGCTCGAGGACAAGGGCGTGAAGACCCACCTGGTGGACGATGTGGACGACATCAACCTGCTCGTGAAGAGGGTTTCCATTATGCCGCTGGAAGTCATCGTGCGCAACGTGGCTGCCGGTTCTTTCTCCAAGCGCATGGGCGTGGCCGAGGGTACCGAGTTCAAGAAGCCCATCGTTGAGTTCTCCTACAAGGATGACGCTCTGAACGATCCCTTCATCAACGACGACTATGCCCGCGAAATGGGCGCCGCCACCGAAGAGGAATGCGCCTCCATCAAGCAGATGGCTCTGCTCATCAACGAGACGCTTAAGGAATTCTTCATGACCGCCAACCTGCGCCTCATCGACTTCAAGATTGAGTTCGGCCGCCTTGCCAGCGACCCCAGCCAGATTGTGCTGGCCGATGAGATTTCTCCGGACACCTGCCGTCTGTGGGACGTAGCTACGGGCAAGAAGATGGACAAGGACCGTTCCCGCCAGGGTCTGGGCGGCTTCATGGAAGCCTTCGCCGACGTGCTCGACCGTCTGCAGAAGTAAATTTTCCAATCGGCCACCGGTGGCAATGCGCCCGCCGGTGGCCTTTTTTCACCTTACACACGCGCCCGCGCGCAACCATCACACAACATTATGGCAACACTGACGTTTGAAGTATTCAGCCGATTCCAGTCGGCCACGGACGCCAACAAGCTGCTCTACACCCCCATTGCAGACCAGCTTACCTACAACCACACCCGCCTGTACACCATCGAGTGCGAGGGCGACACCGAAGCCGCCGCAGCCTACATGCGCAGCGTGCTGGTGGACTCCATCTCGCAGAAGGTGCAGGAAGACGGCACCCCCGCACTGAGCGGCGAGCTGTTCAGCATTTCCTATGGCATCAAGAAGGGTGCGCTGGACCTGGAGAAGGAAGCCATCCTCACCAACTATCGTGGTCGCAAGGGTCTGCCCTTCACCATCACGGCACTCACCATCACCCAGAAGGTCTATGTGTTCGGTCAGGGCGACGCCGCCGCTCTTTCTGCCCGCTTCTGCAAGGACGTGTGCAACCCCGCCATCCACACCTGGAAGATAAACTAAAATCCTGATTGTCAATTTTTAATATCATGGCTACTTATCGTACCATTCCTGTCCGCAACCTGAGCGAAGCCGAACTGACCGCGCTGAGCCAGAACATGAAGCTCTCCCTCTCCACCGAGGATATGCTGGTGGTGCAGCAGATTTTCTGCGAGATTGACCGCGACCCCACGGACGTGGAGCTCGAAGTAATCGCCCAGACCTGGTCTGAGCACTGCAAGCACCGCATTTTCGCCGCCACCATCAACCACACGGTCGATGGCCAGACGGAGGAAATCAAGAGCATGTACAAGACCTTCATCCAGAGCACCACGAAGGAGCTCATGGCCAAGAAGCCCGGTTTTGTGCTGAGCTGCTTCGTAGACAACGCCGGTTTCATCAAGCTGGACGACAAGCTTTCCGTGTGTCTCAAGGCCGAGACGCACAACCACCCCTCCGCCATTGAGCCCTACGCCGGTGCCAACACGGGTCTGGGCGGCGTGATCCGCGATATTCTGGGCGCCGGCAAGGGTGCCAAGCCCATCGCCAACCTGGACGTATTCTGCTTCGGCGCTCCCGATACGCCGCAGGAGATGGTGGAAGGCCACAACATCATTCACCCGCTGGGCATTATGCGCGGCGTGGTGCACGGCGTGCGCGACTACGGTAACCGCATGGGTATTCCCACCACCAGCGGTGCCATCCAGTTCGACCCCACCTACATTTACAACCCGCTTGTATTCTGCGGCACCGCCGGCGTGATTCCCCAGGAGGACATCGCCAAGGAAATGAAGCCCGGCCTGGCCGTGGTGGTCATCGGCGGCCGCACCGGTAAGGACGGTCTGCACGGCGCTACCTTCTCCTCCGCCGCTATGGGCGAAGCCTCTGCCGAGGAAGACCAGCAGGCTGTGCAGATTGGCAACCCCATCGAAGAAAAGAAGACTCTGGACGTGATTCTGGAAGCCCGCGAGCGCGGACTCATCGAGTTCGTGACCGACTGCGGCGCCGGTGGTTTCTCCTCCGCTGCAGGTGAAATGCTTTCCGAGACCGGCGGTAACCTGTACCTGGAGCGCGCTCCGCTCAAGGAGACCAACATGCTTTCCTGGCAGATTTTCCTTTCCGAGTCTCAGGAGCGCATGGTGCTGGCCGTGAAGCCCGAGAACCTGGACGAACTGCAGAAGCTGGCCGACACCTTCCAGACGGAGATGACCGTGCTGGGCGAATCCAACGACAGCGGCGTGCTGCGCGTGTGGCACAACGGCGAGTGCGTGGTGGAGATGGATAACTCCAAGCTGCACGACGCCCCCGTGAAGAAGCTTACCTCCGTGTTCACCAAGGGTGAAGCCAGGACCGGCATCGCTCTGGATGACAGCAACCTGGCCGGCGACCTCAAGCAGCTCTTCGGCGACTTCGCCATCGTTTCCCGCGAACCCATCATCCGCGAGTACGACCACGAGGTGCAGGGCAACACCGTGCTGAAGCCCCTGGCCGGCGCCAGCGCCGATGCCCCGCAGGATGCTTCCGTCATCGACATCGACGGCTCCGACAAGCTCATGTCCCTGGCTCTGGCCATTCTGCCGG
>JAZONE010000019.1:0-15469 GCA_045654325.1 Akkermansia sp.
TTTGGCTTAGTGTTTTAGCCGCGCTTTCTGCCACCCGCTCACTTCGTTCGGGGTTCCGGGTATATTTAACACCAAACCCAGCGTTCCGCCGCATTGCGGCTCCACGCTGGGCTATGATTCTATCGCCCTTGCGGGCTCAAAATTCCGCTACGCTGACTTTTTAGAAGTCAAACGTCTGCACCGGTGGGTGCAGACGCGGAGAGGGGAACGATGAGAAGCCCGGAGGTCAGCGCAGCTTGATGACGTAGCGACCGGTGGTCATGGCAGCAGCGTCTGCGGCCTTGATGGTCTTGCGTGCGTGGGCGGCACCCCAGGAATCGGTGTAGATGATGGTCTTTTTCTTGAGGTTGTAGCCGATGATGAGGCGTGCGTGGCCGCCGCGGGTCTGGGGAAGGGCTACTTCCTCGGGGTAGATGCCGAGCATGACCATCCAGATGACGGGAGATCCGGCATCGATGTTCTTTTTGATGTCCTTCATCCACTTGGTAATCTGGGTGGGCTTGCCTGCGCGGGCTTTGCGGAGGATGGTGGCATCTGCCGCACCGAACACATCACCGTGCTTGCTCAGGAGTTCCTTGTCTTCACGCTTGGCAATCTTGTTATAGGGTGCAACGACAGATGTGTGGTTGGTCTGGTAGTCATCGATGACGATGAACTTGGTGCGGAACTTCTTGCAGACATCCTTCATGGCCTGCTCGATAGCGAGGGAGGATGTGCCCTGGTCGCTGGTGTCGCAAACGGCAGCGAGGGCGTGCTGGTCCACTTTGTCCATGCCGTAGTAGGAGAAGACTCGTGCCAGTGTGGCGGGCACGCAGTAACCTTTCTGCCCCTGGTCAACCATGGGCATGTTCTGGAGCCACACGGTGCCGTCTTCCTCGGTCACGATGTTGTCTCTCAGCTCACCGCGTCGCACAGTGTCGCGGACGCCACCGCTGCTCAGAGTCTTGGTATCAGCAGCGGCGTTGATGCGGATGAACTCGGCCTCAAAATCGCTTTTGCTACCTGTGGAGCTGGCTTCAAGACGGATGACGCCGTTTTCCCATTTCCATTCCCAGGCCTGGAGCTTGACAGCGGAGTCGCTCTTGTTGTTGCGGCGCACCTTGCCGCGCACACCGGTGAGTTCATCCAGTGTGGTCCGGGCTTCTTCAATCTGCTTCTTGAACGAATCGGCACCTATGGCGCCGTCATCGCCCTTGTTGTAGAGCATGGCCTGCATGGAGACAGGCTTTTTTTCTGCCACGGTGAAAATGACTTCTCCCGCGGTGATGGTGCCCAGGGAAACGGCTCCGGCAGTGGCACGCATGTGCTCGGCATCCGGCTGGCTGCAGGGTATGCCCTGCAGGGCTGTCTTGGTGTCCTGCTTCCAGAAATCACCGGATTTGATGCTTTCTGCCAGGTCAGCACTCAGGGCTGCAGCACAGAAAAAAAGACTAAGGCATGAAGCTAAACGGAACATGCCCGCATGTTAACGGATTTCCCAGCCTTTTGCAAGGAAAATTATTCGCCGCCCTGAGCTGACTCATTATCGCGGCCGAGAAGCTGGCGGACGCTGTGAATGTGCTGGCGGTAGTAATCGCGGTAGTCGATGATGTCCGGCTGCGGCGTTTTATTGCGGCGGCCTTCTACGTAAGTGTTGCTTTCTCCGGTGGAGTAGGGTTCATCCTCGGTGAGATGGTGGGTCTGGCTGCGGTCGTTGCGGGCGATTCCCTCCATATCTGACCGGTCAGCAGAGCTGGCGCCGTTGTAGCGCTTGGAGTGACTGATGCCGTGGCTGTCATTCATGAAATCCGGCCTCAGGTCAGTAGAATACATGGGGTTGGTAGTCCGGGCTATGCCGTCTTTGCCGGAGTTGAAACGCTTTCCGCCATCACCGAAGCTGTCGCTGCGGAAATTGAGGTGGCGGCCGGTATCAAAGCTGCCGGTGGCAAAGGGTTTGTCGATTTTGCGGGCGTTGTCCAGCTCCCGTTGGAAGGAACTCACTTTGCTCGAGCTGGTAACAGGTACGCCATCGGCATTTTTCTTTTCGGAGAAGTCGGTTTCAAAGCGCTTCTCGAAGGTAGACATGAGGTCTTTCTCCACGCCCGGGGTGTCGTCGTCCTTCACTTCGTTGCCCTGCGAGTCGTACACCGTGCGCACGGTGGTGCAAGCGCTGCAGCAGAGCAGCGCCAGCAAGGCAAGGGTACTCAGACGAGGGGACATGGCGGCGGAGGGGGATAAATCAGGCGTTGGTATCCTGCGCGCGCATCATTTCCGGGGTCACCTTGTAGGAGGCACCGCAGCGCGGGCAGTTGATTTCCAGGAAACCCTGCTCGGAGAGCAGGTCGGCGAAGTCGTGCTTCATGGCCCGCACCACGGGCAGTACCTTTTCCACGGTGCAGCCGCAGCGGAACTTGAACTTGCGGGTCTCCAGCAGCTTGGTCTGTTCCACCTCGGAGATGGCGCGTACATCGTCCACGGTGAGCTCCTGC
The DNA here is from genome assembly GCA_045654325.1 of Akkermansia sp. Lineage (GTDB taxonomy): Bacteria > Verrucomicrobiota > Verrucomicrobiia > Verrucomicrobiales > Akkermansiaceae > Akkermansia. Next base: position 2,469 of record JAZONE010000019.1, read on the forward strand.
AACCAGTCGTGGTCGGCATCCGGCTGGGCGGTGATGAGGGCGAACTTGTCCTCGCCCAGGTCGAAGGCGCGTGACTGGCGCTGCTCGCTCTGGCGGTAGAAATCCTGCACCCAGGCTTCTACCGGGTCGGCAGGCAGGGTGATGACCGAGGTCTGCGGCTCCTTGTTGGGCAGCAGGTTCTGGGCAAAGAGCATGTTCTTATCTGTTTCGCGCACATCTTCGCGGAAGGCGCGACCCACTACGTCTTCCGTGAGTGAGGAACCGGAGATGAAGTAGTTGGCCAGGCGCGGGGTGCATACGTTGAAGGTCCAGGCGTGGTATTCCTGCCAGGGGCGCGAGACCAGATGCAGGGTGAAGTAGGCCAGCAGCTTCTTGAGTACGGTGTCTTCCGTTTCTTCGTTGCGCAGACCGTGCTGCATGAGGTGCAGGTAATAGTCCACGAAGATGGGCGAGAAATCAGCCCGCAGCAGCAGGCAGTTGCGCCCGCGCACAAAAATGGATTCTACCTTGGTGAATTCGTCGACCGGTTGTTGGTTGTTTTCCGACATGGTGAGGGGAGTCTTGTATACTTCGCTTGGAGTATGGACGTTGCGGGTATGGATGTTTGTTCAATTTATGCCCAGATGAGCCCGCACGGCATCGCGCATGGCATCAAGCCCCGTGCGGAGCATTTCCGGCGAGGTGGCAAAGTTCAGGCGCACGCATTGGGGGTCGCCGAAGTTGGCGCCGTTGTCCAGATATACTCCCGCTTTTTCGCGGAAGAAGGAGTGGGGGCTCTCCACACCCAGGGCAGAGCAGTCAATCCAGGCCAGGTAGGTGGCTTCCTGGTGGCGGGTGTGGAGCATGGGCAGCTCGCGCGCGATGTAGTCGACCACGAACTGGCGGTTGGTGCGCAGGGTGTTCAGGAGCTGTTTGTGCCACTCCCAGCCGCTGGTGTAGGCGGCCAGCGAAGCGGCGTAGGCAAAGACGTTGAGCGTGGGCAGGCTGTGCCCCTGGGTCTTGCGGATGGCGGCGTGCAGCTCGGCATTCGGCACGGCCATGTAGGTGAAGCATATGCCGGCAATGTTGAAGGTCTTGCTCGGGGCACTGAGCATGACGGTGCGCTGCTGCATGCGCTCCGGCAGGGTGAGGGCGCACACGTGCTGCTTGTCCTCATCCAGCACGAGGTCGCAGTGGATTTCATCGGAGCAGAGGATGAGGTCGTGGCGCTCGCAGAAGTCGGCCACGCGTTCCATTTCCTCGCGGCTCCAGGCGCGCCCCAGCGGGTTGTGCGGGTTGCAGAGCAGGAAAAGCTTTGTATTCGGGGATACCGCGGCTTCCATGGCTTCCCAGTCGAACTCCCAGCGTTCACCCGTGTACTTGAAGGGCACGGAGAGCAGGCTGCAGCGGGCGTCCTCGTGGCAGTGCAGCATGGGCGGGTACGAGGGGGCGCAGACCATTACCTCGTGCTGCGGCTCGGGGCATACCGTGCGGGCCACCAGGGTGAAGGCCGGTACGCAGCCGGGCAGCTCGTGCAGCCATTCGGGAGCGGCGTTGGTCACGCCGTGCTTGCTCACCAGATAGGCCGTGATGGCGGCGCGCAGCTCATCCGTCATGAAGGCATAGCCGTAGAAACGGTGGTTCAGGCGGGCCTGCAGGGCATCTACGACGCAGGGCGGACTTTCAATATCCATATCAGCGATACCGAAAGGCAGGGGGCCCTGGAGATCCCACTTGATGTTGCCGGTTTCGCGGCGGCAATCGGTCGAGGCAAAGCGTATCATGACTGGTTGTTCCGGGTTCAGGATTGATTATACAAGCTGTTCGCGTGTCGTCAAGGCGAAACTCGCGCGGTGGCGTGGGTTTCGCCTTGACGAGGAATGTTGCTCAGGCATCGATGCCGCTGCGGCGGAGCAGGGCGGTGGTGTCCGGGTCGCGCTGCATGAAATCGCGGTACAGCTCGGCAGCGGGGCGGCTGTTGCCCTGCGAGAGGATGCAGCGGCGGAAATCGCGCCCCGTGGCGGGGTTGAAGATGCCCTCCTGTGCGAAGCGGGAGAAGGCATCGGCATCGAGTACTTCGGCCCACTTGTAGGAATAGTAGCCGCTTTCGTAGCCGCCGTCGAAAATGTGGGAGAAGGCGCGCAGCACGCTGTTGCCCGGTTCGGTGGTGGGCACGCGGTAGTCTGCCAGGATTTCGCGGTCCACTTCCTCCACATCGCGGCCCAGGAAGCTGGCGGTGTTGGTGTGCAGTTCCAGGTCAATCTTGCCGAAGCAGAGCTGGCGCATGAAGAAGGTGGCGGCGCCGTAGTTGCGGGCGGCCAGCATCTTGTCCATGAGCTCGCGGGGCATGAGCTCGCCGGTCTGCCAGTGGCGGGCGTAGCGGGCTATGGCCTCGGGCTCCCAGGTCCAGTTCTCGTTAATCTGGCTGGGCAGCTCTACGAAGTCCCAGGCCACATTGCAGCCCGAGAGGGAGCGCACCTCCACATTGCTGAGTACCTGGTGCAGCAGGTGGCCGAACTCGTGGAATACGGTCTCGACCTCGTAGTGGCTGAGCAGGGCGGGCTTGTCGCCCACGGGGCGGCTCATGTTGCCGCACATGAACGCCAGATGCGGCTCGCGCGGCTGGCCGTTCATGGGGGGCAGGCCGGTGCCCAGCGGGTCCATCCAGGCGCCGGCGCGCTTCACGTCGCGCGGATACCAGTCGGCGTAGAATGAGCCCAGGTGCTCGCCGCTTTCCTCATCGTGCACCTCGTAGAAGAGCACTTCGGGATGCCACACTTCCACCGCCCCGGCGGGTACTTCCTCGCCGGGCTGCACGCAGGCTGTTTCCTTCTGGGTGAAGCGGATGCCGTAGAGCCCCGCGTAGATGGAGAACATGCCGTCCAGCACATTCTGCATGGCATAGTAGGGGCGCAGCTCTTCGGTGTCGAAATCGTAGAGAGCCTTGCGGCGTTTCTCGCTCCAGTAGCCGATGCTCCAGGGTTCCATGGTGGTGATGGCGGTGCCGGTCTGTTCCTCGGCAAAGCGGCGGATGGCTTCCTGCTCTTCCAGGAAGGCGGGGCGCACCTGTTCGTGCAGCTTGTTGATGAAATCCAGAGCGGTCTGTCCGCTGCCGGCCATGCGGCGGCTGGTCACATAGTCGGAATAGCGCTCGTAGCCCAGCAGGGCGGCTTTTTCGGCACGCAGGGTGAGAATCTTGTCGATGAGCGGGGCGTTGTCGAACTCGCCTGTGCCCTTGCTCTGCATGCCGCGCCACACGCGCTCGCGCAGGGCGGCATTATCCGCAAAGGTGAGCACGGGCTGGATGCTGGTGAACTGCAGGCTGAAGCGCCAGGCGGGTGCCTCTTCGCTGCCGTGTCCCTTGGACAGTGCATCCTGCCGGGCAGCCTCGCGGGCGGATTCGGGCAGACCGGCCAGCTCGCTTTCATCGCTGGTCACGTATTCCCAGGCATTGGTGGAATCGAGCACGTGCTCACCGAAGGTCTGGGAAAGCTGGGCCAGCTCGGTGGAAAGCTCGGCGTAACGGGCCTTCTTATCCTCTGTCAGGTCGGCGCCGCTTTCGCGGAAATCGGCCAGGGTTTCGGAGATGAATCGCTGCTTCACGGCGGAGAGTTCCTGCACCCAGGGCTGCGCGGCGGCATTCTTGAGCACGGCGTAGAGCTGGGGGTTGAGGGTCACGCTGCTGGAGTAGATGACCACCTCGGGCGTGAGTTCGTTGATGACCTCGCGCAGCTCGGGGGAGTCCATGACCGAGCGCAGGTGATTCAGGCGTTGCCAGCCGCGCATGAGGGCGGCTCCGCTGTTTTCCAGCGCAGCAAAGGTGTTGTCGTAGCTCGGTTCCTGCACCTGGCAGATAGAATCCACCGTGGCTTTGGCCTGTTCAATGGCCAGGCGGATATCCACACGGGCTTTTTCCGGGCTCAGCTGCGACCACGCAGGCAGCTGCGTATCATCAAGAAAGGGGTGTTCGAGTGTCATCTTGCACCCATGATACCACGCCACCCCCGGCGGAGCAATAGGCCATTGCGTTCTATTTGCCGGGAGTTTTTGATTTGTTTTTGAATCCCGACCGTTATTTCTCAAAAGGATTCACGCAGAGCATCACGCACAGCCACAGCAGGCTGCCGCTCAGCAGGAGATAGATGAGAACCTCTGCTATTTTGCCGAGCCGGTTGAGGGTGCTTTCCCACGCGCCGTGAATAAACAGGCAGAGGCAGAGCCCCGGAAGCAGGACAAGTATGTAGTAGACAAAGGCAAACAGGGAGATGCCATAGGCTCCGCTGCCCATGGTGGTGGTAAATTGGAGCTGCGTGTCGAATTGCTCCATATGCCCGGCAAGCATGTGCCCGGTTATGATGGTCAGGCCCATGGGAATGCGGCAGCGCATCCCCATCCCCTTGAAGACAAAGAAAAGCAGAGTGCCCAGCAGGGGTATGCCGATGTAGTACAGCCCTGCAACAAACCAGCAGATGGGCAGGGAATACTGCCAGGTGGGTGGCTGCGAAGATAACTGCACCTGCTGAATGATGAGACATAACACCAGCAGCACCGCCAGGGTGCGCCACGCATAGTACCTTATCTGCCGGATGTCGGGGCGGGGTGCCGGTGTTTCTTTCTCCGGCTGAATCTCCACACGCTGGGATTCGGTGCAGACTTCCTCCACGTGGTGCCGGAACTCCGTGTCCTCTGCCATATATTCCGGCTGAATCGCCACACGCTGGGATTCGGTGCAGACTTCCTCCACGTGGTGCCGGAATTCCGTGTCCTCTGCCATGTATTCGGGGGTGTGGAAATCCAACGTCCAGAAGGGGGTGCCTTCTGTGGGGTCGGAATAGGGGTAGTCATACATCACGGTGATGACTCCGCCGTTCTCAAAGCGGAGCATGTAGGGGTCGCCATCGCCATAGATGCCCAGCAGACGGCTTCCGATGAAGGAATGGTGCAGGTTCCCGGTATCCAGCGGATTATCGGTGCGGGGAACTTCCGGGGCATCTTCGGGTACTTGTCCGGCCTGGCAGAAATCACCACTAGCGGGGCGGTGAATGATACGCTCCGCGCAGACGAACCAGAATTCGCATTCTTCGCCTGTTTTTCGGTAGTGGATGGTTTTCAGCATGGCGGGAAAGGAAAAATCCCCGCCACACTGCTGCGTGACGGGGAGTGAAAAAGCAGCGCTTTCTTAGCCCATGAGGATGCTCAGACAGCGGGGGTCGAGCTGTTCCCAGGGGAGGTCGGCCTTGGTGAAGTGGCCGTAGTTGGTGGTCTTGCGGAAGATGGGTTCACGCAGACCCAGCACGCGCTCCATGTCTGCGGGCTTGAAGGAGAAGGCTTCCTTAATGCGGTCGATGATGACCTGCTTGTCCACCTTGGCGGTGCCGAAGGTCTCTACATCAATCATGATGGACACGGGGCTGGCCTTGCCGATGGCGTAGCCCACCTGCAGCTCGCAGCGGTCTGCCAGGCCGGCGGCCACCACATGCTTGGCCACCCAGCGGCACATGTAGGCACCGGAGCGGTCCACCTTGCTGCAGTCCTTGCCGGAGAAGGCGCCACCACCGTGGCGACCCATGCCACCGTAGGTATCCACGATAATCTTGCGGCCGGTGAGACCGGAGTCGCCGTGGGGACCACCGATGACGAAACGACCGGGGGGGTTGATGAAGAATTCGGTTTCCGGGGTGATGAGCTCGGCAGGCAGGCAGCGGCGGATGAGGTTGGTGCAGAACTCGCGGATAGTGGCGATGTCTACTTCCTCGGTATGCTGGGTGCTGAGCACCACGTTCAGGATACGGGCGGGACGGCCGTCCTCACCGTACTCCACGGCTACCTGGCTCTTGCTGTCGGGGCGCAGCCAGGTGACCGCGCCACTGTGGCGCACCTTGGCCAGCTCCATCATGATGCGGTGGGAGAACATGATGGGGGCGGGCATGAGCTCCGGGGTCTCGTTGGAAGCGTAGCCGAACATGATACCCTGGTCACCGGCACCCTGTTCATCGCCGTCCTTGCCTTCGGCGGCGCAGGCATCCACACCCTGGGCGATATCAGGGCTCTGGGTGGAAAGGTAGTTCGTGATGTCCACGTTCTCTGCGTTGAAGAGCGCATCATCTGCAGCGGTGCGGTAGCCGATTTCGGCGATAGCTTCGCGTACAATCTTTTCGTAATCAATGACGGCCTTGGTGGTAATCTCGCCGGCGAGCACCACGTGGCTGTCCTTCACCAGCGTTTCGCAGGCTACGCGGCTGGCGGGATCCTGGGCCAGACAGGCATCGAGAATGGAATCGGAGATGAGGTCGGCCACTTTGTCGGGGTGTCCCTCGCCTACGGATTCGGACGTGAATATGTTGGTGTATTTCATGTGCTTGTCTTTGTGTTTATTCGTAATTTGTAAAACTGAACTGGCGCAGACCGCTGGGCAGGTCACTGCTGGGTTTGCCGAACTCGGCCATGCCGGAGGAGGCGATGAGGGCGGCTTTGTTGCAGAGCTCGGGGGAGTAGTCGAGCATGCAGTGGAAAATATCCCAGAGCAGGGTCATTTCATTGCGGAACTGCTGCGCCTGAATGATGAAGCTGCGGAATCCTGCCTCGTACAAGGCAGTGGCCTCTGCGCGGGTGAGGTTGCAGCTGGCTTTCTGCTGCAGTTCGGCTGGGTTGTTTTTCTGGCAGGCGACGCGGGTGATGAGGTCGGAGCGGCGGCGCATGAGCCCGGTGTCGTAGGGGGCGCGTCGCATATCCGCCAGCAGAGCGACATGTTCTCGCCGCACGGGGCAGGTGCGCAGGCAGCTGTCGTTGATGATGATATCGAATTTCTCTTTCTGCTCCAGCGCATTGGTGATGCTGGGTTTCACGGCATCTGCCGGGTGCAGGCACACGCGGTCGTACATGCCGGCCAGCTTGTTATACAGTGCGGGGGTGCGCTTGCCTTTCTCCATGACCAGTCTGTTCGGGTGGCAATGGATTCTCAGCTTGGGCATGGTTTCGCGCAGGTGAGCGGCCAGGGCATCGCTGGCCACACAGACGGCATTCCGGCGGATGCGGTCGCGCTTGTAAAGTTCCTGCACGAGTCCCAGGCAGTAGGAGTTGGTCAAATCTGCTTCGCTCAGGTTCGGATTATCGAATACGAGCGTGACGCCGGTGTTCTGCCTGGCATATTCTTCCAATGCGTTGCAGTAGGCGTCAAAGGCAATGGGACGGCGCTGTACAAACCAGTCCAGCGACCAGATGCAGGGCGGTGCACCTGCCACGTTGTGAAAACGGCGGATGGCGAGCATCTGGCTCAGGAAGTTATTCAGAGTGAGCAGGCTCTTGTCAAAGCGCAGGGCTCCGCCTACGGTCCATATGGCCTCGGGGAGGTAATCCCGGGTCAGGAAACGCAGGTTTTCTACAGCTTGTTCGGGGGTGATTTCAGGCGTGCTCATGGTGCGTCAGTGGGGCAGGATGGATTCCCAGAACATCTGGCCGTTGCGGTGCATGGCGTTCTCACCCGGTGCGTCATTGCGCAGGGCGAGGCGCAGCAGATCGAAAAGAATGGAGGAAGCGTTGGCGTGGCCGCGGCCCTGTACTTTGAAATGGGTGAATCCCATTTCGCGCAATTTCTGGATTTCGGGGGTGTTGAGCGCCAGCACGCTCTTGTGTTCGTCTGCCAGCAGGGTGTAAAGGCTGCGGCAGCCGTTGGTTGCCTGTCTGGCTTCGAATTTGCTGTTGTCGAAGCTCATGAAGGAGAGCGCCGATTCGGAGAGTGTGTGGTAATGGAAGGGGCGGATGGGACAGTTGCGGATGCAATACTCATTGATGAGAAGGATGTGGCGGTCCTTGTCCTCAATTTGCTCCAGCAGGTCGTAGTTCAGCACATCGTCCGGGTGTACCATGACCTCATCGTACTCGTCGGCCAGGCGCTTGTAGGTGTCCAGCTTGCCTTTTCCGCCGCCGTTGGTGATTTTCAGGATGGAGGAGATGAGTTTCAGCGTGGGATATTCCTTGCGGATGTGCTCGCGCAGGATATCGCTGGCCAGGATGATGGAGTTCCTGCCCGTGGGATTATGGCGGCTGAAGAAGATGCAGAGCGCGTTGCCGAAGGCGTCCTTCATATGTGTTTCGTTCAGCAGCAGGTTGGTGAAGGTGAGGTAGACGGCAATGTTGCGCTTCTCGTATTCCAGACCGGCGGTGCGTACCTCTTCCGCTTCTCGCATCAGGTGCTTGAGCACGCGGCCGGAGTTCCATTCGCACAGAGGTGAGCCGTGCACTATGTTGAAAGCCTCGAAACCAAGCAGAAGTTTGCAGTAGTCGTAGAAAGCAATCAGCTCGCGGTCGTTGACGAACGCGCCTGATACGTCCCACACGGCATCGGGCCAGAGCGGGTTCTGATAGGGGGATGAGGATTGCACGGCGCCCCATTCTACCAGCTAATGCGCCAAGGTGCAAGCGCTATTTCCGGGCAGAACAAAATTCGCGCGTGTGCGTGGCGCGCTTGCAGCGAGCGTGCGCGCTGCACTACATTGTGCTTGACTTAGCTGGTTTTACAGGGCAAAATGCTGCCGTGAAGATGACACTCACTTTGATTACGCTGATGTCGGCACTGCCAGTTTTGGCACAGGGTGCCGCAGCCGAGCTTGCGCCGCAGGCTTCTGTCCCGGTTGATACCCAGATTTCCGAACCTGTTTCTGCTTCTGAGATGCAGCCCGAGGCTGCACCGGTTCAGGAAGAACAGCCCGCGCCCGAGGCTCAGCCTGCGCCCGCTCCGGCGCCCGAGGCTCAGCCTGAGCCTGCTCCTGAAGCGCAACCTGCTCCCGAACCCGTGCCGGCTTCCGAGCCTGCGCTTGAGCCCCAACCGGAATCTGTTGCTGCGCCGGTGGTGCAGCCGGAACCTGCTCCGGCTCCGGTGCAGCCTACACCGGCGGCTGATCTGGCGTCGGCCTACCGCGGTATTGTGAAAGTAGAGGTGGTGAGCCGTACGCCGGATTATGAGACCCCCTGGCAGAGTGGTAATTTTGGTCGTGGCAACGGCACAGGATTCCTGGTAGCTCCCGGTCAGTTCATGACCAATGCCCACGTGGTGGCAAATGCAGTAAAGATTGATATTTCGCTGTATGCGGATGCCCGCCGTATTCCTGCCCGGGTGAAGTATGTGGCACACGATGCGGACCTGGCGCTGCTGGAGATTGATGACACCTCTGCATTTGAAGGGGTGCCCTGTCTGGAGTTTACCGAGGAGCTTCCTCAGCTGGAGGATACGGTGCGCGCCATCGGGTATCCTGTGGGTGGCAACCGCCTTTCGGTGACGCGTGGCATTGTCTCGCGTATCGATACGATTCCTTATGCTCACCCGCGCAATGTTGCCCACATGGCGCTGCAGGTGGATGCCGCCATCAACCCCGGCAACAGCGGCGGCCCCGTGCTCAAGGGTGACAAGGTGGTGGGTGTGGCTTTCCAGGGGCTCCTGCAGGCAAACTCCACCGGCTATGTGATTCCTATGCCCGTCATCCGCCACTTCCTGGAGGATGTGAAGGATGGCCGCTATGATGGCTATGTGGAGATGGGTGCCTATTTCATTCCCATGGAGAACCAGGCCATGCGCCGCCATTTCCAGATGCCTGATAACGGGCTGGGATGCATGGTTTCCGATGTGGTGAAGGGATCTGCCTGCGATGGCGCTCTGCAACCCGGGGACGTGGTGATGGCCGTCAATGGCCTGCCGGTGGACTGCTCCGCCATGATTTCGCTGGATGGGGTTCGCGTGCGTCTGGAAGAGCTGGCTGAACGCTCGTTTGCCGGTGATAAGTTGTGCTTCACCATTATCCGTGGGGGGCAGGTGCAGGAGTCTGAGGTCACGCTGTCTCCGCTTTCTTCGGTGAAGGTGCTGACGCGCCGTTACGATGAAGACCCCCGCTATGTGGTATACGCCGGTCTGGTGTTCCAGCCCTTGGAATACAATGTGGTTCAGGCGCACCAGGTGTCATCTGCCGATGTGATGGTGGAGCTGGATCGCTTTACCCGCGGCGGTGAGTCCAAGGTTAAGGAGGATCTGGTGCTGCTGACCCGCCAGCTGCCGGATGAAGTGAATACCCGGCTTACCAATATGGGCCGCAGCCTGGTGACCAAGGTGAATGGTGTGGAGGTGAAGGGGCTTTCTCATCTGCACAGTCTGCTGTATCCTGCAGAAGGCGTGGAGCGTCCGCCTTTCACGGTGATTGAGCTGGCCGATGCACCGCGCCCGCTGGTAATTGACAATGCTGCAGTAGATGCGGCCAATAACCGCATTGCCGAACGCTACAATATCCCCGCTGCAGCTCGCCTTAAGTGAACAGATTTTACTTTTCAGACGTTATGATACGTACTCTTACAGTTTTAAGTGTGATGGCTCTGGGCCTTTGTGCCTGCAAGCCTACCGAGCGTACTGCTCTCAAGAAAAAGCAGCAGAAAATTGCTGCGGAGGCTCCGGCGGAAACCCCGGCAGCCCCGGAGCAGATTGAAGTTGCAGTGGCGGAACCGGCTGAGCCCGCCCCGCTGCCGCAGCTCCCGCCTGCCGAGCCTGCGCCGCTGCCGGAACTTCCGGCGGCTGAGGTGGCGGCAGCCCCGGAGCAGCCCGCGCCCGCTGCCGAGGTGCAGCCGGCAGAACCTGCTCACGGTATCATGGTGGTGCGTGCCACTCTTCAGGAATATAACCACTTGCAGCCGTGGGAGAAGGAAACGCCGCGCCAGGCTCGTGCGCTGGGTGTGTTCATGGGCGAGGGACGCGTGCTGACTGTGGGGCGCGCTGTGCGTGCCGCCACCTATGTGGAACTGATGCTGCCGGACGACAGTCGCTCGGTTCCTGCCCGTGTGCTTCGCTACGACGAGGATACCAACCTGGCTCTGCTTACTGTGCTGCATGAGGAGGATGCCGGTATTTTTGATACCCGTACGGCGCTTCCTCTGGGTGAGGCATTGAACCGCGGGGATGTGGCTACTCATGCAAGCCTTATCAACGGTGTGGAGCCGGTGCATGTGGCTCTGCGTGCCGAGGATGCCGGTGGCGATACTGTGCCGCTCATGGTGATGCGCGCAGAACGCCCTCTGAATGAGGGGCTGGTAGGTGGTTCCCCGGTTGTGCGCGATGGTAAGCTGAGCGCGCTCTGCATGAATTACAAGAAGGCGGACCTGCAGCTCAGCGTGGTGAATGCCGAGATTATCCAGCGATTCCTGACTCAGGAATCTCCCGGAGTGCCGGTGGTGGGTGTGCAGCTTTCACCTCTGGATGACCCGGTGTTCCGCCAGTATCTGAAGCTCGATGCCTCTGCCACCGGCCTGTATATCAGCAAGGTGGTGCCCGGTAGTGCTGCGGCTGAGGCCGGAGTGCAGGTAGGCGATGTGTTGACTGCGGTGGACGGTATGCCCGTGGATAATCAGGGACGCTGCAATCATCCGCGATACGGCTTGCACGGCGCGGCTGTGCTGCTGCGCGGCATCAAGGACCGCGGTCAGGAGCTTCCCTTGACCATTTCCCGGGGTGGCGAAACGCTGGAGGTGATGGTGAAGATGAACCGTGCAGCTGTGGAGAATGCCTTGTGTAAGCCTGAGGTACCCGGCAGCCAGCCCCGCTACATCATGTGGGGTGGCATGTTGTTCCAGCCGCTTTCCAGCACACTGCTGGAGAATCTGGCCGGTCGTACCAATGGGGTGCTCCCCCTGCATCTGCAGGAGCTGGCAAATCGTGAGGAAGAACTCCGCAATAAGGGGTATACCGAACTCATCGGGCTCACCTTTGTGCTGCCCACGGCGGCGACCCAGGGCTACGATGAACTGCGCTTCAGCCAGCTTCTGGCCGTGAATGGTCAGCAGGTGAATTCCTTTGCCGAGCTGGCTGCTCTGCTCGATGCCCCCACGGAAAACGGCCTCATCCGCCTCGACTTCAACAAGCCTCCGTATACGGTCTATCTTGACCGCGCCACGGTAGATGCGGTGAATACCCAGCTGCAGAGTACGGCTATTCCGAATCTCCGCGTGGTGGAGTAATATGCACCCCCGTCAGCACAGATTCCTGCTCCCGGCGCTCCTGCTGCTGGTGGGGTTTGTGCTGGCTGGTTTTCTGGTGCAGCATTCGCGCCGGATAAAGCCTGCATTGCCCTTGAGCTCTCCGGAATACTGGATTGCTCATGGTGGCGGAGTGGGGCACTTTGTGTACACGAATTGCGAGGAAGCTGTGCGCGATTCTCTGGCTCGCGGGTTTACCTATATTGAGCTTGATTTACTGGAAACAACGGATGGTCACCTGGTCGGCGGGCATTCCTGGAAGGAGCTCAAGGCAATTCTGGGCTCTGAGGAACATAGCGAGTCCCCGATGTCCCGCGCAGAGATTGAAGCCTTGCGGTCGCGCTGGAGTTTCACCCCGTTGTTCGAGGATGGAATATGCCGTATCATGCGCGAGTATCCGCATATGGTGCTGGTGACCGATAAAACGCAGAACTTCGGGCTGTTGAGCCGCCTTATTCCCTTTGCCGACCGCATGCTGGTAGAGGCCTCCGGGCTGGAGAACTACGCCGCGGCAAAACAGGCTGGCTTCTCTCGGGTGGCGCTTACGGCGTATACGATGGAGGATTTGCGCCTGGCGGAGCAGCACCGCATCCCCATGGTGGTGCTCGGAGCCTGGCTTCCTGAGCTAGACCCGTTCTCGCTACCGCTTATTCAGAAGATTCGCGACGCCGGCTGCTTTATCATGGTACATGGCGCTGCCATTAGCGATAAACCGGAGTTTATCCATACCTACCTGGGGACTCTCGTGGATCGTTTCTATACCGATACATGGTCTCCGCAGAACATTCCGCCCCGGCCTGAGGAGTGAAGCCTTTATATGCGTCGGCATAATAAATGAATCATCGACAAATTGGAAGTTGAAGAGTAGTTTGCGGAGCGGAAATTTGAGTCCCGCAGGGACGGTAGAGGTAAGGCAGGGGTGGAGTCGCGAAGCGACGGAACCCCTGCTAACCATAAAATAAATCCGAACCCCGAACGTAGTGAGCGGGTGGCAGAGGCTATTGCTACACATTGAA
>JAZONE010000020.1:0-7265 GCA_045654325.1 Akkermansia sp.
ATCCGGAACCCGTGGAACGGGTGACAGGAGCCGTGGAAATGTTGAATGCCAAAGTCCTATGTCACCCGTTTCACGGGTTTTATTTGTTTATTTATCAAACGAGGGGTTCCGCGAGGCTCGCTGGCGCGCCCTCGCTCTACCGCTATTGATATGTCGCCCGCATCAGCGGGCTTTTAAGTTTCGTTCGCTTCGCTCATTTCGCCAAAGTCCAATTTATCGGGCTACTGGGTAATTTCCGGACTTATCAGAGTTCCCAAATGCAAAAGCCGCAACCCGGGCAGGGTTGCGGCTTGAAATTAAAACGTCCGGCGGCTGTATCAGCAGCTGAAGGTATCGCGGCAGGGGCAGTCGGCCAGCGTCCACTTGGCCTTGCCGGATTCAGCGATGTGAACCAGCGCGTGGTAGGTATCCTCCACGTCCGTGTCCAGCTTGGCGGCAATCTCACCGGCAGTGGCGGGAGTGGCGGAAAGAGCACCCTCGGCAGCGGCGAGAAGCTTCAGGAACACATTGGCAGCCAGCTTACCGGCCTGCACACCGGGCTGGTGGTAGGCGTTGATGTGAATGAGGCTGGCGTAGAAGCTCACGGTGCGCTCAAAGAGAGCGATGAGCATGCCCAGCGTGTAGGCGTTCACCACGGGGATGGAGATGGTGATGCTCTTGCGACCGCTTTCGGAAAGCGCCTTGCGGGTACCACGCAGGAAGCCCTGCAGGTAGTCACCGGCGGTGAAGTTATCCTCCACCTTCACGGTATCGGTGGGAGCCTGACGCACCTCGATGAAGGTCACGAAGAAGTTATTGATACCGTCGCGCAGCTGCTGCACATAGGCATGCTGGTCGGTGGAGCCCTTGTTACCGTACACGGAGATACCCTGGTTCACGGTGTTGCCGTCCAGGTCGAGCTCCTTGCCCAGGGATTCCATGATAAGCTGCTGCAGGTACTTGGAGAAGAGTACCAGGCTGTCCTTGTAGGGCAGCACCACCATGTCCTTCTTACCCTTGCCCTCGCCAGCCTCATACCAGGCCAGAGCCAGCTTCATGGCCATGTTGCTGGCGGTATCGGCCACGCGGGTGCAGGCGTCCATGGCAGCGGCGCCGGCCAGCAGGCTGTCGATATCCACCCCCTGCAGAGCAGCGGGAACCAGGCCCACCACGGAGGTCTCGGACGTGCGGCCGCCTACCCAGTCTTCCATGGGGAAGCGCTTCACCCAGCCTTCACCCACGGCTACCTTGTCCAGCGTGGAGCCCACGCCGGTCACCGCCACGGCCTGCTTGGCGAAGCACAGGCCCTTATCGGCGAAATACTGCTGGGCGCAGACCATGCCGTTGCGGGTTTCGGGGGTGCCGCCGCTCTTGGAGATGACCACTGCGAGCGTCTCGGTCAGCGGCAGGGTGTCGAGCACCTTGTACATGCCGTCCGGGTCGGTATTATCGAGGAAAGCCATAGCCAGGCCATCGGCCGGCAGAGCATCAGCCACCAGCTCCGGGCCCAGAGCAGAACCACCGATACCAATCACCAGGCAGGTGGTGTACTTCTTGCCGTTCGGGGCAAGAATCTTGCCGCTCAGCACATCAGCAGCAAAGGCCTTGAGGTCAGCCAGGGGCTCATCAATCTTTGCGCGCAGCTCAGCCGTGGGGGCAATGGCGCTGTTGCGCAGCCAGTAGTGGCCCACCATGCGGTTTTCATCCGGGTTGGCAATCACGCCGCTTTCCAGTGCCGCAATATCGGCATAAGCGCGGTCGATGAGCGGCTGCATCTCCGCCAGGAACTCAGGCGTGAGCGGCAGCTTGGAAAGATCGAGGGAAATCCCCATGTCGGGGTAACGCAGAAGCTGTGAGGCGTACTGTTTCATAACGCGGCGCATTATACGCCTCTCCCCCCGGATTCGCAAGCACAATCCGCCCGCAGCCCCGCCAAAATGCAGTTACAAAGGCCAAAGCATGACAGCAGATAAGCGTAAAATCATTATCGGCTTGCTTTTATGCAGTCTATGTGGTAGCATGCGCGCGCTCATGATTACCGACCCCGAAGCATTGTTCCAATGGAAACTGCGCGCTGCCGCCCAGCCGCAGGGCCGCACCGTGCTGGATCTGGAGGCCGACAGCCTGCACCGCCACCGCGAAAAGCTCTGCCTCATCCAGTATGCCGATGCCGAAGGAGTCGTCATCATCGACCCGCTGGCGCTGGAAGACATGCGCCTGTTCACCCTCTGGCTTGAGCAGGCGGATGTGTGGATGCACGGGGCCGACTACGATATGAGTCTGCTGCAGAATGCTTTCGGCGTGCTGCCGCATATGATTCTCGACACCCAGATTGCAGCCCGCCTGCTGGGTTTCCAGCAGTTTGGTCTGGCAGCTCTGGTGGAGCACTACTACGGAGTGGTGCTCAGCAAAAAGAACCAGCGTGCCAACTGGGGGCTGCGCCCCATGCCCGACGACATGAAGGAATATGCCCAGGGCGATGTGAAATACATGCTGGAAATGGCAGATAAGCTCGTGGCCGAGCTCAAGCAGGCCGGACGCTACGAATGGTTCATCGAAAGCTGCGAATGCAACCTGCAGCACGGTCGCGACCGCCACGAAAACAGCGGGCAGGATCCTTGGCGCATCAAAGGCAGCGGCAAACTTACCCGCCGCGGTCTGGCTGCCCTGCACGCGCTCTGGCACTGGCGCGACAACGAAGCCGCCCAGGTCGACCGCCCCGCTTTTGTGGTATGCTCGAATGACGACCTGCTGCGCTGGAGCATCGCGCTGCAGGAGTTCCGCTCCGTCTACCCGCACCACAACATGCACACCCACCGCGCGGCACGCTTCCGCAAGGCGGTGGAGCGTTTCCACCTGCTGGATGAAGAGGACTACCCGAAAATCCTCAAGCGCACCCACCACGAAACAGACGCCCACTTCGACGACCGCGTGGATTTCTGGGCAGCCCGCCGCAACAACATTGCCGCTGAACTCGCCCTTGACCCGTCACTCATCGTCACCCGCAGCCAGATTGAAGCCATTGCGGCCAATGAGGACAAGGGGCTTGCCCAGCTCATGAACTGGCAGCGCAACCTGCTCACCAGGTAAAAAAAACGGGGCATTACAGCCCCGCCTGCTTCAGTATTTCCTGAATCTGTTCCTTCGGGCGGGCAGGCCAGAACTTATTGGCCACAGGACTGGCCGGGCTGGGGTGCAGCATGGTACCCAGTGTGAACTGCTTATCCGGCAGGGCAGCGGCAGCGATTTCGAGCTGCTTGAGCGCATAGCCTCCCACGCCGATAAGCACGCGGGGCTGCAGAATTTCAATGAGCCGCACCAGGTGCCGCTGGCAGGCGGCATCCAGCGCCTCCACCTGGCTCTTGGGAAGCTGGGTCGGGGTTATATTGGCGCCGGTCTCACCCATCCAGATAAGCGGGCAGTAATTTGCCACATAGGCATGCTTGAAAAACTCCTCTGCCGTGCCATACATCTCCTCGAACAGCCCCCAGAGGCGGCGACCGCTCACCTCAGACCTGGGGCAGGAAAAACCCTGCACCGGGCGCTTCGGGTGCGTCTTCTCCGGCTGGCCCACAGAGGCCATGATTCCCATCCACAGCGTCACCGCAGCAATCTCACCAAAAGGAACCCCCGTCTGCGCCATGCCGAAGGGGCCGGGGTTCATGCCGAGATACAGCACATCCTTCTGCCCGGCGCCGAACTTGCGGATATAGGCCTCATGGCCATCCCAGGCATAATCCAGCGGATTATAAGTATAAGCCACCGGGGCGGCAAACTCCAGTTCACCCACTTCACGGCTCAGTTCCCTGGCGGCGGCAATAAGCTGTTCTCTCTGCATGCAGGCAGGATAACACAACAGATGCCCGGATGTAAAACACATTCTGTGTGTCTGCATACCTAAATACAGCTTGAAAAAGCGGTAGGGGTTGGGTAGAATGCCCGGCGTGAAAGTTATAGCCATAGCGAACCAGAAAGGCGGCGTCGGAAAAACCACCACCACAGTGAACCTGGCGGCGGCCCTGGCGGCACGCGGCAAGCGCGTGCTGATTATTGATATGGATTCGCAGGCAAATGCCACCACCATGCTGGGCATCGAGGTGGAGAGTGATGCCAGCCTGTACCCTGCCCTCATCGGCGAGACCCTGCTGGAAGACCTGGTGCGCCCCACAAAGCGGCGCAATCTGGCCATTGTTCCCGCGCATGTTGACTTGTCCGGCGTGGAAGTGGAGCTCACCCAGAATGAATCGCACCTGACCTGCATGTACGATGCCATGGAGGGTCTGCGCCAGCAGAATTTCTTTGACTATGTCTTTCTGGACACCCCACCCTCTCTGGGCGTGCTCATGACCTCTGCCCTGTGCGCGTGCGATGAGGTGATTACCCCGATGCAGTGTGAGTTCCTGAGTCTGGAGGGGCTTTCGAAGATTCTCTTCATCATGGACCAGATCCGGGAGAACGGCGTAAACCCGCGCCTGAAGCACGAAGGCATCATCATGACCATGTACAACAACACCAAACTGGCCAACGAAGTCATCCGCCAGGTGCAGCAGGAGCTGCCGGACAAGTTGTACAAAAACTATATCCCCCGCTCCGTCCGCGTGGCAGAGGCCCCCAGTTTCGGCCGCACCATCATGGAGCACGACCGCTTCGGCTCCGCCTCCATGGCCTACCAGGCCGTGGCTCGCGAATTCATTTCCCGCCACCGTTCGTAAGCGCCATGCTCAGCTGGCTTTTTCCAGCTACCTGCGAGCTCTGCGGCGAAACCACAAGCAGCAGCACCCTCTGCCCCGCTTGTCTGGCAGCGCTGCGGCGCATCCCTGCCCCCATCTGCCTGCACTGCGGCGCCCCCACCGCCGGGCAGCAGACCGACCCCGACCGCTGCGAGAACTGCTCCGGTCACAAACGGCCGTTCATCCTGGCCAGACAGGCCCTGCAGCAGACTGAGGAAGCCATGCGCCTCATCTACCAGCTCAAATACCACAAGGCGCTGCATCTGGCAGCCCCGCTGGCACAGCTGCTCAACGAGCTGTGGGAAAATACCCCGAAACTCTGCTCTCACGCCGACTGGGCCCTCGTACCTGTGCCGGTGACTCATGGTAAACTCTATGCGCGAGGCTATAACCAGGCCGCAGAACTGGCCACCCAGCTTGCACGCCTGCGCAAACTCCGCGTACTGGAATTACTCGAACGCCGCGATACCGGCATCATCAGCCAGACCCGCCTCACCGCCAGCGCCCGCCGGCTCAATGCCATGCGCGCCTACCGGCTTAAATCACCCGGATTCTTCAGCAGAATGAAGACCTACCCCGCCCGCATCGTGCTGGTGGACGACGTATTCACCACCGGCGCCACTGCGCGCGCCTGCGCCACCCAGCTCAGAAAACTACCCGGCGTGCAGGAAGTAGCCGCACTCTCCGTGGTGCGCATCGGCAGCTGATAAAAAAAGCCCTGCAGCGGATTACTGCAGAGCTTTGTGAAAAACTTTCTCTCCCGGAATCAGTTCAGGCGGAAGGTGATGCGAGCCTTCGACATATCGTAGGGAGACACCTCGATACGCACGCGGTCGCCGACCACGAGACGGATGAAGCGCTTGCGCATCTTACCGGAAATGTGAGCCAGGAACTCATGGCCATTGGCCACCTTCACGCGGAACATGGTGCCGGCGAGCACCGCGGAAACCACGCCTTCGAGCTCAATCTCACCCTCACCGTCATCATCAACCTTCTTGGGCTTGGGAGCGGCGTTGGTGGGGCGTGCATTACCCGCAGGACGCGGGCCATTGGGGCGCTGCTGCGGCTTGCCGCCGCGATTATTGGGGGGATTTGCCATTATGTCGTTCTTGATTTGTTGCTTCGCACCGCGCGTAACAGCGCGGACGCGCGGACAGTTTAATGCCGAAAAGCCCACATGGCAAGCACTTTTTCTCATTTTTGCAAAAAAAGTTCCTACAAGTCACAAAATGCGGTTGACATTAAAATTGAGCTATGCTACCCTCTGCGAGCTGACCTGTTTAGGGGTCGCTACGTGGCGAAAGCCAAAACTGGAATAGATAAGAAACGAAATATGAAAACCTTCTCTGCCAAGCCTCAGGATATTGAGCGTAAGTGGTATGTGATCGACGCTGCCGGTAAGGTGCTCGGTCAGGTTGCAGTTGAAGCAGCTAACCTGCTTCGCGGTAAGAACAAGACCATCTTCACCCCCCACGTGGACTGCGGTGACTATGTGATCATCGTGAACGCCGACAAGGTGGTGCTCACCGGTAACAAGGAGCGCGCCAAGATTTACACCCGCTACACGGGTTATGTGGGCAACCAGGTGGTGACCACCCCCGCCAAGCTGCGTAAGACTCATCCTGAGATGATTGTGGAGCTTGCCGTGAAGGGCATGATTCCCCACACCCGTCAGGGCCGCGCCCAGGGTGGCCGTCTCAAGGTCTATGTAGGCGCTGAGCACCCCCACACCGCTCAGACCCCCGAAGCTGTAACCATCGCCTAATTTTATTCTGACTATGTCTACTACTCCCTACAACGCCACTGGCCGTCGCAAGGAAGCCATCGCTCACGCCTGGCTTACCCCCGCTCAGGAAGGCAAGTCCGGCAAGATCACCATCAACCGTCGCTCCTTCGAGGAGTACCTGCCCACCGACGCTCTGCAGAACGCTGTGCTGCAGCCCTTCTACGCCACCAACACCATGAAGAAGTTCGACGTGCGCGTCGTCTGCCGCGGTGGTGGTGTGCACGGTCAGACCGGTGCTATCTCCCTGGCTATCGCCCGTTCCCTGGTCATGATTGACGAGGAATACCGCTCCGCTCTCCGCGAGCAGGGTCTCCTGACCCGCGATTCCCGCATGAAGGAACGCAAGAAGGCCGGTCGCCCCGGCGCCCGCAAGCGCTTCCAGTTCTCCAAGCGCTGATTGCAAGAATCACATTTATTCCGGAAAAGGCTTTCTTCCACATCGGAAGAAATCCTTTTCCGCATTATTGCGGGCCTTTTTGGGGCGGTTCAGATTTGCGGCTCCTCACAATAAATGATGCGTTGGCATAATCGACATATCATCATTTGGAAAGTACAAAGGACGAGGTGCGAAGTACAAAGTAAAAGTTCCGCGAGCCCCTGGCTCGCCTGAATAAGTCAGTGCATCTCGACAAATGGGAAGTTGGCGAGCCCATACAGGCGCACGTAGTGCGCGGAATTCTGAGCCCGTAGGGCGGCATAATCATAGCCCAGCGTGGAGCCGCAACGCGGCGGAACGCTGGGTTTGGTGTTAAATATACCCGGAACCCCGA
>JAZONE010000021.1:0-10224 GCA_045654325.1 Akkermansia sp.
CCTCCACCCGGATGAGACCAGCCTGTTCAACGATATCGACCTGGTGGCCAGCCACCGGGAGTTGCCGGAATTCAAGGTGTACGACGGCGATATCCGGGGCATCACTCGGGAGGAAAAATCCCGCATGCAGGAAGAAGCACGCGACCTGGCGCTGCACTACGAACTGGTACGCCAGCTCACCCCCGACCAGCGCAGCCTGCTGAACACCACCGAATACACCACCGAGTGGGAAGAATCGCTCACCCGCAGCCTGCACCACTATCTGGAGCAGCTGACCTTCTGGGAACAGACTGCAGAATCCGCAGCAAGCAGTCTCCACCTGCCGGCGGAGCGCCTGCGGGAACTGCTTCCCGCGCTGGAGCTGGCCGCACAGCACCCCGGTGCCGGGCTGGAGCAGCTGCTGCCCGCCCGCTCCACCGCCACCCTGGCCGTACTGGAGGAAACCGCCACCCTGGCCGGTGAATTCC
Source organism: Akkermansia sp. (assembly GCA_045654325.1). GTDB lineage: Bacteria > Verrucomicrobiota > Verrucomicrobiia > Verrucomicrobiales > Akkermansiaceae > Akkermansia. Next base: position 468 of record JAZONE010000021.1, read on the forward strand.
GCGGGCTGAAAGCTCAGCTTTCACTGAATTACCCTCCCGAAGCACTGAAGGAGGACGACCTGACCGCCCGACTGCGAGAATGCAAGGAAATCACCATATCCGGCTTCTTCACCCGCTTCTTCGGCATGCGCCGCATGCGGCGTTACCTGCAGATGCTGGCCGGCAGCAGCCAGAAACCCGCAGATTGTCTCCGCGACCTGCAGCACCTGGTGCGCATGCAGGAAATCAGCTGCCACCTGCAGCAGCAGGATGGCGCCGCCCTGCCCCGGCTGTTCCGCCACGGACTCGAAACCACTGACCAGCACCTGGCAGAGGCGAAATCCATGGCCGTCACCCTGGGAACCCAGCCGGATGCCGATACCCTGCTGCTTCCCGCACTCACCGGGAACCTGCCGGAGCTCGCCAGCCGGGCCAGCAGCCTGCGCAGCGCGCTCGATTCGCTCACCGCAGCCGAACAGGCACTGCTCCGGGACACCGGACTGCCCACCTGCAGCCGAGACATGGCCACCACCCTGCAGGAAATGCGCCCCCGCTGGCGCAACCTGGTGCTCTGGAACCGCCGCAAGCAGAACTGCCACCCCGGCTGGGTGCAGGAACTACAGCAGGACAGTATTGCCCCCGAGCTCTTCCCCGAAGCTGTGGCGGTGAATCTGGCACGCCTGCGACTCCGCACCGCCGCCACGCAGAACGAAACGCTGCTGCAGTTCATGCCCGCCATCCACGAAGGCCGCATCGCCGATTTTGCAAAGAAGGATGCCGACCTGCTGCAGGCCACCACCGACCAGATTCGCAACAGTCTGATTCAGCGTGCCGGCGGCATCACCCGCCACGGCACCGAGGTAGCACTGCTGCAGCGAGAGCTCTCCAAACAGCGAGCCCACATGCCGCTGCGACAGCTGCTCACCAGCATTCCGCACCTCACCCCGCTGCTCAAGCCCTGCATGCTCATGAGCCCGCTTTCCGTGGCGCAGTATCTCACCACCGATGCGGAGCCCTTCGACGTGGTCATCTTCGACGAAGCCTCGCAGATTCCCGTGTGGGATGCCATCGGCGCTATCGGGCGCGGGCGAAACGCCATCATCGTGGGCGACCCGCGGCAGATGCCGCCCACCAGCTTCTTCTCCCGCGGCAAGGATGAGGAGGATGAAGACGAATCCACCACCGAAAAGGACATGGAAAGCATTCTGGACGAGTGTCTGGCCTGCAACATACCTGCCATGAACCTGAGCTGGCACTACCGCAGTAAGTCTGAAAGCCTCATCGCATTCTCCAACGACCGCTACTACGAGCAGAAGCTCACCACATTCCCCGCCCCGCGCATGCAGGACAACGCCATCCACTACCACCACACCGGTGGCGTGTATGAACCGGGCTCCGGCAAGCGCATCAACCAGCAGGAAGCTGCCGCCCTGGTAGCGCATGTACTGGCCACCCTGCGCAGCCCCGGATTCCGCTATACGGAGGCGACCAGCATCGGCATTGTCACCTTCAACACGCAGCAGCAGTCACTTATCGAAGACCTGCTGGAAGCAGAACGAGCCAAGGACGAAACGCTGGAACCCTATTTCGCTGAAAACAACCCCGAGGGCATTTTTGTGAAGAATCTCGAAAATGTGCAGGGCGATGAGCGCGGCGTCATCTACTTCTCCACCACCTTCGGACGCGATGCCAAGGGGCGCATGAGCATGAATTTCGGCCCGCTGAACCTGCAGGGTGGTGAGCGACGCCTGAATGTGGCCATCACCCGAGCCCGCAGTGGTATGCATGTATTCACCTCGCTGATGCCGGAGGACATTGACCTCTCGCGCACCAGTGCCCGTGGCGCAGCCGACCTGCGCGGGTTCCTCGATTACGCCCGCAGAGGCGCTGCCGCCTATCTGGAGCTCAAGCAGGGAATCCGCGCCCGTGAAAAGGATTCGCTTCTCGCGCATCTGGCTGGTGAACTGGCTGCCCGCGGATGGAACTGCCGCACCGGAGTCGGTGTGTCCGGTTACCGGATTGACCTGGCAGTGGAAGATCCCGCCAACCCGGGCTGCGTGCTGGCCGGTATCACGACCGATGGCTACTCCTACGCCGCTGCCAACACCGCCCGCGACCGCGATGTCCTGCGCCACTCGGTGCTGCGGGGGCTCGGCTGGCGTCTGCTGCGTGTCTGGGCCATGGACTGGTGGCGCGACCCCGCCGGCTGTATCAATGCACTGGATGCAGCCCTGCAGAAAGCGCGCGAGGAAGGCCCGCTCGCCCCGCCTGAACTGCCGGAACTTTCCGCACCTGTAGAGGCAGCGCCTGTGGAAGTCATCGCCGAAGCGCCCGCACCCACCGCAGCCCCGGAACCGCTGACGGGAGCCGATTACCAATACACCCGCCTGAATACGGCGCTGCCCCCGCTGTTCGAAATGAGCGATGCAAGTCTGCGCCCCAATCTCTGCCGCATTGTGGAGGCAGAAGGCCCCATGAAGGAGGATTTCCTGCTGGCACAGCTTCGCGCCCACTCACTCACCCCCGCACTCGCCCCGACACTGCGCCGCAGGCTCTCCGGTATCATCACCCGTATGATTGAAGACGGAACCATCCTCTGCCAGCAGGAAGGCTGCGACCGCGTGCTCTATGCCGTGGGAAGCGAACCCGTCAAGCCCCGCGCCAAAGGTCCCCGCGAGTGGAACGATGTACCCGATTCTGAGCTGAAAACCATCGCCACCCAGGTGATGGCGCACCTCAAGTGCATGCCCGGCTGCGATGAGCACCTGAAAGGCGTGGCCTCGTATCTGGGTATCTCCCGCCTCACCAAGCCCCTGCGCGAACACCTGAGCCGTCTTCTGCAGGACAACTGATTATCAAAGTCCTTCAAAAATAAGAACGCTAATCGTCAATTCAGCCTCGTCCCCCAGAAGCCCACAGAAAGTTCGGCAGCTTAATCAGCAAAGTAATCCAGAAAGCGACTTGACAGCGTACAGAAAATATGTACAATAAAGCTATGACTCCCGTAACCATCAGCTACACGGCAGCTCGGCAGAACCTGACCAAGGTAATGAGAGAATGCGTGGAGGATTCAATCCCTGTCATCATCACATCCCGAAAAAACAAGGTAGTGATGGTGCCGTATGATGATTGGGCTTCAGAGCAGGAGACCCGCTATCTGCTGGAAAATCCGGTCATGGCGGCTCATCTTGCCGCCAGCCTGAATGCTGCTGCCGCAAACGATTTCGTTTCATACGACAACATAGACGAACTGCGTAGCTTCATTGAAAGTGAAAATTAAGTTCACACCACAAGCTCAGGCTGATCTGGAATTCTGGAAACGAACAGATAAAAAAACAGCTCTGAAAATACTTTCTCTTATCGAGGAAATATGCCAGACGCCATACACAGGCAGAGGTAAGCCGGAGCCATTAAAATACGCACTCACCGGTTGCTGGTCGCGCCGTATCAACCTGAAAGACAGGCTGGTGTATAAAATCGAAGGAGACCACATCATTCTGCTGATTCTTGCAGCCAGGGGGCATTACTAGGCAAATCACCCCATATCGATAAGATTTTGCGGCAGAAAAGCCACAAAAAGCAGCTTGGCAGCGCGGGGCTTTTCTGCTACATTGGCAGCACAGGATATGGTAAGCTGGGATATAGTGCTGGGGCTCATGGTGATGGCATTTGCGCTGCCGTTCATCTTTCTGAGCTCGCTTATCAAGGCCACGCGCCAGCGTGCCCACGATGAGCATGCCGAAACGCTGCATCTGCGCAGCATGCTGCAGGAGCTGGAGGAACATGTGCGGCACGACCAGTCACTCTTTCTGGAAACGCTGGGTGTGCCCTTTGTGCTGATTCGCCCCTCGGGGCGCGTAGTCATGGCCAACAGCAAGGCCTGCGATTTGTTCGGCATGCCCGCCCTGGTCAATACCAACCTGCTCAAACTGCTGCCCGATGGCAACCTGCGCGAGTTGCTGAAAAAGGCCTGTGAAGCACGGGAAATGGTGCGCACCACCGTGCATGTGCCCCGGGCAGATGGTGAACGCATCTACCGCGCCAAGGCCACCCCGCTGGCCACCCGTGAGCGCCACATCGGCATTGTATGCCTGGATGTCACGGAAGAGCACCGCACCCAGGTGATACGCCGCGACTTTGTGGCCAATGCCTCGCACGAGCTGCGCACCCCGCTCACGCTCATTCTGGGGTATCTGGAAACCCTGCTCGACGACCCCGAATCTGCCGAAGACCGCGATATGCGCCAGCGCTCGCTGAGCATCATGAAACGCCACGCCGACCGCATGGCCCGACTGGTGGCAGATATGCTCATGCTCTCGCGGGTGGAAACGCCCAACACCAGTTATCTGAAGCAGGAGGAGTTCGATTTCAGGCAGCTGACCGGCGATGTGCTGCAGCGGCTGGAATCCGCCATTGCAGCCCAGAAAGCCGAGGTAGAGCTTGATGTAGAGCCGCTGCAGCTGATGGGCGACAGCTTCTACTGGTCGCAGGTTCTCTTCAACCTGCTGGAAAACGCGCTCAAGAACAACCCTTCTCCCGGGCTCCGTATCCAGTTGAGCGCCCACAAGGACGAGGCCGGCACCTGCCGCATTCAGGTGGAAGACAACGGCACCGGCATCTCCCCGGAGGCGCTGCCTTTCATCTTCAACCGCTTCTACCGCGCCGACACGTCCGGTAAAATCAAGGGCACCGGGCTGGGGCTGGCCATCGTGAAGCATGCTGTGGAAGCCCACGGCGGCAGCATCGCCGCAGAGAGCACCCCCGGTCAGCGCACCTGTTTCACCATCACCCTCCCGCCTTCTGAATCATAAGTCATGTTTGTTATCAGCACCATCGCCATCGGCTGCGTGTTATTCCTCTACACGCTGTGGCGCATCATCTGGCCGCTACCGCTCCGCTGGTGGTGGAAGCTGCTGCTCTGCGTACCGCTGGCCCTGGGGGCATTCCGCTACCCGCTGCTGCACCGCATCTACGGAGGCCACTTTTTCCGCCCGGATTGCCCTATGTGGGTGGAAATGGGGTGCACCTGGCTGTTCATGTCTCTGCTGATTCTGCTGGCGTTGCTGCTGGTGGTGGAGCTGGTATTTCTGGTGCCGGGGCTTATCTGGCGGCGGAAGCCGTGGCTGCGCAAAGCCCGCCACGCGATGTGCTGCCTGAGCCTGCCGGTGGCACTGGGAGCCGCAGGCTGGGGAATGTACCAGGCCTTTGCCCTGCCCGAAGTGCGGGAAATCACCATTGCCCTGCCCCACCTGCAGCAGCCGGTGAAACTCGCCATGCTCACCGACCTGCACGCCGACCGCTACAAACAGGCGGATTTCTTCCGCGAAGTAGTGAACCGCACCAATGCCCTGCAGGCGGATGCCATTGTCATCACGGGCGATTTTGAGGATGGCCACCTGTATGACCTGGCTCCCGCACTGGCACCGCTGCGCCATCTGGAATCCCGCTGGGGCACCTACGCGGTGCACGGCAACCACGACTACTTCAGCGGCCACCATGCCTGGCAACGCTACCTGCGCAGCCTGGGTATACGCTTCCTGAACAATGAGCATGCGCTACCCGGTCCGGGGTATCTGGTGCTGGCCGGAGTGACTGACCCCGCCGCAGGGCGAGACAACTGCGCACCGCCCGATCTGGCGCAGGCGGTAGCCGGAGCTCCGGCAGATAAACCGGTCGTACTGCTGGCACACCAGCCCCGCATTGCCGGCGAAGCCGCCAGGCTCGGGGTTCACCTGCAGCTTTCCGGCCACACCCACGGCGGCATGGCACCCGGCTTGCGCCAGCTGGTGGCACTTTTCAACGATGGGCTGGTACAGGGGCTGTACCGCCGCGGCAATCTGCAGGTGTATGTCTCCAATGCCACCGGCATCTGGTCCGGTCTCCCGATACGCCTCTTCACCCCCGCGGAAATCACGCTTATTCACCTTATTCCCTCTTCCTGAAGCAGCCTGCAAAATTTCACTTAACTTTTCCGTAGTATTTACTTGACGAAGCGAGGTCGTACAGATAGTATGACTGCAATTCCATTTTTCCTCATTCACACCATGAAACACCAGATGAATATCCTGCCTGTGCTGCTGGCAGCCTGCGGCATGTACGCCACGGCGCAGCAGCCCACACCGATAGCTCCGGCACCGGTACTTCCCGAGCCGGCGGCCAAGCCGGTCGCTCCGACCTACACCCTGACCACCAGCAAGGACTGGCAGAATCCGGCCGCACTGCGGGATTCTCTTGCCAAGAAGATTCAGTCCCGGCTGAAGGACAACGACGAAGCAAGCGTTCGGCATTTCCTGAAGAGCGAGGCCAACCGCCTGCTGCTCGCCAACTGGCACCTGGCCAATGCTGAAATCGCTTCTGAAAAGGCCTACCAGGAATACGCCGAGAATCTGAACCGCCAGCTCAATAACAAAACCAAGAAGCTGAACGAGCTGGAGACTGAGCTTCCCCTGCTGGGTGGCGAATCTGCTCAGGAAAGCGCCCGCTACAACATCAACAAACTGAAGGGCGAGATTGCCGAGCTGGAAGCCGAGCTCAAGCAGCCCATGCGCCTGGCCGATGTGGTGAAGCGCCCGCGCGCCTCCCGTCTCATCACCCTGATGGCCAATGACCCGGGCTGGATAGGAGATGTAGTGTACAGCGGTGAATGCATCATGCCTGGCCGCATGCTCAACATGCTGGCCAATATGATGGAACGCTACACCAAGATGCTGCCCAATGACCGCGTGCCCCGCGACATCGCCACGGCCACGGCTATGGAATACGCCCGCTTCGGCTGGACGGTGAACAACGCCTGCGAGCGCGCCGAATACTTTGTGCGCAACTGGCGCCAGAACCGCCTGCACCCGCAGTTCGACAAGCTGCCGTTCCTGCTGCGCCGCGTCACCTGCGGCTGGAAGGACGACCACAGCTCCGGCAAGCCGGAAAGCTTCGAGTGGGCACTCAAGAACGTGCACCTGCCCGATGAACGCTACACGGGCTGCTGCTGGCGCTGCGGCTATGTGCTGCACAATGTGTACGGCGACAGCATCCACGGTTCTCCCTATTTCGAACCGTTTGAGGGCATGTACCTGAACAACCACCACAAGTTCACCCAGGATGTGGGCGGCGTGTGCGGCGGCCTGTCCCATTTCGGGGCTTCGGCAGCCTGCGCCAACGGTGTGCCCGGTCTCACCATGGGCGAACCTGCCCACTGTGCCTATGTGGTGTGGGTGGATGGCAAGTGGACTCCCGCCTATTCCGTGGACTGGCAGCGAGGCCTGCACTGGCGCCCGTGGATGGACAACTACAACTACTCCTCCCTGCACCTGACCACCGACCTGTATTCCCCTGAGCAGAAGAACGCCACGCGTCTTTCCAATGCCTACCGCGCACTCGCCCAGATGGCTGCGGATAAGCAGCAGGCGCACCAGCTCTACCTCAAGGCCGAGGCTGCCCAGCCGCTGAATTACCCCGTGTACAGAGAGCATGCCGAGTTCCTCAAGGCGAGCATGAAGCTGGATACCCCCGCCTGGATGGCGCTCAACAACAGCATCTGCTCCAACCTGGTGGCCATGTACCCCGAATGCGCCTCCACCCTGGTGCGCAACTTCGTGTACGACAACCTGGCCCAGAGCGCAGCCAAGCCCGAGGAACAGGAAGCCGCCTTTGCCAGCTTCTGGGAGAACATCAAGGAGCGCGGCCCCGAGCGCTGGAAGCTGCAGGAGCTGGCCGACAAGCAGATTGACATGCTCAACAAGGTCCGCAAGAATGCCGCCACGGATAACACCTGCACCGTGTTCCGCAGCATGATGAACAACACCATCACCAGGAAGGACTACAGCTCCTATGCTCTGGAATGTGGTAATAACATGCTCAAGAAGATGGACGAGGATGGCAAGAGCCGTATTCTCACCATCATGACCGAGGCAATCTCCACCGGCGAAGGCATGAGCCCTGAAGACCGCGCCAAGGCTCTGGCCAATGCGGTGCTCACCACCGAATCCATGCGCGATGCAGGCGCCTTCCAGGCCGTCAGCAAGCTCATCGACCCCACACTAGCTCACGACAACCGCCCCATCGGCGAGTTTGAGGCATTCCCCGGCAAACTGGTATCTGAAGGCGGCGTGATTTTCGCCTCCTCCACCAGCCGCTGGGATAAGCCCGCCACGCATGCCAATGTGCTCACCCGCCAAGGTGGCCAGGTTCACACCAACCGCGACAAGAACCCGTGGGTGGCCGTGAAGCTGCCCAAGCATGCCACTATCAGTGGCGTGGTCATCGTGGCTCATAGCAATGGCGCCAACTGGCACCGCCTCAACAACATCCAGATTCAGGTATCCGAAACCGGCAAGGACGATGACTGGCACAACGCAGGCCAGCTGACCGGCCCCTGCAAGCAGCGCATCACCCGCGTGGATCTGCAGGCCGAGCAGCCCAAGGCCCTGTATGTGCGCGTCATCCGCCCCGACACGCAGGAAGTCTTCCACCTGGATGGTCTCTTCGTTTACGGCACTCCCGCAGCCTGATTCAACCCACATTCTGCAACAATATGAAACTTGCATTTCCCTTACTGATGTGCCTGGCCGCCGCCACTCTGATGCCGGTGCAGGCTGCCACCAAAGTAGCCACCTATGAGCAAGCCCAGGCCAAGGTGAATGAGGAGGGTTATATCCTCTTCGTCTATGGCGATGGCTGGGACAAGCGCGCCAAGGAGCAGATTACCGCTCTGTACAACGCTCCCGAAATCGTGAAAGCCGCCGGCAAGTCCGTGATGATGCTGGTACCGCTGCCCGAAAGTCTGGATGACGCCCAGAAAGCCGCCCTGGAGAAAACCATGGGCAAGCTTGCCCTGCCCCACGTGCACAGCAAGCACGCTTTCCCCGCCGTGGTCATGTACGACAAGACGGGTCGCATCTATTCCTGGATTTCCGGTCCCGCCATGGTCTACCCCGAGGCCGGTCGCATCGCCCTCACCATCTCCCGCCGCAAGGCCGGTCTGCAGAAGCAGCAGAAGCTCATGGCTGCGGCCGATGAAACCAAGGGCGAAGAGCGGGCCAACCTGCTTCTGCAGGCCTGCCGTGTTGAAAATCTGGAGCGCCCCGACCGTGTGCAGCAGCTTATCAAGGAAGCCGACCCCGAAGATAAGGCCGGTTGCCTTGCCGCCCTCAATTTCTTCAACACAACCGTGGGCGATAAAGCTGCTGATATGACTCTAGCCGACATTCTGAAGGCTCAGGATGCCGCCATCGCCAATCCCCTGCACACTGTGCAGCAGAAGCAGAATGCCTGTGCCTATGCCATCGGCACCATCCGCCGCCGCGCCGGCGCCGGCGGTTCCGACCTTATCCGCCAGTACGCCACGCAGATGAAGCAGCTCGACCCCACCTCCGTGCTGGGTCAGTCTGCCGATATTGTCATCCGTGACTGGACGCACGGCCTGCAGCTTGTGCGCGGCTGGTCACCCGGCACCCTGCCCATCCAGGGACAGCCCACCGAGCTGCTCGGCAAACTTCCCATCAGCGAAGCCGGCACCTACAAGCTGCACTTCAAGCCCACCGGTGGAGATAAGGCCATCATCGCCCGCGTGGCGCTTTACGATGGTGACACCCTCATCTCTGAGGATGTCCGCACCACGGCCATTGCCGATAACGGTCAGGACCACTACTACACCCTCACCGCCTCAGCAAAGGTAAATAATCCCCGCATCTTCATCACCTTCAACAACGAAGAACACGACCGCAACACCTACGGCAAGTTCTTCATCACGAAGGACTGAAGTTCCTTTACTTCTTAAAGTTCG
>JAZONE010000022.1:0-23272 GCA_045654325.1 Akkermansia sp.
ACTATGAATCTGAGACCTTTTGTATGTTCTTCGCTTGCCTTGTTGGCATTGGCTTCTCCGCAGGTTTTCGCTACTGAGCCGGGCGAGAAGATAGCCACAGCTGATATCCCGCAAGCAACAACAGAGTTCCGCGTCAGACAAACCGATTTGAGTGACTTGCCTATCCCGGATGCTGAGGCTCCGAGATTCTCTCGCGCCCCCAGACCTACCCATGTTTCGCCGTATCATACCGTAGTAATGGAACAATATGCGCCCCCGGTGCGAACACGAGGCGGCTCCGCTTATTTCAAGATTACTCACTACACCCTTTCATTCGATGGCAAGCAATTGCTGGTAGAGATTTACCGCATAGCAGCCCCCTCGTCCAGCGTGAATATCTCCCATACCACTAGGGTTCTCCGCAGTGAAATCCCATATCAGTTCCGCGAAGGTAGGGAAGTGCTGCGATTCGACATGGATGAGAATGGTATGAAGATTCTGCGCTTTGAGACTTATACCATCAACCCCGCTACAGGCGAGGCAACACTTAGCCAGACTCATTATCCTGTAGAGCAGCCCCTGTGAATGAGCTACCAGCTTTGAAAAAAATACTGTAACAAATTCACAAAACACCACCCGCAACCACATGACCCGCACCCGGCAGACCAAGGGCTCCACTTCGAGCAAATCCTCCCCTTGCAGCCTTGGCGGAGACGGGCCTGTCACGGCGTAGGATTCATCCGAAGACGGAAGCTCACAGAATCAACAGATTGTAGATTCGAGGCTTCTTTAGTGAAGATATTTCGTTTATTGTAACTCATTCAATTTGCATGCATCGAATTTTCGACATAGTGACAGCGCAGGAATGTACGGTGAAAGTCCGCAAAGAGCCGCGATGATGCGGAATCCCAGACCTGAAATCGAGTAGGGGGGCGAAAGTCCTCCTACTCGATTACAAAATAACTAGAAAATATAGCAATAAACAAATTCAGAATCCCGGTTCTTAAAAGACTTGTTAGAAGAAGAAGCTCCCCCCCTTTACTCAAAATAGAAAGAGTTTACGACATCCAAACGGACATCAAGCAAGGTTAATTCGCACGATTACAAAATAACTATATATAACAATCATGAAGGCTCCAAGATACAAAACACCTAACAGAAAGTTAAACAAGCAAAACTACAAATTGCCGTCAAATTCCATGCAAGAAATTTAATAACATTTGAGCCAAACTTACGTAGAGTATGTGCTGCTATGAGCAAAACTCATCTGAAAGAGGTAAAAAGGAACTATTGTGACAAAGGACTAATTTCTATATCTCTCAATAGATTCTTCTTCTTGATAAAGAGGAATAATACATAACCTTTTTCATATCAACTGTTTTTCTAGCGTCCTTTCCCTTCGGTGCATTGCCTGAAAAGTAAATGCACAACAAATCACAAGCAGTTGAATCACCTGACAGAGCGAGCATATCTAACCATTTGACTCCTTCTTGTTCATCTTGAGGAACGTAGATTCCCCAAAGATACATCTGTCCTATGAAATAAATAGTACCATCATATTTGTAGCGAGCTCGTTTTTTCATGTCATTAAGCCCCTTTTCCAAAACGGCAGATGGTATTTCTCTGTGTTTACCCGACAATGAATCACTCACGGCTGCTCCTAGAGCAAGAGATGCTGCTTCATTCAATTGCTGTTCAGCAGCAAATAGGAAAAGCGACAAACAAGGGTCAGTAAGTGCCAGCATCTGATCGTGTTCCAATTTTCTTACTAGACCAGAAATTCGTAAATGCGAGGCAAGCACCAGAGCAGCCCATTCATACCCTTGATTAACAGCGTTCCATAAAAATTGTTCTGCTTCTTCAGTCTGTTTGTCGAACTTTAAGTTTTGGGTTACGCGAAAAGCCCACAAGATACCGGCGTTGATGTCTCCCTTATCTGCCAATTTCTTGAGTTTTTCCAATGAGTATGTTCGGATTTCCGCATAGTCATACAACATACTCAATTGGTCTCCATACACACTCCTTTTATCTCGTACCTTCAGATGAAAAATATCTTCCAGACTGAAATATCGGCTGGAAAATGAGGAAAAATAAATATCCGTTCCGTCCTTCTGATACGGTGTAGGTGCCGTGAGTTCTAGGCCAATGAGAAAATCGTTAGCATGGCAACCTTTCTTCTGGGCCGATTGAAGTAACTCGAGCCCTTTCTGAGGAGAATATGTCGTGTAACAGAAATCCAGCAGAAGTCTCCCGAGCATACTCTCGGCCTGGGCATCGCCCCTGTCTGCTGCGATTTTCAAGCAATCCATAGCCTTGCTCCGGTCTCGTTTTTTTCCAGCTTCAGGAAGGAGGTAGGCACGTGCCTTTTGTACTAATACTTCTGATTTTTGGCTTTGCAAATCAACAACATCCCCTGCTGTAACCAAACCTCCAGCGAAAGCGAAAAGAATAAACAAAACTCTCATATCTCCCATCTAACACGGCAATTGATTATTGTCAAGATAATTCCCCTTATTCCGGGGAAACAAAAATGCAGGAAACCCGCAACAAAATGTCATCCACGCTTGAACAGATGGAGCATAGTGGTTTAGAACCGCTGCCCTATTACAAGCAATCCGAATGAAGCGGCAGATACAATTCCCTCTATGCAAGCAACACCTATCCGCACGGTTACTCTGCTCCCCATAGATAAAAAATTCTTTTCTACTGTTATTCCGTCATTGTGTCACTAAGACCATGCCAGGATAGAGAAACCCGCCAGTCTGCTGAGGGCAGAATGGCGGATTAAAGTCATGAGGGATGTCGGTAAACCACATAGTACGTCATTATTTCGTGCAAACTGTAGAAAAAGAAAGAGCGGCAGTTGAAAAACTGCCGCTCTTCTGAGCTACCGGCTGTGGGACTCGAACCCACACTCTTTTCGGGAACTCGATTTTGAGTCGAGCGCGTCTACCATTCCGCCAAGCCGGCGCGGTTGGTGATGAGATTAAAGCGCGATTGCCGCGCGGAGTCAAGAGAAAAGGTAAATTATGCCATGGAAAGTGAGTTCACGCCACCCAAGAGATATTAATCACTATTCACTATTCATTATTCACTCCTAAATCTTTTCCCACGGGTGGCCGGTGGCGGTGGCGTAGGCAGGGTGGGCCCAGAGGCGGCGGGCCATGAGGCCGGGGCTGAGCAGGCCGAGCAGGAAGCGGCGGCGCTGGGAATCGCGGTCGAACTCGGGCATGGGTTTTTCTTCGGTGCAGAAGTCGGCGGGGTCGTAGGGCGGGAGCTGCGGCGCGGGGGGCAGGGGGGCGGTGAGACCGAGGCAGGCGGTGCAGTGGCCGCAGGCGGGGCGGGGAGATTCCACGAAGTATTGCTCCAGCGCATCGTTCAGGCAGGTGGGGGCGAGCAGCATATCGACGATGCGCTGCTGGCGGGCGAGATCGGCCTCGCGGCGCCGGGCAAAGGCGGTGCTGAGTCCTGCCGCCACACCCCGGGCATCGGGCGCAGCGGTGCCGGCCACGTTGCGCAGGCAGAGGGCCTGCTGTCGCATGGTGAGCTTCCACTCTCCCGCGGCTTCGCATTCGTAGAGGTATTCCACGGCCTCGGCAAAGCTGCAGTCCCAGGCCAGGGCGGCGTCCTCCACTTCGCCGTCGCGGTGGGAATCGAGCCAGCGCAGGCGGGCACATTCGGTGGCGTCGCGTCCATCGGTGATGGTGCCGATGGGGTACAGGGGCTTTACTTTATAGTATTTGCTGCCTTTGCTTTCCACCACGATGCTGCCTTCGAGCGCCATGAGAGCGCGGGTGGGCACATCGTCCGGCACATCGCAGGTGGTGCCCAGCTCCCAGAGTGAGACAACACGCTGCCCCGCGGGCAGGAGCCAGCGCACGCAGCGCAGCACGCCCTCGGCATCCGGCTCGGCGGCGAGGATGCGGTTGCGGGCTTCCACTAAATCGGGTGCATGCAGCAGGATGAGGCTGGTGCAGGGGGCGCCGTCTCTCCCGGCGCGACCGGATTCCTGCAGGTAGGATTCGGGGGAGGAAGGGGTGCTCCAGTGCACGACGGAGCGTACATCAGGCTTGTCGATGCCCATGCCGAAGGCGATGGTGGCCACCAGTATGGTGATTTCGTTGCGCAGAAAGGCATCCTGCAGCAGTTCGCGCTGGTCGGCGGGGAGTCCGGCGTGGTAGTGGGCTGCCAGAAAGCCCCGGGTGGCGAGTTCACCGGCGAGCCATTCGGTTTCCTTGCGGGTGCGGCAGTAGACGATGGCGGGCAGCTGCTGCCCGCTGCCCAGGAACTCAAGCAGGGCGGGCATGCGGTCTGCCACCGGGCGGCAGATGCGCCGGATATTTGCGCGGTAGGGCGGCAGCACGACCCGGTGCTGCGGCGCGATGCCGAAGGCGGCGCCCAGATCTGCCTGCACACGCGGGGTGGCGGTGGCGGTGAGCGCCAGGGTGGCGTGGGGGCGGAGCTGCCGCTGCAGAGCAGGGAGTTTCAGGTAATCCGGCCGGAAGCTGTGCCCCCATTCGGAGACGCAGTGGGCTTCATCCACCACCAGCAGGGTGATGCGCCGCTGCTGCAGCGCCTGCTGCAGGTCGCGGTTTTCCAGGGATTCCGGTGCCACGAAGAGGATGCGCAGCGCCCCCTGCGCCAGACCGGCCAGCACGGCATTGCGCGCTTCATCATCGAGCGTGGAATCAAAACGCGCGGCGGAAATACCCAGCTGCCGCAGCGCCTCGCACTGGTCGCGCATGAGCGCTATGAGCGGGGAAACCACCACGCTGGTGCCGCCCAGCAGCTCGGCCGCGGCCTGGTAGCACAGGCTCTTGCCGTGCCCGGTGGGCAGCACTCCCAGCGCGTTGTGCCCCGCCAGCACCAGCTCAATGAGCTGCCGCTGCCCTGCGCGCAGGGTTGTCTTGCCGAATTGCTCCAGAATGCGCGTCTCTGCCTCCTGTGTAAGCTCCATATCCCTATTCTAGCACCTTCTACAGCTCCGAAAAGCACAATTTCTGCCTTAATTATAGTAAAAAAGTAGGAAAAATGTATTTTTATTGAACAACGGAGTTGCCAAGTGAGTCGCAATGGTATAATCTGAAAGCAACTTCGAACAATAGAAAGACACACACAATGACAACAACAACGCTGAAAAAACTTTCCTTTTGCCTTCTCGCCCTCGGCCTCGTGGGACAGACCCTGGCTCAGGACGTGAACTGGTCGGACCACGAGGGAGAAACTCTTTTAATGAAAGCCGCCGACCGCGGTAATGCCGCGGAAGTACAGCGTCTGCTGGCTGCGGGAGCAGACGTGAATGCCAAGGATTTTGACGGTGAGACCGCGCTGATGGTGGCTGCAGATGATGGCCACGCCGCCGTGGTGAAACTGCTGCTGGCTGCCGGGGCCGATGTGAATGAACACGATGAGGACGGGGAAACCGCTCTCATGAAAGCTGCCGACCACGGCAATGTGGAGGTGGTGCAGCAGCTCATCAATGCCGGAGCCGATGTGAACGCCCGCGATGAAGAGGGCGAGACGGCTTTATACAAGGCGCTGGATGAGCGGAACCTGCGCGCGGCTGAGGCGCTGCGCGCCGCCGGTGCCCGCTGAGAAAATTGGTACGCATAACGTCACCGCCGTCCGGCTAACGCGTCGGGCGGCGGTTTTTTGTGTCCTGAAAACCGCGAAAGTATGCGGAAAATAGCTGTTTTGGCTTTACAAGATTGCAGGGCGGGCGTATAAAAAACTCAGCCATGCATGCGCCGAGTATTGTCAATTGTCTCAAGGAATACAATCGCAAGACCTTTTTTTCTGACCTGGGAGCCGGGATTACCGTGGGTGTGGTAGCCCTGCCTTTGGCCATGGCCTTTGCCATCGCCTGCGGAAGCAGCGAGATTACTCCCTCCACCGGCCTTATTACAGCGGTAGTGGCGGGTTTCCTGATTTCGCTTCTGGGCGGCAGTAAGTTTCAGATAGGCGGCCCCACGGGTGCCTTTGTGGTGCTGATTTCGGGAGTGGTGGGTAGTTTCGGGTTCGCCGGGCTGGTGCTCTGCACTCTGCTGGCCGGGTTGTTCCTGGTTATTTTCGGTGTATGCCGCATGGGTTCGCTCATCAAGTTTATTCCGTACCCGGTGACCACGGGCTTCACCAGCGGTATTGCGGTCACCATTCTCTGCACGCAGGTAAAGGACATGTTCGGTCTGCAGATTGATAAGGCCGTGCCGGCGGAGTTCATAGCCAAATGGCAGTGCTATTTTGAGTATTTCCACACGGTGAATTACTGGGCGCTGGGGCTCTCGCTGCTCACGGTGGCGGTCATTCTCATCACCAAGCGGCTGTGCCCGCGGGCTCCGTTCATGCTGGTAGGTATGCTGGTGAGCACAGTGGTGTGCCAGTGTTTCAACCTGCCGGTGGAAACCATCGGCTCCCGTTTCGGCGAGCTGCCGCAGGGGCTTCCCATGCCCAGCCTGCCCGAGGTGGACTGGAAGAACCTGCCGCAGCTGGTGCAGCCTGCCTTCGTGATTGCTCTGCTGGCGGCCATTGAATCGTTGCTCAGCGCCAGCGTGGCCGACGGTATGACCGGCAGCCGCCACCACCCGAACACCGAGCTTATCGGCCAGGGTGTGGGCAA
Source organism: Akkermansia sp. (assembly GCA_045654325.1). Classification (GTDB taxonomy): domain Bacteria; phylum Verrucomicrobiota; class Verrucomicrobiia; order Verrucomicrobiales; family Akkermansiaceae; genus Akkermansia. The sequence goes on from JAZONE010000022.1 coordinate 6,596, forward strand.
CATGGCCTCTGCGATTTTCGGCGGTATACCCGCCACCGGCGCCATTGCCCGCACCGCCACCAACATCCGCGCCGGCGGCAAGACCCCCGTTTCCGGTATCATTCATGCGGTGACGCTGCTGCTTATCCTGATGCTGGCGGGGCAGTACGCCGCCATGGTGCCGCTGTCATCGCTGGCCGGTATTCTGCTTATCGTCTGCTGGAACATGGCGGAGGTATCCACCTTCATCCACCTGCTCAAGGGGCCGCGTCAGGATGCTGTGGTGCTTTGCCTCACCTTTATTCTTACCGTACTTATCGACCTGGTGGTGGCTGTGGAAGTGGGCGTGGTGCTGGCTGCGCTGCTCTTCATCGGCCGCATGGCTCAGATCAGCAATGTGGAATCCATCTCCCGCGAGCTGGAAGGCGAGGACCCCGAGGAACAGCCTGCCCGCTCCCGTTACCTGCGCCATGTGCCGGATAATGTGGAAATCTTCGACGTGCAGGGTCCCTTCTTCTTCGGCGCTGTGGAGCAATTCAAGGACCGCGTCATCCGCAACATCGGCCGCGATATCGACTACGTGCTGCTGCGTATGCGTCTGGTGCCTGCGCTGGATGCTTCCGGTCTTCACGCGCTGGAGGACTTCCTGGCCTATTGCCAGCGCCGCGATGTGACCCTGCTGCTCTGCGGTGTGCAGAAACAGCCGTTCAAGGTCATCCGCCGCGATTCGCCCTTCATGAACGAGCTGCATGCCGAAAATATCTGCGAGAATATTGATGCCGCTCTCGAGCGTATTCAGCAGCTCGAGGAGGAAAAAGAGCAATCCATCATGCAGCAGCTGCCGCACTGATATTTCTGGCTCACTTTGTGCTTGAAAAAAGCGTCTTTTTGCGTTTCAATAGAGCGCATGAAGACGCTTGCTTTTGTACTGGCTTCCGTGGCGGCAGTGCTTGCCCTTTCCTCATGTGGTGAGTGTGCCTGCAATTCGTATAATCCCGCGCTGCTGCGTGATGTGCCGGTGTCTACCTCGCGCAGCTTTGAGTAAAGAGAGAGGGGAACCATGTCATTTGAGATTCGCGAAAAGCCGGAGATGGTGGAGCGCGCCCTGCTCGTGGGGCTGGGCATGCCGGGGGATTCCCGGCGCGAACGCACGGCACTGCTGGCTGAGCTGGAGGACCTGGTGAGCAATCTCGGCATCGGTATCGTGGGTACCATGCTGGAGTTCACCCGCGAGGTGCAGGCAAAATACCTCTGCGGTATCGGCAAGGCCGAGGAAATCCGCGCCAAGGTGCAGGAGCTGAATGCCGACTGCCTGATTTTCGACAACCTGCTTTCCCCCAGCCAGCAGCGCGAGTGGGAAAAACTGGCGGATGTAACCGTCATCGACCGTGAAGAGGTAATCCTTGATATCTTTGCCAAGCGTGCCCGCACCCGCGAGGCGGTGATGCAGGTGGACCTGGCCCGCATGCAGTATGCGCTGCCGCGCATGACCGGCATGTGGAAGCACCTGGACCGCCAGCGCGGTGGCAGCGGCGGTGGCAAGGGCGGCGGCGCTGCAGCCCGCGGTGAGGGTGAGAAGCAGATTGAGGTGGACCGCCGCCTGGCCCGCGAGCGCATCGAAGCCATCCGCGATGAGCTGGAAGTGGTGCGCCGCCAGCGCGGAACCCAGCGCAAGGAACGTACCCGCCAGGGAATTCCCACCGCAGCCATTGTGGGCTACACGAATGCCGGCAAATCCTCGCTGCTCAACCTCATCACCGGGGCTGGGGTGCTGGCTCAGAATATCCTTTTCGCTACGCTGGATACCACCAGCCGCAAGATTGAGCTGCCGGACGGCCAGCCGCTGGTGCTCACCGATACGGTGGGATTTATCCGCAACCTGCCGCACCGCCTGGTAGAGGCTTTCAAATCCACGCTGGAGGAGGCCGTGCTGGCTGATTTCCTGATTCAGGTGGTCGATGCCAGCGATGAGGATGCACTGCGCCACTACGAGACCACCTGCGAGGTGCTGGCCAGCCTGGGTGCTGCGGAGAAACCCATGGTGGTGGTCTGGAACAAGTGCGACCTGATTCCCGAGGACCTGCGCGAGGTGACCCTGGCGGCTCTGGCTGCCAAGGTGAGCTGCCCCAGCCTGACCATGAGCGTGGTGCAGGAGCAGGGGGTGGATGCCCTCCTGGCCGCCTGTGTGGAGATGCTCTCCCACCGCGTGGAGCGCCAGACCTACCGCATTCCGCTGGCGGAGAGCCGCATCATCGCCATCATGCACCGCGATGGCAAGGTGCTCAACACTGAATACGAAGGGAACGATGCCCTGGTGGAAGCCATTCTGCCCAAGGAGTTCGCCGCCCGCATTGCCCAGTACCGCGTATGAAACGCTTCTGTATAGCTCTGGCTCTGGTGGTGGCTGCCTGTCAGCAGCCGACGCCGGAGGACTTGCGCGCTTATTACGAGGCTGAGGGCGACCGCCTGGAAGAAGCCACGAAGAACGTGCGCCTGGCTTATACATTTGAGGACTTTATAGCGAACCCCGAGTACCGCCAGACTCGCGACATGTGGCGAGGTGGTGCGCTGAATGAGTATGCCCCCCGGAACTCACGGGTGGAAATCCTGCTCGAGGTGCAGCGGGGGCGTTTGTATATCAATGATGAAATTGCTATGGATTTCCCCATCTGCTCCGGTCGTTTCGGCGGCCAGGAAACCCCGAAGGGAAGCTTCCGTATTTCACAGAAAGTAAAGGAATACCGCTCGAACCGCTACGGCTCGTTCATGAGCAAGGACGGCAAGAGGGTGGTGGAGCGCAATATCTCGGTGAATGATACGCCGCCTGCCGGCGCCGTGTTCGAAGGGGCGGACATGCCGTACTGGATGCGTTTCAACGGGGCTATCGGGCTGCATGTGGGCAATGTGCACCGCCACAGCGCCTCGCACGGCTGCGTGCGCGTGCCGGAGGAGGCCTGCTCCATTCTCTTTGAAAAACTCGCGGTGGGTTCTGCGGTAATCGTGAAGTGATATTATGATCAAGCGCCTGTTTTCAGCAGCGGTGGAGGGAATCCGGGGGTATGAGGTTCAGGTGGAGGTAGATGCCCGCCCGGTGGAGGATACCGGGCGTATTACCGTGGTCGGCCTGCCGGATGCCGCCGTGCGCGAGAGTGTGCAGCGCGTGACTTCGGCGCTTACGAACAGTTCGTTTTTCCGCCCGGGTGATATGGCGGTGACGGTGAATCTGGCTCCCGCCGATGTGCGCAAACAGGGACCTGGCTTTGACCTGCCCATTGCGCTGGCACTGGAAATGGCCATTCAGGAAAATTACCGTGACGTGCCGGAGGCTTTCAAGCGGCGCGTGCCTGTGGGGCTGGATGCCTGGTGCTTTGTTGGTGAGCTGGCGCTGGATGGCGTGGTTCGTGGTGTGCGTGGAGTGCTGCCGCTGGCTGTGGCTGCACGCGAGGCCGGGCGGCAGTTTATCATGGTGTCGCCTGAGAATGCCGCCGAGGCCGCAGTGGTGGAGGGGCTCACCGTATACGCCGTTGGAACGCTGCGCGAAGCCTGGGATGTGCTGGTGAATCCCGTTAAGTTCACGCCATATACGCTGCCCTGCGATATACCGCCGGTGCCGGCAGAGGTGGATTTTGATGAAGTGAAAGGCCAGCCCTACGCCCGCCGCGCCATGGAGATAGCAGCGGCCGGTGGTCATAACCTGCTTATGTGCGGCAGCCCCGGCAGCGGCAAGAGCATGCTGGCCTGCCGTCTGGCTACCATTCTTCCCCCTCTCACACAGGAAGAGGCACTGGAGGCCAGCACCATTCACTCCGTCTGCGGTCAGCTGCCCCGTGCCGGTGGCCTGCTGGCGCACCGTCCCTACCGCAGCCCGCACCACACCATTTCAGATGTGGGGCTCATGGGTGGCGGCTCGAATATCACCCCGGGTGAGATATCGCTTGCGCATCACGGAGTGCTTTTTCTGGATGAGCTGCCGGAGTTTGCCCGCCGCACGCTGGAAACACTTCGCCAGCCGCTGGAGAGTGGTCGCGTGACCATATCCCGCGCCAGCGGCAGCATGGACTTTCCTTGTTCGTTCATGCTTATCGCGGCCATGAATCCGTGCCCCTGCGGGTATCTGGGGGATCCGGTGCACCGCTGCCGCTGCAGTCCTGCAGATGTGGCGCGCTACCGTAAGAAGATTTCCGGCCCCTTGCTGGATAGATTTGATATCCTCATCGAGGTGCCGCCGGTCGACCCCGCCAGCCTGCTCAGCAAGCCCGATGGCGAGAGCAGCGCCGCTATCCGTGCCCGTGTGGTGGCCGCCCGTGCCCGGCAGATGCAGCGCTACGCAGGCACCGGCATGACGTGCAATGCCCGCTTGAGCAGCAAGCTTCTGCGGCAGTATTGCCCGCTTACTCCGCCCCAGCAGCAGATGCTGCTGGATGCCGTGGCGCAGCTCGGCCTCTCAGCCCGCGCGTTCGACCGCATCCTGCGTGTTACCCGCACCATTGCAGACCTGGCTGGGTGCGACATCCCCACAGATGCCCACCTTTACGAGGCCATCCAGTTCCGCCAGTTCGAATGCCAGCTGCGCGGTTGATTTACTTGCCCAGTCGTTTCCGGAAGTACGCAATAGTCTTGTCCAACCCCTCATGCAGGGGGATGGTGGGTGCCCAGTTGAGCACGGCACCGGCCAGGGTGATATCCGGGCGGCGCTGGGTGGGGTCATCGGAGGGCAGGGGCTTCTGCACCAGCTTGCTGGGGGTATCAATCTTCTGCAGAATGATTTCTGCCAGCTGGCGGATGGTGAACTCGCCCGGGTTACCGATGTTTACCGGACCGGTGAAGCCCTGAGAGTTTTCCATCATGCGTACCATGCCTTCAATGAGGTCATCGATGTACTGGAACGAGCGGGTCTGCTGCCCCTCGCCGTAAATGGTGATATCCTCGCCCCTCAGTGCCTGACAGATGAAATTGGAGACCACGCGCCCGTCCTCCGGGTTCATGAGCGGTCCGTATGTGTTGAAAATGCGGATGACCCGGATATCCACCCCCTCGTGGCGGTGGTAATCGAAGAACAGACTTTCCGCGCAGCGTTTGCCTTCGTCGTAGCAGGCGCGGATGCCGACCGGGTTCACGTTGCCCCGGTAACTTTCCACCTGCGGGTGCACCAGAGGCTCACCGTATACCTCAGAGGTCGAGCTCAGCAGGATGCGGGCGCCGTGCTTCTTGGCCAGGTCGAGCATGTTGAGCGCGCCGAGCACGCAGGTCTTGGTAGTGAAAATAGAGCGCGAATTCTGGTAGGCAGGCGGCGAGGCCGGGCAGGCCAGGTTGTAGATGCGGTCCAGCTTCTCCGGGCATTCGTAGGGGTAGATAACGTCGTGCCCCACGAAATGGAAGCGTGGGTTGTTCATGAGATCCTGCACGTTATCCAGCGATCCGGTGTAGTTGTTGTCCAGGCAGATGACCCGGTGCCCATCGGCAATGAGTCGGTGGCAGAGATTGGCACCCACAAAGCCGGTGCCGCCGGTAACGAGTATATTCAGCATATCCACGCTCATTTTACACGATGTGGAGTAAGCTGGCAAGACAAATGTTAGGCTTGCTTCGGCAGGTGGGCGGTGGTAGAATGGCTGCATGAGTGAGACAAAACTGACACCGGAGCTGGTGCGCGCCGCGCTGACTACTGTGAAATATCCTGGATTCAGTCGTGATATCGTAGCCTTTGGTCTGGTGCGGAATATTCATGTGACTCCCGAGGGCCGGGTTGTAGTCGACCTGTGCGTGGAAAGTAAGAACTCCGACGTGCCGCGTTACATTTACGAACGCGTGATGAGCGTGCTCAAGGAATTGCCCGGTGTCACCTCTCACGATGTGAACATGGCACACAGTGCTCCCACTCAGAAAAAGGCAGAGCTCGAGGCCGGTGATAATCCTGACGACTGGAAATCCAGCGTGCCCGGGGTGAAACACGTGATAGCCGTGGCCTCCGGCAAGGGCGGTGTGGGCAAGAGCACCGTGTCGGCCAATCTTGCCGTGGCTCTGGCGAAGCTTGGCTACAAGGTCGGCTTGCTGGATCTGGATTTGTACGGACCTTCCATGGCGCTGATGTTCGGCACCACCGAGCGCCCCGGCTGCAGCGACAAGGAGCAGTTCCTGCCGGTGGAAGCCCATGGCGTGAAGCTGCTTTCCATGGCGCTGCTGGTGGATGGCGATACCCCGCTGGCGGTGCGTGGTCCGCTGGCAACCCGCTACGTGCAGCAGTTCCTGCGCGACGTGGAGTGGGGTGGCCTTGATTTCCTTATCCTCGATATGCCTCCCGGCACGGGTGATATTCAGCTCACCATCGTGCAGACGGTGACCCTGGCCGGTGCTGTGGTGGTCACCACTCCGCAGGAGGTAGCACTTATCGATGCCCGCAAGGCCGTGGGCCTTTTCCAGCGTGTGAATACGCCCATTCTCGGTATTGTGGAGAATATGAGCTACTTCCACTGCCCGAGCGATAATCAGGTGTACCACATCTTCGGAGAGGGCGGTGGCGAGCGCGAGGCCGCCCGCCTGGGTGTGCCGCTGCTCGGCAAGCTGCCGCTCGATCCGCAGACCCGCGCCAGTGGCGATGAAGGCTCCCCCGTGGCACTCGAAGACCCCGCGACCAACCCGGTTTCCGCCGCATTCCGCAAAGTGGCTGCCAATCTGGCTGCCGGGTTGGGTATGTGAGTATTTATTTCACTGAGCCCGGTCCTGCCGGGCTCAATTTAGACCGCCAACGGCGGATTTAGATGCCGCCTTCGGCGGCAATTTCGACCACACCGGAACGGTGTGGATTTCGATGCCCGCTTTCGGCGGGCAATGAAAGAATAGTATCGAAATCCGCCTACGGCGGTCGAAATTGCTACTAACGTGGCATCTAAATCTTCGCTTTGCTCAGTCGAAATAGAGTGCCGCTTATGCGGCACTCTATGATATAAATACTCATTTTTTACCCCCACCTGCACTCACCATGCGCTTGGTGCGTAGAGAATGATGCCGAGCAGGGCAGGCAGTGCCATGGTCAGCCAGCTGAGCGACAGTGCGACCGCCGCCGGGAGCCTGGGGATGAACCTGGAGAAGCCCTGCAGACATCCGGTGCCGATGGCTACGGTGATGCAGAGCGTGCGCTCAAACATCGGCGCGGTCACGCTGGAAATCAGCGCCGAAACCAGCAGCACAATCAGTGCGCCTACATTGAAAAAGGCGAACCCATCGTCCGTTTTGCCTTCGCGTATAGCCTGCCTCTCGCGCCCCCACAGGTAGAAGAGAAGCCCCATGTACCACACCGGCGCAGTGGTCACCATGTGCAGCGGGCTGAGACTGAAACTGAAATAGAACGCAGGCAGGGCGCAGAACATGGCGAATGCTATGCTTTGCAGCAGCTGCCGCGTCTGGTGCAGTGCTGCGTGGTGGCACAGCCGCGCCAGCAGCAGAAATAACGAAGGAACGATGGCGTAGTCCAGCACGCTGCGCCCCACCAGGAAAAACAGCATCCACAGCGTGGCCATCCCCACGCCGAAGAGCAGTACCACGATGATTGCCAGATTTCTGCGGTAGAAAGCGGCCTGCCAGGCATCCGGTGATTTGATGGCGGCTACCAGCCTGCTGAGCATCAGCCCACACCATACCCCCGCCGCAACCAGCAGCATGGGACCGGCGGTTATCATCGTAATCTGCATGAGCGCCGCGCAGGCCACAGCCCAGCAAAGCGCCGTGACCGGGGTATCCAGCCCCCAGAGCTGCAGAAGCAGCCAGTTTTTTTCCTTATCTGTGCGCCGTGTCTCCATTCCACTCAGATTATCCACACTCGCCCGCGAATCGACAAGACTACGTTCTGTCATTGAAGATTCTCTGACTTATTGGGCGTTCCCGGAAAAATGGGCGTGACACCACAGGCCTGCTGTGTTATTCTTCAGGCGGATACTATTACCTGCTATGCGCCGCTTTATACTTCTTGCCACTGTCGCCCTCGGGCTGGCTGTACTTTCTCCCGGACCTGTTTTTGCCAAGGGAGATGATGATGCAGCCTACGCTGGCCTGGATCAGGCCTATACCCGCGAAATCAAGGCCTTGACCGAGGCTGAGACCATGCTCAAGACGGTGACTGATACGAGAAGCGCCAAGTCCGTAAAGGCAAAGCTCATGCATAAGTTCTCGCTGCTCAAGCCGCTGCTGCATGGCAACGATGCTCAGCTGGAAGCCCTGGCCAAGGCTCAGAACCGCGTGAGTGCCATCATGTGGGAGATGATGAAGCAGCCCTATTTTGAAGAGGAAAACATGCAGGAGCTGTGGACGGTGATGACCCACCATTTCTCCCGCCGTTCTTCCACCCGCAAGTGATGAAGCGATTCCTTTGTCCCCTGCTGCTCGTTGTTGCTGCTCAGGTGCATGCCTCGTTGCTGGATGATTCTGCTCCGGTGACTCTGGACCCGGCGGAGATGGCGCGTGCCTGGCAGGCTGTGAGCAGCGGCCAGGGTGCTGCCGCCGGAGCTTCTGCGCCTGCCGGTGCCTGGCAGGCAGCCATGCTGCAGCAGGACCCCGAGTTGGCGCGTGTTATGCTTCTCGCCTGGCTGGTGGAGCAGAATCCCCTGTGCCCGCTGGCGGATTACGCGCAGGATTACGCTGCCGCCGTGGGGCTGCACCGCAGTGCCCTGGCCGGTCAGCCCACTGCTTGCGCGGCGCTGGCTGAGGCGTATCGTTCCGGTCGACTGGGTGTTTTGCACCTGCCTGTGAGCGAACAGAAAGCCCGCTGGTTTGAGCAGCGCGCTCTGGCGGCAGACTCGCTGCCGGAGTAAAAGAGGATTGACAATTGACAGTTGACTATTGACAATTGATTGAATTTGCTGCGCCTGCGGCGCAGGAGACTGGAAATAGTCATTGGGAACTCGGAAATTACAATGCAGCCCGATAAATGGGACGTTGTTTTCGGAGCACGGGACTTCAGTCCCGTAAATCATGGAGAGTTTAATCGGGACTGAAGTCCCGTGCTCCGATGAGGTTCATGCCGCCAAATTCCAATTTGGCAATGCGCTGAGGTAGAAGCAAAGAGCTCCACCGGTTGCCCGGTGGAGCTCTTTGTTTCTGATTCTGACCTTGTATCAGAACGTGTAGCTGGCGCCTACGTTGACGCGGTGTTCGCGGGAATCGTCCATGTCATTGAAGCCATAGTTCGCGCTGGCGCTCCAGCGCTCGCCGATGCGGTAGGTGGCACCGACCTCGATACCCATGCCCTGGCGGCCGGGATTAGCGCCGCTGCCGCTCAGTCCATCCATGCGGATGACCGGGTTGCTGCGCACCATGTCGTTCATGTAGCGGAGCTCGCCGTGCAGCACCAGCTTCTCGCAGCCGGGGCTCACCAGGCCGCCCTTGCCATCGTACACACCGGGAGCACCCCAGGCCACGTAGCGGGCACCCACGCCGAGTTCGCCACGCAGGTTCTGGATGGAGCCGGTCTTCACGCCGTCCACCGTGTCGGAATTGCTGGCGAAGTATTCCAGACCGCCGAATACGCTCATGCAGAGCTTATCGGTCACCTTCTTGTTCCAGTTCAGGCGGGTGTTGAGCTGCAGGCTGTCCTGCTCCCACTCGGTGCCGTTCCAGTCGGATTCGGTGTTGCCATAGGCGGCAACCCAGTCCACGCTCAGGCAGCTGGTGGAGCTGAGCTTCCGGAGCCCGTGCTCACCGTACAGCGCCACATAGGTGCCTGTCTGGTCTACGGAGCGCAGGCCGGTGGGGCTTACATCGCCATCGATATAGCCCAGCGCAATACCCACGTTGCTCTTTTCGCCCACCTTCACATCGGCACCCACGGCGGCACCCTTCAGGGAGATATCCGAACCGTTGATGTCGTGGTTGCCACCCAGTACTGCAGCCCATGCGGTGCCGCGTCCATTGGCGATGCAGCCGGTATTGGTACGCTGACCACGCACCGTGTCGACGAAAGCACGGCTGGCCGTGGCGATACCCCAGTTGCTGATGGTGACGGCATCGGCAATAGACTGGTTGAAGATGGCAACGAGGCGTACCTCGCCATCTGCCGCCACATAGGTGCCGTAGCCGTTGCTCAGCACAGCGCGGCCCGTTGTTTCAGTCACGCCATCTGCCGCAGTGGCAAGCAGGGAATCGGTTTCATAGCCCTGGCCGTTGAGCACGAAGGTGGTTCCCTCGCCCATAGTGAGGGTACCGGTTACGGTGAGCACACTGCCATCGTTCAGGATGATGGTGCCGCCGTCATTGATGGTAAGCGGGGCATCAATGTTGCCGGTGGCGCCGGAGGCCATCTCTACCGCGTTTGCGGTGAGGGAGGATTCCTCGGTGGAGTTCGGAGACTGGGCAATGCTGCCGGCACCGTGCAGGGTCACCTGATTGGCGGTGGCATTGCCATGCAGTTCCAGATCCCCCTCAGAGGTAATATCGATGTTGCCGGTGAACTTGTCGGCGTTGCAAAGCGTGCAGCCGGAAACCACTACGTTATTGCTCACGGCGTTGCCGGCCAGGTCCAGAGTACCATGTGCCTGCAGGAGGACGGTGCTTTCACCCAGAGCCTTATCGCTGCCCACGGTCAGCGTAGCGCCGGTGATAGTGGTATTGCCGGTGTAGCTGTTATCGCCGGTCAGTGTGGCAGCTGCGCCATCGCTGATTTCCACGGCGGTGGTGCCGCCAATCTCGCTCTCGTCACCGCCGATGGTGGCGCCATCACCAAGCTGAATCCGGCCGCCTTCGCTCTGCACTTTCGTGGCGGAGGCATCGGCCACCAGCACACCATCAGTCATGGTAATCCGTGCTTCTTCCGCGCCCTCGGGTATGGCACCCATAATCTCCGTCACGGCTGCGGTGTGGTCAGCATCGACAATGTGGTAGTCGCTGTAATCGAGCTTTCCAGCGGCCAGACCGCTGGCATAGAGCTGCAGCTCTTCGCCGGAGGCATCAATCACCGTGGTGTTATCGCCTACCGTCAGAGTGGCCTCACCCTCGTTATTCACGACCACCAGCGCGGTACCGCCGGCGCGGTAGAAACCGTTATTGCCTTCCTTTCCATCCACACACACGCGGGTTTCGTCCACGGTGACAGAAGTGAGCTCAGAACCATCGAACGAACCTTCCATGGTCAGATCACCCTCGTTGGTAATGGCTTCGGGAAGCTCTGTGACCACATTGTCATCGGTGGTGATAGTTACCTCGCCCTTAGTCGTTACTGAGCCGGTGCCCAGTCCCTTTTCGTCCTGCAGAGTCACGTCCTGGTTATCGATGACCACTTCATCCTTCATGGTTGCGGTGCCTTCCACGTATACGGTGTTGTCCTCCACTGCCCACTTGAGGTCGGTTATATCCCAAAGGAGTGAATCCACGGAGAACTTCGTATTGGTGCCTTCCGTGAACCAGCCGCTTTCGCTGCCGGTGTACTGAGCCACGGCCACCTTCATGGTGTCGCCGCTTACAGAACCGGAAATACCCAGGGTTACCGTCATGTCGGCACCCAGCGTCAGGGATTCGGAAATGGTAATCAGCGGGGTAGCAGAGTCGCTTGTCACATACTCCAGCGCCGTGGAGTCGGCAAAGGTCAGGGCGCTTGCAGAAAGTGCAGCTTCCTGTACCACCAGAGTCGGTGTGCTTTCACCGGAAGCCGAGTCGGCAATTTCCAGCTCCCCGGTTTTCAGCACGGCGCCGTTTTTCACAATCAGCCTGCCATCGTGCAGCGAAGCCGTGCCCTTGAATTCGGAAGTCTTGTCGCCGGAGTCCATGTACTCACCGGTGAAGATGATATCGCCCGTCTGGGCAATTTCCTTACCATCCTCTCCGGTGTATTTGTTGTTCATCTGGAAGGAGGACTCCTCGTGCTGGGAAACATCAATGTACGCACAATCGCGGAACTCCACTGAGCCTTCTTCCGGTGCAGAAATCTTTACATCCAGCTTATAAGTCTTAAGCGTGCCGTTGTACTGCACGGTGGAGTCATCAGCATAAATGCTGTTGTATTTGACTGTGCTGCCCACCTGACACTTGTTGTCCTCGAAAACAACCGAGCCGTTGTTCTGGATATGGAGCGCACCGTCAAAACCGACGCGGATAGCGCCACCCTGGGCAACCCAGTTAGTTTTTGTTGTATAGGCCTTGTTTCCCTTGAACAGCAGGCTTCCGTTGCTGTTCAGGATTACCGACGTTCCGGAAGCCAGAATCGCACCGCCGTGCGCATTACCATCTGTTGCATTGTAGTTGCCGGACTGCGACAGGTTGTCGATAAAGCTCAGCGAATCGTTGTAACTGAGATTCAGGGTAAGCCCGCTGCCGCCATTGGCAGTGAAATAAATGGCACCACCCTGGCTCATGTAGGTTGCTCTGGCCGTATTAGAGCTGAAGGTCACCTCGCCATTGTGGCTCAGTTCTATATTACCCAGAATGTTATACACAGCGCCACCCAGACCGGCCAGCTGATTATTGGTGCGGTTACCGCTGAAGGTTACGGAGTCATTTCCTTTGAATACCAGGGAGTTCTCAGTAGTGGTATCTCTCTTCCTGTCGAGCGCTATGGCGCCGCCTTGAGATCTGGCTTCATTTTTGGAGAAAGTGACATCCCCGTTGTTCAGGAAACTTGTTTCGCCTTCAACACAGATAGCACCACCGCTGGCGGCATTCATCGGGTTGGGAATCACATTGTTGGAGGTGAAAGAAATGCTTTCGTTGCTGCTGAACTGAAGGTCCCCCATTCTTCCCACGTATATAGCACCACCAAATTGCCCGGTCGAAGTGAACGCAGTGAAGCTCACATCCTTCAGACTGTCAAAGCCTACCTGGGAGGAAACCGACATACCCACGCTGGTGGAGCCGCTCGGTTCTGTAAGGGTCAACGAGGCCAGCTTATCGGCGGCATCGCTTGTAAAGAGGTAGGATGCGCCGGAGAGCGAAGCTGCTTTCGGGGTCATGCTGACATCATCGGTGAGGCGGTAGACAGTGGCTTCTGTCTGCGTGGTGATTTCAGCGGCTCCGCTCAGGGTGACCGAGTTTATGTACGTATCCGGCACCTTGATTTCGGTCGGCGCGGTGTAGGCCGCAAACAGGGCAGAGGGCGCAGCGGCCATCAGCACCATGAGCACACGGAATAAACGGAGGGGTAAATGTAATTTCATCGTCGTATATGGTTGTTGATAATCGATGTTAAAGGTAAACCTGTATCTGTTATACTCTTTCATACTATTCTATCCGTAGCGGTCGAGTCAAGCAAAAACATGTTATATAACACAGATATAACACGCGAATAATATTGCCGCCTGAAAATGAGGTGAGGAAAAATGAAAAAAACTGCTCTGAAGCAAAGCTCAGAGCAGCTGGGGAAAAGAAAGATGAAAGTGTTTTTTTGGTGCTCGCTGATTCTGCCGGGTTAATTTCCGGGAATGAGCAGGGAACTGCGCCACTCGGTTACGGCGCGGGTGATTTCGGTGGAGATATTGGCGCGGGGTTGTACAAAACTGGGGATGAACCAGGGGAAACCGCCCACCAGGTCGTGGAACACGCTCACTTCGCCGTGGCAGGTGCCGTGGCCGCTGCCTATGCCGATGGTCGGGATGGAGCTGGCTGCGGTGAGGGCTGCCGCCACGCTGTGGCGCGTGCACTCGATGACCACGGAGAACGCGCCCGCACGAATCACCGCCTGCAGGTCGGCCATGAGGGCCTCGGCCTCGCTGTCGGTCTTGCCTTTCATCTTGTAGCCGCCTTCTTCCTTCACCTTCTGGGGCAGCAGGCCTATGTGCGCCTGAACGGGGATGCCCGCCTGCACAATGGCACGGATTTCAGCTTCCTTGGCCGCGCCGCCCTCCAGTTTCACGGCATCAACCCCGGTGGTCATGAGCTTGCGGGCGTTGTCGACTGCCTGTTCGGGCGTATCGAAGGTGTGGATGGGCATATCCAGAATCACCAGCGCGTTTCTGGTGCCTCGTGCCACGCATTCGCCGTGGTGCAGCATGTGAGCCATGGTCACGTGAGTGGTATCCGGGAACCCCAGCATGGTCATGCCCAGGGAATCGCCCACCAGAATCATATCAATGCCGGCTTCATCCAGCATGCGGGCGGTGGGGTAATCGTAGGCGGTGAGCTGGGAAATGGGCTCCTTGCCCATTTTAGCCGTTATGGCGGCAATCTTTTCAGATGTAGTCATATCGGAGGGGGGTGGAATCAAAGGGGATAAGGGGTGACCGCGGGGCCTGCGGGCAGCTGCTCAAGCAGACGGGCTGCGGGCAGGGTCTGCCCGGGCAGGATGAGCTGCGGGTCCAGGTCACAGAGCGGGCGCAGCACGAACTCGCGCAGGTGTGCCCGGGGGTGCGGCAGGGTGAGCTGCGGGGTGGCGGCGGTTTCGCTGCCGCAGCAGATGAGGTCGATATCGCAGGGGCGGGGCTCGCCGTATACCCCGCTGCGGGTGCGCCCCAGCTCTGCCTCAATCTTCAGGCAGAGCTCCAGAATCTCCTCGGCGGGCATGTCGGTTTCCACCTCCACGCAGGCATTCAGATAACTGGGCGAGCCCGCGGGGCAGCCCACAGGCTCGGTCTCATACACCTGCGAGAGCCGCAGCCCGCCGAAGGCATCGGCCAGGTAATCGCAGGCGTTTTCCAGCATAGCCAGCCTGTCCCCCAGGTTGGAACCCAGGGAAAAGACACAGCGGCGCAGGGTGGGGGAGGTGCCCATGGGCAATCAGTTGGTGAACCCGAGCACGTCCTGCATGTTGTAGAGGCCGGCGGGCATATCTGCCAGCCAGAGCGCAGCGCGCACCGCGCCACCGGCAAAGGTCATGCGGCTGGAGGCCTTGTGCGTGAGCTCCACGCGCTCACCATCGGTGGCGTATATCACGGTGTGGTCGCCCACTACATCGCCGCCGCGCATAGAGTGCATGCCGATCTGGCGCTGGGGGCGGGCACCCACCAGACCCTCGCGGCCGTGCATCACGTCCTTGTTGTAATCCATGCCGGTTTCCTCGCACACCACCTCGGCCAAGGTGCGGGCGGTGCCGCTGGGGGCATCCAGCTTGTGGTGGTGGTGCATTTCGATGATCTCGATATCGTAATCGCCGAGAATCTGGGTGGCCTTGCGGGTGAGCCAGAAGAGCGTGTTCACGCCCACGGAGTAGTTGGAGGCGAACACGATGGGAATCTGCTTTGCGGCCTCGGCAATGGCGGCGCGCTCTTCATCCGTGTGCCCTGTGGTACCGATGACGAGCGGCTTGCCCTGAGCCACAGCGGTGGCCAGCAGCTCGGGGGTGAAACCGTGGAAAGAGAAGTCGATGGCGCAGTCGGCAGCGCTCATGGCTGCGGCAATGTCCTGGCCCACATCGTGCGTGGCGGCCATTTCGGTGCCGTCATTCAGCTCCACGGCCTGCTTCACCGCCTGTCCCATGCGGCCGGAAATGCCGGTAACAAGAATCTTGAGCATAACAGAATCACAGCAGGTTAAAGCTCTTGAGCAGGTCGGCCAGCTTGCCGTGCTTCTCCTCGGCCAGCGGCACCAGCGGCAGGCGGATCTCCCAGCCAATCTGGCCACGCAGCGCCAGGGCTGCCTTGGCAGGTACCGGGTTCACATCCAGCGACATGAGACCCTTCATGAGCGGGTAATACTTCTTCTGCAGCTCCAGCGCCTTCTTGCCATCGCCGCTCATGGCGGCATCCACCAGCTCCTTCATTTCAGCAGGGGCCACGTTCGAGGTCACGGAAACCAGACCCACCGCACCGCAGGAGATGAAGGGCACGGTCAGGCCGTCGTCGCCGCTCAGTACGGCGAAATCAGCGGGCAGAGCCTGCACCAGCTGGTTCACGCGCTCCACACTGCCACCGGCTTCCTTGATAGCCACGATGGTGGGGCAATCTGCCGCCAGACGTGCCACGGTCTCCACGGCAATCTCAATGCCGCTGCGGCCGGGAATGCTGTAGAGCATGATGGGCAGGTCCGTCGCCTCGGCAATGGCCTTGAAGTGCTGGTACACACCCTCCTGGTTGGGCTTGTTGTAGTAGGGACACACCTGCAGCGTGCCGTCCACACCCATGGCGGCGGCTGCCTTGGTCATCTCAATGGCTTCTGCCGTGCAGTTGGCACCGGTGCCGGCTATCACCTGGCAGCGCCCGGCTACAAACTCCACGCACTTGCGGATGATTTCGAGGTGCTCTTCGGTGCTCACCGTGGGGGATTCGCCGGTCGTGCCCATGGGTACGATGCCGTCCACGCCGCCGGCAATCTGGGCGTCAATCAATGCCTTGTAGGCATCATAATCCACCTTGCCGTCCTTGAAAGGGGTAACAATTGCTGTGTAAAGTCCCTGGTATTTCATAATTCGGGAGAGTTTTGTCGCGTTCATTATACCCTTTAGTTTCCAAAAGTCACGCTTTTTTTCCTGCCCCGACGATTCGCCGGCGCCTGTTTCAGATTTGCTGGTGGATATATGTACCAGAACCAGCTGATGTGATTAACGAACAAAGATTACGCGTTTGCATAATGATGCAGAAGCTGAAAACCGGGATTGGGTACTTCTTCTAATCAGTCAGGAAATTACCATGTAGCCCGATAAATTGGACTTTGGCGAAATGAGCGAAGCGAACGAAACTTAAAAGCCCGCTGATGCGGGCGACATATCAATAGCGAGGGGTAGAGCGAGGGCGCGCCAGCGAGCCTCGCGGAACCCCTCGTTTGATAAATAAACAAATAAAACCCGTGAAA
>JAZONE010000023.1:0-18350 GCA_045654325.1 Akkermansia sp.
ATAAAAAATAAACAATAATATAGAATATTAAGCTAAAGTGCTTATTGTTGTTCTCAGCCTATGTGATTCAATGCTCCAATCAGCAGTCGGTCGCTACGCTCCCTCAATGAAATACTCGCTGCGCGAGTATGAAATCCGCCGTACCGGCGGAAGAAACCACTGCTTTGCAGTGGATGAATTCCTTTGCTGCGCAAAGGACGAAATACCTGCACTTCGCACAGGTACAAATTTGGCTTGCTTCTACCAACGCATCAGGCCGTGCCTGGTAATCCGGGCACGGCCTGGGTGAAGATTCTGCGGTTTTTTTACTTGCCGTAAATCCTGAGTTCGGCCACGCTGCTGCCGGTGCCATCGAGGGCAGCGGTAGAGAAGAAGCGGACGTAGCGGGCTTTTTGCTCGGGGAAGGAAATCATCTGCTCCACGGGATTGGCCCGGAGGTTGCCGAACTCACCCTCGGCAACGATGGTCCAGTTGTTGCCATCATTGCTGAGTTCCATGCGGTAGCGGCTGGTCATACCCACGGTTTTGCCGTCCTGGCGGGGCAGGTAGGCAAAGCCGCTTACCGTGTGCTGCTGCTTCATATCCACGCGGAAATGGGAGGGGCAGCGGCCTATTTCCCACATGGTATCAGGCTTGCCGTCGAAAGCCAGCGGAGCTTTTTCGGCGGCAAATCCACCGAAACTCCAGCCGGCGGTGGAAAGCTGCTTCACTTTGCTGCTTTCAGCCGCTGCGGGTTTCGGCTGCACCACATCGGGCATGCGGAGGAGGGAAAGTTCAGAGATGCAGGGCACGGCCTTGCTGCCGGTGATGGTGAGACGCACCTTATCGGTGGTCACAGGAGCGGCCAGCCAGCGCATCACCTGGTTACCGATGGTGAAGCCCTTGCCACCACGCACGTGGTTCAGCCAGTTGTTGCCACGGGGCGGGTTGTTTTCATTCTGTCCCCTCTGGCCGGGCTGCACGATGGTTTTCCAGGCGCCATCAACCCAGGCTTCCACGCGGAAGGATTCCACGCGCTGACCCAGGCGGATTTGTTCGCGCACGCGCACCACATCGAAGGTGGTGGGCTCGGCCAGCGTGATGACTACGGAAGGCGCGGCATCACCCTCAGCCGGGCACCAGTAGGATTCGATATCGCCATCAGTCAGGTTTCCTGCGGTAAACTTGCTGCCGCGCTCGGTAGTAGCTTCTGCGGCGGCTCCGGAGGCGTAGTCCTGAGCCAGCAGGCGGCGGCGCATTTCGCCAAAGGCCTCAAGAGAGGCCACATCGGCGGCGTCCAGGCGGCCATCGCGGTTCGGGGCTACATTCAGAATCAGGTTAGCCCCGCGACCCACGCTGCTCATGTAGACCTTCATGAGTGTTTCCGGGGTCTTCACGTGCGATGCCTGATTCGGGTGCCAGAACCAGCCACGGTGGTTGATGGGAGTATCGGCCTCCCAGGAGAGCCACTTGTCATTGTGCAAGTTCCAGAGCGGGTATTGGGTCGCATAGCCCTGCTCAGACCCGGCCCAGGTCACATCACCACGTTTGGCGGCGCCCCAGATGATGCAGTCCGGTTGCAGACCGCGGATGTTTCTGACCACCTGTGTGTAGTTGTAGTAATTATCGGCATTGCCTATGTTGCGCGTGGTGCGGGCTCCGCCATAGTAGCCATCGCCACCCATTGCGCCGTCGAACCAGATTTCGAAAATAGGCCCGTAGTTGGTCAGCAGTTCTTCAATCTGCTTGTAGTACACATCCAGATACCCGGCACGGCCGTATTCAGCGCAGTTGCGGTCCCAGGGCGAAAGGTAGGTACCAAAAGGAAAATCATACTTGGCGCAGGCATTGGCAAACTCGCGCACCACATCGCCCTTGCCACCTTTCCAGGGTGATTTGGTGATATTGTGCCCGGTGGACTCCGTGGGCCAGGTGCAGAAACCGTCGTGGTGCTTGGCGGT
This sequence comes from Akkermansia sp., assembly GCA_045654325.1. Taxonomy (GTDB): domain Bacteria; phylum Verrucomicrobiota; class Verrucomicrobiia; order Verrucomicrobiales; family Akkermansiaceae; genus Akkermansia. Next base: position 1,941 of record JAZONE010000023.1, read on the forward strand.
ATAAATCATGCCGTTCATACCGGCATCCTTGAATGTCTTCACAATGGTCTCTGCATCAAAATCTGACGGGTTGAACATACCGGGATTCTCGTCGCCATATCCCCACTCGCGGTCGGTGTAGGTATTCAGACCGAAATGCACAAAGGCATACCACTCCATACGCAACCAGTTCACCTGCTGTTCCGTGGGCACCGGGCCGCAGGGAGCTGGTGCATCTGCACCACCCCAGCTCATTGAAACTCCTCCGCACAGCAGTGCCAGACAAAGATTTTTTACCGTATGTCGACTAAGCATGGTCTAAGACTATCATATTTATATCACATGACAAGTTATTTTTTTTCTGGGTGGACCCCGGAGCAGTAGCGGCATTACTGACCGCATCATGCCTTGACAAAGCGCCCCTGATAGGTCAGTATGAAACACGTTATGTATATACCTACACAGGAAGAGCGATACAGCAAGGTGGCTACGTTCACCCTGTTTCTCTGCATCATGCTGCCTTCAGCCGTGGTCATGTGGCTGGCGGAAATTGCCACCCTGCTGGACTGCACCTACGCCTTCCTGCTGCCTCTGGCCATGCCGCTGGACTGGCTGGGATTTAACAAAATGGCCGCCATCTGCATTTCTGCGCTCGTGCAGGGTATTCTCTTCTTCTGGCTGGCCAAAACCAGAAAACTGAGCCCCAAGGCCAAAACCACCATAGCCGTGACCTGGGGCATGAGCTTTGCGCTCGTTCTCAGAATCCTCATTGCATTCTCTATTTACCGCGCGGTGCAGGGCATGTAATTCCTCCCTCCCCCGCTGCGTTCGGAAAAGAAAAGCCACCAGCGTTTACCACTGGTGGCTTTTCTGCAGAAGCAAAAGTGCAGAGCGCTTATTCAGCGTGTTGATTATACCGCTGAATCAGAGCAGCCGGGTCGGGGTCGCGGCCCAGGAAATCACGAATCTGCTGCATGGCGGGCACGCTGCTGCCGCGCTCCAGAATGCAGCGGCGGTAGTCTGCACCCGTGGCGGGGTTCAGTATGCCTTCCTTCTTGAAGCGGCTCATCGCATCGGCCGCCAGCAGTTCGGACCACTTGTAGGTGTAGAGCGCAGCGGCGTAACCCTCGGCCACAACATGGGTCATGGTGCGGATTTCGCTGGGCGGCTGCACGGTGTAGGGGAAGAGCCAGGGCCCCAGAATCTCCTGTGCAACTTCATCAATGGGGCGATCCTTGTACTTATCGTGGTAGTGCATGTGGAGCTCCAGGTCAAGCTTGCTGGCACAGAGCATGCGCATATGCATTTCGATGGGGTTGGAACCGCGGGTACCGGCCAGCTGCTGCGCCAGGTGGGCCGGCAGCGGCTCGCCGGTGGCGTGGTGAGCCGTGAAGGTGGCCAGAGCCTCGGGTTCCCAGATCCAGCATTCCTGCAGCTGGCTGGGCATTTCCACAAAATCACGCTCCACTTCGGCGGTGCAGTGGGCGCGCAGCTCGCCGTGGCCCAGCATCATGTGCATCATGTGCCCGAACTCGTGGAAGAGCATGTACAGCTCGCTGTGGTTGAAGAGGTGCGGCTGCCCGGGGCGGGGCGGGGTCAGATTCGCCATGAGCGCCGCCAGATGCGGCTCGCCCAGGCTGCCATCTGCCGCCGGATTACCATCGCGCAGCGGCAGACACCAGGCCTGCGGGCGCTTGCGGGGGCGGGCAAAGAGATCCATGTAGAACGAACCGGTGTGGCGGCCGGTGGCGGCATCCTTCACTGCGAAGCAGCGCACATCCGGGTGCCACACCTCCACCTGGCCGGGCTGGGGGTTCTCGCCGGGTTTCAGGCAGACGGTGGGCAGTTCCTCGAAACGCAGGCCCAGCACACCGGCCCAGATATCCAGCAGCCCCTGCACCACTTTTTCAGCCTGTAGATAGGGAGTTACAGCATTTACATTGAATGAGCTGCGCTTTGGCGGCAATATGCGGTTGAAGTACTCCACATCCCAGGGGTTCACCTGTGTAAGTTCCTTGCCGCTGGCTTGTGAGAAACGCTTGAGCTCGGCGGCCACGTAGGCATCCCACGCGGGCTTGCTGGCCTCGAGCATGGCATTTACGAAGTCGAGCGCCTTCTGGCCGCTGCCCATCATGCGGCGGGCTGCCTGCATATCCGCAAAATTCGCATAGCCCAGCAGGGTGGCCAGCTCGTGGCGCAGCTCCAGAATTTCCTTGATGATGGGTTCGGTATCAAGCGTGAGCGGGGTGCCGGCGGAGTTGACACCGCCCCAGCACTGGAAGCGCGTTTCCTCTACCTTGCAATAGCGCAGCACCGGTGCGGCGGGCACGGTGGTCAGGTTGATGAGCCAGGCGGGCTTGCCGTCCTTGCTGGCCTTCTTGCCGGCACCCTCGGCCATCAGTATCCAGGGGCGGGGCATGCCCTCCAGCATGGCCGGGTCGGTGATGACCAGCTCCCACAGCTTGGGCGCATACTGCACGTAGGTGCTGAACCGGAACCCGAGCTGAGAGATTTTCTGCTCGATTTCGGCCTTGCGCACCTGCTTCTCAGGGCTGAGCAGCAGCCCGCTGTCGCGCATGCCCTGCAGGGTCTGCTGCACGAAGCGCTGCTTCGCCGGGCTCAGCCCGGCCACCCAGGGAGCATTCGCGGCCTCCTGCAGCACCTGCACAATGCGCCGGGCATGCAATCCCTCCGCCTTGTAGGCCGTGGAATCCACCGTTACCTGGGTCATGGCGCGCTGAATATCCGGTGAGCCCAGCGCGGTGTGCAGGTGGAACATGTAGTTGGAAACCTGCTTCAGGTTCTGCCCAGCTTCATACCAGGCCAGAAAGGTATTTTCAAAGGTGGAGGTTTCGGGTGTCACCTGGGAAAGCGCAGCCAGCTGCGCACGCGCTTCTTCGATGGCGGCCCGGGCATCCTCCACACCCTGCTGAGGGGTCATCTGCGACCACGCCGGGTACAGCTCCGTGCGGAAAAACGGGTGATCCTGCTCCTCTGCCACCGCCACCGGTACCAGCAGCGTGCAGGCCATTGCGAATATATGGGATATGGGGCGCAGATTCATACTTATTGCCTTTATTTGCGGGCATTTTACCAGATTCTGCTCCCAACGCAAGCTGAATGTTGAAAGGAGAATTCCGGATGTAATTTGAACTTCGTACCTCGTCCTTTGTACCTTTTCAAGTTCCGGTTTATCAATCTGCGAAATCTTTGGCTCTTCTATGTGATGGTAAACAACCGAATATAGGCTTGCCGCGGCGGGTGGGTGGTGGTATAGTCTCGGGTATGGACTTATCCGCCTTTCGTGAAGAATACCTGAAAGACACGCTGCACCGCCGCGACCTGGCCGATACGCCGTTTGAGCAGTTTGACCGCTGGTTCAAGCAGGCCCTCGAATCGGGCATTCCCGAGCCGAATGCCATGAGCATAGCCACGTCCACGCCGCAGGGCATGCCCAGCCTGCGCACGGTGCTACTCAAGTACTACGACGCACGCGGTTACGTCTTTTTCACCAACTACACCAGCCGGAAGGCCCGCGAAATCGAGACTAACCCGGAAATGTGCATGATGCTGCCCTGGGTCACGCTGGAACGCCAGATTATCGTGTACGGCCGGGCAGAGAAAATCTCCCGCGCTGAGACGCTCAAGTATTTCCTGAGCCGCCCGCATGAATCGCAGCTGGGTGCCTGGGTATCGCACCAGAGCCAGGTGATTTCCACCCGCAAACTGCTCATGATGAAACTGGCGGAGCTGAAAAACAAGTTTGCCGAAGGTAAGGTGCCCCTGCCTGATTTCTGGGGCGGTTACCGCATCGTGCCCCACCACATGGAGTTCTGGCAGGGCGGCCCCGGTCGCGTGCACGACCGCTTCATGTACTCCCTGCAGCCCGACGGCTCCTGGAGCATTGAACGCCTGCAACCCTGATTCAGCCGCATATAAAAGAACATGTTCGATTTCATCGCACAAGCGGCAGATGCTGCACAGAACTCCCTCATCAGCGGGTGGGATCCGAACGTGGTTGCCGGCGGGTCCGTTGCAGCGGTGCTGGGGCTCATCTGGGCTTTTATCAGGGTGATACGTGCTGTGGTAGGCACGCTGTTTATGCTCTGTGTCGTGTACCTGGTGCTCAAGGTCTGCTTTGATATTGACCTCGGCATCTGGCTGCAACCGCTGCTGCAGGCTGTCTCCGGTTGAGGCTTACTTCTTTTTCAGCACTTCAATATCACCGCCGCGCTTTCTTACGCGCTTCCGACTACGCCCTGCGGGCAGACGGGTATACTTACACGCGCTGGCATAATTAGCTGGCACTTTGAGATTCTGCTAGGAATGACAAAGGATAAATGGGAACTCGGTTAAGTCAGCGTAGCGTAAATTTGAGTCCCGGAGGGACGGTAGAGGTGAGGCAGGGGTGGAGTCGCGAAGCGACGGAACCCCTGCTAACCATAAAACAAATCCGAACCCCGAACGAAGTGAGCGGGTGGCAGCCGGTCACGGCGTAGGGCGTAAGCCCGGAGACGGAAGACTGCGGTTTTAATGTGTTGCAACGATTTCTGCCGCCCACTCACTTTGTTCGGGGCTCCCTTATCTTTTGTTTGTTAGCAGGGGCTGCGCCCGCTGACGCGGGCTTACCCCTGCCTATCTTCTCACGTCCCTGACGGGACTCAAGTTCCGCGGTCGTGCCGACCGCAAACTACTCTAGATTCCAATTTATCGAAATGCGCTGACTTATTCAGGCGAGCCAAGGGCTCGCGAAACTTTTACTTTGTACTTCGAACCTCGTCCTTTGTACTTTACAATTGCCGATTTGTCGATGCTTGGCCAATTATGCCAGCGCATTCTACTTACTGCTTTTTCAGCACTTCAATATCGCCACCGCGCTTTCTTACGCGCTGAATTTCGGGGCGTTTGAGGCGGAGTTTGATGCGATTGCTGCGACCTTCCACGCGGACGCGCACGGTACCGAAGCGTGATTTATCGGTCTCGTGCCCGGCGCCGGCGGGGGAGGGGGTGGGTGCGGCTTTCACCTCGCAGTAGATGGCTTTGAGTTGTTCCTGGAACTCGGGGTCAGAGGCGGCAGCCTCAATGAGAGCAGGAGTGGCAGGCTGCGTGGGCTCCAGCACGCCGGCAGGGTCCGACACAGGATCCACCTCGGGCGTTTCCATGCGGTTGGCATCACGCTCCTGGATTATCTTCTCCATTTCCGGATCCTTCTTGATGAGCTCGGCCGCTTCATCCTCGGGGTTCACGGTCTGCAGCAGGTCTTCGCCGGGTTTCTGGGTGCAATCCGGGTGATTGCGCAGGTATTTCTCGAACTCGGGGTCAGGCTCGGCGCCGTGCTCAATGGCGCGGTCGTAAGCGCGGGCGGCTTCAGGAATCTTCTTCATCTCCGCATAGAGGCGGGCCATGTTGTAGTGAGCATCGCCCAGGCCGGGCTTCAGTTTGATAGCCGCTGCAAAGTGCTTGAGCGCAAGGTCGTACTGCCCGCTCACGCCTTCGATGTTAGCCAGATAGAAGAAAGCTTCGGCATTGCCGGGGTCGAGCGCAATAGTGCGCCAGAACATGCGGGCGGCTTCCTCCATGCGGTCGAGACGGTAGTAACTCACACCCGCCAGGAAATACGAAATAGCCAGGTCCGGAGCCAGGCGGGTGGCGCGGGCAAAGAACTCCAGCGATTCATCGTACTTGTTGCGGTAGATGAGAATAGTGCCCAGATTCACCAGACCGGCCACATGGTCGGGCTCGGCGTCATACAGCGTGCGGTAAAGCTGCTCTGCTGCGGTGTAACGCCCCTTGGTAAATGCCTTGGAGGCCAGGTTGGCCAGCGTTTCCATCTGGCGGCTCTGCTCTACAGCCTCTGCGGTGTAGCCCTGAGAACCCTGCGCATCCTGGTCCTGGGCATCCTTGGTGGCAGCCTCCATCACGCGGCGCTCGGCATCTGTCAGCTCCAGTGAGCTGGCGTCATCCAGCTTCTGCAGGGCATTGAGCGTGGCCGGGTCCTGGTTTTTCAGCTGCTTGTAGGTTTCGATGAGGAGCTTGCGCCCCTCCTCCTGCATGGCCAGACTGCGGCGCTGCTTGGCAATCACCTCCCGCAGCAGCTCATTTTCCTCTGCCAGCGCAGGGTCAACCGGCGGCTGCTGGGCAGCCTTGTTCAAATCGGCCTCTATGTTGTTCAGTCGCTCCGTAAGCTCAGACACGCGGCGGCGGTAGCCCATGTTTTCCTCGTAGATACCGCTCATTTCATCGCGCAGGCGGTCAGCCTCACCTCGGGCGGTATCGAGCTGCTGCTGCAGCACGTTGCGTTCGTCTTCCGTACCGGCTGCGCGGCCCTCCAGCTCGGCAATGCGTGCCAGAGCTGCCTTGAGCTGCTGGTCAAGCGAAAGATTCTGGTCCAGCAGCGCCTTGGTCTTCTCCGGGCTGTTCAGCTCCACAATAGCGCGCAGCTGTTCATTCTCAGCCTTCAGGGCATCGCGTTCGCGGGTCACACGGGCCAGTTCCTCCTGGGTCTGGGCCAGAGTTGTTTCCAGCTCAGTGATGCGGGCTTCGGCCTTGACGCGGGCCTCCTCGCTGGCGCGGTATTTTGCCTCCATTTCCGCCAGCTGCTGGGTGAGCGAGTTCACCACTTCATTGCCGGCAGAACGCTCGGTAATCACCTGCTGCTGCAGCTGTTCGTAGCGGTCCTTATACATCTTCTGCTCCAGCTGGGCAGAGATGAGTTGCTTCTGCGAATCCTCGTACTTGGCATTCAGCTCCCGGTAGGCCACCGCCATCTTGCGGCATTCCTCCTGCGCAGCGGCCAGCGCATTGTACAGTTTCTTATCCGTTGTTTCGTAATCCGGAAGCTCCACCGGCCGGTACTCGCTGTGTATCGGGTCAAAGCTTGTTTTGCTGCCCGGCAGCTCAATCTCCGTGGCCAGCGGGCGGCCGGGCTGGCGGCCGGTCGGTATACGCGCCTCGGACGATTTCTTGCGGTAGCTGGCCAGGTTTTCGGCCAGCAGGCGGCGGCGCGTGGAAACCAGATTCTTTTTCCAGTGCGGAAAATCCTTCACGATGCGGGCAAGCACCTTTTCAGCCTGTGCACCTTTGTTGATAGCGGCGTTGTAGTTCTGCTGGGCGGCCAGCTGCTCAGATTCGCGGCAGAGACGGTAGGCCGTCAGGTAATACTCTGCCGGGTCCTGCACGCGCTGGTGCGTAGAAGCAGCGGCCTTCGTCTGCGCCTGCAGAGGAAGCACGCCGGTCATAGCCAGACCACACAAAACAGCCAGTGTATAGGTACGCATCGAATTCATGGTGCAGAATATCCCCTCCATATTAACGCAGCGCGCTCACGAATCAAGCAGGAAACGTGTATGCCGCGTGTCATTCCTGCCGAACAATAACAAATCAAGCTCGGGAATAATGAGAAGCCCGCTTCCGCGGGCTTCAGATCCGGCGGGCAGCTGCCCGCCGGATTCAACATGCCGGACTCCCGGTTTACCAGAGCCGGTGGGTGGTGGAATCAGAACTTGAACACGCCCTGCATCTGGAGCACAAAGGCGCCATCCCGCCCGGTGGAGTGCACGGGGTTGAAGATGTACTGCACATCGGGCTGAAGGAAGAAGGTGGGGGTTACCTGCACCACGGCGCTGAGCTCAAGCCCGTATTCATCCTTGTGCTCCACAGGATTTTCCGAGGAAGCGGCGCGCTGCCAGAGGAAACCGAACGAGACGTTTTCATAGTTGCTGCGGCTGCCCCAGCCGCTGTTGGTGAACGGGGCCTGGAGCATGAACCCGGCGGTGGCCGAAGCTTTTACGCCGGAGAGACGAGCGCCATCCTGGTCATTGAAGCCGCAGCGGGAGAAAAAGCCCAGGGGTGAGTTCTTGCCCAGCTGCTGCTGCACGTTAATACCCATGCCGTTGCCATTCTGACCCTCATTCCGGGTAAAGGCGTACTGCAGGCGCAGAATACCTTCGCCCATGCCGAGCACATCGTGCCCGATGAAGCCGATTTCGCTCAAGTGCATCCAGTTATCACTGCTCAGGTGGTTGAACGGGTTCTGGTTGGGGCCCGTTCCCAGGGCAGAGAAGGAGCTCAGAGCGTAGAAATTCTCGCAGGGCTGCCAGGCGGTGAGCACGCCGATATTGTTCCAGGTGAGCGGCAGGCCGGCGTTGTTGACAAAGCCGGTGTTCATGAGCCCGCCGGCCCAGCTGCCGGCGTAGGTATTCTGGTCGAAGTAGTTGCTGAAGTCAATCGTACCGGCCATGAGCACCCACTTGCCGTCGAACCCGCTGTAGCCCAGAGCCAGCTGGGGCAGGAACGGACCATTGCCACCTCGCAGGCTGCCCTGCGGGTTGCTCAGGCTGCCCAGGCTGCGCTGCGCGCTGCTCTTGCGCTCGTTGAAATTGGTGCCGGTTCCCCAGTCTGCCTCAAAGGTGAGGAACACGCCCTGGCTGTTGTCGCAGTCCTTGGCCATGAACCAGGTGCCGTTGAGCATCCAGTTGAAGGCGGAGAACTCGTCGCGGTGGCCATGGGGTCTGGGGTGAATCGCGCTGTAGTTATACGAAGCAGTCAGGTCGTATTGCAGGCCATAGTGGCTCAGCGCGGTCTTCACACGTTGCGCCGCGGTCGATACCATGTCCTGCGGCATCAGCCCCGAGGGCTCTACGCAGGTGTTGCCCGGCACAAAGAGACCGTCCAGATACGGCATGAACTTCTGCGGTGTGGATGGGAACCAGCGCCAGCCATGGCAGGGAGCCTTGGTCTGGTCCTCATCGCGCTGCCGCACTTGGCGCAGCAGGTGCTCAGAGGTGGGCACACCCGCGTGGCGGCGGCTCATCTGCTGCCCGGCGGGCAAACCCTGCTGCAGACTGCCCGATACATCCACAATCTCTATAACCTCCGGCCGCCAGCCGAACGCTGTATCTACGTATTCCGTAAGCACCACCTGTGCCCCGGCGCATCCGACCACTGATGTGGCCGCCAACATGTAGCTGAGTGATTTCGCTTTCATGGTTGCCGTGTTGATGCTAACATCACCCCTCACTGTTACAAAACAATTAGCTGAAATCCCCATCCATCCCGTGCTGCCGGGTTCGGTGGTTGAATGTGCTTTATGTCTTTACCCGCACCTTATCCGCCTCACTTGTTTTTTTGCAGGAAGGCGGCGGGGTTGGCGAAGTGGGCCTGTACAAACTGGCGGAGCTGGGATTTTTCCTGCTCGCTGGCGGCGTAGTCAATGGATTGGAGCATGAGGTCGCGGGCCTGAGTGACCTGCTGTGTGGTGGTGGCGGTGTTGGCCAGGTGCAGGGCGTATTCGCGCATGACCTGCCCCAGGCGGTTGCGGAAATAGGGCAGGTTGGCCGGCCGGGCGTTATCCAGCGCGGCCCGGGCGCAGGAGAAGCGGTCACCGGGGTTGGTGGAGGTGTACAGGCTACGCTCCAGCTGGCGAATCTGGCTCTGGTCGGCGTAGATGTCGCGGAAACCGGTGGTATTGGCAGGGTCTGACTCGGCCAGGAGCCTGAGCAGCGGGAAATGGAATCTGCGCCGGGCTTCCGGAATGGCGAGGTAGAGCTCGCAGAGTGTAGTGGTGCGGGCTGCGCCGGTTTTGCTCAGAGCCTGCTGCAGCCTGCGGGCCTGGGGAAACGCCTTCTCGAGCCTGGCGATGGCGGCTTCGGGGGTGAGAGCTGCGCCATTGTAGCCGCCGGCATCCACCAGCTCGGGGGTCATGATACGGAGCCGCGGGAAACTGGACACGCCGTATTCCTCGCAGGTTACCTGGTTGTGGCGTTTCTGCTGCTCGCCACCCACACGTGCGGCATCATTCGGCACGTCAATCTGCACCGCTACGCAGTGTTTCTCTACCCAGTTTTCGAACTTTCTGGTATTCAGTACCTTTTTCTTCTGCAGCAGGCAGGCCTTGCACCAGTCTGACCCGGTGAACTCCACCAGCAGCAACTTCCCCTCTGTCGCGGCCTGCCGACTCGCGGCATTCAGGTCGGTCATCCACTCAATCGGTGCTGCCCCGGCTACCAGAAGCATCAGCATCGCACATACCAGCTTGCGTACCATACGCACGGCATTCTAACAGAAAGCCCCCTGCTTTGACAAGTACGTAAGCTGCTTATGCCGTGTTTCGCCCGATATGCTGTGACAACGCGCAGGGGTACATTGTCCATCTATTCTGTGTTTCCGGCAGAAAACTTCACGATAGTTAGAGGAATTTTCCGCGAGGTGTGTATAGAGCTCGCTACCATGTGGGGCAGGGAAATCCCCTGATTTTTCTAAGAACTGAGAGGCAGGGCAATGCGTGCTGCCTGTTTTTTTGTGTTCGCAGAGCAGCCTGTACTTGACTCAGCAGGGGGAGTTTAGTATCATGCGACAAGTCATGTTGGACGTAATCGATAACTTTCTCTCTTCTGTAAGCGGTTACCTGTGGGGCTATGTGCTGATTTTTGCTCTGCTGGGTGTGCACCTGTATCTCACGGTTCTGCTGCGTGTGCCGCAGATTTACCTCTTTCACGGCATCCGTTATTCCCTGCGCCGTCAGTCCGAGGGGCGCAGCATCTCGCAGTACGGGTCGCTCATGGTATCGCTGGCAGCCAATATCGGCACCGGCAATATAGTAGGTGTGGCTGTGGCGCTGGCTACCGGTGGTCCCGGTGCGGTGTTCTGGTGTCTGCTGACCGGTCTGCTGGGTATCTCCTCGCGTTATGCCGAAAGCCTGCTCTCCGTGCGTTTCCGCCGGCAGGACGAAGACGGCAATCTGGTGGGTGGCCCCATGTATGCACTGGAGCATGGCCTGAAGTGCAAGTGGCTGGCCGTGGCTTTTGCCATCTTTGCGGCGCTGGCCGCCTTTGGCGTGGGCAATTTCACCCAGGCAAATGCCGCCGCCAGTGTGCTGAACGAAAGCGCCATGTCGGTGCCCACCTGGTTTACCGGCCTGCTGCTGGCCTCGCTCACCGGTCTGGTGCTGCTGGGCGGGCTCAAGGGCATTGCGCGCGTGTGCTCCACCTTTGTGCCCATCATGACCCTGGTCTACATTGTGGGTTGTGTGCTGGTGCTCGGGGTGCATTCTGATTTTGTGCTGCCGGCTGTGCAGCGCATCTGGGACAGCGCCTTCACCGGCCAGGCAGCTGCGGGTGGCTTCATCGGCTCCACGCTCATGCTGGCCATGCAGGTGGGTGTGAAGCGCGGCCTTTTCTCCAACGAAGCCGGCATGGGCTCCTCCGCCATCGTCTCCGCCCCCGCCTACACGCCCAACAGCGTGCAGCAGGCTCTGGTGGCCTCCACCGCACCCTTCTGGGATTCCGTCATCATCTGCACCCTTACCGGTGTCACCCTCACCACCGCCGCCCTGGCAGAGCCGCATGTGCTTCACGCGCTGGACGGTGACCTCATCGTCTTCTACTCCTTCGGTACCGCAGGTGGTCTGGGCAGCATGCTGCTCACCTTCAGTCTGGCCACCTTCGTGATATCCTCCATTCTGGCCTGGTCTTACTTCGGCGAGCGTGCCATTCAGTACCTGGGCGGCAAGCGTTTCATCACGCCCTTCCGCCTGGTGTGGGTGCTGGCCGTGTTTGTGGGTTGCGTGGTTCCCAAGGGCAGCCTCGTGTGGCACTTTGCCGACTGCGCCAACGCCCTCATGGCCATTCCGAACCTCATCTGCATGGTGGGTCTCTCCGGTGTGCTCCTGGCTGAAACCCGCCGCTACCTCTGGAGCGGCAACATCGATGAGGTTGACCCCACCCTCGCCCAGCCTGCCCCTGAGGAAGAGGAACCTGTGGATTATACCCAGCTCGAAGAGGTGGATGAGTGGGATCTCCAGCCCGGGCATAAGGAGGGTAAAAAAGAAATTTCAGAAAAAGAATAAAAATTTTGAACGAAAGCCCTCCCTGCTGCATCTCCACCATATCAGTACTCCCGGTCACGGGTGAAGGAGAGAGCGCCAGTGGCCGCTACAGGGGAGGCTGAGTTTCATAGGTAGTAAGTTGGGCGGGGCATTGCTTCAAAGGCAATGCCCCGCTTACTTATTTATTTTCAGCGGTTAAACAAGAGAGCGCCGCCACGCTGGTGCAGCTTGTCGCCATCTGTCGCCAAATTTTCTAGTAAAATAAGCGTTCAATATGGACACTTTAGCCTTGCATAGCGCGCTCATTGTGGTACAATATAGGCATGGCAAGAAAGCGCACAGCCTTGAACCCTTACAAGGGGCACGCCGCATCGGTCGGCGCTGCTACCGTGCGCGGTGTATCGATGTGGCGTGTGCGCATCCGTCTAGCAGCTGGCCAGACCCGGAACAAGTACTACCCCGAAAACCAATTGAAGGAGGCAAACGCCTACGCCCAGCAGGCCGACCGAGCCACCCAGCTTGATGGCACTAGCTGGACCGAGGGCGAAAAGACGGCCATGCGGTTCTGGAGGGACTGGACAAACGCGGAACGGCTTGCCGGTCGCAATGTGCCCAGCCTGCTGGCCGTCATGCAGGCAGCAGTCCGCACCATTGAATCCCGGCGGCTGGCTGCCACCGTGCGGCATGCTGTCGCCGCTTACGTGGACGAGGGGCAGGGCAGACTGAAGCCCGCCCGGCTCGCGCTTGTTTCCCGCACTCTGGAGCGCTTTCTTGCCGCCCTGCCGTCCCCCGACATCGCACTTGCCGAGGTCTCTGAGGACATGTGCCGCGAAGCTCTGGCCAGCATGGTGCCCGACACGGCCGCCCAGACCACGCGCGCCCATTATCTAAACATCGTTTCCGCCATGTTCGGTAGAGCCATAGAGCGAGGTCTCTGCCGACAGAACCCCGCCAAGCTCGTGCTGCGGTCGTTCGGATCACAAACCAAGACCGACGCGCCCACCTTCCTGCATGTTGATGAGGTGGCCGCCCTACTGCATCAGGCTGCCCAGCACAACAACAAAGGCGAAGCCCTGCATTTCGTCATTGGCCTGCTCACCGGCATCCGCATGGCCGAGCGCTCCCGGCTCACATTCCAGGATATTCGCCTAGATGAGCCTCGACCCTACATCAACCTACCCGCAGCCAAAGCCAAGACGAAGCGCGCGCGACAGGTCTTTTTACACGGCACACACGTGGACATTCTGCGCTCGTTCATCCCCGCCCGCCACCAGCAGGCCGCCCTCATACTGCCCGACCACGCGAACGAGAAACGCCAGAAAGAGCGAGCCATTGAAGTGCAGAACACTCTTGCCAGCAAAGCAGGCATTACCCTGCCGCGCAACGTGCTGCGCCACACGGCAGCCAGCTACCTTTGCGCCTATCTGGAGAGCATGAGCGCCGCCGCCCTCAACCTCGGCCACTCTGAGCAAATGCTCATTACACACTACCGCGCACTTGTGACCCACGCGGAAGCCGTGCGCTTCTTCTCCCTGCCCGTGCCCGCCGAGCTGGCAGCTTACACTACCCCACAGAAGAGAAAAGCCGCAGAAAGATGATTCACCCGCCGTGTCTAGGACAAATCCGCTCCGCTTCATTTGTCCTGGACACTTTTCACCGGAACAGCCGCCAGACCGCCCCCACCAAAAACACCGCCGCCGCCTAGGTCAAGCCGCTCCCGTTCCTCTCCGAGGATCCTCCGCGGCATTGTCCTGGGCGGCTTTCCTTTTTAACCACGCCCTGGGCGCTTCAAGCCATGTCATCGAGGGGGGCAGGGTAGGGCTCGGTGTCCGTTCCGTCCGGTGCGCCGCCGCCCGAGGTCGGCAGCACCCCGCCCGGTTCAGTACCCGCCACTATCGCCGCCCCGCGCTTTATCAGCGCATCGGCGGCAGCTTCCACTACCGCCTTGCCCGCCACAGCCTGCTCTGCCTCGGTCAGCAGCTCCCAGCCCGGAGCCCACACTCTGGCCACAGCCTCGGGCAAATCAACAGTAATGATGACCGCCTGCGACTTTGCAGCGCCCAGCACATAATCAATGTGTCTCTCTATCTGCAGACTCATCGGGCGCGCCCCCGACAACATCAGGCGGGTGGAGGTGTAACTCATACCCAGTTTGTCGGCCAAGTCTTTCACAGTCATGCCCTGTTCCCTCAAGGCGCACTTGATTTCGGTTATCGTCATGCCATCATAGTATGTTCAAATTGGACACGCGTCAAGCCCAAAGTGTCCAACTTGGCGCACATTTCCCTCCAAATGCGCCCATTTTGTCTTGACAAGCGTCCAACATGAACGTATATTCTGAAGCGTAACCGTTCAAGTTGAACAAATGCAAATCACTATCACCCTCACCCCGCACCAGTTCGCCATGGCCAGCATAGGAGCAGCGGCTATAGGCCTTCCGCTTGAAATCGCGCTTTCCTCCGCGGTCCTCATACAAAAGCCAGTAAAGACCAAATGACTACACAACGCATCTACCTCACCCGCTCCCAGCTGGCTCGCCATTTCGGCGTGCCGCAAAGCCGCGTAGCGCAATGGGTGGCGCAGGGCTGCCCCTGCCTGAACCCAGCGCTACAGAGCCAGCGCAGCAAGTACGCCCATCTGCTTTTTAAGGTGAAAGACGTAGAGCGCTGGCTCGCCAGCTTCACCCAGCCCGCCCCCACCGTCACACAACTCGAACTCCCCTTCGTATGAACAACTTTCTAGACTTCCTCTATAACCTCATGATTGCCGCCCTGTACCTGCTCGGCGCGCTACTGCTCGGGGCTATGCTCGCCTACGCCCTCGACCCGGAGACAGACGGCGACAGCTACCACTCCGGCGCCACGCCGGAATACTGCCTGCAAGATTAACAGAAAAGCCGCACCAATGGGCTACCACACCACCGCTGACCTAGCAGCCAGACACGGCCTGACCATCCCCGCCGCCCGCTACTACCTTCTTCAGAGCGGCTACACTCCCAAACGCACCGACTACCTGAGCCCCCGCCACACGCGCGTGCTCAGCTGGCCTGAACCCGCCGCCCGCTGGCTGGCCAACCGACTCACACAACGCCCCATTCAGCCCCCGCCCGACCCCATGCGCTGGCTGCCGTTCAGTGTCGCAAGCGCCAAGCTCGGATTGACCCGCCAGCGGCTCAACCAGCTCACCGCGAGCGGCAGAATCCGCTCGCGCCGCGTCCTCGTCCAGACCCGCAAGGGAGCGCGCTGGCTTGCCTTCTGCCACGCCGGTGACGTGGCCGCCTACCCCGAAACCCGACACAACCTAACCCAAAAGACCCCCGCAGACATGTCCACACATCTCCCCCTTCGACTCGTCCGCGCCTGGCTGCTCCTGCTCGACCTCGAACAGAGCCTGAGCACCAGCTGCCTGGCCGCTTACACCGCAGACGCTCCCCACATCCACCTGCTGACCGGTCTCGGCCAGCTGCACATGCTCCCCACCAGCTGCCCGGAAGCCTGTCCCACACTCCCCACCCCCGTGGCCACACCCCCCGCCGCCCTCGACCAGTGGAGCAGCGCCACAGCTGCCATGCAGCAAGCCCTCGACCAGCTGCTGACCTCAGAAAAGCCGCTCATACTCTCCATCTCAGCCAATGCCGTCGCCCTCTGGAGGAAAGAACCCGGTTACCCCCTCATTGCCGAATACCCCTTGCCTCACCCCACCGCCGTCACCGCATGACCCCATGGCAAAAGACCCATTCCGCCCCCTCGATTTTCTGGTGCTGCCCTTGGCTGAGCTGCGCGCAGCCACCAACGGGCTGCCACCTGCTACCCTCGGCATACTGCTGCAGCTCCTTATACGCTGCGCCACAGAGCTGAACGGCGGCCGCATTGAAAACGCCGCCGCCACCACCAACGCACCCGCCTGCAACCTGCCCGGAATCTGGCACTGGGAAGGCTCAGCCCTCATGCTCGACCTCTACCCAGCCGATTATGAAGCCAAAGCCATCGCCAAACGCCACGGCTATGCCGCCAACGCCGCCGCCCGCTGGCGGAGAGAAAAGCCACAGCAACCATGCAACAGCACCGCCGCCGCTGCCATACCCACCCCGCAGCCATGCAATGGCATACAGACTACCATGCAATGGCACACACCGCCATGCAATAGCATCACTCCCGCTGATTCTGCATGCAATAGCACACACTCACCCATGCCATTGCACCCCTGCGCGCCCGCGCGCGTTACAGTAGCAAATAATAATATCAGGGGGGATAGCAGCATCACCGGCCAACCGACCCCACCCCCCGAAGACAACGCAGATTTTCGCGAATGGTGGCAGGCTATCGCCGCCACCCACCCGGCAGGCAAACGGATGAGAACCATCCCACACGATGCACTTTGCGCGGCGTGGCAGGCCTTCCAATGCCTGCCCGATATCCTCGACCTCACCCCCCTGCTGGCCACCTACATGGCCGACAAACTCCAGACCGACCGCTACGGCAAGCGCTATTTCCGTGCCACCGGCCTCTCCCGCTACTTCGACACCCTTGGCGACCACATCGCCGCCGCAGAACGCTGGGCCCGTGAAACCGGCTACCACCGCCGACACTCCCCCCGCCGCACCCAGA
>JAZONE010000024.1:0-12035 GCA_045654325.1 Akkermansia sp.
GGAGGGCGACATATCAATAGCGAGGGGTAGAGCCCGTCACGCGTAGCGTTGGCGGGCGGAACCCCTCGTATGCAAAAAAATCATCCGGAACCCGTGGAACGGGTGACAGGAGCCGTGGAAATGTTGAATGCCAAAGTCCTATGTCACCCGTTTCACGGGTTTTATTTGTTTCTTTATCAAACGAGGGGTTCCGCGAGGCTCGCTGGCGCGCCCTCGCTCTACCCCTCGCTATTGATATGTCGCCCGCATCAGCGGGCTTTTAAGTTTTGTTCGCTTCGCTCATTTCGACAAAGTCCAATTTGACTATCAGAATGAGTCAGCAAATCTGACACAGCTCCCACAGTGTTCACAGCATAATAATTTTTCTTGAAGAAGGAACACCAAAATAGTAGAATAAGGCATCAATGCCAGAAGCAGAACCAAAGACTACTGAGCGGGAGTTCCGGCTGCACCGGGGCTGCGGGTGCTCTCCCCGCGGCTGTGCTCTTACCCTTTTATGGCTGTATCTCCTGCAATGCCTGGCCGCAGCCGGAGCACAGTGGCATAAATACGACACCCGCACCATCGATGGCGTGCAGCTTACCCTGTACTACCCTGCCAACGAAAGCGTGCCGATGTATCTTCCGGGCATCGGCGCCATGCCGATGATGATACATTGGCTTTCCTGGGGCAGAGATTTCGAACTCGTGAAAGCTCTCGATATCCGGCTCCCCGATAATCGCCAATATACCCTCCAGTGCGAAAATTACCAGAGTCTGGAGCAACTGGGAATCCGCCGGACGCCGGAGGGCATCCAGCTGACCGATGACCGGGGGCAGAACTTCGTCGATACGCCCCTCATCCCCTATTCCGCGTTCCAGGAATGAGCGATTATTCTCCGGGGGTATCCGTAACCACAGCGGCCGATTGGGGAATGAACTTCTCTGCCAGCACCTCTGCCCGGGGGAACGCCATGTGAAAGAGCTGCTCGGGGGTGCGGATATGCTCGGTCCAGAGGTTAGCCTGCACGCCCAGCACATGCGGCGCCACCGGAATGCGGAAGGAGCGCACGGTTTCCGTGGTAATCACGTGCTCACCAGGAGCTGCGTTCTGCGGGTCCTGCGGGTAATCGAAGTAGAAATGTGAGTTCGGGCAGAGAATCACAGGCATGTTGAGAGCCATCACCCGCTCATACATCTCGGCACGCCAGAGCATGACCCACTGGCCACGGACACCGTTGCAGGCAGCTTCATCCCAGGTGATGGCCGGGTAACCGCGGGATTGCACATAGTCCACCATTTCCTGCATGAAATGCCGCTGCTCTTCGTTGCTCAGCAGGCGGGGGTCCACCTCATCGCCCCCGAGGTGAATCGGGGTTCCCTGCGGGAAAATAGCCATGATTTCATCGAGCACCCCACGCACAAATTGCCTGACTTCCGGACGCTGGACAGCGAGGATATCGCGCCCCAGCTTGCAGCCGGGTGGCGGCTCAATAGCCAGTTCGGGGTAGGCCACCAGGGCGGCATAGGAATGCCCCGGCAAATCAACCTCGGGCACCAGCATAATACCCCGCTCTGCGCCATAGGCTATGAGTTGGCGCATGTCTTCCTGCGTATAAAAGCCACCGTAACATTCGTGGAAATGACTGCCAATCTCATGGCTGCGCCAATCCCAGGGACCGGCGGGCAGGCGCTTGCGCCAGGCGGCCACCGAGGTCAGGCGGGGGTAGCTCTTAATCTCCAGACGCCAGCCGGGGCCATCCGTCAGGTGCAGGTGCAGGCGATTATAATTCAACTCTGCCATGCGGTCCATAAACTGCCGCAGAACAGCAGGCTCAAAGTAATGGCGCGACACATCAACATGCAGACCACGCCAGGTCGGACAGAAATCACCGGCAAAGGCAAGCGCACTCAGACACCAGCAGATGACGAACAGGTATATCTTACGATTCAACAGATAAAACATGGGCAATATATATCAATTTACAGCTCCGGATTAAGTTCTCACCATGAAGAGTTTGGTTACCTGGGGCGACTGGCCTTCAGCATGCGGAGCAGTTCAGCCGGGTCGCGGAAGTAGATATCTGTGTAATGCCGGATTTCTGCCGCCTGCCCCTCCGGCAACAGCGGTATGAGCTCCTCGAACATTTTGCGGGTCGCCACAATGTCCTCCACGGTTTCCGCCGTCGTCATCGCGTACTGGCAACGCGCCAGCATGACCGAAGTGCGGTTGGCAGGCAAAGCCTCGCGCAGCTGCTGCTCGAGCAGCTGCCCCAGCTCCGGGCTGTTGAAGGAGAGTCGCTCACGCTGATTCAGGAAAAGGCGCGCCTGCTCAATGACGGCTGCAGCATCGTGTATTCCCGTGACATTCTCCGGATCGCATTCCATGATTTCATTCCGAAGCGCTTCATTGAACACTGCAAACCCCTTGCTGGAGGGATAAAGCAGATAGGCCTCGTACAGGGTCTTTGCGCGCTCCACTCCGCTCTGCATGGCAGCCTTGCGGAAAAGAGCATCGACCGTGCAGGCATTATCCAGCGCGGCAATAGCCTCCTTCACCGTCTTATCTCCCTCCTGAAAACCACCCAATACCCTGCCCTGAGGGGTGAGTACCATAATCGTGGGATAAGCGGCTACATTGTAGCGGGCGGCTATGGCCTCGTTCTTAGCGCGCAGGGTCGGGTCAAAACTCTTGCGCCGGGGCAAATCCACCTCCATGAGCACAAAATGCTCATCGGCATAAGCCCGGAAATCCCGGTTATTCAGCACATTGCGGCGCAGATGAATGCACGCAGAGCACCAATCGGAGCCCGTAAAATCAATAAGAACCAGTTTCTTTTCCTCCTCGGCCTTCCGCATGGCTTCCGGCAAATCGGTCAGCCACCTCTCTGCCGCATGAGCCGGCGCCACCATGGCAACGGCGCATCCCAGCAGCACTGTATATATGAGTTTACGCGTCTCTACGTTCATTTTATCTTCAAGCAATCCGGTATTTCACCCAGTTTGACGGAGTCTGGCTTCCGCGGTGGCCTCTCTAACCGGCTGCACCCGACCACCGCTCCTTATATATCAGGTATTCCCCCACAGCTCAAGCTTATTTCCTGCCAATTGGGTATAAAATGACATACAGAGATGAGCTCTGTATGGAAATGGCAAATGAAAGCTCATGCTGGGGGTAGCCTGCCACCGTACCAGGCGGAAAAAAGCCCCGCCCAATTGTGTTGAAACATTGGGCGGGTGCGCTATGCGGGGCTTGGTTACCCCCGCTCGAATTTGGTGTTTCCTTACTTGCGGCCTGTCTGGGCGCATCAGCGAGAAGCCCGACGGCGGCTTGTCACGCCATAGCTTTAGCGACGGCGACGGCGCGCAACCAGGCCTGCGAGGGCAAGCAGGGAAAGCGTGGCCGTGGTGGGCTCGGGAATGAGGGTGATGCTCACGCTGCCCTCATTGCTGTAGGCCATGTCGAAGCGCTGCTCCATATCATCCACGTTAAAGGTCACTGCGGTGATGGTGTCCTGGTCGATGTTGAGCCCATCGAGAGTAAGCGAATCCACACTGGCAAAGAGGTCAATGGTCTCGCCCTGGTACAGGAGAGTGAGCAAATCGGCCGAGAGGTCGATGGTCATACCCGAGGCAAGAGCGACGGAGCTGCCCATGGTGAGGCACCCTTCCATGCTCAGGATGGAATCCTTGCTCAGCGCGATATTGGCATTCAGCGTCGCGTCCTTGCCTACAGTCAGGGAGGAGAGGGCGAGAGTGGTCTCGCTACCAGTGGCAGCAACGCGGCTTTCGGCGGCCTTGAATGCACCAAAGGAGACTCCGGAACCCAGGGTCAGGCTTTCCAGCGCGGCGAAGTCGCTCATGATGAGACTGGTGTTGGAGTCCTTGACCTCGATTTCGGTTACCTTGACGGATACACCGAGGTCGGTCTGCACATTGTTCAGTACCAGCTTATCGGCGGTGATGTTGTTGCTGTACTTGTCAAAACCGGTGGCGGATTCAGAGGCAGCCACATCCTGCAAGGTGACGGTATCAGCCTCGATATTACCGCCGATGGAGGCCTTGTTACCCACGACTGTCACATTGGTGGTGGCGCCTTGCTGGCGTTTGGCTGCGCCCTTGGTGATATCTCCGCCGATGATGCCATCGGTAATGAGCACATCTACATTGCCAATGGTACCGGCAGTGCCGCCGG
Organism: Akkermansia sp.; assembly: GCA_045654325.1. Taxonomy (GTDB): domain Bacteria; phylum Verrucomicrobiota; class Verrucomicrobiia; order Verrucomicrobiales; family Akkermansiaceae; genus Akkermansia. The sequence goes on from JAZONE010000024.1 coordinate 4,174, forward strand.
CCACAATATCGCCGGTCACTTCACCGCCGTTGACGATGATTTGCGCCTTGCCCACAACGGAATCTGCGACAGCCTGTACTTTAGCTGTTGGATCACCGCCCCCGGATACGACATCGCAGGAGCCACCATAGATATTGCCATCAATTCTGCCGGAGTTGAGCGCAATGAGTACAGAGTCGATGCTGCCGGCACCGCTGATGGAACCACCCACGACATTGTTACCCAGCTGACCACCATTGATGTAGACGTTGAATGCATCGGCCTTACCACCGCCGTAGGAACCTGCAATGGCGGCTTTGACCTTATCATACGTACCAGCTGTGCCGATTTTGGAGCCGGCGGCAATATCCAGCACGAGTTTGCCCGCACCATCACCCCCGCCGTTGTTCATGGCGCCGAAGATGGTGGCAGTGATATTGCCGGTGTATTGTACGTTGATATCATCGCTGAATGCGGTATTCACCATACCGACCCAAGCGGTTGTTGTCGTGGTGGAAGCATTAGCAGAACTCAGAATACCGGTGTAGGTGTCTTTTGAGGTGCCACTGGTCACCAGAACTTTCTGGTTTGTTGCATTTGTGGTGCTTGCGCCTTCATAGCTCACGCCGCTGGTGACAACCAGCTTCGTGTTGCCAGCGGTCTGAGTGACGCGGTAGGCATTCTCTGCGCTGGTAATCAGCGTGGTGGTGGGAGCGTAAGCCATGTTGGCCCAGGAAAGATCTGTCACGCTGCCTGCAGCACCGCTGGCAGAGATGGTAATACCATTGAGCGCGGAGCTGGTTTCGTTGGCAGACAAGCCCTGACCAATGAGCATATCCCCCAGCCACACATAGTAACCGGAGAGCACATTGTCTTCTGCATTGCCGTTGTGCCATACAACGCGCAGATTTTCGCTCATGTCGGAGGTATCCTGGCAGTACAGCACCTTGCCACCCCACATGATGTAGCCCTCACTCAGGCTGAGGGTGCCGCTGTTCATGCCATCGCCCACCGTAATATTCATGCCGGCGGCAGAGGCTGCCAGCCAACCATCAGCGGCACCATTGCCGAATGCTGCAGAGAAGTCCACGCTGTAACCGCCATCCTGGGTAAAGATGTTTTCTGCAACGGAAAGCGTGCTGCCTGCTGCCACAGTACCATCGGTTCCCACAGTTGCGCTATGCCAGACAGAGGGAGCGATGTCCGCATCCGAACGTTCCAACCCGGCCGTGCGTCCACCAATACCCATGGCTTGAGCCAAGTTACCAGCCATAATGAGGGAGCCCTGCTCATTGGGGTGCAGGCGGTCGCTGGAGCTGTTGAAGAACGCATCATGCCCCATGAAGCGATTGGACGATGTGTGGTCGACCATGCCGCGAGTTACATCTACATAGACCACATTTTGGCCTGATGCTTCGCTGTAGGCTTCTGCCCAAGCCCCTAGGTTGCGGTTGAATTCCTGAGCGGCATAGTGATCCATGTCGCGGTTGTGGTTGCTGTGGTTGCCCCAAGGGGTTATGGAGAGCATGTAGAAGGTGTCTCCATCGGTATATACATCATCTACGATAGTACCCATGTTGCCCCAAGAATCACCAGCAACCCAGTTGTAGGTGTCGGTCGCTGAATCGTAGCTCACTGTGCCACCAAGCATTTTCTGCATTTGCGTCACATATTGCTCCGTAGTGGGGCCGCTGTTCGGCGTGTCAGACAGCAGGTCATTTGTACCCATCATGCAGAACCACGTGTTGCTGTCAAATTTTTCGCTAGTGCTGGCTGTAGAGTGGCCACCGTAGTTCACGCCGGTCATGCCAGAATTAGAGCCGCTGATAATGTTGTGCGTACGACCGGAGGCTTGCGCTAGGTGGACATTCTTAAACTCTGCCCCGCCATAGTTGCTGCCTGCATCTTGTGTATGGCCGGGAGTGTTGTAATACCCTTCTCGCGGCCCAGCAATTTCGTTTTCAATACCATTGTCGGTCAGCGTTTTGAAGAGCTGCCAGCGGTAGGATTGGTCATTGACGCCGTGAGTAATGGAGTCGCCCAAGAAAGTAACGCGGCCAATCGTTGTGCCATCTTTTCGTGTGCTTTCAAAGGGGGCTGAGTAATCCACCGGGGGTACATAGGAGCCTGTGTCCAGCGTTGAGACTGTGTTCAACGTCACCTCGGTCACGTAGTTCAGGTTCACATAGTAGCCACTCGTAGCGGTCGCGCTATATTTGAGCCCCGTTGCTGAGTACAGCTGAACTGTTTCTCCGGCACTGGTGGTTGTCTTAATAGTGACGCCTTCGCTTCCGCTGGTGTTTGTGATATTCAAAGTTATATACCCATTGGTGGCGTATTGGGTCAGCGTATTGTATGTGATATTATTTGTAGTTGAATTCCAAGGCTTGCTCTCGTGATTCATGCCAGAGAGGTATGCGGTGCGGCTCCCCGTCGTCAAAGATATATCTGCGTTATCAGCAATACCATAGTCATAGGTATCAACATCCCATTTCAACATGGCGCTGTAGCCGGAATAGTCATTGGAATTCACATAACTCTGTAGCGCTGCAAGGTCAATGGTGAGGTCCACAGATGTACTCCCTCCCGATTTCACGGCAAAATAACCCTTGCCATCGTAGATGATGTTGTTGACCTCATCACACCAGGATTCGGTCAGATTGGTGTAGGTTGCAGCTTGAGCAGAGCTGAAACATGCGCCCAGCAGCAAAGTCAGAAAAAGTGTCTTTTTCATGTGGAAAGAAGATTAAGATGGCATTAATTCCCACCGTTACGGAGTGGTATCTTCATAAATTATAACACAGGCGCTTCCCGTTGCAAGCATAAAGGGCTCTAATAAATAGATTTTCACGAGTGGCCCAAAGATTGCAGAAGCCGCTGATAAATGAATGCCGTTTCATCAGAAGCCCCCCGGTTATAACAAATGAGCGATAAATTGATATTTGTCGTTCCGACAAAAGTACGAGTACGAGGTGGGAGGTACGAAGTGAAAGTTCCGCGAGGCTTGCGGCTCGCCATTTGTTATCAATAGAAAACACCTGCAGGCGCAGCCTGCCTGACTTTATACTTCGCACTTCCCACCTCGTACCTCGTACTTCTGCATATTCCCATTTATCGCGCCGCAAAATCTTTGGGACACATGTGGTAGATTTTAGATGTCTGTCATTTCAATTCTCCCCGGTTTTTGGATGTGTTTTGGAGCTTTCCCGGACTAACAGCTTGCCGAGCCGCCGGTATTCTGGTAACATAACACCGTAACAATTAACCATCTTCCAAATACTATGAATCTGAGGCCTTTTGTATGTTCTATGCTGGCAGCTGCGGTATTTTCCCCGTCTCTTGTTTCTGCAGCAGAGCAGCAGCGGATTGACGCATCTTCTGCGGTATCCATGGCGGCATTAGAGACGGCATTTCATGAAGCCGTGCTCAAGTGTTTTCGTTCCTACCGCTATGATGATTCTGCCATGCGCGAACTGCTGCACCAGGGGGCGAATGTGAATGCAGTGGATGCCGAGGGGAATAATGCGCTGATGCTGCTCATCAAGGCCGCAGACGGTCATAGCGAATACCTAATCCGGAAAGAACTTTTTGAGTTCCTTCGCGATGCGGGGATTGACCTGCATGCCCGCAATAAGGCCGGCTTGAATGCCGCAGAACTAAACTACTGCCTGTATTGTCCCTACGAGTTTCTGAAAAAGGAATTTGAACAAGCCGACGTTCCGGTAAGCCCGGGGGCGCAGCTCTCTGCCGCTGCGGCCAGGAGTGATGTAGCAGAGGTAGAGCGCCTGTTGCAGTCCGGGGCAGGCCCGAATTTCAACCGCGCCTGTGCTCTGTCTCAATGCATGGGGATTATAACAGACGGTTCCAAAAAGAACGAGGTCATCATCGCAGCCCTGTTGCTGCAGGCCGGGGCTGATCCGAACATGGGAGGAGATTCCCTGATGACTCGTGCGGTGCTCAGTGACTATTCTGAAGAATTGGTGCCTCTGCTCTTGCAGCACGGGTTCCGTGTGCGGGATTTCGATGCGGAAACTACCAGCCGATGGATGGAGCATCTACTGGTGCATCGTTCCCCTGCTAAGATAGAAATCGTTAATCTGCTCATCTGCCACGGCGCAGTTCTGAATGATGAAAACTGGTACACCCCCTACTTCTGTGATTTGGTCACAGATGGCAACGACAGCTATCAGGATATGCAGCTTGCTCGCCATCTTATCGAATTAGGGCTGGATGCCACCCGAAAAAACGAGGACGGCAAATCCGCCTATATGCTGGCGCGGGAAAAGAATCTAGGCCTGGGTATTCAGCAGATTCTGGAGAACCCGCAGGCTGTGCTGGCAGAGCTGCAGCAAAAGGCACAGGTAGTGGATGAAGCCGGGCGCACCCAGCTGATGCTGGCCGTGGCAGACCCTCACCAGTCTGCCATTGAAGTATACAAATGGCTCCGCGCCGGGGTGGATGTGAATGCGCGTGATGCTCAGGGGCGCACCGCCCTTTTCTACATCAACTCCTTCTGCCCGCAGAAAGACCTGAAAGCGAAGCTGCTCATTGAAGCCAGGGCAGATGTGAACGCCCGCGATGCACAGGGGCTTACACCGCTGCTGGCGCTGCCGTATGTGCATGACCTCCGGATACCGCAGCAGCATTCCTGCGCACCCATCATCCGCCTGCTGGCAGAGGCCGGGGCAGATTTGAATGCCTGCGATAAGGATGGCTACACGCGCCTAGAGCTCATGCTGCGCCGCGGGAATCTGAGTCTGCCGGACTCGGAATGCGTGAAGCTGCTCCAACAGCTCGGCAGCTCTCCCCGCCCCGAAAGATTGAATAAATAAGCCAGCCCCCTCCTGCGTGGCCATGCCCCGTCCCCGGAAGGCCAAGGGCTCCACTTCGAGCAAATCCTCCCCTTGCAGCCTGTTCCCGAGCCATTGGCAACAAAAATGCAGGAAACGCTCAAAAAAAATGCTAGCCGCCGGGCGTCTATTTATAAGAAAATCTGCACTTTCTGCAATTTTTTGTTGCGGATTCGGTGCCGGGAAGTATTATTCTAATGTAAAGGAGATAGATTATGGAACTGGATTGCCGAGATAAATTGACGCTGGAGGATGGCTCCACCTGCATCTTGTTGAAAAACAAAGCGTTTGCTCACCTTCCTCGTTTCGATTTGTATGACTCATCCGGCGCATTGCTGGTAAAATGCCGGATGATTGGAAAATTCTTCAGCTATTTGAGCTTCACCGATGCCAGAGGACAGGAACTTGCTACCATACGCTTCAAATGGGCTCTCCCGGTGCTTCATTTGCCGGATGGCTCAGAAATAGAATTGAACTTTTTCCGGCATCTGGGTACTGATTACCTGCCGGAAGCATCGGTGGAACTGTTTGGTTCAACAATCAACAGCACAGACGGTGTTTTCTCCTTCAGCGAAGATATTGAAGCCGATAAACAAGGGCTTATAAAAGCAATTCTCTGTTTCTGCAAGCTGTATCCAAAGACAAGAGAAAAAGAGATGTACTTCTTTCTGGCGTTAGTTGCGCTGTCAGCTGTGCAGTTGGCTGTGTTAGCGTAGGCTCGAATCTGTTGAAAGTGAAAACACGCCATGCCACCCCCATTCCGTAAAATCCTTGCCACCACAGCATGTTTTCACGCTATCTGCAACAAACATGCGAGAAACGCGCAACAAAATGCCATCCACGCTTGAACAGAGGGGTAGAAATTGATATAATGCCCCGTAACTGATACACGCTTAGACATAACCATGGCAGACTATGCCACCAAACTTGACCAGCGGGAATCCCTTACGCGGAGGGAGCGGCGCGTTATCGACCGTACTCTGGGCATGGATGAGCAACTGCTGCTGGTCACGCGACCGGATCCCACTATCCTGAAAGCTGAGCGGCTCATTCATTTCGGGATAGCCGTATTCATCTTGATTTCAAGCGAGGGCGAGCCGTTCCTTCTTCCGTTTATCATCCTGCTCTGCCTTCTCCCCTGGTTCAGGAAATGCTATAAGCGGCGCACCCTCTATCTGGTTACAGACCGCCGCTGCATCATCCTGACTCCCAGGCTGCTGCCGGGCATGAAATGTAAATCATACCCCTTGGAGCCCAACCGCATCAAGGAGTACGAAGTATTCAGCGGTGGCATTGGTAACATCGTTTTCGATTACAACGATGGAGTCAGGGGGGCAACTTCCCACGATGACGACCGCATCCCCGAGGGCTTCCTCGACCTGCCGCAATGCAAGCGGGTGGTCACCCTTATCCGCAAGCAGATAAAGAAGCTGCACCAGCTCGACCTCCTGCCGCCCGCGCCGCCGCCTCAAGACGAATCCTTTGCCGACACCGCTGGATTATTTGTCCCCTTTGCCGGGCAGATTCAGGAGAGGATGCAGGAAATCAAGGTGCAAAAAGAACAAGACTGACTTTGAAAAAGCATGGACGAGTCCGACATAATTGATGCGATACTGATGCCGCTGGATGAGGATGGCTGGAATATGATACGCGACAGGGGGATTGATTATGTGTACCCCTCCGGGCAGACGGCTCTGGGGCTGGCCGTAACCTATGAACAGGAGGAGAATGTGTATCTCCTGCTTCAGAAGGGAGCCAACCCGAACATAGTCGGAGGAGTCGGCATTCCGCCCCTTCTGGATGCGTATATATCTCGCAATCCCCGGCTGGTTATACTGCTGTTGATGTATGGGGCTAATCCGGAAGCCTCAGACTCGGAAGGCAGCATCAGCAGTGTGGCGAAGATGCTCTCTGTTGAGGGAAGCTCAGATTTTCTGGATACTCTTTTCTGCCACCACCCATCTACTCGAAATATACAATCTTAAAGCGATGAATAAACCATTCCTCAGAATCGCGAGCACCACAGCCCTGTGCCTTGCAGCGGCGGGGCTGAGTTGTCAACAAACAACGGAAAACGCCCCTGAGAGGACAGGGTGTTATCTAACCTACAGTAGAGGCGCGAATCACATATCTTTTTCTGAACAGACTCGACAAATTAATTGAAACAGACAAGAGGCACCATGAGACTCGTAAATAGACTGATTCTTTCTGTTATAACAACATCAATCTTGCTTGGCTGTTATTCTGGCAACGGCGGCCAGGTTGTGGAATCCCATAAACCATGCAAGCCATATTCAAGAATCGACGTTTTAACTTCACCGGGGGAATGGAGTCTGGAAAAATCCGATTATACTCAAGTGGGTGTGAAGTTAAACGATTCTGTTTCCATAAAATTGCCGTCCAGGCAATGGATGCACTACATTTCTCCGCATGGTTATCCTGAATATTCAAGGGAGAGTTGTTCGTACAGCGGCGATATTATATTAGGCAGTACAACGCTAAAAGATGTTGATTTCAATGGGGTTCCATTATGTGCCTTTTTACATAATTCGGAGACATATTTCCTGACCCTTAGTCCTTTCTTCATTTTTACAGAAGAAGGCAAACTGGACAGGGCTTTATTCCATACCTATCTATATAAGATCGAAGAAAATAACGAGCTGGGGCCGGTTAGTTATATTTGGGTAATGGACTCTTACAAGTATACAAAATCTTTCATTTCCCGATATCTGGAAGCATTGTCAATTTTCAAATGTCTTGATTTTGAGAAGGAATGGCAGAACGCCGTCATATTCTATGATATTCTACGCATGTACCGAGAACTCTTTGACGAGGTTAACTCTATTAAATCAAAAGAAAGTGACAAGTTTTTTTCAGAGCTTCATATTCACGAAATCACGGAAGCATCGAACGTAGACACGGCAAAACTTCAAAAAGACGCGCTGGCTTACATTTCTCAGACTTTGCGAGCTAAACCGGGAATCATGCATTTAAATATGCGGGAGCATATCCGTGAAGATGGAAGTTTATGTC
>JAZONE010000025.1:0-16954 GCA_045654325.1 Akkermansia sp.
TGGAAACCGGCCGTTGGGGCTTCGGTTTTGACCTGAAGGACCCGAAGAACCCGACCCGCGACGAGATTGCCGCCAAGCTGGCTGTGCCGAATGCCGAGCGTATCTTCTGGATTCAGACTGCTTATGTGAACGGCTGGACGCTGGAGGAAATCCAGGACCTGACCGACATCGACCCCTGGTTCCTGGACCAGCTCAAGCAGCTGGCTGAGGCCGGCATGAAGCTGAAGGAGCTCGACCTGCTCGAGGCCAAGAAACTGGGCTTCTCCGACCGCCAGATTGCTCTTGCCCGCAACTGCAGCGAGGACGATGTGCGCGCCGCCCGCAAGGCTCAGGGTGTAGTGCCCTGCTACCGCCTGGTGGACAGCTGCTCCGCTGAGTTCGAGGCTATCACGCCTTACTTCTACTCCTCCTACGGTGAGGAGAACGAAGCCCGCAAGACGGACAAGAAGAAGATCATGATTCTGGGTGGTGGCCCGAACCGCATCGGCCAGGGTATTGAGTTCGACTACTGCTGCTCTCACGCCTCCTTCGCTCTCAAGGAGCTGGGCTACGAGACCATCATGGTGAACTCCAACCCCGAAACGGTTTCCACCGACTTCGATACCTCCGACAAGCTCTACTTCGAACCGCTCACCCTGGAAGATGTGCTCAACATCTGCGACCAGGAAAAGCCCGATGGCGTGATTGTGCAGTTCGGCGGCCAGACACCGCTGAACCTCGCTGCCGCCCTGCAGGAGCGCGGTGTGCCCATCATCGGCACCAGCCCCCGCAGCATCGAGCTGGCTGAGGACCGCAAGTACTTCTCTGCCCTGCTGGATGAAATCGGCCTGAAGCAGGCTGAGGCCGGCACCGCTACCAATGAGGACGAAGCTGTGGCTGTGGCCAGCCGCATCGGTTACCCGGTGCTGGTGCGTCCGTCTTTCGTGCTGGGTGGCCGCGCCATGATGATTGTGTACGATGAGCAGGAGCTGCGTACCTACATGCGTGAGGCTGTGGATGCTTCCCCCGAGCGCCCGGTGCTGGTGGACCGCTTCCTGGAGCACGCCATGGAAATTGACGTGGACGTGATTGCCGACGGCGAAATCAGCGTGGTGGGTGCCATCATGCAGCACGTGGAGCCCGCCGGTATTCACTCCGGTGACTCTGCCTGCATGATTCCCCCGAACCGAGTGTCTGTGGGTATGCACAAGGAGATGATGCGCGCCGCCAAGGAACTGGCTGCCAAGCTGAATGTGAAGGGTCTCATGAATTGCCAGTTTGCCGTGAAGGACGAGCAGCTGTACGTGATTGAGGTGAACCCCCGCGCTTCCCGTACCGTTCCCTTTGTGTCCAAGTCCATCGGTGTGCCGCTGGCCAAGCTGGCTGCCAAGGTGATGAGTGGCTGCAAGCTCAAGGACCTGGGCTTCACCAAGGAAGTGGTGCCGCCCTACTACACCGTGAAGGAAGCTGTGTTCCCCTGGAACCGTTTCCCGGGTATCGACGTGGTGCTGGGACCGGAAATGCACTCCACCGGTGAGGTGATGGGTATCGACACTGACCCCGAGGTGGCCTACCTGAAGAGCCAGGTGAGCGCTTTCAACGCCCTGCCCAAGGAGGGTCTGGTGTTCATCTCCGTGAGCGACCGCGACAAGCACCTCGTGACGGATATTGCCCGCATGCTCGAGAAGGCCGGTTTCGATATCTGCGCCACCAAGGGCACCATGATTCACCTGCTGCAGAACGGCATCGAATGCGAACGCGCCTACAAGGTGCTGGAGCGCCGCCGCCCGGACATCGTGGACCGCATCAAGAACGGTGATATCGTCTTCGTGATTAACACGCCCGGCTCTCACGACGCCCGCGAGGACGAAGTGGCTATCCGCGCCGCTGCTGTGAGCAGCAACATCTCCTACACCACGGACCTCTCCAGCGCCCGTGCCTGCGCCGCCGCTATGCTGCACGCCAAGAACAAGGAGACTACCGTGCGCACGCTGCAGGAATACCACGCTGAGGCTGCTGCCGAATACCAGGGCTGATTCCCTGCCTGATTTTTTTCAGCACCCCTTTCCTGAAAACGGAAAGGGGTGCTTTTTTATTTGATTCCGGTAATTACTGACAAATAATCGCAACATTTGGATTGACCGGCTGTGCGTTATCGGGCAGAATAAAGCACTTCATGCGTTTCCCTCTCATTCTCATCAGAAATACCAAACGGCCGTATCCGGAGCTGATTACTGCACCATGGCAGCTGGGTCAGCCGGGGCTTGACGTGCTCCTGAAGCGCGATGAATGGGTGGGCAGCAACTGCTATATGGATGGTGCTCACAGCCGCATCATCGGCGTAAGCAGCCCGCGCAAATGCCGTTTCTGGGAAAGCCTGCTGCACCGCAGCAAACCCGCCTACTGGAATATCAGCATCGAGATGTCACCCATCAAGGAATATGAGCTGGATATCATCAAAATGGAGCTGATGCAGGCTGTGGAGGAGGATGACGGCAACCTCACGGAGTTCTTCTCACCCGAATGCATCACCTACCTCATCAACCGCTGCAATTCCTTTGCTGAAATTCTGGTAGTGGGTTGCCTCACCGGCATGTGGGACGCCGCCAATTCCACCTCTCAGCTCCCTGCCCTGCTGCCGAACAGCGAACTGCGCGACTGTGTGCCCTGCGTGACGGCTCCGGGCTACGACGGCCCGCTCAGCGCCGGGCATGTCGCCGAAATGGCGCGCAAGGTTGTCTTCGCTGAACACGATAACCTCTTTGAGGAAATCTTATCTGATTAACAGGGCGGCTATCCGTTCCGCTACTTCCCTGGGTTTTGCATCCCGGCTCACTTCCACAGGAGTGAGCCATTTTTCTCGCCTCAGCCACGTGCGCTGCCGCTTCGCATACTGACGCGTAGCCAGACTTATCGCAGAAATGAGCTCAGAGGCCGTTAAACGGCCTTTCAGGTAATCCTGCACCTGTGACAGCCCAAGCGTCTTTGACGCCGTTGTAGACAGCGTCAGGCCCTCCAGAGCCGCAATCTCGTCCGCCACACCATCGCGCAGCATCTGAGCGGCTCGTTTCGCTATGCGCTCATCCAGATCGGCCGTGTCTCGAACCAGGCAGAATCCCGGTCCGATGGGGTCCTGCCAGTTGTTCCGCCAGTAGGAAAGAGGTTTAGCACCAAGTAATACAATTTCGAGATTGCGAACCACATAACGCGGATTCTGCAAATCCGTATCGGCTGCTCCTTCCGGATCGGCTTCCTGCAACCGGCGCACCACTTCCGGCAGTGGCAAGGCATTCAATTCTGCACGTAATTCCGGATCTGACGGCGGTGCCGGTGAAATTCCATGCGATATAAATTTTACATAAAGCCCTGAACCGCCAGTCAGTACAGGTGGCATGCCACCCTTTTGTAATTCAGTTATGATATTTTCTGCACGCCGCGCATGTTCTGCTGCATCATTGTTCTCCGTGGGATTCATGAAACCCACAAGATGATGCTTAACCCGGGACATCTCTTCATCTCCCGGGGCTGCCGTGATAATTGGCATACCTCGGTAGACCTGATACGCATCTGTACTGATGATTTGGGTATTGCCAAGAATTTCGGCCAACTCTACAGCTACAGCACTTTTACCACAACCAGTGGGCCCTAAGATAAAAATAGGTTTTGTTCCATGTGGAACAAATTTACTGTTACACGGGGTTTCCATAACGATTGGGCTTTTGCTTTCCGGGCAAGAGAGTCAAAATAAACAGAAGGGTGGACAGAATATTTATTGGCAATGCGGTATACTCAATCCACGGTAACATCTGAGAAATAACGTAAGTAAAAAGATCTTCCGCATCAAATGCGAAAAAAGAAGCTTGTGTCACGTGGAACACGAACACAGCAAAGAGTACGGCGATAAAGGCGTAATGAACGGCAATCCACCAGGCACTCCAGCCCACATCATGCAATCTGCGCACATATACCGCCAGCAGAGGCATGGCAAAATAGATTATGACCGCCAACCATACAAATAACCCTATAATACTTAATAAGTTAGGTAATATAAACGGTAAAATTCCGGGCAAAAGCGAAATAATTGTACCAATAATAGTGGCAGACCAGTACTCAAAGCGCCCTGCCCTGCCGCTGAGACGGGCGTAATAATCCTTATGCAGGCAACGCCTGAACGAAGCCCAGGCTTCGCTCAGAAGATGATTCGAGGGTACTGGAGGCAGTTCGCTCATGGGAGGGGATACTTACGGCTGAGGCCATATTTATTGGCGCCGCGCTGTGAATCAATAAAACAACTCACGAAGAGGAAACCGAAAACAATAACATCGGCGGTGTAAAGGAAATTAAGTAGAATACGCATGGAATACGGATACCATGTATAAACCAGATAATTTATCTGATGGCTAGGCAACGAAGGCTCATCGAGCCCACAGAGCATTGCGAGAAACTCAGAACTAACGATTTCATTTTCTGCGGACACGAAACTCAAATCAGACAAAATCATGAGATAAGCATCGAAGGCCTGAAAATAATCATACAACAGTGAAACAAATGGCACAATATAGCTCGCAAAAGCAGAAACAGAAAGTATACATCCGAGCAGGGCCCAATATCCTCTGAAACCGATATCATGCAGACGGCGTGTCATCAGGCAACATTGACTGATGATCAGCAAAAGCAGAAATAATGCAATAACCGCACCGGTAAACAGATAAAAATTGATATATCCATCCGAATCGAACCAGAAGCCCAGATTAATACAAAACGCCAGGAAAGCGATACAACTGAAAATCCATATCAGAATCATGGAAATCCAGAACTCCTTACATGTAGCACGACCGGAACAGCTCAGCAGACGACGCATGCCGTACCACAAGTTGCTCCACAAGGAATCAGAAGCTGGTCTGAGTTCCTTGTGGCAATGCGGGCAACAGTGTGGCAAAGTTTCTTCTATCCCAACAAGCTCGCCTGCACAAAATGTGCAGGCGATGCCGATTTTCGGAACATCAGGCAGACTCCCCTGCCCTGCTGAATCGCAATGAAACAACTCGGAGTTCATAAATCACTTATTCGGGTAGAGCGTGGATGGACCGTACTTGTTGGCTCCGGGTTTGCCAGGCATCAGCATCATGATGAACAGATACAGACTTGTCCAGAAGAAAATAAAGACACTACAGACAAAGGCAATAACATAGGGAGCAAAAATCTCTTCTATTACATTTCCATCTGCAGCTTCCAGCATGGCATATTCGGTAAATACCTTGTAACCGGCAAGAGCAAGTGCACCCATCATCACAAGATAAGATACAAAAGAAATGACGAGACCAATAATACTATGTCCGGAATCATGAAGTCTACGAGCCGTTACAGCAAGCTGGGGTATAAACAAGGCTATACCCAGAATGAAGGAAAGAATCTGAACCGTAAGCACAGTGGGGCTTGTAAAAAAGTCTGCAAATGCAGCCCAGGCAAGAGAAAGATCGTCATTTCCCTCAGCCGATTGAATAGCCTGCTCCATGCGCAGAGAATCAGCTTGAATAAACAACCCGGACAGCTGATTAAAGACAAAACTGATGATATAACTGAACAGGAAAAAGCCCCAGAATTCGGTACGTGTAGCTCTTCCGCGATAATTAAAGGAGTTCTTCAAAGCATAGATAAACGCGTACCAGAGACCCTTTGAAGCGCCATGCAGCGTACGTTGACAGTGCGGACACTGCTCAGGAGTGGTTGCCGCTTCAATCATCTTGCCGCAATGAGGACAGTTCCCCAGCTCATTGTTCCACGTGGAACATTCTTCTTCCACAGGAGCTACCTTAGCCGCCAGCAACTCACCCAGTGGGCGCCATTTGGCATCACCTGCTACAGCCGCAAGGGTACTGTCATTAATAAGCCCGCTCTCTTTGAAAGCGAGAAGTTCTGATTCTGAATAGGGTCCCTGGGGCTTCTTGTCTTCGTTAAGATAATAGTATTTCATACTCGCTACTGTTATTATGCCCTGCTCCGCTGTATTCGTCAAGCGTTGATTTCACTTGCGTGAAACAAAAATAATGCTATAATAAGGCAGCATGTCGACCAAGTTACCATTCATCAGCATACTCGTCATGAGCTACAATCAGGAAGCTTATATCGGGGATTGTGTTGACTCTGTTCTCAGCCAGGAATACGATGGAGAACTTGAGTTTATTTTTTGCGATGATAACTCCTCTGATTCAACATTTAAGATTATACAGGAAAAAGTATATAAGTACACTGGAACAAGGAGAATAATAGTACATAAGTGTCCAAAAAATGGGAAGGTAGCGGTAAATATGAATATAGCCGTAAGTCTTTCAGAGGGCGAATGGCTAATGAGGGTAGATGGCGATGATATTCTACATCCTGACAGAACCAGGCTGAGCGCATTAGCGATATGCAAAAATCCAAACGCCACCGCAATCAGTGGAAAACTCGTCAATTTCAGCAATAAACCTATACCTGTGCAGAATGTAGATGATGAACAACTCATCTACAGAAAGTATAATCTGAAGGATATCAAAGCAACGAGTATCCCCAAAGGCTTGGAATGGTGGGGATGCATGATGTGCATGTCGCGGCGGATATTCACTGAATTTGGAGATCTACCGGCAATCTGCAATGTATTGGACGATACAATGTTTGCTACCCGCGCCTTGATGCTCGGTGACTTTATAATTATCGAAAATGGCATCCTGCTTTACTACAGACGCCACGAAGCAAACATTTCTTCAGCCGCTTATCAATCAGGAAAAAGCATTAAAGATTTTATCGAAGCGGACATAAATTCACGCGATTACTATCGCCGTGGTATATCGGCACATGAACCCATTCTTGCAGAAATAGAAGCTTACACCAGAACTCACCCCGAGTGTTCTTTATTACATACCTATTTCAAAAATCGCTTTACAGAATTAAAACGACAGGCTTTTTTTTGGCAAAAAAGCTGGAAAGAACGCATTGATGATGCGCATATCAGCGGTCCATTCTGGCGTAAAATTCCTTGGGCAATGCGCGTTTTATGCCCTTTTACATACGCTTTAGCAGCAAAGTTCATGAAAAAATCCTGATTTTCCAAAGAAAATCAGGATTCATTCATTAAAGATTCACCGCCATGCCGTCAGTGGTATAAGAGCCACGTTCCCTGTAATCAGGTGGGTGCGGAGCCTGGGTGATCTGAGGTATCCATTGGACGGAACATAATACCCATATAAGCTTGAATGCCCCTTATAGTTCTATAACGGTCCGGGCCTGTAGAACCACGCGTCACGAACACAGCAGCTGAGTATGTATATACCATAGGAAGAGCGAATTTTCAAGAATTTTTGCCAACAAAATTGTTCCACATGGAACAAAAATTGAGTCACACAGAGCATGTGAAACATTGACAAATGAGTGCAAAACGTGTAGAATCCGTGTAGAAACATGACTATACCTACGCTACTTTCGCAACAATTGGCTACGACCCTTCGCTCCATTTTAGGAGATTCGTTGCCTGCTGATTTCAAGCCGGTGGTAAGTCCTTCACAGGATTTACGATTTGGTGATTACCAGAGCAATGCGGCGATGATGCTTGCCAAACAAGCAAAGATGAATCCCCGTGCATTAGCCACTCAGGTGGTAGAACAGTTCGGTGATTCTGAAATTGCCACACTGGAAATTGCCGGACCGGGCTTCATAAATTTCCGAGTAAAGGCCGAATATTTCGCTGCACGAGCTGAGGCAATGTTGCGAGATGAGCGTCTTGGCGTGTCCCTTGTGGAACAACCGAAGACAATCGTCATCGATTTTTCTGCTCCCAATGTAGCCAAACCGATGCACGTCGGGCATATTCGTTCCACTATTATTGGTGATACGCTGGGTAGATTGGCACGTTTCCTGGGACACAAGGTCATTACAGATAACCATATTGGTGACTGGGGTACGCAATTTGGCATGATTTTGTGGGGATGGAAGCACATTCTAGACCAGAATGAGCTGGAAAAAGACCCGATTGAAGCGCTTCTGAGCGTCTATAAGGAAGTCAACCAGCGTTGCAAGGAGGATGAAAATCTGCTTCCTCAGTGCAAGGAAGAGCTTGTGAAACTCCAGGGTGGAGATGAAGAAAATCTCGGTATCTGGAAGCAGTGCATTGCTGTTACCAAGATTGGTCTTGAGAAAATTTACTCTCAGCTGGACATCAGCTTCGATTACTGGCTTGGCGAAAGTGCTTATAATGATGCACTTGCACCGCTTGTTGAAGATTTGATAGGGAAGGGGATTGCACGCGAAAGCGATGGTGCCATCTGCGTATTCTCTGATGGTTACCACAAGCCACAGAACGATCCGTTCCTTGTGCAAAAGGATGGCGAGTGGTGTGCTGTACCGGCAATCATCCGAAAAGCCGACGGTGGTTTCCTTTATGCCACCACAGATTTGGCTACTCTTGACTACCGCACGCAGAATTTCAATGCCGACGCCATCTGGTACGTGGTGGGCGCTCCCCAGGAAAAGCATTTCAAGCAGATTTTTGATATTGAGCGCATGCGCGGTGTGACCGGAGATTTCCGTCATGTGGCATTTGGTTCTATTCTGGGTAAAGATCGCCGTCCGTTCAAGACACGTTCCGGCGATACGGTGAGTCTGCAGGATGTTATCGATGAAGCTATCACACGTGCAACTGCTGTGGTGGAAGCAAAGAGCCCGGACATGGCGGCTGATGAAAAAGCAGCCGTAGCCCAGGCAGTGGGTATCGGCGCTATCAAGTTTGCAGAACTTTCACAGAACCGTATGAGCGACTACATCTTCGACTGGGAGAAAATGCTTGCTCTTACTGGTGACACTGCTCCTTATCTGCAGAATTCCTACGTGCGTGTCCGCTCCATCTTCCGCAAGATTGATGGTGAATTTACAGCACCTGACTCATTGACTCTCAATGAGAACGCTGAAATTCACCTCACACGTCTTCTGGTGCGTTTCGGCGAGGTAGTGCCTGCCACGCTCGATGATTGCCGTCCGAATCTCCTGGCAGCATACCTCTACGAACTGGCCAAGGCTTTCCACAGTTTCTACGAAGCCTGCCCGGTTCTGAAGAGCGAAGGAGCCACCCGTGAAACCCGTCTTGCACTCTGTGACCTGACCGCCCGAGTGCTTAAGAAAGGCATGGGTCTTTTCGGCATCACCATGCCGGAGCGTATGTAATGTCACCCCAAATGAAAACCTTAAATCCCATCCTCTGTCTGGCAGTTGCAACACACTGCTGGGCAGAGGATAACTCTATTCAGAAAGCAGCTGAATCCACCATCGGAAACACAGCTGTTCAAATCGTCATTACCAGCGAAAATGAACAGGTTTCCCGCCTGGTGAATCAAGCTTTACTCGACGTACTTTGCGGATACCCGGAAAGAGCAGCTCAGTATTTCTCAGAAGCTGCTACCTGTGATGCTGACTGCATCATGGCACATGCCGGTATGCTTATGGTCACTCCCGCCGGTAGCGACATTTACCGGAAGCACCTGCAGGAATTAAACAGACTGCTCCCGGAAACGGTTCTCAATCCTGTGGAAGAATGGTATCTGTCTACCATCCTTCAGTACGTGAGTGGCGATTTGTCCGGTACTGCTGCCGCTTTCAAGGAAAGAGCTGCGCTTTACCGCCGCGACACGATGGCCGCCTGCTGGGATATCGCACTCAACCACCTTGCCGGCACTGATACCACCGCTTCACTCTCCGCTCGTGCCGAGCAACTCATTCTGGCAGCACCTGAAAACGGCTATGCACACTTTCTTCGAGCGCTCCTGGACGAACATTCATCCACACCCTCCGAAAACGCTCTGAAACACGCCCAGAAGGCCGTTGAATTACTTTCCGGTAATCCGATACCTCAGCTTCTATATGGGCGTCTTCTGGCTAATTCTGGTAAGCCGGATGAAGCAATCAACTTCTTCAAGTCTGCCGAAGCCGCAGCACTGTCCGGGAGCGAAACATCGCTGACCGCGCAGTTGTGTGCCGTGACAGCTCGTGTACAGACCGGCAAGCGACAGGAGTGGATTCAGGCTCTCAAGGATGCCCGGACTCTCGCCCGGCAATCTCAGACAACATCTCCTGCGACTGATGCAGAAATCCTTGGTTACTGGGAGGGACGCACCATGCTGCTCCGCATGCTGGTGCTGCAGGATGCGGCACCGGCCAGCCAGGCCATCAACATGGCCGCTAAAACCTGCAATGCCCCCGAAGGGGATATTCTTGAACACGTCCAGAAGTGCCTCGTTGAATCCATTCGGGCGCGATCCCTGGCTGAGACAAAGCGTAAATCAACCGCCACTCAGTGCCTTGCTAAAGCAGAAAATCACATGCAGCAACTCCAGAAAGCCGGTGCTGATATTCTTCATATACCTGGTATGAAAAGAGTCTGCTACCAGCGTGCAGTGCGTGCCTGCATGGGTGCTCTCTATCGCGCTAAAGTAGCACTCTACGATAGTAGTGCAGACCTCTGGCAGGAGCATCTGAACGACGCCTTGAGCGCGCCTTCAGCCCGTCTCCTGCCACCGGTGCTACCACAAGCCAAGGCACAGTAAATGCTATTTCAAGGAATGTTCCACGTGGAACATTCCTTTATTTTTCACCCTTTTCTTTACAAGGATGAATCAATATGGTAGTATGGACGTATGACATTTAGGTCCATAGCCAGCACCTGTATTTTGTTAGCCAGTCTGCACCTTTCTTCATGCGCTTATATGCAGACTCACAAGAACATTGAAGAAGCAGCACGTCGATACCAAGGATACGAGCTGACACCCGAGCTAGAATTATACAAAACGGGCGGGAAGTACTACCTGGCCACAAGCAGGCACGAAATGAAAAAGCACTATCCCGTCATTCACGACACGATTTTCCTCGACGGCAACAACCATCCGACCTGGGAAAAAACCGGGAGTCAGCACGAAAAAGTGTATCTGCCGATTTCAAGCGGCACAGCCACTGTGCTGCAGCGGAAAGACGGCTACGCGAGTCTTCAGGTGCTGAGCGATGAGATGCAAAACAACCAGGTGACGGCACTGACTCAACTTCCCGCCACAGCTCAGCGCTGCACCGTGAATGCCGAAATTACAGGAGATGCTATTATCTGGCCCGCAGATTCAGATACACCAAAAGCTCCTCTGCCTCTCAAGATTCTGAGTACAGTGGACCGCGTATGCATCGACTGGCCAGGTACACTGGCGTACAATATAGCCATTCCCGTCATGGCTCCCTTTGTATTCTTTCACCAATTTCTGAACGAAGATTAATCCCCATATGAACATCAGACAACTGGCTCTTATCTGCGGAACACTCTCCACATTATTCAGTTCATGCACTGTATGCACCCGCTCCGCTGTGGCAGACTACGGTCGCAGCGCAGAGGCTATTCTGCTGCCTTTGGAAAATCCCGTACTGAGCAAGGTGGGCGAGGACTGGTATATGCATGGCCAGAAGGCTACTGTAGAACGCAGTAACTTACCCTGGGTAGATCCGGAGTGCCTTACGCCTGAAAAACGCCACACAGAGCGCTACAAGCTCACAGAAGGAGATTTCAGCCCCACCTACGCCAGGATACCTGAGAAACTTGCCGAAAGCATCTGCAAAGGCAAGTATACGCATTCCGATGCCATCAGTTTCATCAACCGCAGCTGGGTGGATACCTTACCCGAAGGCGAAGTCAGGGAAATGCACACCAAAGCAAAAGCACCCGACTTTTTCCGCCAGATGGACTCGCACCGTTTGCTGAAATCAGAGCAGGGGAGCACCTATCTGCTGGCTCATATAGGAGAAATGACTGCCGATTTCAACGCTCTCTTTATCTATCCGCTTGCCGGCCTGAGTGCCATCTTCGTTGATACTCCGGCCAGCTTGTTCCATAGCCCGCCCAGTGGCCAGATTCAACAAGCCGAAGCTGAGGAAGTCGAATAACTCCCAACGCTCCATTTCTCTTGGCTCCGGTTAATTCACCGGAGCCAAATTATTTATATACAATCAATTAAATTACTTATTCACAAAATATGTGAATAAGTCTGTCAATAAGTTGTGATTTATTTGGTTAATAACCATTCTTCACAATTATGTTGTTTCTTCTCGACATGGTTATCCACAGGTTTGAGATAATGCAATCCATTCACAATAAAATATCTGCATAACTTATCAACTTATTCACAATGCAGATGATGATGAGTTATCTTATATACCTATTACAACCATCTTTAGAAGGTCATAACAGGTCATCGCTCAGAGCCTCGCCTTGACAGCAGCCCAATGCCTGTTACAATACCACCCATGCAGCAGCAAGATACGCAGTGGATGCAACGAGCCCTGGAACTCGCTCGTCTCGGATTGGGTCTTACCAGCCCTAATCCGCCTGTCGGTGCCGTTATCGTCAAGGATGGTCAACTCCTCGGCGAGGGGTATCATGAAGTAGCCGGTGAGGCGCACGCTGAACGCCGTGCCCTGGCCGATGCTCATGTGCGCGGAAATGCTCATCTGCTCCCCGGCGCCACCATTTATGTGACTCTGGAACCCTGTTCCTCCATTGGCCGCACCGGCGCCTGCACCACCGCTATCATTGAAGCCCGGCTGGGCAGGGTGGTATATGGCTCCACAGATCCTGATATGCGCCACCAGGGCCGCGCAGACGCTCTTTTGAGGGCTCAGGGTATAGAAGTATGCCCGGGCGTGTGCAAAGAGGCTTGTGACCGCCTTCTGCGCTCCTGGTTTCATGCTGTGCAGACCGGTCGCCCGTGGGTCACAGCCAAAGTGGCCACTACGCTCGATGGCCGCATGACCCGGCGGCAGAAATTCTGGCTGAGCGGCGTAGATACCCTGCGGTACGCTCACCAGCTTCGCCTCGAAAGTGATGCCATTCTTATCGGTGGTAATACATTGCGTACAGATAATCCGGCGCTCACCATACGAAACCCGCTTACCGAGCCATCTCCCCGCAAGAAGCAGCCCTGGAGAATCGTGCTCACGGAGAATCTGCTTTCTCTGCCGCCCATGGCCAAGTTGTTTTCCGATGAGTATCATAAACGCACTCTGGCCTGGGAAAATGTGACTGATTTACGGGTTCTGCTCAATGAATTGTATACCCGCTATGGCATAGTCAATCTCATGCTTGAGTGTGGCGGACGTCTTCTGCGGCGCTTTCTGGAAGAAGGATTGGTCAATGAGTGGATGCAGAGTATATCTCCCATGGTAGGTGCAGGGCCGGATTTTGTGGTGCCGGGTGATTTTCTGCCGCAGGAATTCATCTTCCAGCGAGAACAGCTCATCGAATGCGAGCGGGATATTATCATACGAGGACGATTAGGGTAATAAATGTTCCACATGGAACATTTGTATAAAAATACACAATTAGACTTGCGAATACGAGAGGGATAAGGTAGAATCCGCCGGCTTTAACCAGAGAGCAGATGAGAACAGGAATCCGACAGATGGTAGTGAATGCAGCAGCAGCTCTGCTGCTGGCGGCGTGCTATCCTCCGCAGGTGCAGTATCCGTACACAGCCCTGGTTACAACTCGTCGTGTCGAGTTAAAGGATAATCTGCTGGCTCTGCTGCCGCCGGAAGAGCAGGGGAGTGCCTCCGCGCAGGCAGAGGCAACCTGGTTGGCTGATACCGCCTACAAAGCTGCCGCCGGTATAGCGCGTATCAATAAATCACATTTCCCCGGTTGGGCGGGAAATGCATTAGTCAATGCCCGCCTGCAGGATCGTGGGCTTTGCTGGCATTACCAGCACGACATGTACCGCGAGCTCCGGCGTCGACCGCTGAAATATTTCCGCATCGGTTGCTGCGTGCGAGATGCCGCCAAGGCATCGGAGCATAACTGCGTGTACATTGCTCCGAAGGGGGCTGATTGGCCGCACGCCTGGGTATTGGATGCGTGGATGTGGAACGGGCGTCTGAAGGTGGATGATGCCCGCGAGTTAAGCTCCGCCCGCTGGTCAGATTTACCGAGCATCTGCCGGGTTCAGTCATTTTATTACCCGGAGGGGCATCAGTGGCCAATCGAGCATTGGAGTGTTCTTCGAGCAGTTGATGGTGATTACGAGGGATACTGGCAGCCTGAAACGCAGCGTTCGGCGCAGTACAGCCGCATGTATCGTAATGTGGAGCAGGGGAAGAAGGATCACCCTGGCAGGTTGACGAACTATTGATGCTGCGGGTAGAGACCATAGCTGTACTGGTATTCATGCTGGTGGGACTGGTGAATTGCCAGCATGCCCCTCAGCCGGGATATACTGAGCAACCCTTAGTAGTAGAGCAGAGAAAGGAGCTGGTCAACCATCTGGTGAACCTCCTGCCGGAGTCCCGGAGAAGTGCAGCAGCTCTGCAGGAAGCTACCTGGCTGGCAGATACCGCTTATAAGGGTGCCGCCGCCATAGCACGCTACAATGATCCGGTATTTGTCAACTGGCTGAACAACCGGGCGGTGAATACCCGCCACCATTACCGGCACCGCGGGCTTTGCTGGCACTACCAGCATGACCTGTATCGGGAGCTGCGCCGGCGGCCGCTGAAATATTTTTGCCTGGGGTGTTGTGTGCGTGACCGTGGGAGAGGAAGCGAGCACCACGTGGTATACATCATGCCCCGGGATGGACAGTGGCCGAACCTGGTGATGCTGGATGCCTGGTGGTACGCCGGTCGCTTGAAAGTGGATGACTCATCAGAAATAGAAGAATGGGAAGATGACCCCAAAACCACCCGGATGCTGAATGCTATTTATCGCGAAGGCCACAGCCTGCCGCTGGAGCACTGGGCCATGGTACGCGTAGGCACACGTTACAATGATTATGCGTACAGCAATAGCGAGGCTGCGAAAAACTCCCCCCAGTGGCGTTACATGCAGGAACAGATGAAAGCCGGCATGAAGCGTCGTGGCGGTAAACCTGTCGATTATTGAAATATAGATACCAGTGGCAAAAAAATTGCTTGCCATAGAGTACGCTTTAGCATACAATCACGCACGTGAAACAAATTGCGTTCAACGAAATCAGTGCGGCAGAGGTATCTGCCATCCCCGCTATGAAGCAGCTTAAGCTCTTCTTTGCTTTCAAAGTAGACGACGGTTGCCTGAATGGTGAGCCTACCGACCCGCGCTTCGGTATTGTGGAGCGTGACGGTCGCCGCATTTATCGATTCCGTTCCGATGAGGACGACTACCGCATCTACTTCACCGTGGAGAAGAATGCCGATGGTGATGACGTGGTGGTAGTGCAGCGTGTGCTGCATGCCGATTCGCTCAAGGATTTCTTCTTCCGCAGCGGCATGGGGTCTGACTCAGAAGACCGTAAGCTGGGCAAATCCCGCAGCTTCTGGAAGCTTATTGAAGACGGCGAGAAGGCTGCTCGTAAGTAAAATTTCGGGATGCCCGCACCCATTCAGTACCTGCTGAGCATGCCTGCCCGTGTGGCAGCCGTGGCCGGGGTTACTCTTACCCAGCTGGTGCGCATGCGCTTATTTCTGGTACCGGCAGTGGTGGCGGTGTTATTTCTGGCGCTGCAGTTTATTCCTTACCAGGGAAACATAGGCGTCGAGTTTCAAGGGGTAGCCCAGCTCCAGTTCATCAAAGACGTGAGCCTGGGCTGCATGCAGCTTTTCGGTCTCATTTTCTGTGTGGCCGCCACAGCGCTGCTGCTGCCGCGAGATACGGAGGACCGCATCCTTTACACCATTCTCTGCAAGCCCGTGCCCCGGTTTGATTATCTGGCGGGCAAGGCGCTTGGTGTGCTGGCGCTCCTGGTGCTCATGATTGGTCTGCTGGATGGGCTCATGAGTCTGCTGCTGGCGCAGCGAGCCGCCACCATCAGCTCCGAACTCACCGCGGTTCTGGCGGCAAACGGATACAGCCCGGAGGAAATGAAACCTTATCTGGACCAGGTAACCGCCGCCGGCAACAGCTGGGATACCCAGCGTGGCATCATCGCTACTCTGCTGGGCTATGCCGTACTCACCACACTTACACTTCTCATCTCCTGCTTCACCAGCGGCAGCATCGTGAGTATCATCTTTGGTCTGGGGGCTTACTTCATAGGCTTGTTCCAGGAAACACTCTTTGCCGCCATCAGCGCGGGGCAGGGGGTAAGCTCCACCATGCGCTGGGCTGAGCAGGCCTGTGCCGTGCTTCTGCCGGATTTCGGCTTGTTTTCCGTGGCAGATACCGCCAGCAGCGGGGCAAGCCTGAGCTGGGCATTGCTTGGCGGTCTGGCGCTCATTGCCTGCGGCTACATGCTGCTGCACCTGCTCACGGCCACCTGGATTTTCAGTCGTAAGGAATTCTGATTCTAACCATGCTTCAGGAACTCAGAACCCGTGCTGCCGGCGGAGATGTGGAGGCCTGCGTGCAACTGGCCAAGAAACTCATCCGCGGCCGTGGCGAAGGACGCAATTTTGAAGAAGCCGTAGACTGGTTTGATACCGCGGCACGGGCCGGTCATACCGATGCGCTCTACTGGCTGGGCAAATGCTACCTGAAGGGGCTGGGTTGTCCGCGTGACCCCTCCGGCGGCTGCAGCTGCCTGGAGCGTGCCGCGCTGGCAGGTCATGCCGCAGCCGCGCTGAAACTGGGTGAGTGTTTTGAAACCGGCAATGGTGCACCGGCCAGTTCGGAGCTGGCTGCCTACTGGTATCGCAAAGCAGGCGCCCGCGGTGAAAACCGCGCCTACGATAAATTGCTGAATTTAGCGCGCAAGCGTCGTTGATACCATATGTGTCCCAAAGATTTTGCGGCGCGATAAATTGGAGTTTGCAGAGTAATTTGCGGTCGGCACGACCGCGGAACTTGAGTCCCGTCAGGGACGGTAGAGGAGAGGCAGGGGTAAGCCCGCGTCAGCGGGCGCAGCCCCTGCTAACAAACAAAAGATAAGGGAGCCCCGACGAAAGGAGTGGGCGGCAGCCAGTCACGGCGTAGGGCGAAAGCCCGGAGACGGAAGGCCACTGCTTCAATGTG
>JAZONE010000026.1:0-15867 GCA_045654325.1 Akkermansia sp.
CGCTTTCTGCCGCCCACTCGCCATGCTCGGGGCTCTGATATCATTTTCGTTTTACCCAGGGTTCCGCGACTGCGTCGCTGCACCCTGGGCTATGATTATGCCGCCCTAACGGGCTCAAATTTCCGCTCGCCTGCGGCTCGCCAAAGTCCAATTTGACTAGCAGAATGAGTCAGCAAATCTAAAACAGCCCCGATTTTTCAAAGAAAGATGACTTCGTTCAATCTTTCGCCTTCCTGTTTCTTAATGGTGATTTCGATGCTGCCGGTGCCTTTGGGAATGCTGTGGTAGTGAAGTCCGCCACCGCTCTTACCGGCTTTTCCGGGGCTTATTTCTGCTATGGCTGTGCCTACGAGAATGACTTGCCGCACCGATTCGGAGGGAACCGCGAGCCGCACTTTCTGGCTTCTGCTGCAATCCACAGAGGTGGAAATGTCACCATCGGTCAGCCACCGCGCGTCTACCCATTCACCAGGCGGCGGGAGCACAAGCCTGAAAGCCTTTATCTTGACCTGCTGGTTTGAGCGGGAGGTGTTGGTGAGCACGAGTTTGCTCACGCCGGATTTGAGAGCATCCCGGCCAATGTGCAGCGCTGTGCCCTTCTGTGCGGGTTTCGGACGCGTTTTGCGGCCACTGATTGAGTGTACCTCCACACGCCCCCAGGAACTGATGCTCTGATTTTCGAGGTCGATGATGGCTTCCCGGGCCTGAACGCCGGCAGGAATGCTCAGCTCGATACTGGCACCGGCGGGCAGGGCATGGAACTCCATGATGCGGTTTATCGCTATTTCGTTCTCCGTATCGTTTACGGTGAGCCGAATCCCGCTCATTCCGCAGGTGGCGCCGGGGGCACCGCCGGTCGATTTGCCCGCCTTGTTTTTTGTTATCTCCTGGTAGAGCTTTTCATTCTGCATGCGGAGTACGGTGTTGATGAGCGGCATGATGTGCTCTGTCGCGACGTTCACGCCCTGTACCGTGGTCACGCCGGAGCCATTCCACTGGCGGCGCTTCGTTTTCTTCATGCCTGCCAGCGCATTGGTGGCTTTAAGGAAGGCGAGCAGGGGCTTTTTCTCTTTGGCGGAACAGGAATCCAGCAGGCGGTCGCCCGCATCGCCCAGCATCTCAAATTGCAGGAACCACGGTTGGATTTCTTTGGACAGCTCGGCGGCGGAGCCTTCAGCCTTGCTCAGCCGGGCTCCGGCCTTACGGATGGCCCTGAATATCCTGCGGATTTCCTGCAGCGCCTTCTCATCGATGCTGCCGTTTTCAATCTGATGGCGCAGGTCGGTGAGTTTGGGGGCGAGCTCAGCAGATTCTTCGCGGTAGTAGCCGTGCACATTGGGCAGCAGGTAGCTGTTGTGGTCGCAAAAAAGCTGCATTTCCTCCTGGTACTCAGGGTAGAGCCGTGCAATGCCGGCTTTCCAGCTGGTGACAGAGTCGAATCCGGTGATGTTCCAGGTATAGTCTGCCACCCCGAAGAGCCCCACCTTGTTTGCCTCCGCATGCTCCATGGGATTCGCCACAAAGCCGCTCATCTGCTCCTTCATTTCCGGCTCTGTGCCCAGCCCGTAAGTGCGGCCCATGGAGAGACGGTCGCGGCGGAAATCATTGCAGGGCCAGTTCCACCACACAAACGTGGGCGATTTGAGAAAGCGGTTCACCCAGCGCTGCCCCTCCAGATGAATATCATGCACCACCGTATTACCCGTCCACATCATGAAGATGTCCTTGGGAAGCGCGTTCCCCATCTCGGTGAGGAATCCTTCGTTGGTCCAGCCGCGGTTGTAGCCGGTGGGGCACATGATGAGCTCCTGGTTTGCATCGGGGTGCTTGCGGATAAAGTGTTCCTGAATATAACGGCAGAGCTGCACCTGGCGGGACGCACGCCCGATTTCGCCGTTAGAGTCATCCACAAACACGCCGAAATCGCGCACGCCGAGGTCATAGAGCTGCTGCAGTTTGGTGCAGAGCTTATCCAGCTGTGGTTTGCCGTTCTGGTTGTTCCAGTTAATCGTATTGGCTGGGTGAATGGCCCAGAAGAAGCGCACATGGTTTCTGCGGGCGTGAGCCACCACTTTTTTCAGCTCAGCCGCCTTGTTTGCCGGGTAGAGCTGGTAGCAGCCTGCGCCGTGGTGGTAGGGATCGTCCTTGGGGGCGTAGATGTAGGTGTTCAGCTTGTTGCGGCCATAGAACTCCAGCTGGGCCATGCGGTCACGGGTGCTCCAGGGAATGCCGTAGTACCCCTCGACCACACCGCGGTAGGGAAGATCCGGCCAGTCGAAAATATTGGCCAGGGGCAGCTGGCCTTTTTTTGCCACCTGTTCCAGCGATTCGCCCGGAAACGGGTCCCGGTGGGCATTCTTGGCCTCATCCACCCCCTGCAGCAGCTGGCAGATGGTCTGCTTGGCGTAGAAGATGCCGGTATCATCCTGAGCATGCACACTCAGCTTGCCCGGAGTGATGGTGACGGCGTAGGCGCCGCTCACTTGCGGCAGCTTCTCCCACCCGCTGCCGTGAGATTTCTTGTTGCGTTTGCGAATAACCACCTCCTTCACCGTGGTGTACTCGCCTTTCAGCTTTATGCGCTTAGGCTGCGGGTATACAGCAGATTCCGCCGCTGCTGCAGGCAACAGGTACACGGCCACAGCAAGCAGCATCGCCAGAAAAGTGAAAGACCTGGTCATATCCGGGAGAGAAAAAAGTTAACTTCCGCCCATTCTAACATATTATTGAGCCGAGACAAGGTAAAATCCGGTCAGTAATATCTTGCTTTCAAACGCAAAGCGTATTCTCCCGAGCCCCGGGAGCATGCCGCTGATACCCCCGCGATTGGGGGATTTTATACCGAACTTTATACCGAATATAAGTAGCTCTGGTGTTTTTTGGAGGTATCAGGCTGCCAGTGCATTGGCATTGATGGAATCAATGGTGCGCAGTATTGCCGAAAGGGTGGCAATGTCGTTCCCGAAGATGTCAACAACGCTACCCATGTTGCTGAACGGGGCATCCTGTAATACTGCCCGGTCTTTCAATAGCCCGTTTTGTACGATGTATTCAACAACTTGATTCACGAAATATATCTGGCGGCTGTCCAGTCGGTTGGAATCCAGAAAATCAGCAAAAGCCGCCTTGGCTGCAGCCATATCCAGCCCCACAATTTCACGCACGAACTCGCCGAGTGGCTTGGTTGAGCATTCTTTTTCGTAGGCTTCGCGTGATCCTATCTCATGCCAGAGAATCCGCTCCAGCTCTGTAATATCATCAGACGAAAGCGGGATGTTCTGTTTCAGCTTGGCAATGCAACCCAAATCCTGGTGCCGCTTCAGGTAACGCTCCGCCTTGGCCCTGTATGTCTCCAGAATATCGTCGCCTGGCATGGATTTACCTGTTTCGGACGAGATGATTTCATCTGCAAAATTAGTATCGTAGCGTCTGAAATCGTGAGGCAGGTATTTCATCAGGGCTCGCAATTTTTCGCGTATGTGTTCAAACTCGTTGATATCTGCATCTTCCAGATACGAGGTGTGCAGTATCTTCTCGATGAGCTCGCGCTGAGCCAGCACCTCGGGTATGTTTGCCACCCCGGCAAGCCCGGTTACTTTCTTCTTTATCTCCTTTACCCTGCGCTTGATTCCCTTTGCTTCTCCCGCCAGATATGCCTGTTCTACGCCGTATAGCAGGGCGTCAAATCGCAGCGCACTGGCTTCATCCGGCTCCGGTTGAATCAGCGGTGCCAGCTTGATTCTGATATCTTCCTCGATATCGCCGGGGGTCAGCACCTGAAAGGCTTCAGGGGTCGAGAATCGCACCACTTCGCGCAGATACTGGCGCACGGCAAAGTTTTCCCGGTTCAGCTCCTGCACTTTGGCCACCAGCTCATCCACCAGACGCTGGCGGAATCCGCTGAGGAATTCCGTCTGGTAGGTCAGCCCCTGGAGCTTCGATACGATGGATGCCTTCAGCGAGAACAGCGCGCCCTGGATAGGCAGGGCCGGCGCAGCCTCCACGCCACGCCCCCCGCTCATGCGGAAGAATTCGAAATTGCCGCAGAAATCAAAGATGTAGAACTCCTTCTTATCCGCGCCGTCCAGCAGACCGGGGCAGAGGCGTGTGCCGCGCCCTATCATCTGCCAGAACTTGGCCTTGCTCCGCACCTTCTTGAAGAAAACCAGATTCAGGATGGCCGGTACATCGATACCCGTGTCCAGCATATCCACCGTGATGGCAATGAGCGGCAGCTTGTCGGGCTCTGAGAACCTGTCGATAGCCGCCTGTGCGTAGTTGATGTAGTTATCAATCACCTGTGCCTGTCCTGTCAGGTGGGGGTATTCCTTGCCGAATACCTCCAGTATCTTCTCCGCATGCGCGTGGTTCTTCGCAAAGATGATGCTCTTGCCCAGCCTGTTTCCGTAGTCCACTCTCAACCCCTGTTGCATCAGGATATGAAGCACCTGACGGATGGTGTCCTCGTTGAATACCCAGGTGTTCAGCGCCGAGGCGTCGATGCTCTCCGGCAGCTCGCCATCCTCCTCACTGAAGGTTTCCTCATAGGCCTCTTTTTCTCTGTCGCTCAGCTGGTCGTAGCAGATGCCTTCCTGCATGAACTTCAGCACGGTTTCCACCGTCACAAAATCCACCAGGTGGCCATCCGTCACCGCCTGCCGCAAATCATAACCATAGGTGGGTATGCCATCCTCCAGGTCAAAGATTTCGTAGGTGTTGCGGTCAATCTCATCCTTTGGCGTGGCGGTGAGTCCCACCAGCGGCGCGTCAAAGTAGTTGAAAATCTCCTTGTATTTGTTGTAGATGCTGCGGTGGGCCTCATCGCAGATAAGCAGGTCAAAATGCCCGCAGGTGAATACCTTGCCATGGTCGTCCTGCACAGAGTCTATGCAGTTCATCATGGTGTTGTAGGTGGAGAACACGCAGCGGGCCTGCACATTGTCCTTTGTCTCGCACAGATTGGTCAGCGATAAATCCGGCAGCATGTTGTTGAATGCGCGCTTCGCCTGGGTTACCAGTGCCGTGCGATCCGCCAGAAACAGAATGTTCTTCACCCAGCCATGCTCCAGCAGCGCCTTGCACAGCGCTATCACCGTGCGTGTCTTGCCAGAGCCTGTGGCCATCACCAGCAGCGCGCGCCGCTTGTTGTCCTTGTCGAAACTCTCACACACGGATTTGATGGCCGCTTCCTGGTAGTAGCGGCCGGCTATCCGCTTATCCACGCTCACATGGGCCAGACTCGTGCGCATGCGTTGGATATTGAGCATCTTTTCCAGATCCCGCTTGGAATAGATGCCCGCCACACGCCGCTCCGGGTGCTGATTATCGTTGATATAGGTGTCGAACCCGTTGCTCAGGAAGATAACCGGTCGCATTCCCTGCTGCTTCTCCAGTAAATCCGCGTATAGTGCGGCTTGCTGCCGCCCGACCTCTACGCCCACACTGGTGCGCTTGGCCTCTATCACTGCCAGGGCTTTGCCGTTGTCGCCGTAGAGTACATAGTCGGCATAGCCCACGCCGGCGTTGTTCGGCATGCCGGGCAGTTCTACCTCATTGAGCCAGTCGTGGTTTTCACGCCAGCCAGCATCCTCCAGCATGGCATCGATGTAGAGCTTGCGCGTCTTGTACTCGCACACGTCTCCCTCTTCCTCGGGCGGGGCGGCCTTCTGCTGCTCCCGGCGCAGGCTGGTCAGCTGCTCCTGCAGCGCGGCATTTTGCTTCAGCAGTTCTTCCAGTCGTGGGTCCTCCTTTTCCTCCGGCACCGGGGTTGCCGCTGCAAGCGGGGCTGTCACCAGACTTGCATCAAATCGCTTCCACTTGCAGAGCTTCGTGTAGCAGCGCGACAGATAGCTGAAATATACATGCAGATTGGCCAGACAGAGCATCGCCTCCTCTTCCTTGAAGCTCTCGTGCGTGTGCGCGGCTTTGTTGCCTTTCTTGCGGATGTAGAGAATCTTCTGGAACAGGATATCACCCACCAGCGTGCGAAACTCATCGGTGCTGGTCAGACTCGCCAGCCGGTCATCCCACGGCTGCTTCAGCGAGGTATCAACCGAATATTGCCAGCGTATGGCGCACTCCAGCGCACGACGGCAGTTGATGATGGCGGTCGCGTAATCCACCCGCAGCACTTGCTCCGCCGCCCGCGCTATATCGGCAAAATGCCTGAAGCGCGGCTCTGCCTGCAGAAAATCAAAGTTGCTGCTCAATTCCATGGAGTTACAGGGATGTCGGTCTGCCTCATTCTCTACCATATTCACCCCGCTAAGTCAATCAAATTCGCCCCGCCAGACTATTCGATAACTGTAAATCATACCCGCCCTACGAAAAAGCGTAATTTGTCGATGCGGCGGACAAAGGCAGCGAATGCGTTTTGTTGCTTCAAAGTCGGTAGTATGTATTTCGTTTCTTCCAGAGGCTTTTGTGTAATTTTGGGCTGACCTGAAAAATCCGCATATTGGTGAAAGTTCATCTGAGTCATCAACTCGGTTAAAAATACATGGTCAATTTCCTTCTTGCAATGCTTTATATATATAGCGTTATCGGTAATCCAAACAGGCTGTTTTGTTGAATGTATATTCCCACAAAAAGCTCCAACACGCCCAATTATAATTGTAGGTTCTTGGATCAATGGTTTATCAGTATACCATGCAATGCCGTTGCCGCCATACACAGGAACTCCGAATTCCTTTCGTTTGTCTGTAGAAAGGAATTTTCCGCTTGAAAATACAAAAAGCTCTTTGCCCGATATTTGTGGTAGATTGAGAGGATTTGTCTTCCAATCCCCAAACATCTCGACAAAGCGGCATTTGACGAGCTCGTCCAGCTTCGCAAGCTGGTCGCGACGAGCATCGATGACATTTTGAGTTTGATTTAACAGCGCCACTATTTTGCGTTGTTCATCGTTAGAAACTATGCGTAAAGTTATTTCATTAAGCTCTTTTTTTGTAATATGCTGTAAACCTACTCCTCCATGCGCTTTGCTAATAATGCGAGAGAGATTGCCGTTAAGCGCGTATTTCAGATAGTCCTTGTCTATATCAATTTTAGGGACGACTTTGTAGATGTGCTGATTAAGAATCCCTTTTCCTCTATACCACCTAAAGGCACCAAACGATGTGCCTGGCGTGCCTGACCATGAAAAAAGTAATTCTCCATCGTTTATTTCGTGTGCTGGATTATATTCACCCGAATAATAATTGAAAGGCGCAGACTCATTGTTAAGATTCTGTATTCGCACAATAGGTAGTCCAGAACTCCCCCAATCAGATGGCTTAAAGGCGCGGCCATTCACCAAGTCACATACGTCGCATACTTTCATCACCCCTACAAAGTCAGATTTGCAGGGCGGTAGTCAGCCGATGAATCGTTGGTGGGAGTACTTGACGTTGCATTGGTTGACGATGGCATACTGCATGGTGGTATCAATCTGGGAGTGACCGAGGATTTTCTGCACCTGTTCGACCGGCATGCCTTTATTGATGGCGCGGGTGGCCATGGTGCGGCGGAACTTGTGGGGGTGGATGCGGGGTAGATTGAGTTTGCGGCCGAGGGTGCGCAGTCGTATTTCCACGCCGCTGATGCAGAGACGGTTGAAGGGTGCCGCCAGCGTTACGAACAGGGCAGGGTTGGAATCGGTGCGCTGCTGCAGATACCGCATCAGGTGTATTTTGGTGCGGGCATCGAAATAGACACGGCGTTCCTTGTCTCCCTTGCCGAATACGACGCATTCGCGCTGTTCAAAATTGATATCGGCAATATTGAGCCTCACCAGCTCGCCCACGCGGATACCGGTGGAATACAGCAGGTCGATGATGGCCAGATCCCGGGGAGTCCCGCAGTTGTCTCGCATTTTTTCGATACATTCGTCGCTGATTGTTTCCTTGACCACGGTTTTAGTGCGTATCTTGTGGATGCGGCGCATGGGGCTTTTGAGAATGTGGTCCTCTTCCTCCAGCCAGGAGAAAAAGCTGGAGATATTGCGCCGCACATTGTCTACTGTCACCTTGCTGCAGTTTCTCAGTGTCTGGTAGTTGACCAGGTAGCTGCGGATTTCCTCGGTACACAGGCGGCGCAGCGGGGTGCTGATACTGGCCAGCAGGTGCTCAATGGTGCAGCGGTAATACTGAATGGTGCGCTCGGAGCAGCCTTCTATCTTCTTGGCTTCCAGAAACAGCCTCAGGTATTCCTCATTTGGTATCTGCTTTCTCTCTGCCGCATTTTCTGCCAGATTTTTCAGCAGCACTTCCTGCAGCTTTTTCATCTGCGGCACGTTCAGGTACTCTGACATCTCGTTGAGAATGTTCACCAGCTTTTCTTCCGTATGGGTTGTGTTCATCAACTCCGGAGTATAGCAAAGCTCTCATTCCGCTGCCAGTTGCATTTTCAGCGCTTAATCCGGTAGCGCTGGCGTGGGCTATTTGGTTTGTCTGGAATTGTGCGCTCAATAAGCCCTGCCTCCAGAGCCGGTGTGAGATAGGATTGGCGGAAATGTGTACGATGAGTCAGTCCCATCCGCTCCATGAGTTGGGTCGCGGTCAGGGTATCATGCTGCAATATGGCCAGAAGCTCCTGGATTGCTGCTTGTGTAGATGCTGGTAACTTAGTCAGAGCTTGGTCAGAGCTTGTGCGGTAGTTACTGCTTTCGTCCTGTGGCATTTCTTTCAGTACATCCCGGATAATTTCCAGCATCATGCTGACAAAACAGGCACAATTGCAGGAATTATCGGCTATTTGCAATACTTTGTAGTATTCCTGCTGCCGTTTGGCTATGAGTTCTTCTATGGGCAGCCAAGCAAAAAATGGTTTCCACTGAGCAAGTAATAAGGTGTGCCACATGCGCCCCATTCGGCCATTTCCGTCAGCAAAGGGGTGAATGAACTCGAACTCATAGTGAAAAATCGAACTCTTTACTAAAGGATGCAGGTCGGATTCCTTATACCATGTCATCAAATCCCTGATCTGCCACGGGACGAGATGTGCAGGTGGAGCCAGATGAATCACCTTATTGCCTGCAACTACACCAACTCCTCCGCTTCGGAATTGACCTGCTTCCTTGACCAGTGAATCCATCATGAGGCGATGGGCTTTCAACAAATCTTTCTCGCGCAGCGGGTTGAGGGAACTCATGAGCGCATATGCCTCGGCTGCATTCTGCACTTCACGAATCTCATGTGGCGGCCCCAGCACCCTTTTGCCGTTCAGAATAGCAGTGACCTGCTCCAGAGTTAATGTATTTTGTTCAATCAACAGCGATGAATGAATCGAGCGAATTTGATTCTGTCTGCGCAATTGAACGGAAAGAGTGTTCCGATGCGCTATTTCCACCCGACCCACCAGCTCACATATGTCAGCCAGAAGATTGATGATAGTGGCGGTCAGCTGAAACGGTGGTTCGTACTCTCCCATACCTCGCGCATGATAGCATTTTTACAGCTGCTTTGCCAGCTTAATTCATCGTCCGTCAACCGAAATACTCCTGCATCAGACTGTCGAAAAGTTGCTGCGTTTTGTCGAGCGATGCCTGCACTGCAATGCGTAATTTGTCGATGCGTTGAACGAAGAAGGCGAAAGCGTTTTGCTGTTCAACAGGAGGATATATGATATGAAGTTTAAGAAGCCTTTCTTGAGAGATGTTCGACATGGATTTTGCTGATCCTGTAGCGATTGCGCTTATAGAAGATCTAAACAGTTCATGATTTATCAACTTCCATAGAAATATTTTGTTACAATTTTCATTCGTATTTAACCTGAAAATCAAGTCAGGAATCATAAGTTTTACGGGGGAATGGTAGACATAGGCGGATATCCCCACTAACTCAGGTGTGTTTTTTCGTGTAAAAAGCAAATCGCCTGCTTTTACTTCTGCTGAAGTGGAAAAATGTTCATTATCAATGACCGCCTTGTTTTCGTTGGGTTGATAAAATCCAGATGTTATAGCACTAAGTTTTAAGATTGCTGGCCAATCTCTAGTTCTTGCACTGGGCTGGCAGACAAAGCTTTTCCCTCCGTCGATGCTCGATAGGCAATCACGAAGAGGTTTTGTTACCCAATTTTTTGAATTGTTTGCAGGATTCCCAAACATCTCGACAAAGCGGCATTTGACGAGTTCGTCTAATTTCGCTAGTTGGGTGCGACGCCGGGTGATAATCCGCGTAAGCAAATCCAACCGATTCGTTATTTTTATCTGCTCATTAATATCTCGGAGATTTATAGGGTATTGCTTAAGCCATTCTGTACTCATGTTCTTTTGAGCAATACCTCTTGAAGCTTCGATACAGTCTTTCTCAAATTTCGAAGAAAGTAGAGCATAGAACAGATATCGAGGAGTTAGAATATCAATATTGGGACGAAGACATGCAACTCGCTGATTGAGTGCTGCTGGTAGAAATTGTTTTTCCAAAACGGCAACGCGACCTACATTACCTGTCAAGGATAGAAGAATATCCCCCTCATTTAAAATATATTGTTGTATTTTGTCAACTTCGGACAGAGGATAGTACTGAGGAGTGTTATCTTCAACATATCCTTTTTGAACATTAGCTATTCGAATGATTCGTATGCCTGATGTAGTGTAGTTTTCGCTTTTGAATGCGAATCCATTTATTATCTCACAAACATCTGCTATTCCAGCTTTCATACACCCCTACAAAGTCAGATTTGTTGATTAAGCAACTGTTCGAGTTCGGCCATTTCGTGGTCGATTTCGGCTTGCAGTTTACGGATATCGGCGATGATTTCGGAGGAGGGGGGGTACTCGACGGGGACGTAGACAGTTTTTTTGTATTTGTTGATGGAGAGGTCGTAATCGTTTTCCGCGATTTCGTCTTTGGGAACAAGGAAGCTCTGGTCGGTGCGCTGGCGGTCGGTTTCAGCGGAGAGATTGTGGAAGCGGGTGATGATATCGGGGATATCGTTGGTTTCGATGGGGCCTCGCTTGTCGTCGAGCGAGAAGCCGTCGGCCTGCATATCGTAGAACCAGACCTTATCGGTACCGCCGTGGTTGGTTTTGGTGAAGATGAGGATGGCGGTGGATACACCGGCGTAGGGTTTGAAGACGCCGGAGGGCATGGAGATGACAGCGCGGAGCTGGTGGTTTTCCACCAGTTGTTTGCGGAGGGCCTTGTGCGCGGTGGAAGAGCCGAAGAGAACGCCATCGGGCACGATGCAGGCGCAGCGGCCGCCTACCTTGAGCATGCGCAGGAAAAGCGCGAGGAAGAGGAGTTCTGTTTTCTTGGTCTTGCAGACTTTAAGGAGATCGGGGGAGATGATATCGGCGTTCAGCGAGCCTTTGAAGGGGGGATTGGCCAGGATGAGGGAGAGGCAGTCGGCATCGGGGTTCTGGTCGGAGAGGCTGTCACGGTACTGGATATCGGGGTTTTCGATTCCGTGGGTCATCATGTTCATGGCGCCGATGCGGAGCATGGTGCGGTCCATATCATAGCCATGGAACATGCGGTTCATGAAGTGCTCTTTATTTTCGCGGTTGAAGAGTACCTCGCTTTTGTGCTGCTCGAGGAGGTATTCGCCGGCAGCGACGAGGAAGCCGGAGGTGCCGCAGGCGGGGTCGCAGATGGTATCGGTGGCGGTGGGCTGCATGAGCTCCACCATCATGCGGATGATGTGGCGGGGGGTACGGAACTGGCCGTTCACGCCGGCGGTGGCCAGTTTGGAGAGCAGGTATTCGTAGACATCGCCACGGGTATCAGCAGACTGGAGCTGAGCCATCTGTTCGTAGATGTCGTCCATGGCGGTGACGATTCGCTCGAGCATGAGCGGGGTGGGGATTTTGAAGATGGCATCTCCCATGTAGCGGGAGTAGGCGCTCTGCTTATCGCCATGCAGGTTTTTGATGAAGGGGAACACGAACTCCTGCATGGTGCTGTACATGCGAGGGGCCGGGAAATCGTGGAAGGTGCTCCACTTGAGCAGCTGGCCGTCTACCTGTCGGTCGCCTATGGTGACGCTGCCGGCAAAGATGCTCTGGTGCGGGAGCCCGAGCAGCACAGCTTCTCTGGCTTTGCGGTTATCTGCATCATCCAGGTCGCGGATGAACATGAGATAGGTCATCTGCTCGATGACGTCGAGGGGATTGGTGAGGCCGCCGGTCCAGAATATTTCCCAGAGACTATCAATTTTGTTTTTCAGCTCGCCGGTAATCATAGATAGGGAGTTTGTGTGTGTTTGGTTATAATAGAATCGCGATTGCGGGATGTCAAGCCATGTGCGATTCCTCTGCTGCGTTGATGGTTCGGATGACTTCTTTTGCTGACTCAGCTATATCGTTCTGCTGCAGGAGCCAGGAGACGATGACGACGCGCTGTGCGCCGGCGGAGAGGACCTGGGGGAGGGTGGTGCCGTTGATGCCGCCTATGCAGAACATGGGCATGCTGCCTACGGCCTGCTGCACGGTGGCGATATCCTGCAGGCCGATGGAGGGACGCCCCGGTTTGGTGCCGGTGGGGAAGAGCGGGCCGAAGCCGATGTAGTCGGCACCTTCGCAGAGGGCGGCCAGGGCCTGCTCCGGGCTGTGGGTGGAGCGGCCGACGATGACACCGGGGCCCACGATGCGGCGCACCTCGGCCAGGCTGCCGCCGTCCTGTCCCACGTGTACGGCGTCGGCGCCGATTTCGGCGGCCATTGCGGGGTAGTCATTCAGTACGAAGATGGCTTGGCGCTCGCGGCAGATACGCTGCATGGCGATGGCCCACTGCCTGACCAGCGGCAGCTCAATTCCCTTTGCCCGGAGCTGGATGATGCGCACGCCACCGTCAATCAGGGCGTGGGTGCGGGGTTCAATCTGTTCCGGGGTGGTATATCCCATATCCACAATGCCATAGAGGCGGCAGTCGGCGAGAATTGTCTTCATGTCTCTACCATGCCACAAAGTGCACAGGGCAGCAAGGATAAATGCGTGTATTCCGGCGGTCATGACATAGTTGTGACTTGTGAACAATATGGGCTGAGACTATGCTCTGAATGTTATGGAAACTTTGGTATCTAGTGGAATCATCGAGTCGTATTTCAATAAGTTGCAGAATAATCTGGTGCTGGATGCCGCCATTGTGGGTGGTGGTCCTTCCGGTATTGTAGCGGCCTATTATCTGGCGAAAGCCGGGCACAAGGTGGCGCTGTTCGACCGTAAACTTTCCCCCGGTGGCGGTATGTGGGGCGGTGCGATGATGTTCAACGATATCGTGGTGCAGGAGGAGGCTATGGACATTGTCCGCGAGCTGGGACTGAGCTACAAGCCGTACCGCGAGGGGACGTACATCATTGATTCCGTGCATGCCACGGCGGGACTGCTCTACAAGGCCACGCAGGCGGGCGCCACTATCTTCAACTGCTATTCGGTGGAGGACGTGGTGTACAAGCAGGGCCGCGTGGGCGGCGTGGTGGTGAACTGGACCCCGGTGCTGCGCGAGGGGCTGCATGTCGACCCGCTGACCATCATTTCGAAGACGGTGCTGGACGGTACCGGGCATGATTGCGAGATTGCCAAGACCGTAGCCCGCAAGAACGGCGTGCGCCTCAACACCCCGACCGGTGGCGTGGTGGGCGAAATGAGCATGGACGCCGCCGAGGGCGAGCGCTCCACCATTGATAACACCAAGGAAATCTACCCCGGCCTGTTTGTTTCCGGCATGGCGGCCAATGGCGTGAGCGGCAGCTTCCGCATGGGCCCGATTTTCGGCGGCATGCTCATGAGCGGCAAGAAGGCTGCCGAGCTGATGGGGGCTGCTATCTCCGGCAAGTAAGTTTCTGAACGGAATTATGGATGCGGATGAATTGAAATACCCGGGTTCCCGCCGTATATATGTGCCGGGCAGAATATACCCGGAGGTTCAGGTGGGGATGCGTGAGGTGACGCTTTCGGATTCCCTGTTCCCGGATGGCACGACGGAGCCGAATGAGCCGGTCCGGATATACGACTGCTCCGGCCCCTGGGGAGATGATTCCTTCCACGGCGATGCCGGGCAGGGGCTCCCCCGGCTGCGCGAGGACTGGATTCGCGCCCGTGGCGATGTGCAGACGGATGCCGAGGGGAAACTCTGCGCTGCCGACCTGGCTCATCCGCCCACCCAGCGCGAATATGCGCTGCGCGGCATCATCACGCCGGAGATGGAGTATGTGGCTATCCGCGAGAATCTGGGACGCGAGGCTGCCTACAAGGCGGTGTTCGATGAGTTCCCGAATGCGAAGACTCGCCCGGAAGCTGCCCAGCAGCTGCTGGATGAACTGGGCACGGGTATGCCCCGACCCAGCGAGCTGGAGTCGCAGGCGGGGTTCTCGCCCGAGTCGCTGGTGCGGCGTTCGGACATCCATTACCAGCATCCTGCCGAAACGCATCGCGGCGGCCACATGCCTGCGTTCTTCACCCCTGAGTTCGTGCGCGATGAAATTGCCGCCGGACGTGCGCTGATTCCGGCCAATATCAACCACCCCGAGGCAGAGCCCATGATTATCGGGCGGAACTTCCTCTGCAAAATCAATGCCAATATCGGCAATTCTGCTATCTCATCAGGTATTGAGCAGGAGGTGGAAAAACTTCGCTGGGCAATCCACTGGGGGGCTGACACCGTGATGGATCTTTCCACCGGCAAGGATATCCACAAGACCCGCGAGTGGATTCTGCGCAACAGTCCCGTCCCCATCGGTACGGTGCCCATTTACCAGAGTCTGGAGAAATGCGGCGGTAAGGTGGAGTTCCTCAGCTGGCCGATTTTCCGCGATACGCTCATCGAACAGGCCCGCCAGGGGGTGGACTATGTGACGATTCATGCCGCGCTGCTGCAGCGCTTTGTGCCGCACACCGCCCGGCGCGCCACGGGTATCGTTTCCCGCGGCGGTTCCATCATTGCCAAGTGGATGCTGATTCACCAGCAGGAGAATTTCCTCTACTGCCACTGGGATGAAATCTGTGATATTCTGGCTACCTACGATGTAGCTATTTCGATTGGCGACGGATTGCGACCCGGTTCGATTGCAGATGCCAATGACTTTGCCCAGCTGGCTGAGCTGGAGGTGCAGGGCGAGCTGACCCGCGCCGCCTGGGCCAAGGGGGTGCAGGTCATGAATGAAGGCCCCGGCCATGTGCCGCTGCACCTGGTGCCGGAGAATATGCGGAAACAGCTGGAGTGGTGCTACGAGGCGCCGTTCTACACCCTCGGTCCGCTGGCTACGGATATTGCCCCGGGCTATGACCATATCACGGGTGCGCTCGGCGGGGCTCTCATTGCCCAGCGGGGCTGTGCCATGCTCTGCTATGTGACCCGCAAGGAGCACCTTGGCCTGCCGGACCGCGAAGATGTGCGCGAGGGTGTGGTGACCTACAAGCTGGCTGCCCATGCGGCCGACCTGGCCAAGGGGCATCCCGGAGCCCAGCTCCGCGACAATGCACTGGCCAAGGCTCGTTTCGAGTTCCGCTGGGAGGACCAGTTCAACCTCTCGCTCGACCCGCACAAGGCCCGCGCCTACCACGACCTCACCCTGCCGCACGCAGGTGCCAAGAAAGCTCACTTCTGCTCCATGTGCGGCCCGGATTTCTGCGCCATGAAGCTCACGCAGGAGATTCGCCAGACGCAGGGGAAGGCATAAGCTCTGATTTCCCGGAAAACAATATCCCGCCCCCATTCACGGGGGCGGGATATTGTTTTTCCGGCGGGAGGATACGCGTTGACATATTATTGCTCCGGCAATTAAAGAATATTGCTTGGACTCAACGACAAATTGATATTTGTCGTTCCGACAAAAGTACGAAGTACGAGGTGGGAGGTACGAAGTGAAAGTTCCGCGAGCCTTGCGGCTCGCCATTTGTTATCAATAGAAAACACCTGCAGGCGCAGCCTGCCTGACTTTATACTTCGC
>JAZONE010000027.1:0-58589 GCA_045654325.1 Akkermansia sp.
GACCGCGTTCCTTCATGAGCTTCACGCGCTCGAAACGCTTGAGAACAGAACGCTTGCCGCCGACGGTACCAGTAGCCTTGAGTGTGGAGTGCTTGGACATAATGATGTGTTGTGTAAAGGTTAGCTCCGCATCACTGCGGAATGGTGGTCGCCTCTTATACAGCAGAAAATCGCGAATTGCAAGCCAAATTTATGACTTTTTTGCTTTTCTCTACGTCAACGATGCCGCTTCGTGCGCTTGTCTGGGTGAGGACAGTGTGTCACGTTAAATATCTGCGCTTGACTCCTACTGCCTTTATGGGGTAACATTCACAGCAACCCCGGTATATCTCACCAAACAATAATTCCTACGCATATGAAAAAGAACTATATCGTAACGGCTCTGGTTGTGGCTTGCGCTCTGCTGACCACCTCTTGCTCCACCATGGTTGATGGCAACAGCGTGCCCGCCAACAAGGTGGGCTACGGTGCTCAGGCTTTCCCCGCCACGGTTGTGGCTGCCAAGGATGTGAACATCGAGACCACCAGCACCGCTAAGAATATTGGCACGGGCGTGGGTGCTGTGCTCGGCGCTGCTTCCGGCTCCCTGCTGGGCGGTGGTACCGGCCAGATCGTTTCTGCTGCCGGCTTCGGCGTGGCTGGCGCTCTTGCCGGTCGTTACCTGACCGATTCCATGGGCAACACCAAGGGCCAGACCATCACCGTGCAGATTGACGGCACCAGCCAGCTTTATTCCGTGACCCAGCCGGTTTCCAAGCAGTACGGCTACATCCCCGTGGGTGCTCGCGGTATGTACTACCATGGTACCAACAACAGCCGCTTCGAACCCTACGGTATGTAAGCTGCTGACTGCAGAAAATTGCTGATTTTTATACCAGATCACCCTGCTTGCCGGCAGGGTGATCTTTTTTCGCCTTTGCAGTCAAGCTGAGCTCAGCTTGATTTTACAGGCAGGAAGGCAGTAGCATGACGATTGAGAAACGCCGGTTCATGACTTTTTCTCGGCCGCGTAGCGTTCGAAAGAGGCATCGATGATGCGGCAGGCGGTATCCACACCGAAGAAATCGCCCACCTCGGTTTTCTTGTTCTGCAGCGTCTTGTAGGTGAGGAAGAAGTTCTGAATCTCCTGCAGGTAGTGCGGGGGCAGGTCATCCAGCGTATTCACGTGGTCGTAGCGGGGGTCGCCCACATTCACCGCCAGAATTTTCACGTCCGGTTTGCCGCCGTCTATCATGTCCATGCCGCCGATGATGCGGCAATCCACATAGCACCCAGGGAAAGTCGGCGCTGAGGTGAATACCAGAATATCCAGCGGGTCGCCGTCCAGATACCGCGTATCCTCCACAAATCCGTATTCCGCAGGATAATACACAGAGGAATACAGCACGCGATCCAGCTTGATGCGGCCGGTCTTCTCGTCCACTTCATACTTGTTGCGGCTTCCCATGGGGATTTCGATGCGGGCTTCGACGATACGGGGAGTACTCATGCTTTTTATCCTACCAGTCCGCAGGTGCATTGTCAAGAAATCTCAGCCTGCTTTGAATTTTCATGTTGTGTGATGGAAAAATACCGCAAAAAGCGGCGTTTTTTAAGAAAAATGTAATTTTATCTTGACTCCGGCGCGCTGCTCGTGTAAACTGCTCCCGCAACAAGCCAACAAGGCGGGATAGCCAAGTGGCCTAAGGCAACGGTTTGCAAAACCGTCATTCGTGGGTTCAAATCCCACTCCCGCCTCTGAAAAGGAACACCGTTGAGAATGCAACTCTCTCACGGTGTTCTTTTTTTGTTGTGGCGAAGCTCAGTAAATGTGGCGATTTGGTGCCGATTTCAGTACAAAAGGGTATACACCCGGTATCAATCGAACTCCACTTCCCAA
This sequence comes from Akkermansia sp., assembly GCA_045654325.1. GTDB lineage: Bacteria > Verrucomicrobiota > Verrucomicrobiia > Verrucomicrobiales > Akkermansiaceae > Akkermansia. The sequence goes on from JAZONE010000027.1 coordinate 1,880, forward strand.
TGCGGGGCAGCGTGGGCGGTGAAGCAGAGGTGGATTTGTGCAGCGGTCTGTTTGCCGGTGTGGAGCGGGGGCAGGGCATCGGGGGTGAACCAGGCTGCCGCAGTGGTTTCGGGGTTGGCCTGCAGCTGCGGCTCACTCAGCGCGGTGCAGAGCACAAAAGCCTTGATGATATGGTATGGAAAGGGACGGCGACAGTTGCGGCGGCTGTATTCATGCAGCGCGACCAGGCGTCCGGGTTTTATCTGCAGTCCCGCTTCCTCCTGCGCTTCCTTGATGAGATTGGAGGCGATGGTCTGATTCACATCGACCCATCCACCGGGCATGGCCCAGAGTCCGTCCCTTTCCTGCACAAGCAGAATGCGGCCATTGCGGATGATGGCAGCGCGGGAATCGAGCTTGGGAGTCTGGAAACCCGTTTCGTTGCAGAACAGCTCCCGCACCCTGGGCAGGGGGACCTCAGTCATGAGGCTGAGCATCTCTGCGGAAATCTCACGCAGCCGCGCAAAGCGTTCGCGGTCGAAGGCATCCGGGCTGTATTCCATGCCCGCCTGGGCAATGAACTGGATTTCCTTAGCCCATTCGAGCCATTGCAGTCGTGTATCAGGAGCTTCCATTGAGTGTGTGGGGTGTGGTGCTCAAGATAGGTGCAGAGTGAAGTATTTTGAATGCAAGATAATACCCGAATATTCATTCAGCATTCTGCTTCTTTCTCCTGAATGGCTTGATCTACAAGAAGCATTGCCATAGAACGCTCAAACCGCGATGCTGTGTCTCTTGCCAGCTGAAACTGTATCCAGTTCTTTACAACTTTCAATTGCTTCAAGTTAAGTTTTTCGTACAAATTTCTTGTACGTTTTTCTCGCCAGGGATTCACTTTATCAGTTGCTACCTCGCTCGCGCAGAAAAGGTACGTATAATGATCCTCCGTAAGTCCTGTATCATACGTTGTATCATTCTGCCCATATATTTTTCTTGCTTCTTCCATGTAAGTAAACCTCATGATGGAAGGGAGGTAATATGCCATAGCTTCTACTGTAAGTAAAATAGATGAATCAAAATTATTGTACCAATGCTCCACATCAATATCTATCCATCGTCGATTCAGTAAAGGTTCGGCATGTTCCAATGCTTCATCGTATTCGCAATTGTCTGCAAGTCTGCGGATATCCTTTGTCGGAAATCCATTAACCTCTTGTGGAAAAAAGATTTCTATTTCGCGGATGCGTGACAAATGCTTCTTTAATAAACGTTTTCTCATTATGACGCCAACGCGTTTTACTCCGTGCTTCTCCCTCGCCGGGCCTCGACCTTCAGAGTGCCATCTTGCCGGGGTTGAGGATACCGGTGGGGTCGAGGGCGGCTTTGATGGCCCGGTGGGTGTCCATGGCCTCGGGGCCTATGGCTCGCGGGAACCAGGGGGCTTTGGCGAGACCGATGCCGTGCTCGCCGGTGATGCTGCCGCCGTGGTTCATGACCCAGTCGAAAAGTCGGTTCACGAGGGCATCTGCAGGTTCGCGGATATCGCGGCCTTCGGCATCCTTGAGCACCATGATGTTGGTGTGAATGTTGCCGTCGCCGCTGTGGCCGAAGCAGGCCACGGGTATGCCGGTTTCCTGCTGCATGCTTTCGCAGAAGCTGACCAGAGCCACCAGCTGCGAGCGGGGGATGACGATGTCCTCGTTCAGCTTGGTGAGCCCGGTGGCTTTCAGGCTGTAGGAGAACTCGCGGCGCAGCTGCCAGATGGATTCCACCTCGGACTCGGTGCGGGCATAGACCACCTCTGTGGCGCCGGTGCGGCGCAGGATGGCGGCGATGGCCTCCAGCTCGGTGGCTACGGCATCTGCCTGGCCGTCAATCTCGATGATGATGTGTCCCTGCGCGCCGGCGGGCAGGGCGCTGGGACCCAGGTGATTCCGGGCTGCGGCCAGGGTGAAGGAGTCGGTAATCTCGATGGCGCAGGGCAGGTGGCCGCCCTGCAGGGTGTTCTGCACGGCGGCGGCAGCCAGTGCGAACTCCGGGAAACTGGCGTGCAGCGCTGCGCGGGCGGGCGGCGCAGGGATGATGCGGAGCGTGGCCTCAGTCACAATGCCGAGCATACCTTCGCTGCCGCAGAAGAGCCCCACGAGGTCAAAGCCCTGCTTGTTCTTGTGGGTGCGGCCGCCGCAGCGCAGCACGCAGCCATCTGCCAGCACCACGGTGAGCCCCAACACATAGGCGCGGGTCACGCCGTATTTCAGGCAGCGGGGGCCGCCTGCATTGGTGGCAATGTTGCCGCCGATGCTGGATTCCTTGCGCGAGGCGGGGTCGGGCGGGTAGAACCAGCCGACTTCGGCGCAGGCGGCCTGCAGATCGGCGGTGAGCACGCCGGCTTCTGCCACGGCCACGCCGTCTGCCGGGCTGACTTCCAGAATGCGGGTCATGCGCGCCACGGAGATGACGATGCCGCCATTCACCGGCACACAGCCGCCCACATAGCCCACACCGGCGCCGCGAGGGGTCACGGGAATGCCGCGTTCGTGCGCAAAGCGCATGGCTGCGGCTACCTGCTCGGTCTCGGTGGCCAGTACCACGGCCTGCGGCAGCGCGGCGGCGTGCCATTTGTCCCCCGCGTGGGCCTGCAGCGTGGCTTCATCGGTGCACACGCAGTCTCCCAGCAGGTTTTTCAGCTCCTCTATCCACTCAATAGTCATTAGTCAATCATTCCTTGTCCGTTCCCCAGCGGCGGTGCAGCCAGGATTCGATGGGGGAGAAGAGAATCTTGTCCGCCAGCAGGCCCACGGCAATGATGATGAACATGATGCCGATGACCTGGTACATGCGCTGCAGCTCGCGGCCGTAGTGCAGGTACTGGCCGATACCGAAGCCGGAAACCACGGAAACATAAATCTCCGCCGCCATGAGCGAGCGCCAGGCAAAGGCCCAGCCCTGCTTCATGCCGCTCACCACAAAGGGAGCCGAGGCGGGCAGGGTGACAAACACCAGCGTGTGCAGCGGGCTGGAGCCCATGGTGCGGGCTGCGCGAGCGTAGATGGGCGGCACGTTCTTCATGCCGTTCTGGGTGGAGAGCAGCACGCTCCACAGCGTGCCCATGATGACCACGAAGAGCAGGGCGGATTCCGTCTGCCCGAACCAGATGCAGGCCAGCGGCACCCAGCACACGCTGGGCAGCGCCTGCAGCCCCAGGCCCAGCATGCCCAGGGTATCATTCACGCAGCGGAAACGGGCGGCCAGCATGCCCAGCGGCACACCCAGCACCAGACCGATGAGGTAGCCGATGAGCAGGCGCCGCAGGGTGATGAGCATGGAGAGCGGAATCTTACCGTTCACGGTGTTATCCCACAGGTAGTGCCCCACGGTGCTGGGCGGGGGCAGCACATAGGGCGACCACAGGCTGATATCCAGCCCGAGCGCGGTGAGGTCGCCGGTGAGCGCGGCCCACACTAGCACGAGCAGCGCAAAGAAGATGATGGTGATGAGAGCGCGTTTCATGGCGGTTTAATCGGATTCTGCTGCGGTGTAGCCCTTGAGCGCCGAGGTGATTTCCTGAGAGAGGTCAGCGAGGTCGTGGTTGTTGATGTTGCGCGGGCGGGCGAGGTACACGGGGAACCCCTCACGCACGCGGCCTGGGTGGGGGGAGAAGAGGATGACGCGGCTGCCGAGGCACACGGCTTCACGCACGTTGTGGGTCACGAACACGATGGTCTTGCGGCGCTTCTCCCACACGTCCTGAATATCGCCGTAGAGCCGCTCGCGGGTCATGGCATCCAGCGCGGAGAAGGGTTCATCCATGAGCAGAATCTTGGGGTTTGGCGCCAGCGAACGGGCCAGCGCCACACGCTGGCGCATACCGCCGCTCAGCTCGTGGATATTGGCGTGCGCAAAGCGGTCCATCTTCACCAGGTAGAGGTAGTATTTGGCCACCTCCAGGCGTTCCTTGTTGGTGAGGTTGGGTTTCTGCTTGAGTCCGAACATCACGTTGCCGATGACATCCAGCCAGGGGAAGAGCGCGTGCTCCTGGAACATGACCATGCGGTCACGCCCCGGGCCGGTGATGGGGGTGCCGTCGATGAGCGCCATGCCGCTGTCCGGCTTGTCGAGCCCGGCGATGATGTTGAGCAGGGTGGATTTGCCGCAGCCGCTGGGGCCTACGAAGCAGACGAACTCGCCCTCGTTGATGGTGAGCGAAACATCGTCCAGCGCGCGCACGGTACCGCGCTTGGTCACGAAATCCTTGCACACATGCTCGATGCTGAGCTTGGCGGTGGGGAAGTTGTGTATCTCCTCGTGTAGTTTTTCCTGTGTCATCAGTCTTGCTGCTTGTAAATCATTCCATCCAGCGGGGGCACGCGGTCCAGCAGGTCTGCGGCCTGCGCATCTTCCACAAATTGTTTCAGCCCCGGCAGGTCAATTTCCGTGGTCAGTTTCAGGCGCTTCCATGCGCTGCACACCAGCTCGGGCTCCATAGGCGCCTGGGTGAGCTCGGTGAGCTCCTCGACCACGCGTGCCCGGGCTTCCTCCGGGTGGTCAATAATCCACTGGGTGAGCTCGCGGTGCGCGCGAATGATGGTGGCGGCCTCCTGCGGGTGGTTCTGCAGCCAGCCCACGCGGCCGACCAGCACGGTGGTGACCACATCCGGCTCCTGCACCAGGATGCGTGCCCCGGCCATGCTCTCCAGACGCGAGACCCAGGGCTCCACCGTCCAGCAGGCGGAGATATCTCCCTGCTTCATGAGCTGCAGTTGCATAGAGTTCGGTGTGGGAGCCACGCGGCAGTCGCCCGCGCCCTCCAGCGTGCAGGTAAGGCCGTTTTTCGCCAGCCAGGCGCGGCAGGAGACATCCTGCGTGTTGCCCAGCTGGGGTGTGGCAATGCTGCGCCCCTTGAAATCTTCCGCCCTGGTGATGCCGCTCTCCGGTGCCACCATGAGCGCAGCGCCGCCATTCACTGCGCCTGCCAGCAGGCGCACCTCGCGCCCGGCGGATACTGCGTAGGCATTCAGCGCGGGGCTGGGCCCCACATAAGTGAGGTCTGCCGTGCGGCCGAATAGTGCCTCCATGGCAGTGGGGCCAGCATTGTAGGTGTACCACTCAATCGTATAGCCGGGCAGGTAGCGCTCAAACCAGCCCTCGCCGTGGCGGCTCATATTGCGCGCCACCAGCGCCTGCACGTGCGTTACATTGGGAAACCCGCCGATGCGGATAACCTTGCTGTTCGGGTCCTCCTGGTTGCACCCCGCCACAAGAAGCAGGGCCATTACCAGAAGCAGGCAGCTGAGCAGTTTTTTGAGCATTCGTCCCACACTACCACACCCGCTGCCCGCGGTCAAGCTGCAAGTGCGACAATGGGATTTACGATTTTTGATTTGCGAATTTCTATCGGAGCAGGTCGATGGGAATCATGATGAGGTGAGCTACTGTGCCCAAGGCGTATCCCACGGCGGTGAGGGGTAAATCCACGCCATAGCTCAGCGCTACGGCCAGGGGCTGGCGGATTTTGTTGCCCGTGGTGCGGATGGTGGGCAGCCCCGTCAATATGAGACTATCGTACTGGCTCGGTGTGAGGGTGAGTAAGTCTACTTTATTCGTGAAATGGCTCCTGTCCATGTAGCTGACGGCCAGCTCATTCTCGCTGACACGCTTCGCTTTCGTGTAGTCAAAATCGATAGCCCTGATAAAAACCGGCATGCCGTCAGATGGCTTGTTATCGAGCCTCACGAGGTACAGCTCCGGGGTAGGGGCACCGGTGGTGTCCGGTGCGGGTGTTTCCGGGTTGCAGGTGTTGATATTGTGAATCGGGATGATTACGCCCATCAGCCTGGGGTTCAGCTGTCTGTATTCCACCAGAATCTCTTTGTAGACAACTCCGTTTACTTTGTAGTATGCCGCTTCTCCTTCTTGATATGCTAAGATCGGCAGAGCCTTGCCGATACTGTCGAGCTTGGCTCCTGTATTGAAGGTGATGCAGCTGCTCAGGCTGCAGAGGACTGTAAGGATGAGAAGAATCTTCCGGAACATGGTGATGATATTGTATCATCGGGAGCGCAGTAGTCAACCCGGAAAACCTTGCAATATGTGCAGGGGGAGCTGTTTCAGATTTGCTTACTCATTCTGCTAGTCAAATTGGAAGTTGTTGAGGTGAGCGAAGCGAACAAACTTAAAAGCCCGCTACGCGGGCGACATATCAATAGCGAGGGGTTGCGAGGGGCGCGCGTAAGCGTGCCTCTCCCAACCCCTCGTTTGATAAATAAACAAATAAACCCCGTGAAACGGGTGACATAGGGCTTTGGTATTCAACCTTTCCACGGCTTCTGTCACCCGTTTCACGGGTTCCGGATTATTTTTTTGCATACGAGGGGTTCCGCCCGCCAACGCTACGCGTGACGGGCTCTACCCCTCGCTATTGATATGCCGCCCTACGGGCTCAAAGTTCCGCTCGCCGTTGGCGATGAACTTCATTGGTGCACGGGACTTTCCTGTCACGGCGTAGGCAAAGCCGAGACAAGAAAGTCCCGTGCCCCGAAAAAAAAGCAGCCCTGACGGAGCAGGGCTGCGCATGAAGGGAATATGCCTTTCAGCTTAGCGACGGATGCGGGGCTGAATGGGGCTTACGGAGTAATCACCGGCCGGGGCTTCCGTGGCGGGGATTTCAGCCTTGGCGCCGGGGATGATTTCCAGCTTGGTGACCGGACGGAAGGGCGTTACCAGATCGCCGATTTCGCCGTAGTAGTGGTCCTGGGTCATGATGACCTTGGTGCCGGGCTTCATCTGGTCAATCAGCGCGAAAACGGCAGCATCATCCTGGCCGGGGGTGGGCTTCTTCACGTCTACCATCACAATGGAGCCGGGAGTCACCTTGTCATCACCATATTTGGAGTTCTGGGAGTAGTCCACAGCCTTGGTTACGCGGAAGCGGGCCACCTTGGTGGCGTGGTCGCACTTGTCGGGGCAATCAGCGGTCATGTTGCGGCAGGGCATGTCCATGAGGCCGATGAAGGTGGCTTCAAAGCTGTTGGAGGCAAGCAGATCTGCCTTCTCCGGCATGGGGGAAGCCTGAAGGGCGGGGATGGCAAGCAGAGCCAGAAGTACAGATGCGTATTTCATGTTGTTTTTCGGTTGGTATGGGGTTATTTCTCTTTGGTGTTTTCTTCAGCAGGGGCTTCGGGTTCCCCCTTGTCGATGGTGAGAGCCTTCCAGTTGCTGATCAGGTTGCCGGGGTGGCCGGCGGTCAGGTGGCGGCCGTAGCGGTCCACAAAGATGCAGTGGGGAATGCCGCTGGGAGCCCGGAAGCCGGGTACCTTCTTCACTTTGTCCTCATCGTTGGACATCACGGTCATGAACTTGATGTCGAACTTCTTGACAAAGGCCTTGGCATCTGCCTGAGTCTTGTCGTGGCAGAAGAGGATGATATCCACCTTGCCGGACTTCTTGATTTCCTTGTAAGTCTCCACGATTTCGGGCATTTCCTTGCAGCAGGGGCCGCACCAGCTGGCGGAGCAGAGGTAGATGTAGTAATCGGCCTTCTCATTTACGCGGCCTTTTACTTTCTTGACCTTCTTCACGGCGGTCACCACCGGGCTGGGAAGCTTCTTAGCCTTCTTTTTCTTCTTGGAGGGCTTGGTGCTTTCCTCTACTGCGGTGTCTTCATCCTGAGCCGTGAGGGGCAGGGGAGCAAACGAAAACAGACCGAACAGCGCGGTCGTGAGAATAAGTGTGCGTTTGAACATGGTCTTGAACGTAATGGTTTATGATTTTATTGTCAAGGGTAAACTGCTGTCCTGTTATTTTTACACCTGACGTATGGGGTTGTGATTCAGACAGCGGGTGAGAAGCTCGAGCACCTCGGCATCGAGCTTGTGCTGCTGCAGCAGGCCCCAGGCAGGGAGCAGCAGCGCCGGCATGCATACGAAGTAGAGCACCGCAGCCTGAATCCCCTGGCGTTTCAGCAGATTCGGGCTCATGCGCACCGCCACCCCATCATACTCCGGCCAGACCTGAAGCTTGAGCCCCACCTGCAGACCCGCCAGCTGCATGAGCTGGCTGCCCTTGGTGAGCTGCAGTTCCCAGACCTTGTCGGCCAGGCAGCAGTGCTGCACATCGAATCCGCGCAGCCGCAGCGCCTCCACGAACGCGGGCATGGCTTCGCTCAGATTCGGGGAGCGAACTTCGATGAAGGAGGTGGTTTCGGTAAGTGCCATGGTTGCAGTCTTTACTTGAGAGACTGGAAGGACATGGCGAAGTTCTGCACCGCATCCGCCAGCTCCTGGCTGTTGTAGAAGTTGTTAGCCACAGTGGCTTCAAGAGCCTTCTGAAGTTCGAGGGCAGCGGTACGTGCCTGGTCAGCCAGTTCGGTCTCAATCATTTCCTTGTCTGCCTCTGTAGCTACGGGCTTGAGCGTGGTGAGCTGCTGCACCATACCGGCAAGCTGGTTGATGCCGGCTGCCACTTCCTGGGGAGCTTCCGCAATGCCCTGCATGGTGAGTAATTCGGTCATGCTCTTGATGATGGCAATCTGGGTCTGCACGAAGTCAGAAGCGGAGATGCTTACATCGCTCTGCTGAGCCATGGCGGGGGCAATGATGGCGGGCAGAGCCCCGAACAGGAGGTATGTAGACTTGTTCATGCGCGCGAATATACTGTGAATGGCTCTCTTCGTCAAGCTTAATGATGATGAGCTGAAGATAGAGGGGGCTGTTTAGATTTGCTGTCCCTCGCCATAAGTGATGCGTTGGCCTAATAAGTGAATCATCGATAAATTGGACTTTGGCGAGCCAACGGCGAGCGGAAATTTGAGCCCGTCAGGGCGTCAGAACATTAGCCCAGGGTGCAGCGACACAGTCGCGGAACCCTGGGTAAAACGAAAATGATATCAGAGCCCCGAGCATGGCGAGTGGGCGGCAGAAAGCGTTGCTCCACAATAAGCCGCGGCCTCCCTGCCACCCTCTCACTTCGTTCGGGGTTCCGGGTATATTTAACACCAAACCCAGCGTTCCGCCGCGTTGCGGCTCCACGCTGGGCTAATGTTCTGACGCCCTGACGGGCTCAGAATTCCGCGCACTATGTGCGCCTGTATGGGCTCGCCAACTTCCCATTTGACTAGCAGAATGAGTCAGCAAATCTGAAACAGCCCCATTCTGATTGAGCTGCTGAGTTTTTGCATTGCCAAAGCTCTAGTGATGTGATATGGTTTGCGCATGAAGAGGATTTTAGCTCTGACTCTGGCCCTGACGCTGAGTGTGCTGCCCGTGAGCAGCGCCCAGGATGAAGCCCCCGCTGCTGTAAAGAAAGCCGCGAAGTCGAAGAAAAAAGAAATGGCCGCCGTGCCGGAACTTTTGTCGAAAGCCACGTATCTGACGCGCAAGAAGCCGAACCTGAAGGCGAAGTACTTCGGTTTTATCCGCTCTGCCAGCTGGTGCGTGCCGTGCACAGTATTTGTGCCGGAGCTGCTGGAGGATTATCGCAAGATGAAGAGTGCTAAGCTTGAGGTGATTCTGCTGGGGCAGGAGGATGAAGCCGTGGTGAAGAAATACATGAAGGAGCACAAGTACAATATTCCCGGCGTGATGCCCGACCAGCTGGGCACCATTCCCGGCGTGAAGTACCCCGGTCTGGGGCTTCCCTCCATGTGCATCGTAGATGCCGATGGTAATTTTGTGGCAGCCAGCGGCGGCAAGAACATGCAGCAGTGGCGCGACCAGATCAAGGAATATGAGGCCGAACAGAAGAAGCTCCAGCGTGAGGCAAAGAAGGCGGCTCTGCGTGAGACTGCGTCTGAAGATTAACCAGAACCCTGCGGGGACATGAATTGCACTTGCCAAGCCTGAGGAATCAGGTATAATGTGGCGCGTACAACTATAATCAGTAACCCCATTACATACTATGCCTGACGCACGATTCCAACCGCTGCCCGGATTCCGCGATTTTGCACCGCAGGAATGCGCCTTCCGCAACTATCTGTTCAACACGTGGCGGCGTGTGGCGCATCGCTATGGCTTTGTGGAATGGGAAGCCCCCACCATCGAATCCACGGAGCTTTACCTCAAGAAATCCGGCGGTGAGCTGCCCACGCAGCTGTTCCGCTTCAAGGACCAGGGTGAGCGCGACATCACCGTGCGCCCGGAGCTTACTGCCTCGCTGGGGCGTATTGCCGCTGCTTACCAGCGTGAATATACCAAGCCGCTCAAGTGGTTCGAAATCGGTTCCTGCTTCCGCTACGAGAAGCCCCAGAAGGGCCGCCTTCGCGAGTTCGTGCAGTTCAACGCCGATATCCTGGGCGAGGCCGGTGAGGGCTCCGATGCCGAGCTGATTTCCCTGGCCATCGACTGCATGCGCGAGTTCGGTTTCACCGATCAGGATTTTGTGGTGCGTATCTCCGACCGTGAGGTGTGGCTCAAGTACGCTGCCGACAACGGTGTGACCGAGGAGCGCGTGCCCGATTTCCTGGCTATCATTGACAAGTTCGAGCGCGACCGCCCGGAGTATTGCCAGGAGAAGCTGGATGCTTTCGGCATGAAGCGCGAAGACCTCGTGAACTTCATTGCCAACCCGCCCGCAGGCTGCTCGCCCCGTTATGATGCGGTGCTTGCCGAGCTGCAGGCTCGCGGACTGGATTCCTACGTGAAGCTTGACCTCTCCGTGGTGCGCGGCCTGGCATACTACACCGGGCTCGTGTTCGAAATCTTCGACAAGGGGCACACCCTGCGCGCCGTGGCCGGTGGCGGCCGCTACAACGGCCTGGTCTCCACTCTTTCCAATGGTGCGGTGGATATGCCCGCAACCGGTTTCGCCATGGGCGATGCCGTAATTGCTCACCTTATCGATGCATGCCCCGCCGCCGCTGCCCTGCGCGATGCTGCGCTCAAGGCCAGCTGCATCGATGTGTGCATGGTGCTGGCAGCTCAGGAGAAGCGCCCGCAGATGCTGGCTCTGGCCTCCGCTCTGCGTGATGCCGGTCTGCGTGTGGATCTGCCTCTGGCTCCGGCCAAGATGGGTAACCAGCTCAAGCGTGCTGAGAAAATCGGCGCCCGCTATGCCGTCATCATCGGTTCCGAATACCCGGACCTCGAGCTCAAGAACATGGCCACGCGTGAGTCCATGCATGCCTCGCCGAATGGGCTCATGGCCGAGCTGCTGGGCGACGGCGAAGAGGTGTAAGCCCTGCGTTATGCTCCGCCGTTTTCTGCCACTGCTGTTGCCGGGTGCGCTGCTGGTGCAGTGTGCCCCGGCCCGGCCGGTGACTTCGATTCCCCTGCCGGAAAAAGCCCGCATTCAGAAATCGGCGGAACCTGTGGTCAGCTCCCGCGCAGAGCTGGATGCCTCATTTCACCGCTGGGCTGAGACGGCGCAGAATCCTGTGAATTTCCGCTTCTCCGGCGAGCTGAAAAGCCAGTGGCGCAAACTCATCAGCGAAAGCACCTGGGGCGAGTTTGCCCGCAGCTGCGCCACCGCCTATCTGGAAACGGGGCAGGTGTCGCTTACCCTGGAGTATCGCGACCACGTGCTGCTGCGTGCTGCCCTGCGGGATTCCGCCGCCCGCGCCCGGCTCACCCCTGAGCTGAAGGAAGCGCTGCAGCTGGCAGAAACCTTTGCCGGCCAGACACTGAGCCCCGGTATGAGCGACTTTGATAAACTGCTCGCCCTGCACGATGCTCTGGTGAGTCGCTCCCGATACGATGCCGACGGCGGAGGCAATGTGCGTGACCTGCTGCGTGGCGGCTCCGGCAGCTGCGAGGCATATAGTGCCACCATCTGCGTGCTCTGCGAGCTGGCCGGTATTCCCTGCCGGGTGGTTGTGGGCAGTGCAGACGGCCCGCACGCCTGGAATCTGGTTCAGCTGGGTGGGCAGTGGTATCATCTGGATGCCACCTGGGATGACCCCGTCATCTCCGGCGGAAAGCAGCAGGAGGTGTCCCATGCCTATTTCTGCCTGAGCGATGCGGAAATCTCCCGTTCCCACAGCTGGAATCGCCCGGCTTACCCGGCGTCTGCCAGAACCACTGCCTTTTATTACCGTCAGACGGGGGCCTATTATACGAGTTTCGAGTCGTTCTGGCGCGCCGCCATGGCGGCTTATCGCAGTGGCGAATCTCGATTTGCCGCTTACCTGTCTGCTTATGGCAGCAGCGGTACGTTTCAGAAGAATCTGCAGCGCGCGGCTGCCCCTGGTATTCCCCGCAGTATCGGGTGGACAGGCCCGCAGGGCTCTGCAGGTGAGGTGATTCTGAACTTCAAGCCATGATGGAATGGTGCTTTGTTCTGCTTTTTGCCGTTCCGTCAACCATACTGGTGGTGCACGAGGACTGGCTCTGCCGGAATAGCCCGAAGTTTGCTCTGGGCTGTACGCTGGCCGCGCTTTCTGTAACAGCTGCGCTATTATTAGTGATTCTGTGGGATTACTGATGCAGAATTTGCTTGCAATGGCAGGTGGAATATGTTTCAATTCCCCGCGTAACGTGCTACAGTGGCGGAATGGTAGACGCAGGAGACTTAAAATCTCCCGGTAGGTAATACCGTACGGGTTCGAGTCCCGTCTGTAGTACTGTATTTGTTAATAAGTTACGACCATGTCAGATTGCACCATGAAGAGCATTGAGGGCGGCGTGACTGCCGCCAAGGGCTATGTAGCCAACGCGCTGAGCTGCGGCATCAAGAAACCGGAAGCCACGCGTCTTGACCTGGCGCTGGTGTATTCCGAACTGCCTGCCACTTCCTCCGGCACATTCACCACCAACCGCGTGCGAGCCGCCTGCGTGCGCGTGAGCGAGCACCACCTGAGCCGTGGCAATGTACGCGCCATCGTGGTTAACAGCGGCAACGCCAATGCCTGCACCGGCGCCCGCGGTGTGGAAGATGCCCGCACCGAATGCCGCGTGGTGGCCGAACAGCTGGGGCTGACTCCCAGCGAGGTGGCGGTGTGCTCCACGGGTGTTATCGGCCTTCCCATGCCCATGATGCGCATCACTCCGCGCCTGCCGGAGCTCTGCACCAATCTTTCGGCTGATAACGGTCACAATGTGGCCTCCGCCATCATTACCAGCGATACCCGCGAGAAGGAAGTGGCTGTGGAAATCACCATCGCCGGCAAGCCGGTGCGCATCGGCTCCTGCTGCAAGGGCGCCGGCATGATTTCTCCCTGCATGGCCACCATGATCTGCCTCATCTGCACAGATGCCGGCGTTTCCCGCGAAAATCTCGATGCCATCGTGCGCGACGGTGTGGAGCATTCCTTCAACCGTATCACGATTGACGGCGATATGAGCACCAACGATACCACGCTGGTCATGGCCAACGGAGCCTCCGGTGTGCAGCTTGAGCCCGGCGCCGAGGGGTGGGATGACTTTGTGGCTGCACTCCACTATGTGATGCTGGAGCAGGCCAAGCGCATTGTGCAGGACGGCGAACGCGTGACCAAGTTTGTGACGGTGAAGGTGGAGGGTGCTCCCACTCACGAGGAAGCGAAGCGTGTGGCTGAGGGTGTGGCTAAGTCCAACCTGGTGAAAAGTTCCTGGAATGGCGGTGACCCGAACTGGGGCCGCATTATTCACGCTGTGGGCTACTCGGGCTCCCGTGTGGTCGAAGAGAAGATTGATATTGATATCGCAGGGCTTCCGGCCTGCCGCGGTGGCGAGCAGACTGATACCCCGAGCGACGACCTGCGCGAACTGGTGCAGGCGCGTGAGTTCGAAATCCGTATCAACCTGAATCTGGGCAGCGAGGATTATGTGGTATACACCACCGACCTTTCCCCGGAATATGTCGACTTTAATCGCTCTGAATACGCTTACTGGAACCAGGCCAAACGGGATGGTCTCACCCGATGATGTTAAAACCGACTATGTATAAAGCACTTTACCTTCTGCTGGGGCTTTTTATTGCTCTGGCCCCGATGTCGGCCCAGGCCGATGATGACTCCAAGCCCCGCCGCACGAAGCGCGAGGCTAAGGAGAAGAAGCGCAACGTGAACAAGGCCGCCAGCCGCAAGCGCAAGGAACTGCGTGAGATGGGCGTGAAGAAAGTTCGCGTGAATAACCCCGGAGACTGGCCCACCAGAGTCTCCGTGCCCAAGGATGTGGAACTGCAGCCGGGTAATTCTTCTACCCAGCAGGGCTTCTCCTATTCCTCTAATAACTTCGTGTACCTCTCCCCTGTGCCGCTGCAGCCCGAGGCTCAGAAAACCGTGGCCCGCCTCTGCGAATGCGCCTATGCTGCCAACAAGGCTATAGGCGAGGTCATTCCGGTGCCCCGCGCTACAGCCGACCGCGGCGACAAGAAGTTCATGGTTCAGCTGCAGCCGAACATGGAGGCTTATTATGCCGCCGGTGGCCCGCGTAATTCGGCCGGTGTGTTCATGGGGGCTTTGCGCAAGACCGCAGCTCCGCCCACGGAGGCTGATATTGCCATGGATAAGGTCATGATTCCGTTCCCCTCGGTGGGTATCGGCATGAGTGGCCGTGTGGAGCGCGAGGACATCGACACCCACGCTCTGGTGCATGAGCTGACCCACCAGCAGTTCCTGCTCAATGCTCTCCCTATCTGGGCCAACGAAGGCTGGGCTGAATACGTGGGCTATGTGCCTTACGTGGGTGAGGACCTGGACTTTGCCCAAGGCTTCTCCCTCATTCTGCACAAGGCTAAGGAACGCGCAGCTCACGGTGGTCTTGATTTTGATTTCAAGCTTGCTGATTTCTTCACTATGGATCAGCAGACCATGTATGGCTACATGCCTCAGGGCAAGGATACCTACCTGCTTTCTGTCATGACGGTGGCTTTCTTCGTGCATCTGGACGGTAAGAAGGGTGTGGAGGCCATGAAATCCTACCTCCAGGCACTGCTGGATGGCAAGAGCCATGAGGACGCTGCTCAGGAGCTCATCAAGCCCTACCGCACGGCTGAACTTCTTGAGAAGCGATTCATCCGCGCATGGAAGAGCAAGAAGGTCAAGGTGTCATTCCCTAAGAAGTAAGGGGTATATTTCCTTTACCGCAGATATTTTATCCAAAGCCGCTGCCCGGAACCCGGGCAGCGGTTTTTGCTTGACTTTTGTGGTAAAAGCAGGTAGGCTGTCGCTTGTCGAAACAAGACATCTATACTACTATGTCCCGTACCCCCATCATTGCCGCTAACTGGAAGATGAACAAGGGCCCGAAGGAAGCCAAGGAGTTCCTCGCCGCCCTTAAGGATGAGCTTACTTGCGAATGCAAGGCTGTTGATAAGGTAATCGTGCCTCCCTTTGTGACGATTCCTGCCGTCATGGAGACGCTGAATGGCTGCACTTGCATCGGCGTAGGCGCTCAGGACGTGAGCGACCGCGACAACGGTGCTTTCACCGGTGAGATTTCCACAACCATGCTCAACGAGCTGGGTTGCAAGTACGTGGTGCTTGGTCACAGCGAGCGCCGCCAGTACCATGGCGAGACCAATGCCTACATCAACAAGAAGATCAAGAAGGCTCTTGCCGCCGGTATCTGCCCGATCTACTGCATCGGTGAGACGCTTGAGCAGCGCCAGGGTGGCGAGCTCGAAACCGTGCTGAAGAGCCAGGTGGTGGAAGGTCTCGAGGGCCTGACCGCTGAGGAAGTGGCCGGTCTGGTGATTGCTTACGAGCCGGTGTGGGCCATCGGTACGGGCGTGACGGCTTCTTCTGCCGACGCTCAGGCTGCTCACGCTTTCATCCGTGGCGTGGTTGCTGAAGCTTTCGGCGCTGCCGCTGCTGAGGCTGTGCGT
This sequence comes from Akkermansia sp., assembly GCA_045654325.1. Classification (GTDB taxonomy): domain Bacteria; phylum Verrucomicrobiota; class Verrucomicrobiia; order Verrucomicrobiales; family Akkermansiaceae; genus Akkermansia. Next base: position 17,597 of record JAZONE010000027.1, read on the forward strand.
CTGCAGTACGGTGGTTCCGTGAAGCCCGACAACGCTGCCGAGCTCATGAGCCAGCCCGACATCGACGGTGCCCTCGTGGGTGGCGCCGCTCTGAAGGCTGATTCCTTCGCCGCCATCATCAAGGCTGCTCTGTAAAGCGAGCCCTTGCTGAAAGTAACTTTGATAAACCGGCACGCAGGTTTTCCTGTGTGCCGGTTTTCCTTACAACTGTGCCGGGCGGGCAGGGGGCTCTACATATCCGACACCGTCTTATATGGCCGTTGTAACCACTACCCAGGATAAGATGAGAGCTGCGCAGATATAGGCGATAAGCCCATAGACCGCGGCGAGCCAGGTGCGGGACCAGGTGAGCATCTGCGTGACGCGGGAAACCGCCATGAGGCAGGCGCCCACACCTACGAGCTGGAACGTGGAGGCCATGTCGACACCGGTTTGCAGCTGCTCGCTTGCAAATCCCGCCAGCATGGATAGTACCGAAGCCAGAATCAGTACCAGAAATCCGCCCACACAGGCGGCTTTCACTCGGCAGAATGGGTCTGCCAGCAACAGGGACAGGGCAAATCCCAGCCAGGTGAGTACGCAGTAGAGCAGAATAAACCAGATTTCAGTAGAACCGGGAAACATCATAGCACATAAGTGACACTGATGCAGCTGCGCCGGTTTGCTAATTGTTGGCTGCTGAAGTCCGGGTTAATGTTTCAGGCGGTGCACGCTGAGTCCGTATGCGGTGTCGCGGTAGATGTCGATGATGCTTCCTCCCCGTACGGGAGTGACAATAATGGCAAAGCTGGCATCCATGCTCACGCTGATGCTGTCTGCGCGCGGAAGGATGAGCTCTTTGATAGTTGATTCAGGAGTATTGGCTTCGCTGGGGGTGGTGAGAATATCTACAAGTTCCTCCACCGTGGCCTGTCGACCGGATTGCTCCAGCAGGTCTCGCAGGGCTGCAGCGGTGCATTCCAGCACGGCTCCATTGCGTTCGCGGTGGCCGGTAAGCTCAGTTTCCAGCTGCCAGAGCTGCTCGTCGGGCAGCACCATGCGCCGCAGGACGGGTAATCCGTCGTCGGCCTGCGTCGGGGACAGGGCGATGAGGATGAGTAAAAAAATGAAGGAGAGCTGTTTCATGTGCGGTGCGTTTCCATACTGCCACGAGGTGTCGGATGTGTCAACGATATTCTGCGCTTGTGTCATGGGGGGAGTTGTGGTAAAAATGGGTCAGTGAACTCCCCCGGTACAGAGCTTGGCCCGCTGGTGTTCCGCTTTCTGGAGTATCTGGAAGCGGAGCGCAATGCTTCTCCCCGTACGGTGGAGGCCTATCACCGCTCCCTGCATCTGTTCCGCCGATGGGCCGGTGCAGAGTTCTGCGGTTGGGAATCGTGCGGAGCAGAGGTGTTCCGCTCGTGGTTGTATGAGGCGCTGAATGAGGAGCTGAAGCCCTCCACAATCCGCCTGCGTTTTGCAGCGCTGCGTTCGTTTTACGAATACCTGATGCGCCGCGAAGGCCTGAAAATCAGCCCTCTGGCAGAGGTGAGCCTGCCCAAGGCTTCGCAGAGTCTGCCGGTGCATCTCTCCTTGCACCAGATGGAAGAGCTGCTTGCATTGCCTCTGCGGGTTCCGGCGGACAAGAAGAGCCCGGCCTGGCTGCCTCTGCGAGATGTCGCCATACTGGAGCTGTTTTACTCCTGCGGTATGCGTCTGAGTGAGTTGGTGGGGCTGGATGCGGATTCCCTGCGACCCGGTGAAAATTGCATCCGCGTGCTCGGCAAGGGACGTAAGGTCCGCCTGGTGCCTGTTGGCGACTACGCCCGCGAAGCTGTGGAGCGTTATCGTGAAATGGCGGGAGTCAGTGGCCGGGATCCGCTGTTCATCAGCCGCCTGGGAAAGCGTATGAGCTGTCGTAGTGTGCAGCTTATGCTGGATAAATACCTGCGCTGTTCAGATCTGCCGTTCCATATTTCGCCGCACAAGTTACGCCACACGTTTGCTACGCATCTTCTCGATGCCGGTGCGGACCTGCGTGCCGTGCAGGAGCTGCTCGGCCACAGTTCACTGGCTACCACTCAGATTTATACCCATGTGACCAAGACCCGCATGCAGCAGGTTTATCGCCAGTCTCACCCCCGCGCCGGTTGGGATGACGAATGAATCCGAACTTGCAGGGAAATCTATACATTCTACATCCAAAATTCTACATCTTCAACTTCCGCTTTGTCGGGTAGTTGCGGTGGAAGCTTATTCAGCCTTCGTTCAGGAACTCCCTGATGCCCGTGGTGGGGAAGCGGAGGTCGTTGTGCTCGAATGTGCGCAGGTATTTGCGGGCTCGTTCGGTGGAGCCGTAGAGCTGCTCGGGGGTGAGTTGCTGTTCGGCGGGTACCTGAATCTTGTGCTGCAGCACGAAGAGCAGGTTGCGCAACGATGGCGTGCGGTGTCGGTCCTCAGCAAAAAGCCGGCGACCGAGGTTCCAGGCTTCCTGTTCTTTGCCGCGGATGCGGCAGAGATTGTAGAACACCCAGCGCAGGTACATGGGCGAGGCTCCCAGCTCTACCGCACGCTGGTAAGCCTGCGCTGCCCGGCTGAAATTAGTGCGGCGGGCCAGGTCTTCATCGAATGCCCCCTGCTGGAGCCAGAGCATGGCGCTCTGTGGGTTGTTGGCTATGCCTTCGCGCAGGAATGCTTCTGCTGAGTCCAGGTAGTCGCGGCTGCGTACTGCGCGTTCGTGCTCGCTGAGTCGTTCATCATTGTTGACCCAGGCCACGGCGTTCTTGGCCATATCGCGAGCGGCACGCGCCCAGTAGTTCTCGCGGCGCGGGCAGAGGGTTGTAATCTGCTGCCAGCGTTTGCAGGCGCGTGGCCAGTCCTGCTGGAGCCAGGCGTTGGTAGTATCGACACAGAGCATTTCTGCGGCAAATGTGCGCAGGCCGCCCAGGGCAAAGAGGGCGAGCTGCTGAGAGAGTGCATCGGTCTCCGCGTAATCCGGCGGGGGAAGTCGGAGCTGGGCGGCGCTCTCCTGCTGCTGCAGATGCTGGCGCAGGGGCTGCAATCCCCAGCCCGCCAGTGCCAGCAGGAGCAGGGCGCCGGTGTAGCGCAGCGCTTGCCGCAGTGGGCTGGCGGGATTCAGCAGGTTCATGCGCGCTGCAGGCGGGTTCTGATATCAGCAGCAAGCTGCTCCCAGTGCGGTACGCGGGCACCGGTTTCGTGAGCCCGCTCCAGCGTGCTGCCCCAGATGGCATCGTATTCCACCGGGCGGCCTCGGAGGTAGTCTACCGCGCTGCTGGGGATGAAATCGCCCATGATGCGGGTGCGTTCCATCTGGCGGTGGACAATATCCAGCGGAAGCGGGAAACCGCGTTTCTCTGCTGCCAGACAAACCTCTTCCATGATGGCCTGGGCGCGGGCCTCCTGTCCGGGTATAGTGAAGAGCTTTCTGACGCTGATACCGCCGAGGGCTACGCAGAGCCCGTTGAAGGGGATATTCCACGAGAGTTTACACCACTGAATCTGCTCCGCGTGGTCGAAGGCGGTGGTGACGATGCGGGCTCGCTCAAACAAGGCCGCAAAATCACGCGCTCTGGCTGTTCCCGCTGGAGAGCTGACAAAGGGCGCAAACTGGATGTCTCCACCTTCCAGATGGCGGATTCTGCCGGGTTCATCCATCATGCAGCAGACGAAGCAGAGGCCGATGAATACGCGCTCTGCCGGTACGTAGGCCGAGATGGCTTCAGCATTTCCCATGCCATTCTGGAAGCTGATGACTTCTGTCTTGTCATGGACCAGCGCGGGCAGGTAGGCGCCGAGCTGGTCGTTGCAGGTGGTTTTCCAGCACACGATGACCAGATCCACCGGGCCGCATTCTTCAGCGCTGCGGCAGACCCGGACCTGTGGCAGGTGAATATCGCCATGCACGCTTTCAACATGCAGACCTTCTGTGCGCAGGGGTTCGTATACCGAGCGGCCGATGAAGCAGACTTCTTCGCCTGCTTCAACCAGCCGGGCTCCGTAGTAGCACCCCAGTGCACCAGCTCCTAAAATGGCGATTTTCATTTTTCGGTATCAGAACTTGTGGTCGTCGCCGTAGCCGAAGTGCTCGGCAATGTAGTCCACGTCCTTATCGCCACGGCCGGAGCAGTTGGCGAGGATGGAACCGCGGCGCATTTCCTTTGCCTTGCGGATGGCAAAGGCGATGGCGTGCGAGCTTTCCAGGGCGGGGATGATGCCCTCGTAGCGGCAGAGCTTGAAGAAGGCATCCACGGCTTCTTCATCGCTTACGGTGTCGTATTTCACGCGGCCGATATCATGCAGGAAGGCATGCTCCGGACCGACGGAGGGATAGTCAAGACCGCTGGCCACGGAATACACAGGGCCGGGTTCGCCGTTTTCGTCTTTGAGCATGATGGAGTTGAACCCGTGCATGATGCCTTCCGTACCATAGGTGATGGAGGCGGAGTGTTCACCGAGTGTGGGGCCATGTCCCAGCGGCTCCACGCCGTAAATGTCCACCGGGTCACCGAGGAATGCAGGGAACATACCCATGGCATTGGAGCCGCCGCCTACGCAGGCGCACACCACATCCGGCAGGTGGCCGGTCATTTCCTCGAACTGGGCGCGGGCTTCGTGGCCAATCACCATCTGGAAATCACGCACCATCATGGGGAAGGGGTGCGGGCCCAGCACGGAACCGATGCAGTAGATGGCGTTCTTGTAGTCGCGCAGGTAGGCTTCGAAGGCGCTGTCCACGGCTTCCTTGAGGGTCTGCAGACCGTGGTTGACGCACACCACGTTGGCTCCCAGCATTTTCATGCGGGTGACGTTGGGTGCCTGCTTGGCGATATCGACCGCGCCCATGTGGATTTCGCACTCGAGCCCGAAGTAAGCAGCTGCAGTGGCCAGTGCCACGCCATGCTGCCCGGCACCGGTTTCGGCAATGATTTTTTTCTTGCCCATGAACTTGGCCAGCAGGCCTTCGCCCATGCAGTGGTTGAGCTTGTGGGCTCCGGTATGGTTCAGATCCTCGCGCTTCAGGTAAATCTGGGCTCCGCCGACCAGTCGGGAGAGTCGCTCGCAGTGGTATACCGGAGTGGGACGCCCCTGGAACTGCTTGCGGATGCGGCGCAGCTCATTGATGAACTGTGCAGACTGGCAGATGTCGTTGTACGCATCGGTAATTTCCTTGAACGCGGGCTCAAGCTCCGGGGGAAGGTAGGCACCGCCGAAACGGCCGTAGTAGCCATTGGCATCGGGATAATTGCGGAGATAGGTGCGGAAATCCATATTGGCGGGCATAGTAGTGCATTTTTCCTGCCCCTGCAAGGATTTTCCGTGGCTTGCATTGATTTCTGTGTGTCTTGTCATGATTTGTTGGTTGAATTGTGATAATAAAAAGGCCTGTCGTAAGGTTCGACAGGCCGGAAATTCGATTTTATGCGGTTTGAACAACACCAAGCTCCCTGTGTCCCTTACGTAGCGTTTTGCTGCAAGGGCCACCACCAACGGGCGCTGAGGATGCGTGTGTTCATGTGCTTTGTGCTGCTCATTCTGCACCTGCTGCCGTCGCAAGTCAAGCGAAAAACCGTTGCCTTGCCCGATTGTTTGTGATATAGAGGGGGGCATGAAAAGAATCTGCGCTTTGGTATTGCTGGCTCTGGGGCTGCCGCTGCAGGCTGTCACGCTGTGGTCTTCCGGTGTATCGGCTGAGTCCGGTTGGTTCGATTTTAATAAGACCCACCAGCGCGGTGCCGAGGGCGATGACCTGCTTTGCTGGGCGGTGGCTGCTTCTGATATGCTGGCCTGGTGGCAGCAGCAGAATCCCGGGCTTGTGCCGCAGCATGCTCCGCGCGGAGAAGATGTGTGGCTGACCTTCTGCAAGGCATTTGAGAATGAAGGTAGTGACCCTGACCAGGGGCTTCGCTGGTGGTTTACGGGTGAGTACCGGCAGCCGGTCCCCGGCGGCGGGAATCGCTGCGCTGCTCTGCGGGATGCTTCGCTGGGTGGCTACTACCGTGAGTCCGGGCCTGCTCCTGAGCAGCTGCTCTATAACGGTCGTGGAGCAGAAGTGACGGCTCAGTCGCTTACCGCGGTGCTGTTGCGTGGATTCCGCCGGGGCGATGCGTTCTGGCTGGGGGCGTCGTGCCGCAAGCCGGATGGCCGCCGCTTTATGCACTCCATCACAGTGTGGGGTGTGGATGCCGAGCCGGATGCCGATGGTAACGAGCAGATTACAGCCATCTACATGTGCGATTCCGATGACCGGGCCCGCCACCTGCACCGCATACCCATCCGCCGCGAACAGGGGATGCTGGCCCTCGATTGCTCAGAGCATCCCATCTATGGCCGGCTCGGCCTTGTTACGCTCGATACTTACACCGGCCTTCGCGTACGGCCTCTGGAAAAGAAGAACTGATGCAAGGCGGGAGGCTTGTTCCCGCTTTGCCTGGTATCAGGGCAGGTTCCAGCTTTTGCGCCGGCGCGTGTATTCGTCGCGGGGCAGGAGAATGTATACCGGATTGCGGTCGGCTCGCAGGCGGGCGATGAACTGGCGGAGCACCTGTTCATCCATGCTGGTGCAACCGGCGGTGGGGGCTGCGCCATCTCGCCGCCAGATGTGCATGAAGATGGAGGAGCCTGCACCCACACGCGGCTTGCCTACGCTTTCCGGTGTGTTGTGGTGCACCAGCAGCTTGATGCTGTGCGGATAATCTGTCTGGCGCATCTGCTCACGCTTTTCCCAGGCGGTAGTGGCGGGGTGGTCCAGGCGCACGTGGCGGTTGTAGAGATGCGGGGTGCGGGGGTCGCTCACCCAGAGGTCGTTCGGCCCCACCTGTACATACGGTATGGCCGGGTCATGCTGCACCGGGGTGGGATTGGTGACCCAGAGCCCACCCAGTGAGTAGATGCCGGCGGGGGAGCGGCCATCGCCCTCTCGCTTGGTGGTGGCACCAGTGGGGTTGATGTGCATGCCCAGCCCCCATACGCAGCCCTTGCTGCCGAGGCGGCCTGCATAGGGCCCCAGCACGCGCACCCATTTGCCGGCGGCGTTCTTTTCCACCATGGTGAGGGTCACGTGGGAGCTGTTCCAGTCATCGGCTATACCGATGATGGCTTGCGTGGACTCCCGGGGCATCTGGGAGCACGAGGTGAAACTGAACAGGCAGAACAGGACGAGCAGGGGAAGCAAATGTTTCATATCTGTGCGGCTTCAGCATAGGCTTGCGGACGGAAAATGGCAAGCCTGCGGGCTGTCAGCTCCTCTTCACGCGCGTAAAAATACAATAAAATGAGGAAAAATGCTAAAATTCTTCAGCTGACATCTTGAAAAATATGTTTTGCTGTGGTATTATTCCACCATGCACGCGATGTGCGCAACGGAGGGAGTACTGTATACCCACCACAAGCGGCATCGCATACTATCTTCCTCAATCTGTCATGTTAAGTTCTGCACTCAATCCCGACCGCGCGACGCTTAATTTCCTGAACCTTTATTCCGAACAGGTACGCAACGCGGGCGAAAAGCTCCAGAAAGACGGGGCTGTGACGCAAATTTTCGGCAACCACCTCTACATTCAGGGGCGTGTTGAGACGAGAGTGGGCGTTTTCCGCACGAGCCTGCGCCTGCAGGGTAACCGCTGGTTCGGTTCCTGCACGGCAGAGGATGAACGTGTTGCAGGGGCGTGTCTTATCGCCACCATGGTGGAGCGTATGTACCGCGGGGCGAATATGCCCGAAAGCCCCAACGAACTCAATGAAGTTCCCCTTTCTGACCTTCTGGAGGAAAAACTGGGGCGCGACCTGGATGACCGCGAGTCTGACTACGTGACCAAGCTCGAGAAGCGCTACCGCCGTTTTGCGATTGAGCAGGAAATTCATGACCACGACCTGGTCCGTCTTAACCCCCGCTGGGAAATCACGGGGTATGAGGCGCTGGAGCTCTGGCCTTCGCCTCCTCACAATATTCTGGAATTCTGGAACTACATTGCTTACGCATTTGCCAAGAAGCGCATTTCGTATCCGGAGTTCATGAACGTGGTCACCGACCTGGAGAAGGTTCAGAAGCGTATCTCCGAGTGGGAGCGCGAGAAGGAAGTGGGTACCTGGTACGAGCGTATTCAGAGCGTGAACGAGCGCCCGCCCCAGCCTCCCCGCCACCCGCTGCACATGCGCCTGGTTTCCACCATCAATGAGGCTCGCTTTGAATACCGCTTCGACACCAAGGAAGACTGGGTCGCCATCCGTGACCGCAGTCAGCTGGATGCTATTCTGGATGAGTTCCTGAACGGCGCGCTCAAGTGTGACCCGCAGACGGATATTCTGCTCAACGTGCTGCGCACTTATGCAGAGAGGCAGGATACGGTTATTCTGGATCTGGATGAGGAAGCCGCGTGCCGCGTGATGAACATCCTCTTCCACCAGTCTGCGCTGAAGGGCTACCTGGTGAACCTGGACGAGTGCTACTTCAAGGTGGTGCGCGAACCGCTCAAGTGGATTTGCATTGATGACCCCATTGTGCCCGATTGCTATGGCCTGCAGCTGGTTACGGCTGCCGGTGTGCATGTGACCCACTCGGTGCGTCAGCTGCCCGGTCAGGTGGAGCTTTACCAGTCCGACGAAACGGTGTTCCCCGGCCCGCCCCGCTGGCTGGAAAGCACTGAGGTGGAGCCCCGTTACTCTATTCCCAAGTCGGTGATTGACAGCCTGGACGGCGTGGAGTTCCTGCGCAAGATTGGTGCCACCCTGCCGCCCAGCATGGAGGAGCGCGTCATCGATATCGAGATGAAGCCCACGTTCAGCATGAAGATTGTGCGCGGCCTGACCAGTGCCGATACAGAGCACGTGCTGCTGGAAGTGAGTGCGCAGGATGACCCCGGCCGCCGCCGCGAGCGTCTGGGTAAGGATGATTGGGAGCTCATCGAGCAGCAGCCCGTGAAGGATCATACCCTGCTGCGCTTCATCCGCGATTACCTCTATCCCATCCCCGGCCTGCTGGAGGAGATGAACTTCACCTACGACACGCAGGAGGAGGCTTTCAAGAGCCGTATCACCAAGCAGTTCCCCGAGAAGTTTGCTGAGTGGGCCAAGGCCATTCCCGAGACGATTAACGTGGAGATGGACGAGAACCTCAAGTCGCTGCTGGCAGACCCCGTGGCGGCTGCCATCCGCTTCGAGGTGGTGAACCAGGAAATCGACTGGTTCGACCTGCGCGTGGTCATTGACGTGGAGGGCGTGACCCTCACCAAGGAGCAGATCCGCTCCCTCGTGTCCGCCCGCGGTGGCTATGTGCGCATGGACGATGGCCGCTGGATGCGCCTCGAAATCAAGCTGGATGATGCCCAGCGCGATGCGGTGACCAAGCTGGGTCTGGATCCCTTCGACCTTTCCGGCGAGACGCACCGCATGCACGCGCTGCAGCTGGCAGACCCGCGCGCGGCAGAGGTGTTCGACCCGAAGGCCTGGCAGCGCATCAAGGAGCGCACGGCGGAAATCAAGATTGACGTGAAGCCGGATGTGCCCACCACCCTGCAGGCCACGCTGCGCCCGTACCAGATTGAAGGTTTCCACTTCCTGGCTTACCTGGCAGAGAACGGCTTCGGTGGTATTCTGGCTGACGACATGGGTCTGGGTAAGACCATTCAGTCCATCACCTACATGCTGTGGCTGCGCGAGGACTACGTGCGCCGCAACAAGCAGGGGCGCAAGAAGGTTACCATTCCCCCGGTGCTCATCGTGTGCCCGAAGTCGGTGTTGGACGTGTGGGCCAGCGAAACCGAGAAGTTCGCTCCCGGTGTGCGCGTGATGGTTATCCGCAACAAGGAACAGGCCAATGTGGAGAATATTCTCGAGAACTACGACATGGTGGTTATCAACTACGCCCAGCTCCGTGTCTGCGGCGAGCAGATTAACGCCATCAAGTGGCTCACGGTGATTCTGGACGAAGGCCAGCAGATCAAGAACCCGGATTCCAAGGCTGCCAAGGCTGCCCGCGAGATTAACGCCTACAACCGTCTGGTGCTCTCCGGTACGCCTATCGAAAACCGCTTGCTGGATATGTGGTCGCTCATGGCATTTGCCATGCCCGGTGTGCTGGGCAGCCGCGCCTACTTCAAGAAGCGTTTCGACAAGCGCAAGGACTCCCAGAGCCAGAACCGCCTGGCCGCGCGTCTCAAGCCTTTCCTGCTGCGCCGCACCAAACAGCAGGTGGCCAAGGACCTGCCCCCGCGTACGGAAGAAGAAGTGTACGCCAAGATGGAGGGCATTCAGCGCCAGCTGTACAAGGCCGAGCTGCGCCGCATTCAGAAGGCGCTTCTGGGCGTGGATTCCGACGAATCGGTGAAGAAGAACTCCTTCGCCATTCTGCAGGGGCTTATGCGCCTGCGTCAGATCTGCTGTCACCCCGGTCTGGTGGAACCGAAGTACGCCAAGGAGGACAGCGCCAAGCTCACCGCGCTCTTCTACCTGCTCGACCAGCTGCGTGAGGAAGGTCACAAGGTGCTGGTGTTCTCCCAGTTCGTGTCCATGCTCGAGATTATCAAGAGCAAGCTCGAGGAGAACAACTACCCGTATAACTACCTCACCGGTCAGACCAAGGACCGTAAGGCGGAAATCGAGAAGTTCCAGACCACCAAGGAACCCAGCGTGTTCCTCCTTTCGCTCAAGGCTGGTGGCGCCGGTCTTAACCTTACCTCCGCTTCCTACGTCATTCTGTACGATCCGTGGTGGAACCCCGCTGTGGAAAGCCAGGCTATCGACCGTACGCACCGAATCGGCCAGAAGAACAAGGTGATTGCCTACCGACTCCTCACCCGCGATTCAGTGGAAGAGAAGATCCGCGTGCTGCAGCACCAGAAGAACCAGCTGGTCACCAATGTGCTGGGCGATGAAGGCTTTGCCTCCAGCCTCGACCTCAATGACCTGCAGTTCATTCTTGCCCACGGCGGCGAGGACAACGACGATGACGTCGTGGTGGATGTGTAAATCTTCCGGAACAAAAAAAGCCCCGCTCCTTGTTGAGCGGGGCTTTTTTATGCCTGCAGCACGTGGGTTAAGAAGGAATCCCACTCCTGCTCGTAAATCACGGAGCCGTGGTCGGAGTCTCCTGTGCGGGTGAAGCCGAGCCGCCGGGAGAGTCGCTCGCCATCGGCGGTCACATTGTCGGTGACCACACTCAGGCAGTGCAGGGCGGCATAGGGCTGCACGGCGGCCTGCAGCAGCTGCTGCGCTATGCCGCGGCGCTGGTAATCCTTATCCACCACCACACAGCACAGAAACATGTGCAGCGGCGTGGTGCTTATATCTGCCACGTGCTCCAGCTCCATGAAATGGTCGTTGAACCGGCCTTCGCGCAGGGCTGTGTATACCTCCGGAAGCACGGGAAACAGATTCACAAAGCCCACCAGCCGGCCATCTGCCTCTGCCGCCACGGTGCTGTGCGGGTGGTGCTGGTACCAGAGCAGCGATTCCTCCGGCGGGGTGATGAACTCTGCATCGTAAAACTGCAGCTCCAGCGCCTCCATGTCGTAGAAGTGCTGCGGCGTGAGCCGGGGAATGATGCGTACCTCGGGCGTCATCGTCCTGTATCTGTGAGGGGCAGGGGGCTGGCTCGTTACATACCGGGCAGCTCGACCTTGCGGCTGCGCATGATGGGGGCGGCGGCCGGCTTTGCCAGGTTCGAGATGGCATTGGCCACCAGTTGCTCCACGGTGGAGTCCTCTTCGCCTGCGCGGGCCAGCAGACGGTTGTAAATATCCCCGGAAAGCTGTATAGTCAGGGTGAACCCGGCATTCACGCTCAGCCCCGGCACCTCTGCGGTGGTGGTGGCGGCGGGCGCATCCTGCTGGGGCAGCTGCATCATCACCCGCTCCAGAAGCTGCCGGCGCAGCGTAGGAATATGCTTCTGGCTCATCCAGTTACGTACCGTTATCTCAGATACGCCGCATTGCTCGGCAATCCATGCGTAGTTCAGCCCTTGAGACTTGAGCCATTGTTTGACCCCTTTCTTGAATTCTGTCAGTTCGCTATCCATGGATGTGCGCGTTCATCATAGCACAACATGCCTGAATGTCAAGTACTCACCCCGGTTTTGAGTGGCAGCCGCCGCTTGCGCCTGCCAGCCGCTTCGCGGGTATTTCAGCTTATTTCAAGTGAATACACGTCAAAATTAGCCTGTGAACGCACTTTTGCCTTGCAATCTGTTCATAAAAACGGTATTTAGAACCCACTTATATCAACCCGGGCGGGCCTGTATGCCTGCCCTACAAACCTACACAGAACCACCATGGGTCAACAACATCGTAAGGAGACGAAGCGTCGCCGCCGCACCGCCTACATCAAGCGCCAGAAGGAAATCGCCAAGAACAGCAAGAACACCACGCCTGTTCAGATGGCCAAGAAGGTTTCCAAGGACTAATTTCGTCGCCTATCTGCTTTATATTGATACCGGCAGCGGTTCCACCAGGAACCGCTGCTTTCTTTTTCATTACACACTACCCGCTTGACCTTTCGCCGCCGCGCTGTAGAATAGGGGGCAAACTCGAATTAATACCGCAAACTATGGCAAATACGCATCAGTTCCAGACGGAGGTCCGGCAGCTGCTGGACATTGTGATTCACGCATTCTACAGCGACCGCGAGGTGTTTGTTCGCGAGCTCGTCTCCAACGCCTCCGACGCGCTGGAGAAGCTGCGCCTCAAGCAGCTTACCCAGACCGCAGTCTATGAGCCCGAGCGCGAGCTCCGCATCACCATCACCACCGATGAAGAAGCCGGCACCCTCACCATAGCCGATAGCGGTATCGGCATGACCCGCGATGAAGTGGTGGAGTTCCTCGGCACCATTGCCCACTCCGGCACCAAGAAGTTCCTGGAAGCCATGAAGGAGACCAAGGGCGGCAGCCAGGACCTCATCGGCCAGTTCGGCGTGGGCTTCTACAGCGTGTTCATGGCCGCCGATAAGGTGGAGGTAACCACCCGCTCTTGGCAGCCCGATGCCGCCCCCGTGAAGTGGGTGAGCGATGGCCAGGAAGGCTACGAGCTCACCGATGCCGCCGCAGATACCCCCCGCGGCACCAGCATCCTCATTCACCTGCAGGAAGACGCGAAAAACTTCTCCAAGGGCGACCACACCCGCTACATCCTCTCCAAGTACAGCAACTTCGTAGGCTTCCCCATCGATTTCAACGGCGAGCACCTCAACACCGTGCAGGCCATCTGGATGAAGAGCAAGAAAGACGTGAAACCCGAGGAATACGAGGGCTTCTACCAGTTCATCGCCCACACCGAAAGCAAGCCCCTCAGCTACATGCACTTCAGCGCAGATGCCCCCATCGTGCTCAACTCCGTGCTCTTTGTGCCCGAGGAAAACCCCGAGGCCATGGGCTTCGGCCGCTGCGAGCCCATGGTATCCCTCTACTGCCACAAGGTACTCATCGACAGCAAGCCCGAAAAGCTCCTGCCCGAGTGGCTGCGCTTCCTGGCCGGTGTGGTGGATAGCGAGGACCTCCCCCTCAACATCTCCCGCGAAATGCTGCAGGACAACTCCCTGCTGCGCAAGGTAGCCGGCATCATCACCAAGCGCTTCATCAAGCACCTCGAAGGCGTGGCTAAGAACGAAACCGAAACCTACGAGAAATTCTGGCGCACCTTCTCCCGCTACATCAAGGAAGGCGTGGTCACCAGCTGGGAGCACAAGGACTCCCTCGGCAAGCTCATCCGCTTCGAATCCACCTTCACCGAACCCGGCAAGCTCACCAGCTTCGACGACTACGTCTCCCGCATGAAGGAGAACCAGAAGGACATCTACGTGCTCTACGGCGCCAGCCGCAGCCAGCTCGAGAACTCCCCGTATCTCGATGCGCTCAAGGCTCGCGGCTTCGAAGTAGGCTTCTTCACCGAGGGCGGCGACCAGTTCGTCATCGAAAGCCTCATGAAGTTCGGCGAAAAGGAAATCAAGTCCATCGACCGCGCCGGCCTCGACCTGCCCCCGCTGGAAGCCCAGCCTGACCAGCCCGGACTCGATGAAAAGGAAGCCGAAGGCCTCACCACCTGGGTGACCGGTACCTTCAAGGACCGCTTCAGCAAGGTAACCACCAGCGACCGCGTCACCACCGCCCCCGCCATAGCGCTGCAGGGCGAGGGCGACATCTCCCCCGAAATCAAGGCCTATCTCCGCGCCATGGGGCAGGAAGTACCCGAAACCCACCCGGAAATCGCCTTCAACCCCCACAACCCCATCGTCATGAAGCTCGCCGAGCTCCGCGGCAAGGACGAAGCCCTGGCCACCCTCCTGGCAGATCAGCTCATCAACACCGCACTCCTCCGCGCCGGCATGCTCGACGACCCCGCCAAGCTTGCAGACAACTCACAGGCATTGCTCGAAAAGCTGCTGAACAAGTAAAGCCACCTCGCCCCGCCGCCGCTGCCACCAAGCAGCTGCGGCGGGGAAAAATCACACACACGCCAGCCCACCCTGCATCCCGCAGAGTGGGCTGGCTCATTTAATAAAAAGAAAAACACCCACCACCAAGGCAGGCAAATCACCCGCCCCTCACTTCTCACAACGCTTCCGTATTCTCTAAAGCAACGCCGCGCCAAGCCGCCGAGCCAGGTTAATCATTCAAAACCTCACCTCGCCCCCCCCAGCCTTATCCCCAGGCTCACCTGCTCCTCCGTAGCATCCTCAAATGCCGCACTGTGAAACGGCGCCGTGGAGCACCACCCCGTCATCACCGTCACCCTGCCCAACGGCGAGGAGCTGCAGGGCACACAGGTCATACTGGGCAACGGTAAACGCTACGGCGGCGAGGCCCACCTCTTTGCCAACGCCCGCTACGACGACGGCCTGCTGGACGCCGCCATCATCCAGCAGGAGAGCATCCCCATCCTCTACGAAATCCTCTCCTGCATGCTGCGCCGCGGTGCCACCAACAGCAACACCAGCGAATTCACCCAGCTGCGCACCTTCGACCGCTGCGAGATAACCGCAGAAGGCAAGCTGGATTACCAGCTGGACGGCGACTACGCCGGCACCATCCTCCCCGGCGAAACCGCCATCATCCACCGCCTGCCGGCCAAACTCCGCGTCTGCGTCCCCCGCAGCTTTGTCCCCGGAACCCCGCTGGAGAAATTCCTCGCCCACCCCATGGTGGAAGCCTGGCGCACCCTCATCCGCCGCGCCAGGGAGTTTTAAGCCTCGGCAGGCGCAGAGCCCTCATTTGTTTCCCCCACCCCCCGAATCACGGCAAAAAAGCCGCTCCGTAGGGGAGCGGCCTGTGAAGTTCCTCGTTTACGACTCAATATGGAGCGGGTTACTAGTCTGGCATCATTCCCATTTGGCAATCAATCGCCCTACCGTAGACAGATAGCCCTTCTCGCACACACGCGAAATGCATTGTACCAGCACTTCTGCGCGGCAGATGCGGAACAAAATTAACCGGCAGTAATCAATGAGCAAGCATGCCACAAACAAGGCTAATGAGGCAACCGGAATAAACCACCATTGCATGCGGTACTCTCCGGCCATGGCAATCCACTCAGGAATGCGCCCCCAGATACACGGATGAAGATGAATAATATACACCCCAAATGCCAGCGGCGCAGCCCACGCTATCAGCTTACACAGCCACGGCGCCCGTATCGTTGTGCGGGAGAAGAAGAGCATGAGGCATATTCCCATAATCACATAATGAGGGTGGCAATATAATGAACCACATCTTCCGGAAGAAGTCAAACACCCCAAGCCAATCATCATGAATACCAACGTCACCATTACAAGTACAAGCCATCTTCTGCGGATTGGTATCGGATACCTGCGCATATAAGCGCCTGTGCAATACATTACCGCAAGCCATAGCGGGTTATAACCTGCATCCCATGCGGTATCAATTCCTAAAATCTGCAATGCAGGAACAGCAAAGAGTACCAGTAACAAGAACTGTATATAGGCGGTTTTAGGAAGCCACGTCAGAAAACGATTCATGAATGGAATCATGAAAAATAACACTGTGTAGGCATTGAAATACCAATACCAGCTAGCCAAAGGAATGGGATATAGCATATATGCCCCCATGTGCGGTAGCACAATATAGTTTGGCCACACACAAGCCCCCAATGCAACAGCAGCATAAATACCAACCGTATAAAACGCAACCAGAAACCATAGCCGGATATATCGATCTAACTTAAAGCGCATACTATTGATGCAGAAATACCCCGTCAACATAGCGAACACGTTCACCGCACACATACTGAACGAATGTTCAGCACTAGATAGCAATCTACTTACAGGGTAATTAGCAAATGGGATTTTTGCCAAACCGGCAAATCCATTAATGTGTAACAAAACAACCATCAGCATGGCCAGCACTCGGAGAGCATCAAGACCATTATTTCTAACTGCAGCAGGCGGCATGGAGAGTTTTTGAATTGTCATTTATATATAATATGATTTATTTTATGATGGAATGTTTAGCAAAATCTATACTATCATCATCTAAATCACGATAGATTCCTCTTTTTTTTATCTGTGCAGGAGAACCAGCAAGTAAAACGTATGGTTCATCATATGCTTTGTTCAACATGCTATTTGCTGCTACTATTGTGTGATGAGCTGTAATAGCTCCAGGGAAAATAATGCACCTCGTACTTATCCATGAGTGTGGGCCTATGCGCACGGGAGCAACACCTGTACTTGTATAAGAACCATCCATATTTTTAAGACGGTGAAGACTAGTATCCATCATTAACACATCCCATCCTATTCGACAGTCATTTTCAATTTTAATGTGGTGAAAACATACTATTTTCAGTCCTTCTATGCAAACTACGTTATCACAAATTTCTAATTTCCCATATTGTCCAACAGAAAAACTAGAATTTGCACCAAGAATTACCTTTCCTTTAAAAATGATTTCGCCACCATTGTTTTCAAAAATAAAACCACCGTCTGGATATCCACCATGTATCCAGTCACCTAAACGCACCATTGATCTTGAAACCTCTCCTTCAATGCTAACCTTGCCTTTTAATCGTACGAATTTAGGGTTATGCAATCGTATAGGCAACTTTACAGCTTGTAAAAATGGCAAATAATGAAAGTTAAAATAAATAGTAAATAGTAAATCAAAAAAACGTTTAAACGGATTCATAATTAAAAAAGAAATTAAAATAAGCTATAAAAATGTAGAATGAACAAAACGAACGACTCAAATTACTTATGATTCCATTTTCTTTTAGTAGTTTCAACTAACCAAATGGGGGCAAATAAGATTCCAGCAACAACAGTTAATACAAAATTAAAAGCAATATAGCTATTAATTTTTTTTGAGATTCTAACCAGCAAGCTATCTCTGGTCATTAAATCTTCATAATCAGCGACACAAACTACCGGTAACACCTCATGGATAATTCTCTGACACTCTCTTTCTGCAACGTTATGATGCGTCGCACTGACACCAGAAGAATCAAAATTGGATACAATGAATGGTAGTGGGGCGTAAGTTGCATTGTTACGGATAACATCGTATGCAACTAATTTTCTATCCGCTGCTATTTTGTATGACTCATCGTACCGAACAGAAACAAAACGCTCTCGTTTAATAAATTGACTAGGATGGGGTAAAAAAGACTCCAATAGGTATCTGCCAGTCAACTTTGAGGGCGGAGATATAGACCCCATCTCTCTGTTATACTGGCTTGTGACGATTTTACCTACGAGATAATCGAATTTTCCAAACTCTTCAAATTCTATAAATCTTTCTATAACATTATCTGAGTATAAAAAATCCCCAGAATTTAAAAAGAGTATGTATTTTCCATGAGCTTGAGAAATACCTTTATTCATAGCATTATAAATGCCTGTATCTACCTCGCTCACCCAATAGTCAATTTGGGGAATGTAATGATTGATAATCTCGAGACTGCCATCATCACTACCGCCATCGATGATGATCCATTCAATATTAGAAAATGCCGTTTGAGAAACTATGCTGTTAGCAGTTTTTATCAAACCGTCTCGGTTATTAAGATTTACAGTAACAATTGATACCGCTCGTGACTTATTCATTTTATGTTTATTGGGTCAAATTTTATTTAATTGTTTATATTAATTTCTCACTTGCATTCATATCTCATGCTATCATCTATCCCCCCATATGTACTTAATAATAAGATTCGAAACTCTATAAACAACACCAGTCAAAAATCTTGTTTTTTTGTTTAAGTATACTCTTAAATACAAAAGTTTCCAAAAACTATACAATTTTCGATTATTTGTTTTTTTTAGGTATTTATCATAGCAGGATACGATTAACAAATTAGTTATATCTCCATCTCCTACCATATATTGTTGAGTATATGACTTTTCATGCCTTCTGTAATAGAGGATTGTTTTGTTCATCTTATATAAAGAGTACCCCCTTGCAACACACTTAATGAACAAAGGATAATCTTCTATATTTCTGAATAAATCATCGCAATAGTTTACATCATCAAGTAATGATTTCGACATAAAAAACGCAGCGCCTATGCAAAGTTGAAATGGATTCTCTATTATGAAATCATAATCTATGAAATGGTCGGGGCTCGGCTTGTATGGAGGCGGCATAAAATGTTTAGTTCCATTATCACCTACATAAAATGGCTGTATTCCGCCTGATATAAAATGTCCTTTTTCACCAAGGCTTATAGCTTTGTTTGTACAAATCTCTATACAATCATTTGTAAGCAAGTCATCTCCGGCAATTATTTTAATCCATCTTCCCTTTGCCTCACGTAAACCTTGATTTGCATTATTTGTAATTCCTCGATTTTCGGAGGATTGAATCAACTTTACTCTACGAAATCGATTACTATTTTTATTTAGCCACGTAGCACATATATTAACCGTATCATCATTGGACGCATCGTCGGTGATAATAACTTCTATAGGGCCGGAGTAATTTTGATTATAAATACTTTCAAGAGTTTCTAGAATAAACTCAGCTGAATTGTATGTCAAAACAACTATTGATATCAGAGGAAGATTAGCATTATTTTTATTCATCACAATAATTATCGTTTGAATTTATTTTTTATCTTCGAAAAATAAAGCTTAAGTTCTATTCGTTTATTGAGTTCTACCAATGAAAAGACGATGGAATATAAGAGCAATATCGCCACTACAATGTTACCCCACAGAAGTGGCAGAAAACGAATAGCAAAGAATGCTCCTATACAAAGCGCTTGTAGCACAAGAAATACCCGCAATAACTCGAGAGTGAATTTCAACTTGATTTTCACAGCATAGAATAAGTACATATAAGTAACATAGATTATATATGTGCACACAAAAGCGATGCCGGCACCTTCCAATCCCCACAAATAGTACGCTCCCATCATATTTAATGTTTGGATAGTCGTGCTAATGCACTCTAATCGGAAGAATAACCCGGAATCGCCTTTTGCTAAAGCGATGAATCCCATCGCCCAGCCCAAGACTTTAATTAACATTCCTATGATAATCCATTGGCTAAATGGAATAATAGGAAGAAACTCTGAAGTCTGTAAGATTGGAATGAGGACAGGCAGCGAAATCAAGTACAATAATAAGATAGGACCAAGAATTAGCAAACCTATTTCTGCCTGCTGATTCACAGCGTTCGATACTTTCTCATTGTCTGCATTAACAGCACTTAAACGTGGATAATAGTCTGCAGCCATGGCAGCAAAAACCATACCAACATAACGCTCCGTCATACTCCAAGCAGAATTGTACAAACCGACTTGTGCCTCTCCTCCCACATGGCTGATGAATACGGTTAAACCATATGCCACAACGGTCCCCATTAATCCACTAATCATCATCATAAAGCCCACCTTGACAAAGCTCAGTCCACCAAAGAATGTTTCTCTGTAACTGATACTGAGCTTCTGAACTGCAACTCGACGCGCAAAATACCAGCTAAGAGCCAAAGTGGTACACGAAGCGGCCAATATAGCAGGAACAATACCGCCAATTCCATACAAATAATAAAGAGGTATGGCAGTAAATACTCCTAAAACTCCACCTATAGATGCAGATTTTGCAGTATCCTTAATACGCCGAGTCCCATATAGCACAGCCCCCTGACCACCGCTGAGAGCACCGAGCAAAAAGGTAACGGAAAGCACCATAAAGGCCCAGGTATAATCGTAGCTTCCGAAACTAACATAACTTAAATATGGCGCAGCTCCTAAAGTAACCAGCATCCCCAAAAGCCCGGTGAACCACACCCAACGACGGAAAATGATGACTGTACGTGAAAATGTTACCCAATCTCCCTTTGCATATGATTCAGAAATATTCCTGATTGCACTGAAACTGATTCCAAGACCAGTAACACTACCAATAATACTCAATGGAGATGACAGAAGACTATTGATTCCATAGCCTGCTGGCCCCAGAAACACAGAAGCAAACTTGGTCCGAAGAAGACCTATTAGAATATTGAAAGCCTGAACTCCTCCGAAAACAGAGGAGCTCTTCATTATCTGACGATACGATGATTTTGTCTCTTCTTTCACAAAATTTAATTAGTTAAATTCGTTCAAAAGTCCTATAATCTGCTGCAATTCTTGCAGTGTAATTGTCGGCCCCATCGGCAGAGACAGTTCCTCTGCATGAATCTGCTCAGTAATAGGATAGCTCTGGCCATTCCATTCCTTGTAGCACTCCTGCTTGTGCGGAGGGATGGGATAGTGGATGACGGTCTGAATACCATTGTTGGCCAGATACTTCTGCAGTTGATCGCGGTGTGTGCAGCGGATAGGGAAGAGATGGAACACGTGTGCCTGCCAGTCCGGCACATGAGGCAGGATAATGGCGGAATTCTTAATATTCTCCACATAATAGCGCGCTACAGCACGGCGCTTCTCGGTGTCCTCATCCAGGTACTTAAGCTTCACATCCAGCACCGCGGCCTGAATTTCATCCAGACGACTGTTGCGACCTGTGTATTTGAATACATATTTACGAGTAGAGCCGTAGTTGGCCAAGGCCCGTATACATTCCGCCAGCTCTGCGTCGCTGGTGGTCACAGCGCCGCCATCGCCCAGGGCTCCCAGATTCTTACCGGGATAGAAGGAATGCCCTGCCGCATGACCGATACTGCCAGTGCGGGCTCCACCCTTGAAGCGGCAGCCATGCGCCTGAGCGTTATCTTCCACCAGCTTCAGATTATACTTGCCGCAAAGCTCGCCAATTTGGTCGGTGTAGGCACACTGGCCATACAAATGAACCAGCATGATTGCCTTGGTGCGGGGGGTAATGGCAGCTTCTACCTTGCTGCCATCAAGCTGGTAGGTATTGATATCCGGTTCTACCAAGACGGGAGTCAACCCGTTCTCAGTAATAGCTAAAATGGAGGCAATATAGGTATTGGCGGGCACGATGACTTCATCACCGGGTTGCATGATGCCTAATTCTATATAGGCTCGGAATATCCAGATGAGAGCATCAAGTCCATTGGCACAGCCAATGCAATGCTCACTGCCGATATAGGCAGCATAATTCTTCTCAAAGCGAGCGTTTTCTTCGCCCTGAAGATACCAGCCACTATCAACAACACGCTTTACGGCTGCCTGAATTTCATCGCCATGAGAGGCGGTCACATCTTTAAGAGAGAGGAATGGAATCATAATCATTAATATAAGGTGTAAGTTTTTCCGTTTGCATCCTGCTTATTCATATCCAGCAGAATACCATCATTTGTCACATAGCCCTTCATTCTGGCCGGATTCCCATACCATACGGTATTGGGCGGCACATCCTTGGTCACGACACTTCCTGCGCCAATGAGAGAATAGGCACCGATAGTAACGCCGGCCACAATAGTAGCATTGGCGCCAATAGATGCACCACGCTGAATCAAGGTGCGAGCAAAGCTTTCGGGATATTGCTTTGAACGAGGCACAAGGTCATTGGTGAAGGTGACATTCGGGCCGATGAACACTTCGTCTTCTACCGTAACGCCATCCCACAACTGGACCCCGGATTTCACTGTGACGCGATTCCCGATAGTCACATCGTTCTCTACAAGGACATGGGCACAGAGATTACAATCAGCCCCTATGCGCGCGCCTCTTAAAACAACACAGAACTGCCAGATATTGGTTCCTGCACCAATCTGCTGAGTCTGAACATCTGCCAAGGGATGGATCATATTATTTTTTTTAATTTGATAAACTCATCATACTCTCGGATGTAATCGTCCTCAATATACTTCTCAGATGCCAACACAAGGCAGACGGATCCTGAAGAAAAATCGTCCAAGGTTCTCCATATTCCCGGTACGACAAGCAGGCCACAATAGGGGCGATTCAGCATGAACGTACGCTTTACCTTGCCATCATCCAAGGTAACAGAAAAACTTCCACTTGCAGCCACAATAAGCTGATATAGCCCCTTGTGAGCATGGCCGCCACGACTTTCTCCTCCCGGGACGTCATACAAATAGTATACACGTTTTGTATCGAAGGGGACAGAAACACCATTTTCCACCACAGTGATATTACCCTTTTCGTGATGGTGCTTGTCTAATTCGATAATCGTACAATCATATACGGAACTCTTGTTCATCATGACATCTCCTTTCTGAACTGACCAAAATCCCTGATGTAGTCATCAGGCGTGTACGGAGTGGAAGCCAAAACTAATGCGAGAGAATTGGTGGAAAAGTTCTCGAGCTCACGCCAATAGCCACGCGGGATAAACAAACCATAGTATGACCTATTCAAGTGCCATACTTGTCGTTCTCCGAAAGCATTGGTAAGCACCACATCGAAGCTGCCAGACAAGGCAACTACCAGCTCCTGATTTTCACGGTAGGCATGCCCGCCACGCTTTTCTCCTCCGGCGACATCGTATATCCAGTATGTCCTAGCTATTTTAAACGGGATATGCTTCTCATCCTCAATAAATGACAGATTACCTCGTCTGTCCTGAAACATGGGCAGATTTATTAACCAAGGTTGTTTATGAACATTCATCTTTTTTTATAATACGTATACAATTTTATATTCTTTGAAAACTTTCTATCTTACTGGTATTCTAATCCATCCTGGGAGAAAATATAAATCTCTAGAATCTACGTTTAACTTGTCTCCAAACCATATGTCAGGCATAATTACATTCTTCTGCTCACTATATGTCAGAAATGCAGGAAAATGAGAGAACCCAGAGTTGGAAATTATCGCATGCTTACATTCAGCCATAAGTTGCATGTCTGATATAGGCGAGGCTTCATCTCGGTCTCGTAACATAACATACTTTATACGCTCCGACAATTGCCCAAGGAATTTTTCAGTCCAATTTTCATCATTACTAAAAACAAAAAAAACAACGTCAGGATGCAATTCCAACATTCGTTCAATTGCTTTAACATAATACTGAGGAGTACAAACTTCATGTACAGTTCCACAATAATCTCCTCTTCGAATATGCAATGCACAAGATGTACAATTATGGATTTCATGCTGTATACACTGGTCAACATCAGACAAAGTCTGCTTAAACTGCATCAGTTGGCACAAATCAGGTTGAACATCTAAAAGGTAGCGTACATTTGCATAATAACCATCAAGGTACACAGAGCGATTATCAAAAAGTTCTGGGGTATAGTCTGTAACACCGCGCTTGTAATATGACGCTCTAAATAAGTTGGTAAATAAAGACGAAATATCTTTTTTTGTAATGAGACAATTGCCATATTTCTCTCTAATTAAAGGAAACGCGTTAAACAAATTAAAACCTCTATTTTTAAGTCCATTGTTATCTTTTCCATCTTCTTCATACCATGTAACATCAAAAAACAAAGGAAGATTTGTTTTTTTTGCAACAGAATATCCGACGGCAAAAAAATTCATTTGAGATGCTAGACCTCCGTCCATTTTTACGATTACTTTTGGATAAAAGACACCTAATTTAGCAAGCATTATATCCAAATTACACAATTTTATAAATCTACCTAGCTTTTTACAAATCAATCGTTTGATTCTTTCGAGATTTTTCATATATTTTTCTTATTTTTTAAATTTCTTTATTATGTAGAGAAATGATATTGTCCATCCACTCCTGGTTGTCGAGGTACCAGCGGACGGTCTTTTCGATACCTTCCTCGAACTGGAGGGAGGGTTCCCAGCCGAGCTCGTTCTTGAGCTTGGAGGAATCAATGGCGTAACGCAGGTCGTGGCCGGCGCGGTCGGTAACGTAGGTGATGAGCTCCTCGCTGGTGCCCTCGGGGTTGCCCAGCAGGCGGTCTACGGTCTTAATCACCACCTTCACAATGTCGATATTCTTCCACTCATTGAAGCCGCCGATGTTGTAGGTATCGCCGGTCTTGCCTTGGTGGAAAATGACATCAATAGCACGAGCATGGTCTACCACATAAAGCCAGTCGCGCACGTTCTCGCCCTTACCATAGACGGGAAGCGGCTTACCGTGGCGAATGTTGTTGATGAAGAGGGGAATGAGTTTCTCCGGGAACTGGTAGGGGCCGTAGTTGTTGGAGCAGTTGGTCACGAGCGTGGGCATGCCGTAGGTGTCGTGATAGGCTCGCACGAAGTGGTCGCTGCCGGCCTTGGAGGCGCTGTAGGGGCTGTGCGGGTTGTACTTGGTGGTCTCCAGGAAGAACTCGCTGCCGTAAGGGGCAGAGCCTTCGTGCTTATCGAGCTCCAGAGCGCCATACACCTCATCCGTCGAAATGTGGTAGAAACGCTTCCCCTTCCAGTTGCCATTCCAGTATTGACGAGCAGCCTGCAACAGACTGAGCGTGCCCATCACATTGGTACGCGCGAAGGTAAAGGGATCCTTGATGGAGCGATCCACATGGCTCTCGGCTGCGAGGTGGATAACACCGTCGATATCGTACTCCTGCATGATGGCGCACATGCGTTCGAAGTCGCAGATGTCAGCCTTCACGAAGGTGTAGTTCGGCTTGTCCTCGATATCCTTAAGATTGGCAAGGTTGCCGGCATAGGTGAGCGCATCGAGATTGATGATGCGGTACTCGGGGTACTTGTTGACAAAGAGGCGGACAACATGAGAACCGATAAAGCCGGCGCCGCCTGTGATGAGAATATTTTTCATGATTGATGCTTAATTTTGTTTCAGTAGTGTTCGTAAGCGCTGGCTGTAGGAATTATCGGGCATTCTGCTGACGATTTCACTGAGCTGTTCCTTGTTTAGCCAGCCATTGCGGTAGGCGATACCTTCCAGGCAGGAAATAACGAATCCCTGTCGTTTTTGAAGAACTTCCACAAAGGTAGATGCCTCGGCTAGGGAATCGTGAGTACCGGTATCCAGCCAGGCAAAGCCGTGCCCCATGGGCTGCACTTTGAGGCGCTTCTTGCTGAGGAATTCCTGGTTCACACTGGTGATTTCTAGTTCTCCTCGCTCGGAGGGCTTTACCCCCATAGCCACTTGCACCACCTCGTTAGGGTAGAAATAAAGTCCCACCACTGCATAATTGGATTTCGGATTCTGCGGTTTTTCCTCAATGGAGAGGCAGTTCCCATCCACATCGAACTCAGCTACACCATAGCGCTCCGGATCATGCACCCAGTAGGCGAATACCGTAGCAATACTGTCCATCTCGGCTCGGGTAACAGCCTTACGCAGCATCCCTACTAATCCACTACCGTAGAAGATGTTGTCTCCAAGTACCAAACATACATCGTCATCGCCGATAAACTCGCGACCAATAATGAAGGCCTGAGCGAGTCCATCAGGGCTGGGCTGCTCGGCATAGCTGAAGTTCACGCCGTAGTCGGAGCCATCGCCCAGCAGTCGCTGGAAACCGGGCAAGTCCTGCGGGGTGGAAATGATGAGAATATCCCGGATTCCTGCCAGCATAAGCACGGAGATGGGATAATACACCATGGGCTTATCGAAAACCGGCAACAACTGCTTGCTGACGCCCTTGGTGATGGGATAGAGACGGGTACCGGAACCTCCGGCAAGAACAATTCCTTTCATTCTAAAATTGATTTTTAGATTTTTATATTTATTACATTAAGGCTTTACATTAAGCAATAGCTTTTCCCAAACAATTCCAATTTTATCCAAGGTGTATCCTATCAAATGATGTTGTATTTCTGAATAATGACAAATCGAAGTAGACATAGTCAATTTCAATTGATTCTTGAACTTCACTTTATTGAATTTTGGAATTAGATATCCATTTTTTCCTTGTTGAATATGCAACGATGCTCCAGCAAAACTATTATATATAATAGGCACGCACCCATATGCTTGCGCTTCTGGAATAACCATAGGGGTACCTTCAAAGTCTGAGGTAAGCACAAGTATGCGTGCTTTGCGGTAATATTGCTGCACATTACTAGTAGCACCCACAAACTCCACTCGTGGGAGTTTCCATTTTGTAGCAAGTTTTTTACAGCGAGGCAAGTCATCGCCATCACCCACGATTTGCAACTTCCAATCCGGATGTGAAACATGCAGTTCTCTCCAGAACTCCAGAATGCGGTGTACTTTTTTAGGCGAATAAGTGACTCGCCCCACAAAAAGAATGATATTTTCTTTTTCAGAAAGAGATATATCGTCGGGTACATCAAAACTGTTCGGATTCGAAATGCAGATAACCTTGCCGTCATCAGGTAAGCCTGTGAATTGGAGATAATCCTGTACGCTAGCCGGCGATAAAACAACCACTTTGTCCGAATGCTCAGCAGCGTAGCGGTAGCGGATCCGCCTATTTCTGGTATGCATGCGCTTCAATAAAGGCAAACGCAGAATTTGAATCATTTTCAGCACACTCTCTTTAAGACCAAGGCCTCGAAACGAATAGTTGTAATTCGAATAAAAATATTTCAAATCACCTAAAATATCAAAATGCAAGCATGTAATTACCTTTATAGAACTAGGTAATGAATCTTTACTGAGAAAGTAGACATCATCCGTCGTTCCTGCTTCATTAATGATTACATCGATGCGATGGGCCAAACAAAAATCCTTAACCCATTCGCGTTTTTGAGAAAGAGAAAGCCCTCTCGGCATATAAAATCGCTTTTCTTCTAATTCGTCAATCCCCTGTTCCTCTGTAACAAGATACATGATTCGATGGCCTTGCCGTTGCAAATATGTTGCAATAAGCGAAGCTGCCCTTTCCGTCCCACCTTTAGTGGGAGTAATCACATAGCCGAAAGAAAAGAGTATATTCATCAATTATTGACCTCCTTCCTACTCTGTTGTAAAACTTCGGCATCCACCATAGTCCTATACCACCATCCTTGCAGGAAGTGCCAGAGGAAACCTTCCTTGCCATCGAGGAACCCAAGACGGAAGAAATAGCGATAGCAGAAGTATGCAAAGGCTCGCCAAAAGAGGGGTAAACGGCAATACCATTCTTTCTGGGCTCTTTTGGATTGGATTGCCTGAGATGTTTTGATTTCCTTGGCTCCATCACCAGCAGCATCTTTTTCCGTGAGCATAGCAGCCTCGCGCTTAGCGTAGTTAAGGTGCTTCTGCGTCCACCACTCGAGAGAATTGAGGTTATTGTCGGCAAAACGAATATCTGTCACCACTACTTCACCTTCGGTCAGCACTATATGTTCATCCATAGCGCGCACTTCACTACGGGCTGTTCCCTTTCGGAAAACGCGGACGAGAGGAATCATATCGGTGCCTCCATGTTTAATGTGTCGCCCCAGGAAATATCGCGCGCGAGAGAGAGAGAGAGCATTTTTGCCCTTTGTTAACAGCGGCAACATGTCAACAAGCCGCTCCGCTTCGCCGTCCAACAGATATTCATCGGCATCCAGGCGGATAATCCAATCTGTGTCGATGGTAAGGTTATCAATCGCCCAGTTGAACTGCAAGGCCTGATTCCCCGGCCATTCATGTTGGATGACTTCAACGTTATTAAACTCACGGCAGATATAGACCGTTTCATCAGTCGAGAAACAGTCTATCACATAAACCTTTTCACAGTAGGGACATATCCTTTCGAGACAGCGGCGGATGTGCAACTGTTCATCTTTTGTGAGAATGATAGCAGTGAGATTATTCATGAACGTTCCTTTCTTTGATAAACTTCGCCGGATTTCCACCCACAACAGACCACGGAGCAACATCTTTAAATACGGCAGCTCTAGCTCCCACCACTGCCCCCTGACCAATGGTTACCCCCATACCGATAAAGGCATCTGCCGCAATCCATGCCTGATCCGCAATGGTAATAGGAGCCGTAATGAGCGGATGCTTGGCTTGGCTAATATCATGAGATGCGGTGCAAAGATAGGCTTTCTGTGATACCGTTGTATTGGAACCTATGATGATTTTGTCTACATTATAACAATCGACACCTGAAGCAAGGCAAGAGTAATCTCCCATTTCCAGGTTCCATGGAACCCAGATTCTAGCAGTACAATACACCTGTGTTCCCTTGCCCATTTTAGCGCCAAATAGACGTAAGAGAAAACGCCTCCATGGCATAAATAACGTAGTTGGAAAAATTCGGAATACAAGCCAATATATTACATTCCACACCAATCGAGCAAGTTTGTTACCCCTGCTCAATTTATTTTCGTATTGAGATAAATCTATCTTTGTTTCAGACATACACGAAATCCGGTTTATCTTGTTTACCTAATAACCAGCAGTACAGTTGATACATCATTTGAGCAACTTTAGCACTGGAGTATGAACTTAAGATGAGCTGTTTTCCGCGCGCTCCCATAGCTTGGAGTTCGTTAGAAGATAAGGACTGAGCCTCTTTTATACACTCACAGAGAGATTCAACAGAATTATCTCTCCACCAGCCACAGTGATGAGTATTCAGCTCTTCCCAAGGGGTACCCAACGATGCCATCACAGGGGTTTTTACAAGGAGCGCTTCAGGGATAATCATTCCAAAATTTTCAAAATCACTGGGCACAAACAGCCCCGACAAAGAGGCTAGAGCTTCGAATTTATCTTTACCTGAAAGGAATCCGGCAAAGCGCACATTTCGCAATCCATTCTGGGCAACTTGAGTATGCAGTTGATTCATATAATCATCATCTCCTTGCCCAATGATAAGCAATTCTCCCTCTTTTACGAAATCCCCCATACAAGACCAAGCTGTTATCAAATCGTGCACATGTTTACGCGGATGGATGCGTCCGAGAAACCCTATACGGAAACAATCATTGGAGCGTTGAATGGAACTCAGGTAATCCGGCACACCAACAGGATTGGGTATGATTGCAACTGGATTGGTATAGCCTAGATCTCGATAATATTCCATTTCTTGTACACAAGTTGCATGAATGCAACTTGCAAAAGCAATGTCTTTCTTGTGCCCCAAAGCCAGCATAAGCTTTTTCTTCCAGGCGCTTCTTGTGAGCGCTTCGGGATATAGCATCCCGTGGAGAGAAACAATATAGGGCTTCCCTATTTTACGCGCGTGGGCACAGGTGGCATGATTCACATCCATCCAAAGCCCGTTGGTATGATACAGGTCATAATTACTCTCCGCCAGAGCTCTGCGAAGATTGCGAGAGATAGCTAACGGCGTTTGTGCATCGTATGGATAAGCCTTTATGAAGGAGTCCTCCCCCAGCATGCGTTCTGTTGAAGATTGAGGGCACAGCGTCAGCACGTCGACAGGGAATCCAGCCGCATTCATGGCGGACACTAATTCATAGGTACAGGTGCTGGTACCACCTGAACCGGCATTAAGTGAACCTATGGTTTGAAGTGCTTTCATAACGATTTGTGCCAGGGAGCTATAGGTTTTTCTTGTTGAGAATTAGTAAACTCTACAATTCGTTCCAGATATGAGACGGCGGCAGCCCCTGAGATGGATTGCTTACTCCATTCCTGAACAGCAAGTCGTTCAAAAGAAGATAATGAACCTTTTCGACACCAGAATGACAGCTGTCTCTCCAAATCGCCCCCGACAGCCCAATTAAAAGAACCGCCGCGCATCTCTCCATCCAGAAGAGAGGCGGCTCCACACTCTGTAGAGCATAAGACCCGACATCCGGCCTGCAACGCCTCATTTACAACCGCCCCCCAGCCATCGTGATAACTGGGCAATACCAATAAGTCTGTTTGACTGAGATAAAGGGGGATTTGATCGTTGGGTTGTCTTCCTAAGTATTGAATGTTGTTGTCATGAAGCATTTTGTTTACCTCATCTCGCAGAGGGCCATCGCCTATGATGCGCAATGAGCAAGCGACTTGTTTTGAGACTCGCTTAAAAGCAGCAATAAGAGGAAGGATGGCTTTGCGTTCTATCAACTGCCCTATATATAAAATCTGCGTGTGGGAATTTTCAGATACTTCTTTACTTGTTGGAGTATGTTCTGTAAAATAGGCCCATTCAAATACTTTGTCAGGAGAAAATCCCACTTTCTGATAACAGGACACACCTTTTTCTCCTGTCGCTAATAAGGCAGCAATGTGCTTACCATATCTGATGGCCAGATATCGATACATGCAATACCTGATAAGACCTTTAATGCCTCGATTGTCATAAGGTTCTGCATAGACAATGACTTTTTTGCGATACACCACCGCTTTCTTGAATGCCGAATACACCATAGGGTAAGCATTGATACCGGAAAAAACATGAATGGCACTATCATGTAACAATTGCTCAATCTCTGATTCTGTCGGATCAATGACTAATTCAGCATCCCCCATATCCGGTATTTGCCATCCGTCATTCAATCGCTCGTTTTCCATTAACTTGGGCACAACAAGTATTACCCTGTGCCGAGATGCGCAGGCCTTAATTAATGCAGATTGGTGAATACTCACCATATTTTGCCAGAAAACGAATGTCATACGATAAGTTGATTCAATTGGTGATTATGTTTGATGGCACAAACGGCACCGATACAAAGCCAGAAAATGAAGCAAAGCGGATTTCCCCCGGCAAACACATAACCTTCTACAATGAGATGGATTGCAAAGAATATCAGGTATATCTGAGGAAGCGACATGGGCTGCCTCTTTGTTTTGATAAGTGCTCCACCCAAAATGTACAAGAACAAGCTGCCCCCCAGCAGCCCCGTCGTGGCAAAAACAGCACCGTAAGAGGTCCCGGGTTCAATAATTCCCGTTAATCGAGTAAACTCCGAAATATGCTTGCGCTGTGAGGAAAAACCAATACCAAACAGTGGTGACTCTTTGAACTCGTCTAATCTAGCATTCCATAACTCTTCTCTGGAGTTGAATGTGCCGCCACTCTCCATGTTTGCTTCTTGTTTGGCGACTAACCCGGAACTGAAATATTCAACGGCTGGGGCCAATGGCACCGCCAGACAGCCCATACAGAGGGCAATCTTAATCAGCTTCCCCATTTTATGTCTCAGCTTTTCGTAGACAAGGATACAAAGCGCTACTAAGGCCGCACCGGCCGCACCACGAGAAGAAGCCATCAGCACCGATGCAAAGCAAGCTAACATAGCAGCGTAGAGAAAATAAGATGATTTTCGCTCCAATGCATACCGCTCTATAACAATATAAACGCAACGCAGCATTCCCAAAGACGCTAGTGGCCCCAGCATCATGGATTGCACCGTTAAACCTCCGAAACTTCCACCCATTGTAACTGCTGTAACACCATAATTTAAGCGCATGTAGTTAATCCCGAGGAAATAAGCAAAAAATGAACCAACCCCGACAAAGACACAGATGAGGCTCACCCAGTTGAATAAGCGGACTCGGAACTGTTCTGTGGCAGGTGAGGAAATGAGGGGAGTGGTGATGAAGAGAACGAGGCAGAACAGCCCCAGACGCATCCAGGAATTAAAGATAGGGAGAGGATTGCCAAAGACAATACTCACGCAGCAGGCCATAATAAGCCCTACTTCTGCCCAGCCGACTTTCGTTTTATTCAGCTTGGTACAATACGCCAACAGGCATATTATTAAAGCGGGCTGATACATCCAGGAAAGAAAGCTGAGAGGCCCTAAGAACATAGAAGAAAGAATAACAGCCATAATGAGAGGGAATAGACCTCTCGCGACAATGAACCGTTTTACCTTCTTTATCATATAGATTGTTACAGTGTTTTTACATTTTTAGCAGGAACCCCCGCATATACACACTTTGATATGACATCTTTATTAACAACGGCGCCTGCCGCAATAATACTCTTTCTGCCGATTTTTACCCCAGGTAAAATGATACATCCGGCACACAACCATGCGCCATCGTTTATGACTATATCCTTAGAAACACCCTCTCCGGCAATTCTTTCTCCTTCAATATCTATTTTATGGGTGCCGGTTCCGATATAAACTCTGGGAGCTATATCTACACAAGCTCCAATTTGCACGTTACTGGAAGCGACTATTATACTTTCGTGACCTATCCACGTATTGCGCCCGATTTGAATCTTACCTGCCCCCAGTATTCTTACAGATGAACACCAACGAACACCCTCTGATATATTGTGACCGGCTAGGCGCAAAAGCAAACGTTTCACCCCAAAACATCTCGTCTCAGGAAGAAGTTTTATGATATTGTATATAATATGTCTTAACATTATTATTTTACAAAGAGATTTACAATTTTTCTATAACAAGCATACGTAACCACATATTCAAATAAACAAAAGAGTTTATTTAATAGACGCTTTAGTGATATTTTTTTCTCATTGACAACATTATGCAAATGGAAACACACCACATCATTATCTGTCAGCGATCTAGAGTGGATACTACTTTTTTTCTGTTTAAAGAGGTCTATGAATTTTTCAACAAAACTCTTATTGCAGAGATGGCTAAAATAATAATCGGAGGCATTATGCGACACCTCATTTATCAAATGGTGAGAAGAAACAAGCGACTGAATAGTTTCTATATAAGAATCTATGTTATTATCATTGATTCTAAAGCCATTTGTTCCGTCCTCTATTAAATCCGGGATTGCAGATTCTTTTAAGTTATTGCAGACTGGGATTGTTCCGCAATTAAGAGCTTCTACGACCAGAAGCGGCCCTGTATCCATGGTTGTTGGAATAATGGCGACATGCGATTCCTGCATTCGGCGCATAAACTCAGAGTGCGATAGCTTCTCATAAAATGTAATCTTATGGCTATTTAACTCTTTTTTCCATGAATCAGGAACGGGTAAGCACCAAATTAATTCAAAATCCACATCAGATTGCAGCAGCCTCTTTGCAATCTTATACATGACTGTACCGCCTTTACTCTTCCCTCCTCCACAAGCGCAAATTATTTTAATCGGATTCGGCTTTCCTTTAGCTATTAAATCGTCTCCTTGAAGTTCACCCAGTGCGGTTTGCGAAATACACAATAGCTTATTTGAAGGAACGCCATATTTTTTAGCGGCATCTATTGCCATTTGATTGTTTTGGCAAATAATCCAATCAACATATTCATGGTTATAACACGCAAGCTTTCCCTGTAATCCGTAATTGGTACCAGTCGTGCCTTTATGAAAACCATGCATTACTGAAATTTTAACAATATGATTCGGTAGAACGGGCCAAAAACCGGATAAATACGAGACATCGTTATTAATAATGACGTCCGGCATCATCTTGTTTATAGCTCCTAGCACCAAAAGAGCAAAATCCTTTTCTTTTTGATATTCGGTAGGTATCTGAAAAAAACGGATTGTATACGGTACATTCGGATTTAACTTCCACTCTGAAGACTCATTAAAAAAGAAAACAACAACAGGAAACCCTTTGTCAGATAACATTGTGGCCAAGCCATGAACATACGCAGATATTCCGCCAGGTTGCCCAACGGATTCCAGACCTGTTGTTGTAATAAGGATTTTCTTCATATCAAGAAAGAATTTTTTTCCAATCTTCGATTAAACCCATAGAGTCGAATTGACAAAGCTGGCCATGTAAATTTTGTTCAAACTTCTTTAGTAACACCCCATCTTGGATAATACTTAAAACACACGAGGCAAACCCTTGCGAATCGAAAGCAGGCACAAGTATTCCAGATTTATTATTTTCAATAATATCTCTCACCGCGGGAAAACTATCGAATGCAATGGGTACACAACCATGTTGCATGGCTTCAACTAAAACCATTCCAAAACCTTCGAAAGTAGAAGTCATGCAGAATATGGATGAGCGCTTATAGAACGCCTCAGGATCTTGAAATCCATGAAACGTAACTCTGGATAAATTCAACTCGGTTGCATATTCGCGCAACCATTTTCCATCCGGGCCATCCCCAACAATGTCGAGTTGCCAATCTTCATTATTCTGTTCAACTTGTTTCCATATACGAAGCAATCGATCCACTCCCTTCGCTTTATTATCCAAACGGCCTACATAGAGACAGCGTTTCTCTTTTATACTCAAGTCAGGCGGCTCTATCATCCGAATAGCATTGGGAATACACACCATCTTATCCCTATCTACCGTAGGACAAAGTTGAACATACTCATCTATTCCGCCATGCGAAAGAGTGACGATATTATCGTAATTTATGGAGAGGTCTTTAAAAAGAGATTTCTGTAATAAATATGCCCTCCACTTCTTTATGCACAGGAAACACTCATTATACAACCATGTCACCCAACAAAAAGAAAACTTTCTACTTTGGATAAGTTTATAGTAGCGAAGAATGGAGACCTGCGAGTTATGCTGTACTGCTATTAACTTGATATTTTTCACCGGCAGCTGACGACGATGGCGAAAAATACCCCATCTTCCGATAATACCACCTTCTGTCTGGTCAATAAGTACTTCAACTTTATTTCGCTTGAGATAGTCAATAAACCAGGTCTGTTCCTCAGTCTTAGTAAGTCCGCCCGGCATAAACTCGAGAGGTACTGGCGGTTGATACTCTTCCCCCAACCTATTCTTTACTCGGCAAAGTAAAAGTGTATTATAACCGGCATCTCTCAACATTTCAGCCAAGTGATGGGTCACGCGTTCCATCCCCCCCTGCTTTCCAAGGGGCTCATTGGGAAGATAGATAGCAACTGTCATAAGCGGATAAGTTTTCTTATTAATCTGCTCACAGCAAAATGCCAGGGGCAAGGCAAGTTGTGCATACGGAAGGCCTGTTTCATCTGCTTTGTATTGCGCAGGACGGAGCCGATGCCGGAGTTGGAGGATCCGCCGGCGCGCATGTAGATGAAGTTGCGGGGGATATAGGTGGTGTTGATGCGGTGTTTTTCGATAAAACGGAGGGTATGCTCAAAATCGGCAGCGGAGCCGATGGAGGCTTCGAAGGAGCCGTATTGCTCGTAGCAACGGCGGCGGCAGTAGAAGGTGGGGTGAGCGGGCATCCATCCGGTCTGAAAAAGCCCAGGGGTGAAGGGGCGCCCTTTCCAGCGGCGTACCACTTTGCGCTGCTCGTTGATGAACTCCAGATCCCCATGGATAGCATCGCACGCGGGGTGGGCGGTGAAATGCGCCGCGATGTCTGCCAGCACGTGGTCATCGTGGTAGTAATCGTCCGCATTCAGGAAGCCGATAACCTCGCCGGTAGCCATGGCGATGCCCTTGTTCATGGCGTAATAGATACCATCGTCCTTCTCGGAAATCCAGCGCATGCGGCCCTGGTATTTTTCCGCATACTCACGGATGATTTCCACGGTGTTGTCGCGGCTGCCACCGTCCACAACGATGTGCTCCACATCGGCATGCGTCTGGCGCAGCACGCTTTCGAAGGTGTCGCGGATGGTGGCGGAGCTGTTGAAGCAGGCTGTGATGATGGTGATTTTCATGGCTCAGTCTGTTTCGGTGAGTTTCAGGCTGTCTTCCAGCGAGGTAAGCCGGTAGTTGCCCTTGGGATAGGCGGAAATCTCTTGGTCGTAGGTGAGATTACCGAAGGCCTTGTTGACGAGTCCGGTGCACTTGCTGAGCAGCACGAGCCCCAAGCTGCAGCAGGGAAGCATGAGCATGCGCTTGCCATGCAGGGCTGCAATCCGGCGGACAAGCTCGGAGGTGTTGCTGTACTCTGCATTCTGCGGCCAGAAGGTGCCGTTTTCTTCGTTGTCTACCATGAGCTTCACGAACTCCATAAGATTACCGATGTAGAGCATGGAACGCTGGTTGCGCACAGAGGGGAACACGGGCAGCTTGCGCGCCAGGGCGGAGAGCTGGGGGAAGTTGCCCTTGCTGCCTTTGCCATAGATCATGGGCGGGCGGAGAATGACGACACGGAAGGCCGCATCCTCGAGCTTGCGCAGGCCGATTTCCGCCTGCACTTTACTGTCGCCGTAGAAATTGGCGGGAGAGACGGGGGTGTCGCGGGTGATGTGTTTGCTCTTGCCGATGGGGGCGCTGTCGCCATACACGATGGCGCTGCTCATGAAGATGAACTGCGGCACGCCCTCAGCCTTGGCCTTGGCGGCGGTTTCGATGGCAAGCTCGGTGTTGATTTTGTAGTAGAAGGCCTTGCGCTCCTCGCTCACGTGCCCGGTATCGGAATGGGCGATGCCGGCAACATGGTAGACGGCATCGTATCCGGCGAAGCTGGTATTGCGCCAGCTGCCATCCACCATATCGATAGTGGTGACGCTGTAGAGCTCGGGCCATTGAGAAAGGTATTTCTCAAAAGAAGTGCCGATGTAGCTGTTCGCGCCGGTGATAAGGATTTTCTTCATAGCTCAGGCGTAGGGGACGAGGGTAAGAGGCTTCAGGATGGTGGAATCCGCTGCAGTGGTTGCTCCCTGCATGACGCTACCCGCGCCGATGAGGCAGAACGAGCCTACCCGCACATCGTGCTCCAGTGTGGTATGAGGTTGCACGACTGTATGTTTGCCCACACAGGCGAGGCTGCCGATGGTAACGTAGGGCTTAATAATGCAACCTTGTGCAATCTGAGCCGTGGGGGAAACAATGGCTGTGGGGTGAATGAGGGTGGTGAAGTGGGCACCGCGTTGCTGCAGTTGCTCCACGCACTTGCGTCGCACTGTGGGATTACCGATGGCGCAGATGAACGCATCCCCGGGCTGAATCTCGTAAGCATCCGGCGTGCCGAGGACAGGGACCACACCGGGCGCGGCGGCAGGGTTGGCGTCCACAAAGCCGCGCACGATGTATGTTCCGGCGTCTACCGCCAGATCATACACTTCGCGGCCAAGACCGCCGGCACCTATGATGATGAGATTCTGCATGTTGCTTAGCCCTTCTTGTTCAGTTCGCCGGTGCCGCCTTCCACCACGCCGTCACTCTTGGCCACAGAGATGAGGGTGCCGAAGAAACACTTCACATCCATGGCAAGGCCGCTCCACGAGCCGGCGTTGAGGCGAGCCACATAATCGCCATCCAGCTTCGCCTTGACGGGGATTTCGAGCTCATCTCGCCCGTTAATCTGCGCCCAACCGGTGAGCCCGGGTTTGACATCGTTCGCGCCGTATTTATCGCGCTCGGCCACGAGGTCGTCCTGATTCCAGAGAGCCGGACGCGGGCCGATGATGCTCATATTGCCGATGAGGATATCCCAAATCTGGGGCAGCTCATCGAGGCTGGACTTGCGGAGAAACTTGCCCACGCTGGTGATGTACTGCTCCGGGTTCGCCAGCAGGTGCGTAGGGGTATCACGCGGGGTGCACATCTTCATGCTGCGGAACTTGTGCAGCGGGAAGAAACTCTTGCCCTTGCCCACGCGCTTCTGCGTGAAAAAAGCAGGACCGGGATCCGTCACTTTGATGGCAAGGATAAGCACGATAAAGAGCGGCGAAAGCAGCACCAGCCCCACGAAAGAGAGGGTGATATCGATAACACGTTTCAGGAAATGCTTGTACATGGTATGGGGGCTTATTTATCGAACTTTTCCCAGGGGGAGTTTTTGGATTTGAACTCGGGGACGAGGGATTTGAGGGTGCGGACGGTTTCTTCCACCTCCAGGGTGCGGGCGGCGGTGGTGAGGGCGGCGCAGTGGGCGGCGATGGCGGTGTGGGTGAGGTCGATGGCCTGGGCCTGGCGGATTTTGTGGTGGGTGGTTTCGGTGGTGCCTTCGGCGGAGGAGAGGACTTCTTCGTACAGCTTCTCGCCGGGGCGCAGGCCGGTGTATTCGATGCGGATGTCATCCCCGGGGCGGAGACCGGAGAGTCGAATCATGCGGCGAGCCAGGTGGGCAATCTTGACGGGCTCGCCCATGTCGAACACGAAAATCTCGCCACCGGTGCCCATGGTGCCGGCCTGGAGTACGAGGCGGCAGGCCTCCGGGATGGTCATGAAGAAGCGGATGATGTCCGGGTGGGTGACGGTGACGGGGCCGCCTTTCTCAATTTGCTCACGGAATCGGGGAACCACGGAGCCGTTGGACCCGAGCACGTTGCCGAAGCGGGTGGTGATGTAGCGGGTATGGCTGGCTGCATCTGCTGCAGCGAGCTGGGCGTTCAGGCTCTGCACGTACATTTCGGCCGCGCGTTTGGTGGCGCCCATGATGTTGGTGGGGTTCACTGCTTTGTCCGTAGAGACCATGACGAATTTCTCCACGCCGCACTCGCGGGCGATTTCGGCCATGTTGATGGAGCCCTGCACGTTGGTGATAACGGCCTCGCAGGGGTTCTCCTCCATGTGCGGCACCTGTTTGTAGGCGGCAGCGTGGAAGATGATGGCGGGGGAGTGGGTGCGGACGATATCGAGGCAGCGCTCGCGGTTGCGGACATCGGCCACGATGGGGGAGATGGGCACCTGGGGGTATTTCTCCTCAATTTCCAGGCGGATGAGGTGCATGGGGGTCTCTGCGCTATCCAGCAGGATGAGGCGGGAAGGGGAGAACTTGCAGCACTGGCGCACGATTTCGCTGCCGATGCTGCCGGCCGCTCCGGTGACGAGGATGACGCGGCCGCGGATCTGGGCGGCGATGCGGTCGGTCTCGATGACGATTTCGGGGCGCTCGAGCAGGTCTTCAATCCTGACGGGGTTGATGTGCAGGGGGGTGCCCGGCGTCATCTGGTCGACGCTGGGGATGACGTAGAGCTGCACGCCGGCTTCGGTGCACCACTCGGCCAGGCGGTTGTCTTCGCGCTGCAGGGCGGCATTGGAGACGAAGATGATGGCATCGGGCACGTTGGCGGCGATGTCTTCCTGCAGGGCGGTGAGGTCGTGGCTGCCGTAGACGCGGAGCTCGCTGATGGTGAGCTGGGTGGCATCGGTATCCGGGTCGATGATGGCGGCGGGGAGGTAGGTGCCGCGGTAGGCTTCCTTAATGTAGGCGGCGAGGGATGCGGCTTTCTCTACGTGGCCGTAGATGAAGACTTTTTTGGAGTGCTTGAGGTGCTGGTCGCGCTGGGTGAGGGCGAGGAGGCTGTAGTAGGTGCCGACCATGGCGATGCGCAGGCCGATGATGAGGGCGCAGGCGATGAAGAAGTAGCAGACGGCTACGAGGAGGGGGCGGCCGGGGTTTTCGGTGTCGACCAGGCAGCCGGTGAAACCGAGGGCTGCGGCGATGAAGCCGAGCGCGATGATGATGCGCGGCAGGCTGCGCAGGCTGGCGTGGCGGATGATGACTTTGTAGAAGCGGAAGAGGAGGAAGATGAGGGTGCTGTACGCCGCTGTGGCTATGATGACGGAGACGATGGTGCAGCCTTCGACCGGGTCGTGGAGCAGGGAGGATGCGGCAAGAATGGCAAAGATGCCGGCAAGGGTGGAGCAGACGAGGTCGAGCGAGAGCACGATGCCGCGGTGCAGGTAGTTGAGCCCCTGCATGCGGGTGCTGATTCGTCGGGCGAGTCTGAGGAGTCTGTGTTTCATTTAGAGGTAGTGTATTGTGGAAAATCAGGCTGCAAGCTTTAAAGAGCGCAACATGCCGTGGCTGTGCGAATCGGTGCCGAAAGCGTGCTGAAGTACGAAGTACGAGGTGCGAAGTACGAAGTGAGAAGTACGAAGTGAGAAGTTCCGCATGCCGGGAAGGCCTGCAAGGATGGACGGCGGGGGCTGGTCAGGAGCGTTCTCATTTTACGCGGCGAGTTTAAGTTGCTTCAACATGCCGTAGCTGTGCGAATCTGTGCCGAACGTTGTGTAGAGACCATCGGCGAGGAGGGACTGGGCGAGGGACTTGACGCGGCTGCCGTAGTAGCCGGTGAGGGAGCCGAGGTTGCCCTGGAGGGCGATGCCGCGGGCGACGAGGGCGCGGATGTCGCGCTCATCCAGGATGCGGAGGTAGCGCTCGGGGTGGGCGAGTAGTGGTGTCATGCCACCAGCGAGGATGCCATCGAGCATGTCCTGCCAGCCGGGAGGCAACAAGTATTGCGGAAGCTCCACGAGCACGTAGTTTCCGGTTGTGTTGTCTTTCGGCACTGAAGTACCGAGCTCCGATGCGGGGATGGTGAGCAGGTCGCCGCTGGCGAGGTGGCGGGGGAAGGCTTCGTCGAGCATGTACTCAGCGGCCAAGTGAAGGGCGAAAGGCCCTTCGGAAGTACGAAGTATCCGACTCCGAGGCGAAGCGTCTGCTTCACTTTCTACGCCGAGACAGGCGAAGTGCGAAGTGCGAGGTGTGGGGGTCGTCGCCTCCGGCGAAATGGTGGATACAAAGTTTTCGAATACTGTTCGCAGGTATTGCGGGGTGTTTTGCGGGAGGCGGGCCATGATGTGCGGGGTGCAGATGGCGCCGCGCAGGCCAAGGGCCTGCTGCCCGCGGATGATGGCGAGGGATTCTTCCTGGTCGGCTGCGCCGTCGTCCACCCCGGGCAGGAGGTGGCAGTGCGCATCCACCCCCGCTGGCAGAAGCCGGCGGAGGGAGAGGGAGCGCTGGAAGAAACGGAACATTGATTAATGATTAGTGATTAATGATTAGTGGTAATTGGTTATTTGGCGGTTTCTTTCTTGCCTTCCGCCGCCGCGGCTTTGCCGCTCCGGCGTGACGAGTTGGATGAATAGCCGTAGCGGTAGTAGCCGTAGGCGTAGCCATAGCCGTAGTAGTTGTAGCTGTGGGCGCGGAAGTCTACGGCGTTGAGCACGTAGGCTACGTTGGGCAGTTTGCCGGCATCTGCCAGTTTCTGCACCTGGCTGAAGTATTTGCGCACGACCTGCCCGGCGCGGATGAGGTAGAGGGTGATGTCTGCATGGCGGGCGATGATGTCCGTA
>JAZONE010000028.1:0-3506 GCA_045654325.1 Akkermansia sp.
CGCAGGAAAGCGGTCTGTGCTGCCGGGTCTTTGATGGCAGCAAAGCGTTCGCTTACCGGGCGCACATCCGGGTCACCCTTGGCGGTGACAGGCTGAGCAGCGGCGGGCTTGCCGTAATACTCCGCAGCCCGCTCTTCGGCACTCTTTGCTTCTGCCTTGAGCTGCTGCACTTCTTCGAGGGCTTTGCGGTATGCCCCCTCCACGCTTGCAAGCTGCTCCTTCGTGTGCGTCAGGTTGTCCGACAGCTCTTCGTTGGTTGCCTGTAAGGTGGCGATTTCTGTTTCCAACGCTGCGAGTTTCTTGCTCTGCTCGGTCAGACGCGCGTTGGCTGCATCGAGTTGTTCATCGAGTGTTTCCATATCTGATGTGGGGTTGTCAAAAGTTGTGGCGGGCAATCAGTTTTGCCTGAACAGCAGCAAGCGCCCCGGCACAGGCATCTACGAGCCTTTTGTCTCGGGCATCTGTTCCGTAAAAGCTCTGTCCCTCCATATCAGCTTCATCAATCGCTCTGCGGCGGGTTACGGCTTGTTTGAATCTCGCCCAGGTGTCATTCACCTGCTGCGTGAGGCGGTCACGTTGTTCTGCTGTCAGGCTGGTGCCATCCATCCCGGTACTCTTGTATTTACCAGCGGAGAATACTTCCATCTTCAAGCCGCATCGGTCGTAAAAAGCGGAGCTGTCTACCACCGGCAGAATGACACCGATTGAGCCCACCGTGGCAGAGGGCGTGGCATAAATGACATCCGCTTGGCTGGCAACCCAGTAAGCGGCTGAACAACATTGCCCGGCAGTAAAGGCGTAGACATGCTTGTCCTTGGCTATGGTACGCACCACCTGCGCCAGCTCGGGTGTGCCGTTGACTGTACCACCGGGAGAGTCGATATCCAACAGGATGGTGTGTACCGCCGGATCTGCTGTGGCTTGCTGCAAGGCAGAGGCGGTTTCCTCCATGCTGCACAGTCGTACCCCGCAGATGGCTGCAATAGCTTTCTGACGGGGCGATACCTGACGCAGCATGGTTCCATGAATGCGAACGGTGGCCAGTCCATCCCGGACTTCGTAGGGGTGAGCCTTTTCGTCAACAGCATTGCTCTGCGCCGGGGATTGAAAGTTCACGGTGCAGAGTTCGCGGTAGGCTTCCAGCGTTATCAGCCAGGGCTGCATGGGGGCGGTAATCATGGTGTAGTCTGGGTAAAGGATTGATACAGGTCTTGCGGGCTGACTCCGTACTTGGCGGCAATCTCTTTCACGAGAGCCATCTCGCGGGCGCGGGTTTCCAGTTCATGGTGGATGTCGCAGCCAAGTTCGGCAAAGTGGTCAGTTAAGGTTTTCAATC
Source organism: Akkermansia sp. (assembly GCA_045654325.1). GTDB lineage: Bacteria > Verrucomicrobiota > Verrucomicrobiia > Verrucomicrobiales > Akkermansiaceae > Akkermansia. Next base: position 1,337 of record JAZONE010000028.1, read on the forward strand.
CCGCCTTTACGTCCTCGCGGTTCTGCTGAGCTTCACGCCCGGCATCCACCGTGACTCGTCGGGGCGTGACGAAGTCGACCTCAGTCCAGTCTTCTGCGGGTGGCAGTTTGCCCGCCGTGATGGCATGCCCGATGACGAAATGCCAAATCGGGCGAAGCATACGGTCGATGAGCACGGATTGTCTGCGACTGAATCTGCGGTCGGCTTTCGCCACGGTAAGTCTTACTCCGGCACCACCGATTTTGGACGAATCGCTGGCGAACTCATACGGTAACAAACCCAGCGCACTATCCCGGTGCAGGAAGTCAAGGAAGCCCTGAAAGGTAGGGCTCGGGCGATTGCTCTGGAAGCTCTCAATAGCTTCGTCCGGCTGAATCTTCACCAGCTTACCGCCAAGGATGGTCTGCAAGAATCCGGGGTCGCTTCCCTGGGGCTGTACCGGGGCATTGAGTTGGAAATCCCGGTCGTCTACTTCTGCTCGACCCGTTTTGAGGACGCGAGAAATATCGGCGTTGTCCTTGACGGCATGCTTTTCGAGTGCCAGCAGCTCGGCAACATCCAGCATGTGGTTGATACTGTGTTGAATGGTCGGATATCCCCGCATCTGGGAGATAGACATGGGAGTGAAGAGGTGCAGGACATCGCGGGCGGCGAGGTCGCGATAGTTACCATTATCCAGCAAAAGACGGTAGGAAAGCGGCTTGCCGAGGTCGTTTACGCGGATGCCATCAATGATGGTGCTTTCGGTGGTATCTTCCTCGGTGCTGCCGATACGGTGCGTCTCGATAAGCTGAATCTTCGGCACGCCGTCCTCCTCGGTTTTCAAGATGAACATCTCGCCATCTACTTCCAGAGCCATACAGGCGAGGTATTGGCAGGTAACAAGGTTGAATCGCCCGGTGATTTCCGCATGTCTCGCCCAGCGGTTGAAGTAGTCGAGAGCTTGTTTGTTCCATGCGGCATCCTTGCTGGCGGGTTGGGGGATGATGCCGTCTCCGATGGAGTACATGGCCATGCTGCCCACAATCTCCTGCAAGAAGCCGGAGTTTTTCACCAGATAGCGACTCCGGCGTACCAGCTCGGAACGGACTCCGGGAGTCAGGTCGAGCGAGGTATCGCGTGGGCCACTTCCGGGGACTTCCGCACGCCGGGGTGAACGGTTGGCTGATTCAAAGACAGAATGCGAACCGAAAAAGATGCGGGCGGCGAGGCGTTGCAGGAAGTTCATACGAGCAAAAGTGGGTTACAGGGGTAAACGCCATGCAACATGGCTGAGGGAAGCTGGATGGTCAGTTGTGCCGGAAGCCTGAGCCTGTCGTTCAAAGTAGCGGAGCGCATAGGCACATTCTTCCAGCACATCTGCCACGGGCATGGCGAACTGTTTACTCACAGACGTACTGCCATCGTTCCAGCTCATGAGGGTTTTGCCCTCCAGAAGCCTCTACTTGGCGGTCGCCTGTATCTGCTTCACTTCCCCCTCGGTGAAGCCACGAGTAAACAGTCCTTTAGCACTCATACCTCAAAAGCGTTGCGGGCAGCGGAGCTGCTGCTGTACTTTTCGAGCTGGTAGTGAGGTTCATCCACAAAGGATTTCCACGTACCACCCCAGGTGATGCCCGGCACCTGATTGTAGAGCTTGCCTACTTTGGCGTATAGGGCATGGTCGCCAAGGTATTCTTTGCCACGGAAGATGCCAATATCCCAGGCAATGCCGAAATTGTGCATGCTCTGGCCACCACGGGCTTTGGTCACGCGCGGACGCTTGCGATAGAGTGCATCCTGCTCGGCATAGGTGCGAGTACCGCAGATGATGCGGACATCGTAGCCCTCAGCATCAGCTACTGCCTTGGCGGCTTTGAGCCAGATGCGGGCGACTCGCTGAGCCTCGGGCGTAAGCGTGGCGATATTACGCTCGGAGCGCTCATCGAAGCTGCCGATTTCAGCTTTGATGCGTTCGGCATCGTTCTGCCACTCCTGGGCGGCGGCTTTGGTCTTGCGGCCATTCACGCCGTCCACCTTACCGGGCTTGTACCCGGCAAAGGTCAGCAGACGCTGCCAGAAGCGCACGTCTTTCTGTACCTGTGCCAGAGTATCAGCCATTGTCGGAGTCCTCCTTTTTGGTTTCAGTTTTATCCTTGGTGACTACGCCAATCAGACCAGCCACCGCCAT